>NZ_JBMPPO010000003.1:0-453114 GCF_049339425.1 Luteimonas dalianensis | reverse complement strand
GAACAGGTGCAGGACAAGGCCACGCGCTGGCTATGGTCGTACAATCACGAGCGCCCGAACATGGCACTCGGCGGCATCACGCCAATGCAGAAACTGGCTCGTGCCGCATAGCTCCACTTTTGGTGTCTGCTAAAAGCGGGGGGATTACCGCCGGAGGGGATCGAAGCGGTGAACCAGGTTTCCCCCGATGATCCGTACAACATCGACTCGCGGATCAACCCACCGGAGTTGCGTTGACGAAAATGGTTGCTCTGGAGACGGTCAATCGTCCCAGCTATCCAACTGTTTCTCCACGAGCACATTCTTCAACGCCACGTAGGCCGGAACCCCATCCCGCCCATACGGCGGATACGCCTCCCCACGAATCAGCGGCTCCAGATATCGCCGGGCAGCGGCGGTGATGCCGAACCCATCCTTGCGCATGAACGCCGCGGGCAGCTTCTTCTCCCGGTTGGCAATGCGGCTCAGCGGCGCAGGCTCGATCTTCCAGCGGTAGGGGCTGTCGGAGGTGCGCGTGATCACCGGCATGGTGGCGTTCCTGCCCTCCAGCGCCAGCCGCACGGCGGCCTGGCCGACGGCGATGGCGTGGTCGAGGTCGGTCCTGGAGGCGATGTGCCGCGCCGAGCGCTGCAGGTAGTCGGGCAGCGCCCAGTGCACCTTGTGGCCGAGCGTGTCCTTGACCCGGCCGGCCAGGTGCGAGGCGACGCCGCCCAGCTGGGTGTGGCCGAACGAGTCCCTGGCGCCGCCCGCATCGGCGACAAAGCCGCCGTCGGCGGTGCGGATGCCTTCGCTGGCCACCACCAGGCACCAGCCCACGCGCTCGACGACCCGGTCGACTTCGGCCAGGAACGCCGCTTCGTCGTAGGCGCGCTCGGGGAAGAGGATGATGTGCGGTGCGTCGTCGCGGCTCCTGCCGGCCAGGCCCGCGGCGGCGGCCAGCCAGCCGGCGTGGCGGCCCATGGTTTCGTAAACGAAGACCTTTGTGGAGGTGTCGGCCATGGCGGAGACGTCCAGCGCGGCTTCGCGCACGGAGACGGCGGTGTATTTGGCGGCCGAGCCGAAGCCGGGGCAGCAGTCGGTCAGCGCCAGGTCGTTGTCGACGGTCTTGGGCACGCCGATGCAGGTCAGCGGGTAGTCGAATTCCCCGGCCAGCTTCGACACCTTGAGCGCGGTGTCGGCCGAGTCGTTGCCGCCGTTGTAGAGGAACCAGCGCACGTCGTGGGCGCGCAGCACGTCGAGCAGGCGCTCGTAGCGGGCGCGGTCGTCTTCCAGGGTGCCGAGCTTGTAGCGGCAGGATCCGAACGCGCCGCCGGGCGTGTGGGCCAGGCCGCGGATGGCGGCGGCGCTTTCGCGGGTGGTGTCGATGAGCTCCTCGCGCAGCACGCCGAGAATCCCGTTGCGGCCGGCCAGCACCTTCACCTTGCGCGCCCGCGCTTCACTGATGACGGCCGACGCGGTGGCGTTGATGACGGCGGTGACGCCGCCCGACTGGGCGTACAGGAGCGTTCCGGAAGGCATATGGGATCCGTGGATGCGACGAAGAGCGGTGGGGGAGGGGCGCAATTGATGCGGTAAGCTGGCGCCAGCGGGCGCCAAGGGGGCAGTTTATCGCCACCCGTGTCGCGACCGGTTCACGATTTCGAAAGCAGCTTCAAGGAGCAAGGCGATGCGACTGGTATTACTGGGGGCCCCGGGTTCGGGCAAGGGAACGCAGGCCGCGCGCCTGAAGGAACGCCTGGGCGTTCCGCACATCTCCACCGGCGACCTGCTGCGGGCGGAAGTGGCCGCGGGCAGCCCGCTGGGGCTGCAGGCGAAGGAGGTCATGGCGCGCGGCGACCTGGTGTCCGACGAGATCCTGCTGGGCATGCTGGAGGAGCGCCTGGCGCGCGACGACGTGCGCGGCGGCTTCATCCTCGACGGCTATCCGCGCAACCTGGCCCAGGCCGCTGCGCTGGACGGGCTGCTGGAGCGCCTTGGCCAGCCGTTCGACGCGGCGGTGCAGCTGGAAGTCGACAACGAGCTGCTGATCGAGCGCCTGGCCGGCCGCGCCCAGCAGGAAGGCCGCGCCGACGACAATCCCGAATCGGTGCGCAAGCGCCTGACGGTGTACGACGAGCAGACCGCGCCGGTGATCGAGTTCTATCGCGAACACGGCCAGCTCACGGCGGTCGACGGCGTCGGCGGCCTGGACGAGGTGTTCAACCGCATCCTGTCGGCGATCGGCGCGGACAAGACGGCCGCCTGATCCCCGATGGGCCCGGTGGTGGGCCGCTGGTGGCGCTGGCTGCGCGGCCAGGGGCCCCTGGAAATCCTCCCTGGCCGGCCGCTGCCCGCCGTGGCGACCTGGCTGGCGGCGCTGGCGCTGACCTGGGCCGCCGACCTGGCATCGGCCAGCGGCCCGGGGGTGCTGCACGCCCCGCTGGTGCTCGCGGTGGAGGCGGCGCTGATGGCCGCGGTGCTGGCGTTCGCGCGCCGCCGCCATCTGATCGCCCAGGTGCTGCAGGGCGGCGGCCTGCTGGCAGGGCTGCGCAACCTCGTCCTGGCGCCGGTTCTGGCGCTGCTGTTCGCCGCCGGTGCGGATGCCGGGCCGGGCACGATCCTGCTGCTGTTCCTGCCCCTGGCGCTGGCCACGGTGGCGGCGATGGCGTGGCTGGTGGCCCGCTACCTGGCGCTGTGGAAGCAGGCGCTGCGGGCCGGGCGCGGCGCCGCCGGGGCGCTGCTGCTGGGCATGGCGCTGGCGCTGCTGCTGGCCGAGGCCGTGCTGGCACGGGCGTTCCCGGCCGCTGCCAGCGCCGCCGGTCTCCGGTAGAGTTCGGCCCGCCAATGCAAGGAATCCCCCCGACTTGAAGATCCACATCCTCGGCATCGCCGGAACATTCATGGGCGGCGTGGCCGCGCTGGCGCGCGAGTCCGGCGTCACCGTCGAAGGCAGCGACCAGGCGGTGTACCCGCCCATGTCCACCCAGCTCGAGCGCCTGGGCATCCAGCTGCGCCAGGGCTACGACCCCGGGCACATCTCCGATGACGCCGACGAGGTGATCGTCGGCAACGCGCTCTCACGCGGCAACCCGGCGGTGGAGGCGCTGCTGGACTCCGGCCGCCGCTACACCTCCGGCGCCCAGTGGCTGGCGGAACACGTGCTGCCCGGACGCACCACGATCGCGGTGGCCGGCACCCATGGCAAGACCACCACCAGCACCATCCTGGCCTGGTTGCTGCAGGCGGCCGGGCGCGAGGCGGGGTTCCTGATCGGTGGGGTGCCCGACGGCTTCGGGGTGTCCGCGCGGCGCGGCAGCGACCCGCTGTTCGTGGTCGAGGCCGACGAGTACGACACCGCGTTTTTCGACAAGCGCAGCAAGTTCGTCCACTACCGGCCGAAGGTGGCGATCCTCAACAACCTTGAATTCGACCACGCCGACATCTTCCCGGATCTGGCCGCGATCGAGCGCCAGTTCCACCACCTGGTGCGCACCGTGCCCGGCGGCGGCCGGCTGGTGGTCAACGGCGAGGACGCCAACCTTGCCCGGGTGCTGGAAATGGGCTGCTGGACGCCGGTGGAGCGCTTCGGCATCGACGGCGATTTCGACTGGAATGCGCGCCTGGTCGAGGCGGACGGCAGCGTGTTCGAAGTGCTGCACGCGGGCCGGCCGGTCGGCACCGTGCGCTGGCCGCTGCTGGGCCGGCACAACGTAATGAATGCGCTGGCCGCGCTGGTTGCCTGCCATGCGGTGGGCGTGGATCCGGCGGCGGTGATCCCGGCGCTGGAGGGCTTTGGCAGCGTGAAGCGGCGCATGGAGCGGCTCGGCGAGGTGGACGGCACCGTGGTGTACGACGACTTCGCCCACCATCCGACCGCCATCGCGACCACCCTGTCCGGGCTGCGCGCCAGCGCGGGCGATGCGCGCATCGTGGTGGCGATGGAGCCGCGCAGCAATTCGATGCGCCTGGGCGCGCACGCCGACGCGCTGGCGCCGGCGTTTGACGATGCCGACGCGGTGGTGTTCCTGCACCGGCCGGAGCTGGAGTGGGATGCGGGCCGGGTGGTCTCGGCCGTGCGCGGCGAGGCGGCCGCGGTCGCCGACGCGGAGGCGCTGCTGGCCGCGCTGCTCGAACGGGTGGGCGAGGGGGATCGGGTGGTGTTCATGTCCAACGGCGGCTTCGACGACGCGCCGCGCCGTTTCCTGGCGGCCCTGCGGGCGCGCGCCGGCGCGTCCGGGAAGTGAGCGTGGTCGAGGCCGGGGCCGGATCCGTGCTGCCGCTGTTCCCGCTGCGCTCGGTGCTGGTGCCCGGCGCGGCGCTGGGGCTGCGGGTGTTCGAGCCGCGCTACCTCGACCTGGTGCGCGAATGCGGGCGCAGCGGCGGCACCTTCGGCATCTGCCTGATCCTGGAGGGCAGCGAAGCCGGCGCGCCGGCCACGCCGGCCGCGTGGGGCACCGAGGCGGTGATCGAGGATTTCGACCGCGATGCGGACGGCCTGCTGGCGCTGCGCGTGCGCGGCGGGCGCCGCTTCCACGTGCGCCAGGTGCGGGTGCGCGACAACGGCCTGGTGGTGGCCGCGATCGACTGGCAGGACGATGATCCGGAAGTTCCGCTGCGGCCCGAGCACGCGCTGCTGCGCGAGGTGCTGGCGGGCATCCTGGAGCAGGCCGGCAGCGATTCCTACGCGGTGCCCAAGCCGAAGATGGAGGACGCGGCCTGGGTTGGCTGGCGCCTGGCCGAACTGTTGCCGCTGGAAGACCGCCAGCGCCTCGGCCTGCTGCAGGAGGCAGACCCCCACGCGCGCCTGCAGCAGCTGCTCGAGTTCATCTCGTAGACCGGCTGCGCAGGCGGGCTTAGCGGATCCGGATACGCAGCACCGGAAGTCTGGACTGCGGATGCGGCTCCTCCTCCACCTCCAGCTCCTGCACCGCATCGCGAAGGTCGTTCCACGCAGCATGCCCGTCGGGACGCGGCTGCCACAGCCCGAACAGGTCGAACGGCCGGGTATGGTGCAGGGTCTGCATGGAACCCACCCACAGCGGGGTGTCCTCGGCCAGCGCCACCGGCGCGCGCCACAGGCGCAGCACCCGGATCTGCCCGGGCGCCACCTGCCGCCGCAGCAGCAGCGTTTCCGCCTCGGTATCCAGGGTTGCCGGCAGCACCGGCTGCGCTTCCGGGGCGACGTCGTCATCCAGCAGGCCAAGGGTCGCGACCCAGTCCGCCTGCGGCTGGGCCTGCCAGCCGCGCTCCTCCAGGTGTTCGCGCAGCGGCTGCAGCGGGCCGGCCACCTGCACGTCCAGCGGCCAGCGCAGGGCGCGGTCGCGCTCGTTGCGCTGCGGCGGCAGGGTGCGCCAGCCCCCGTTCCACCAGTCGTCGGCGGCCAGGGTCGCGGTGGGCGGCGGCGGGGTGAGCGCGGCCAGCATCGGATCGACCGCGCGCGGTGCATGCCAGAGCGCCGCCACCGCGAACGTGCCGTAGAAGATCGCGGCCAGCGGCCGCATCCAGAACGAGCGGTTCACATGGCTGCGGTAGGCCAGGCCCAGCACCAGCAGCCAGACCACGCCCAGCAGCATCCCGCCGACCACGTCGCTCAGCCAGTGCGCCCCCAGGTAGATGCGGGCGAACCCCATCGCCCCGGCCACCACCCCGGACACCAGGTACGGCCAGACCCGCGTGCGCCCCGGCAGCTCGCGTGCGATCAGCACCGCGAAGAAGCCGAAGGTGATGGTGGTCATGGTCACCGTCATCGACGGGAACCCGAACCCGCCGTGCGCGGTGGGCGGCGGCGGCATGCTGATCACCGCTTCCAGCAGCGCCGTCAGCGCCACTCCGAACCCCATCGCCGCCAGCCAGTGGGTGACCGCCATCCAGCGCCGCCGCCAGGCCAGCCAGATCATCGCCAGCCCGGCCGCCGGCACCAGCACCGCGGCGTCGCCGATCGACGCCAGGCCGGCCATCAGCCGATCCGCCAGCGGGTTGCGCAGGGCGGTCATCAGCTCATACGTGCGCAGGTCGATCGCCAGCGGCTCGCCGCGCATCAGCACCGTGGTCGCCAGAGCAAACCAGGCCCAGCCGATGCCGATCAGCAGCACCGCCAGGATCGCCAGCGACGGCGACTCCGGCCGCCGCGGGTCGATCAGCGCCTCGGCGTAGCGCCCCAGCCGCGGCCGCGCCCGCGTCCACCGGAGCGCGCGCGCCAGCAGGTCGTTGGCGCGGAAGTCGAACCAGCGGTAGGTGTAGAGCACGATCGCCCAGACCAGCGCGAGCACCGCCAGCAGCGCCGCCAGCACCAGCGCCAGCCGGTCGGCCACCGCGGCCACCGCGTCGTAGGAGGCGCCGAAGATCCAGCCCGGGGCCAGGAACAGCGCCGCCCAGGCCACCGCCGCCACCGCGCTGACCGGCAGGTAGCGATCCAGCCGCATCCGCAGCATCCCGGCGATGGCGGGCACGAACGGCCGCACCGCGCCGACGAAGCGCGCCACCAGGATGCTCTTCACCCCGTGCCGCCGGAACAGCAGCTCGCCGCGGTCGAGCAGCTGCGGATAGCGCCGGAACGGCCAGACCTGGCGCATTTCCGGCCCCCAGCGCCGCCCCACCCAGTAGCTGAGCGCGTCGGCGCTGAACGCGCCGGCCGCGGCGCAGGCGATCGCGTACGGGCCATCCACGTGGCCCAGGCCGATCAGCGCGCCCACCGCGAACAGCAGCGGCATCGCAGGCACCACGATGCCCACGACCACCAGCGAATCGAGGAATGCAATCAGGAAGATCACCGCGCCCGCGGCCACCGGATGCGCACTGATCCAGGCCAGGGTGTTGTCGAACCAGGCGGAGGTCATCGCGCAATTATGGCAGCCGCCGATTGGATCCCGGCACGCCGACCTACAATGGCCCGATGACCCAGGACGACCCGGTTGAAATCCAGGCGCTGAAGGCCGACAGCTTCGGCCGCATCTCGCTGATGCGGGGCGCCGATGGCGTGTTCGTGCGCCGCGACCTGCGTCACGTGCCGCTGTGGCTGCGGCTGCCGGCCTGGTGGCTGGCCCGGCGCGAGGCGCGCGGGCTGGAGCAGGTGCGCGGCATGGCCGACGTGCCCCAGCTGCTGGCCTGGGACGGCCGCCGCCTGGATCGCAGCTACATGGAGGGCGCGGCCATGTACCAGCGCCCGCCGCGCGGCGACCTCGCGTATTTCCGCGCCGCACGCCGCAGGCTGCAGGAGCTGCACCGGCGCGGCGTCGCCCACAACGACCTGGCCAAGGAGGCCAACTGGCTGGTGCTCGAGGACGGCCGCCCGGGGATCATCGATTTCCAGCTGGCCGTGGTCGGCAACCCGCGCTCGCGCTGGATGCGGCTGCTGGCGCGCGAAGACCTGCGCCACCTGCTCAAGCACAAGCGCATGTACTGCCGTGAGTACCTCACGCCGGTGGAAAAGCGCCTGCTCAAGCGCCGCTCCTGGGTGCGCGACCTGTGGTTCCGCACCGGCAAGCCGGTGTACCGCTTCGTCACCCGGCGGATCCTGAAGTGGGAAGACAACGAAGGCCAGGGCCCGAAGCCCTGAATGAACGCGCCTGCGCGGCGACGGAGGAAACGGCATGACCACGCTCAAGGGCAAGACCCTGTTCATCACCGGCGCCTCGCGCGGCATCGGCCGCGCCATCGCCCTGCGCGCCGCCCGTGACGGGGCCAACGTCGCCATCGTCGCCAAGTCCGGCGTGCCCAACCCCAAGCTGCCCGGCACCATCCACACCGTGGCCGCGGAAGTGGAGCAGGCCGGCGGCAAGGCGCTGGCGATCCAGTGCGACATCCGCGAGGAGGCGCAGGTGCGCGAGGCGGTCGCGGCCACCGTGGCCGAATTCGGCGGCCTCGACATCCTGGTCAACAACGCCAGCGCGATCTGGCTCAAGGGCGTGCTGGACACGCCGATGAAGCGTTTCGACCTGATGCAGCAGGTCAACGCCCGCGGCAGCTTCCTGTGCGCCCAGGCCTGTCTGCCGCACCTGCTGGAGGCGGCAAACCCGCACATCCTCACCTTGGCCCCACCGCCGTCGCTGGATCCGAAATGGTGGGGGCCGCATACCGGCTACACCCTGGCCAAGATGGGCATGAGCTTCGTCACCCTGGGCCTGGCGGCCGAGTTCGGCCCGCGCGGGGTGGCGGTCAACGCGCTGTGGCCGCGCACCGTCATCGCCACCGACGCGATCCGGATGATCCCGGGCGTGGAGGCCGCGCGCTGCCGCACCCCGGAGATCCTGGCCGACGCCGCGCACGCGGTGCTGGTGCGCGAGGCGGCCGGGTTCAGCGGAAAATTCCTGATCGATGACGAAGTGCTGGCCGAAGCCGGGGTGACCGACCTGTCCGGCTACGCGGTCGATCCATCGCAGCTGCTGCTGCCGGATCTGTTCCTGGACGCCTGAGCCGGACATCGCCACGGGTGCCGCAGTGCACCATGGCGCCGCCGTGCGATCGGCCACAATGCGGCAGGCAATCCTGTCCCATGGCCATGATCCAGACCACCGAAGATCCGCTGGCGCTGTCGCGCTACTACCTGCCCGTGTACCGCCAGCGCCAGGTCGTGCTTGAGCGCGGCCAGGGGTCGCGGCTGTGGGACAGCGAGGGGCGGGACTACGTCGACCTGGCGGCCGGCATCGCGGTGTGCAGCCTTGGCCACGCCGATCCCGACCTCACCGCGGCGCTGGTCGAACAGGCCGGCAGGCTCTGGCACACCAGCAACGTCTTCCACAGCGAACCTCCGCTGCGGCTGGCGCAGGAGCTGGTGCAGGCCTCGCGGTTCGCTTCGCGGGTATTCCTGTGCAACTCGGGGGCCGAGGCCAACGAGGCGGCGATCAAGCTGGTGCGCAAGTGGGCCGCGGGCGAGGGGCGGGCGCCGGAGCGGCGGGTGATCCTCACTTTCCGCGGCGGCTTCCACGGGCGCACCCTGGCCACGGTCACCGCCACCGCCCAGCCGGCTTACCAGGCGGGCTTCGAGCCGCTGCCCGGCGGCTTCCGCCACGTGGACTTCAACGACCTGGTGCAGGCCGAGATCGCGATGGCGGCCGGCGACGTGGCCGCGGTGCTGGTCGAGCCGATCCAGGGCGAGGGCGGGGTGACGCCTGCCGCGCCGGGATTCCTGCGCGGCCTGCGCGAGCTGTGCGACCACTACCGCGCGCTGCTGGTGCTGGACGAGATCCAGTGCGGCATGGGCCGCAGCGGGCAGCTGTTCGCGCACTGGCACGACCAGGTGGTGCCGGACGTGGTGACCCTGGCCAAGGCGCTGGGCGGCGGCTTTCCCATCGGCGCCATGCTGGCCGGGCCGCAGGTGGCCGAGGCGATGGGCTTTGGCGCCCACGGGTCGACGTTCGGCGGCAATCCGCTGGCCGCGGCGGTGGCGCGGGTGGCCCTGGAGAAGCTGTCCTCGCGCGAGATCGCCAGCAATGTGTCCCGCCAGTCGGCGGCGCTGCGCGCGGGGCTGGCGGCGATCAATGACGGACTGGGCCTGTTTGCCGAAGTACGCGGGCGCGGGCTGATGCTCGGCGCCCAGCTCAAGCCCGCCTTTGCGGGCCGGGCCGGGGAGATCCTGGACCTTGCCGCCGCCCACGGCCTGCTGCTGCTGCAGGCCGGGCCGGACGTGCTGCGCTTCGTGCCCGCGCTGAACATCACCGATGGTGATGTCGCCGAAGGCCTGGCGCGCCTGCGTACCGCGCTGGCGCGCCTGCCGTAGGCCGGCCCTTCGGCTCCGGCTACGCCGCCACGACCTTGAACGCCTCGCGCGCGGCTTCCACCGTCGCGTCGATCACCGCTTCATCGTGGGCGCTGGAGATGAACCCGGCCTCGTAGGCCGACGGCGCCAGGAACACCCCGCGCTCGAGCATGGCGTGGAAGAAGCGGTTGAAGGCATCGATGTCGCAGGCGGTCGCGTCGGCAAACGTGTCCACCTTCCGGTCGGTGAAAAACAGCCCGAACATCGCGCCCACGCGGTTGGTGGTCAGCGCCACGCCGGCCTCGCGCGCCGCGGCCTCGAAGCCGTCGCACAGCGCGTTGGAAGTCGCCTCCAAGCGGTCGTGGAATCCCGGCTCCTGCACCAGTTCCAGCATCGCCAGGCCCGCCGCCATCGCCACCGGGTTGCCGCTGAGCGTGCCGGCCTGGTAGATCGGGCCGGCCGGTGAAACCTGCTTCATCAGGTCGCGCCGTCCGCCGTAGGCGCCCACCGGCATGCCGCCGCCGATGATCTTGCCGAAGGTGCTGAGGTCCGGAGTGATTCCGTAGCGCGCCTGCGCCCCACCCAGCGCCACCCGGAAGCCGGTCATCACCTCGTCGAAGATCAGCAGCGCGCCGTGCTGCGTGCACAGTTCACGCAGGTGCTGCAGGTAGCCCTCGCGCGGCGGCAGGCAGTTGGCGTTGCCCACCACCGGCTCGATGATCACCGCCGCGATCTCTTCGCCGACGTCCTCGAACAGCTGCGTCGCGCCGTCGAAGTCGTTGTAGCTGATGGTCGAGGTCAGCTCGCCCAGCGCCGCCGGCACGCCCGGCGAAGTGGGCACGCCCAGGGTCAGCATGCCGCTGCCGGCCTTGACCAGGAACGAATCGCCGTGGCCGTGGTAGCAGCCCTCGAACTTGACGATGCGCTGGCGCCCGGTGGCCCCGCGCGCCAGCCGGATCGCGGACAGCGTGGCCTCGGTGCCCGAGTTCACCATCCGCACCACCTCGCATGAGGGCACCAGCCGGGTGATGGTTTCGGCCATGGTGACCTCGGCCGGGCAGGGCGCGCCGAACGACAGGCCGTTGCCGATCGCTTCCTGCACCGCCTGACGCACCTGCGGGTGGTTGTGGCCGACGATCATCGGGCCCCAGGAGCCGACGTAGTCGATGTAGCGGTTGCCGTCCACGTCGTGCAGGTACGCGCCGTCGGCGCGCTCGACGAAGAACGGTTCCCCGCCCACCGACTTGAACGCGCGCACCGGCGAGTTGACGCCGCCGGGGATCAGTTCGACGGCGCGGGAGAACAGGGCGTGGGACTTGTCGTGCTTCATCGATGTGGTTCCAGGTTCGGGGGAGTTGAAGGGTGGCGGAAGGGCCTGCGGCAGTGGTTCAGCCGTCGAAGGCGTGGCGCAGCGCGCGCGCCGCGGCCGCCGGATCGGGGGCGTCGAACACGCCGCCGATCACCGCCACCAGGTCGGCGCCGGCCGCCACCAGGGCCGGCGCATTGTCGGCGGTGATGCCGCCGATCGCCACCAGCGGCCGGCCCAGCGCGCGCGCCTGCTGCAGCAGCTCCGGGCCGGCGCGGCGGGTGGTGGCCTTGCTGGTGCTGGGGAAGAACGCGCCGAAGGCGAGGTAGTCCGCCCCGGCCGCGGCCATGCGCGCGGCCCGGCCGATGTCGTCGTAGCAGGAGGCGCCGATGATCGCCGCCTCGCCCAGCAGCGCGCGGGCCTGGACGATGCCGCCGTCGTCCTCGCCCAGGTGCACGCCGTCGGCGCCGCAGGCGTGGGCAAGGGCCGGATCGTCGTTGATGATCAGGGCCACGCCGGCCGCCCGGCACAGCCCTGCAAGCGCCTGCGCCTGCGCCTTTCGCAGCGCGGCACCGGCGGCCTTGTTGCGGTACTGCAGCCAGGTGGCGTGGCCGATCACCGCTTCGGCCCGATCCAGCAGCCGCCCGGTATCGGCCTCGTCCGGAGTGATCAGGTACAGGCCGCGCGGGCGCGCGGCGGTGCTTTCGTTCATGTCTTCGGTTCCCTGCCGCGGCGGGCAATGGGAGAATGCCGCTTCCTCCGCCGCACCAGGGCCATTATCGGATGAACGCCACCGCCACGCAGACCGCATCGCGCACCTGGATGTGCGTGGTATGCGGCTTCATCTACGACGAGGCCGCCGGCATGCCGGAGGAAGGCATCGCCGCGGGCACCCGCTGGGAAGACGTTCCGGAAGACTGGACGTGCCCGGATTGCGGCGTGACCAAGGACGATTTCGAGATGGCCCCGGTCTGAGCCGGCGCCTCAGTTCAGGCGAGCGTTTCCGCTGCTGGCATCCACCAGGGTTTCGCGCACCGGCCGGGTGTCGTCCGCGTCCGGGTTGAGCATCAGGTAGCGGCCCAGATCCTCGCGGGCACCAAGGCGGTGGCCCAGCCGGTGATAGCCCAGGCCGCGGTCGCGCAGCGCGTCGGGATTGTCGGGCACCAGTTTCAGCACCCGGTCGGCGCAGCGCACCGCGCGCGCCCAGTCCTCCTGTTCGGCATACACCGCATGCAGGTTGCGCAGCATCCGCACCAGGATCGCGCGGTGCGAGGCCGGGTGCAGGATCTCGTGCAGCGCCTGGTCGTCCAGGCCGCCGCCGGCCAGGTGCGGCTGCACCCGTTCGCGCAGCTCGTCCGCGTCCAGCGGCCGGCCGCGGTTGAACGGGTCCATCACCAGCATCCCGTCATCCACCGGCAGGCGCACCAGGAAGTGGCCCGGGAACGAGATCCCGTCCAACGGCATGTCCAGCCGCCGCGCCACCTCCATCTGCACCAGCGCCAGCGAGATCGGGATGCCCAGCCGGCGCTCGAACACTTCGTTCAGATAGCTGTTGCGCGGGTCGTAGTACTCGTCGTGGTTGCCGGCGTAGCCGAGCTCGTCGAACAGGTACTGGTTGATCGCCATCATCCGCATCGGCCAGTGCCCGATGGCCTCCAGCCGCGGCCGCAGCTGGGCCACGTGCTGGGACACCATCGCCTCGTAGTGGCCTGGATCCAGGTCCGGGTACTCGTCGCTGGCGATCAGCAACGCGGTTCCGAGTAGCGGGATGTCGCCGTCATCGAGCGAGGCGAGCGAGTTCCATGCGGGCAGCGGGGTGCGGTCGTCCATGGCGCAAGCCTGCTCCGGAACCTGCCTGCGGCGCAAGCCGGCGGGCCGCGCGGCTCAGTCCTGCGCCGGAATCGCGGGGCCGAACTGCAGCTCTGCCCCGTCTTCAAGGCCCAGCCGCTCGGCTTCCCCCGCATTGAGCTCGAGCACGTACAGCGCGGGCGCGCCGCTGGGATATGCCGGGCAGCCAAGCCCGGAAGGACACGGCTGCACGTCTCGCTGCTGCGACACCAGCCTGCGCTCGCTGTTGAAGTACAGGATGTCGAGCGGGATCAGCGTATTCATCATCCAGTAGGCCTGCGGCTCTTCGCGCGCATGGATGAAGAGCATGCCGCTGCCTTCGGCAAGCTCGTCGCGGAACATCAGGCCGACCGCGCGCTGCTCGTCGGTGACCGCCAGCTCCACCCGATAGTGCTCGCCGGCCAGTTCCACCCACCTGCCGTCGGCGGACGGGCCGCTCGCACACGCATTGAGGGGAGCTGCGGCCAGGACGCACAGCAACAGCACGGAAAGGGCGCGAATGCAGGGCATGGGATGCCTCCGGTTGTCGTTGCGGCCACGATTGACCAGGCCTGCCCGGCGGTCAAGCGCCGCAACCCGCACAGGCCTCTTCCCAAACGCGGGCAAGGGGTGCACAATGCGCGCCCCGCCACGGAGCGGCCAGCAACACCGGCCACGGCGGGGACGAAGAACGGCTTCGAAAGGTGTTGACGTTCTTCAAAATCGCGCTAAGATGGGCGGCTCACTTCGACGGATCGCCACAAGGCAGACGGAAAAGTGAACGGCGGCAGCAACCCCGAAACAGGGTGTTGACGAAAGCCAAAACCGCGCTAAGATGGGCGGCTCACTTCGACGGATCGCCGCAGGGCAGACGGAAAAGTGAATGGCGGCAGCAACCCCGAAACAGGGTGTTGACGAAAGCCAAAACCGCGCTATCATGGGCGGCTCCCTCGGGAAGATTGAGGGGATGGGGATGCGGCGCTGAGGCCGGTTCCCGGATCTTTGAAAGTGTGCGCAGGTGACTTGTGCGGGCGTCTGGCAGGTGGGTGACCATCCACATAAGCAGACGCTCACAAGAGAACCTAAGTCAATTCAAATGCATTAATGCAAGCGAGTGATTCAGGGGCTCGGTGACGACTGCACTCAAGTAATAAGGGCTTCGGCCCTGCAAGACTTAAGTGAAGAGTTTGATCCTGGCTCAGAGTGAACGCTGGCGGCAGGCCTAACACATGCAAGTCGAACGGCAGCGCGGGGAGCTTGCTCCCTGGCGGCGAGTGGCGGACGGGTGAGGAATGCATCGGAATCTGCCCATTTGTGGGGGATAACCTCGGGAAACCGGGACTAATACCGCATACGACCTTCGGGTGAAAGCAGGGGATCTTCGGACCTTGCGCAGATGGATGAGCCGATGCCGGATTAGCTAGTTGGCGGGGTAAAGGCCCACCAAGGCGACGATCCGTAGCTGGTCTGAGAGGATGATCAGCCACACTGGGACTGAGACACGGCCCAGACTCCTACGGGAGGCAGCAGTGGGGAATATTGGACAATGGGCGAAAGCCTGATCCAGCCATGCCGCGTGGGTGAAGAAGGCCTTCGGGTTGTAAAGCCCTTTTGTTGGGAAAGAAAACTTTCCGGTTAATACCCGGAGAGAATGACGGTACCCAAAGAATAAGCACCGGCTAACTTCGTGCCAGCAGCCGCGGTAATACGAAGGGTGCAAGCGTTACTCGGAATTACTGGGCGTAAAGGGTGCGTAGGTGGTTCGTTAAGTCTGATGTGAAAGCCCTGGGCTCAACCTGGGAATTGCATTGGATACTGGCGGGCTAGAGTGCGGTAGAGGGTAGTGGAATTCCCGGTGTAGCAGTGAAATGCGTAGATATCGGGAGGAACATCCGTGGCGAAGGCGACTGCCTGGACCAGCACTGACACTGAGGCACGAAAGCGTGGGGAGCAAACAGGATTAGATACCCTGGTAGTCCACGCCCTAAACGATGCGAACTGGATGTTGGGTGCAACTAGGCACTCAGTATCGAAGCTAACGCGTTAAGTTCGCCGCCTGGGGAGTACGGTCGCAAGACTGAAACTCAAAGGAATTGACGGGGGCCCGCACAAGCGGTGGAGTATGTGGTTTAATTCGATGCAACGCGAAGAACCTTACCTGGCCTTGACATGTCGAGAACTTTCCAGAGATGGATTGGTGCCTTCGGGAACTCGAACACAGGTGCTGCATGGCTGTCGTCAGCTCGTGTCGTGAGATGTTGGGTTAAGTCCCGCAACGAGCGCAACCCTTGTCCTTAGTTGCCAGCACGTAATGGTGGGAACTCTAAGGAGACCGCCGGTGACAAACCGGAGGAAGGTGGGGATGACGTCAAGTCATCATGGCCCTTACGGCCAGGGCTACACACGTACTACAATGGGGAGGACAGAGGGCTGCGAACCCGCGAGGGCAAGCCAATCCCAGAAACCTCCTCCCAGTCCGGATCGGAGTCTGCAACTCGACTCCGTGAAGTCGGAATCGCTAGTAATCGCAGATCAGCATTGCTGCGGTGAATACGTTCCCGGGCCTTGTACACACCGCCCGTCACACCATGGGAGTGGGTTGCACCAGAAGTAGCTAGTCTAACCTTCGGGGGGACGGTTACCACGGTGTGATTCATGACTGGGGTGAAGTCGTAACAAGGTAGCCGTATCGGAAGGTGCGGCTGGATCACCTCCTTTAGAGACCGGACGGCATCGCCTGTCCAGGCGTCCGCACAAGTGACCTGCATCCAGTAGTTCCCGACCCGCTCCGGCGGAGTCGTGGGAGCGTCCCTTATGGGGCCATAGCTCAGCTGGGAGAGCACCTGCTTTGCAAGCAGGGGGTCGTCGGTTCGATCCCGACTGGCTCCACCACGCTTACCCCTGAGTCCGATAGTTTTCGGGTCTGTAGCTCAGGTGGTTAGAGCGCACCCCTGATAAGGGTGAGGTCGGTGGTTCGAGTCCTCCCAGACCCACCATCGGAACGCTGGATGAGATTGCGCACACTAATAAAGACTGATTGCGACGGCGCTGAGGCCGGCGCGTGATCTTTGAAAATGGGATGTAGCGAGCGTTTGAGACGAATCTGTCCAGACGTGTCGTTGAGGCTAAGGCGGGAATCGAAAGATTCCTAATTTGAGTCGTTGCAATATTCGCGTCGGTGGCTTGTAACCACCGGCACATCGGCCCCGAGGCGACTTGGGGTTATATGGTCAAGCGAATAAGCGCACACGGTGGATGCCTTGGCGGTCAGAGGCGATGAAGGACGTGGCAGCCTGCGAAAAGTGTCGGGGAGCTGGCAACAAGCTTTGATCCGGCAATGTCCGAATGGGGAAACCCACCTCGCAAGAGGTATCGTGCACTGAATACATAGGTGTACGAGGCGAACGCGGTGAACTGAAATATCTAAGTAACCGTAGGAAAAGAAATCAACCGAGATTCCCTGAGTAGCGACGAGCGAACGGGGACTAGCCCAAAAGTCGATTTGGTTCTAGCAAAACAACCTGGAAAGGTTGGCCATAGAAGGTGACAGCCCTGTATGCGAAAGGGCCATTTCGATGAAATTGAGTAGGGCGGGGCACGTGAAACCCTGTCTGAACATGGGGGGACCATCCTCCAAGGCTAAATACTACTGACCGACCGATAGTGAACCAGTACCGTGAGGGAAAGGCGAAAAGAACCCCGGCGAGGGGAGTGAAATAGACCCTGAAACCGTGTGCGTACAAGCAGTAGGAGCCCTTCGGGGTGACTGCGTACCTTTTGTATAATGGGTCAGCGACTTACTGTTCGTGGCAAGCTTAACCGTTTAGGGGAGGCGAAGGGAAACCGAGTCTGATAAGGGCGCATAGTCGCGGGCAGTAGACCCGAAACCGGGTGATCTAGTCATGCCCAGGGTGAAGGTACCGTAACAGGTACTGGAGGCCCGAACCCACTCCCGTTGCAAAGGTAGGGGATGAGGTGTGATTAGGAGTGAAAAGCTAATCGAACCCGGAGATAGCTGGTTCTCCTCGAAAGCTATTTAGGTAGCGCCTCATGTGAATCCTCTCGGGGGTAGAGCACTGTTATGGCTAGGGGGTCATCGCGACTTACCAAACCATTGCAAACTCCGAATACCGGGAAGGACTGCATGGGAGACACACGGCGGGTGCTAACGTCCGTCGTGGAAAGGGAAACAACCCAGATCCACAGCTAAGGTCCCCAATTCAGTGCTGAGTGGGAAACGATGTGGAAAGGCATAGACAGCCAGGAGGTTGGCTTAGAAGCAGCCACCCTTTAAAGAAAGCGTAATAGCTCACTGGTCGAGTCGGTCTGCGCGGAAGATTTAACGGGGCTAAGTACTGAACCGAAGCTTGGAGTGCATAGCAATATGCGCGGTAGAGGAGCGTTCCGTAAGCCGCTGAAGGTGAGTTGAGAAGCTTGCTGGAGGTATCGGAAGTGCGAATGCTGACATGAGTAACGATAATGCGGGTGAAAAGCCCGCACGCCGAAAGCCCAAGGTTTCCTTGCGCAACGTTAATCGGCGCAGGGTGAGTCGGCCCCTAAGGCGAGGCAGAAATGCGTAGTCGATGGGAAGCTGGTTAATATTCCAGCACCTCGCGTAAGTGCGATGGAGGGACGGAGAAGGTTAGGTCTACCAGGCGTTGGTTGTCCTGGGTTAAGGCGGTAGGTTTGGGTCTTTGGCAAATCCGGGACCCTTCAAGACCGAGCACCGATGACGAGTCCAATAGGACGAAGTGACTGATACCACGCTTCCAGGAAAAGCTCCTAAGCTTCAGCTTACGCAGACCGTACCGTAAACCGACACAGGTGGGTAGGATGAGAATTCTCAGGCGCTTGAGAGAACTCGGGTGAAGGAACTAGGCAACATAGCACCGTAACTTCGGGAGAAGGTGCGCCCCTGATGGTGGCTCATGCGAGCTATAGCTGTCGGGGGCCGCAGTGACCAGGCCGCTGCGACTGTTTATCAAAAACACAGGACTCTGCAAACACGAAAGTGGACGTATAGGGTCTGACGCCTGCCCGGTGCCGGAAGGTTAATTGATGGGGTCAGCCGCAAGGCGAAGCTCTTGATCGAAGCCCCGGTAAACGGCGGCCGTAACTATAACGGTCCTAAGGTAGCGAAATTCCTTGTCGGGTAAGTTCCGACCTGCACGAATGGCGTAACGATGGCGGCGCTGTCTCCACCCGAGACTCAGTGAAATTGAAATCGCTGTGAAGATGCAGCGTTCCCGTGGCAAGACGGAAAGACCCCGTGAACCTTTACTATAGCTTTACACTGAACGTTGAGTTCGTCTGTGTAGGATAGGTGGGAGGCTTTGAAACCATGGCGCCAGCTGTGGTGGAGCCATCCTTGAAATACCACCCTGTCGTGCTTGACGTTCTAACCTGGGCCCGTAATCCGGGTCGGGGACCGTGTATGGTGGGTAGTTTGACTGGGGCGGTCTCCTCCCAAAGAGTAACGGAGGAGCACGAAGGTACGCTCAGCGCGGTCGGACATCGCGCACTGTGTGCAAAGGCATAAGCGTGCTTGACTGCGAGATCGACGGATCAAGCAGGTACGAAAGTAGGTCTTAGTGATCCGGTGGTTCTGTATGGAAGGGCCATCGCTCAACGGATAAAAGGTACTCCGGGGATAACAGGCTGATACCGCCCAAGAGTTCATATCGACGGCGGTGTTTGGCACCTCGATGTCGGCTCATCACATCCTGGGGCTGTAGTCGGTCCCAAGGGTATGGCTGTTCGCCATTTAAAGTGGTACGCGAGCTGGGTTCAGAACGTCGTGAGACAGTTCGGTCCCTATCTGCCATGGGCGTTGGAGATTTGAGAGGGGCTGCTCCTAGTACGAGAGGACCGGAGTGGACGAACCCCTGGTGTTCCGGTTGTCACGCCAGTGGCACTGCCGGGTAGCTACGTTCGGAAACGATAACCGCTGAAAGCATCTAAGCGGGAAGCGTGCCTCAAGATGAGATCTCCCGGGAGCTTGACTCCCCTGAAGGAACCATCAAGACCAGGTGGTTGATAGGCTGGGTGTGTAAGTGCAGCAATGTATTTAGCTAACCAGTACTAATGATCCGTGTGGCTTGACCATATAACCTCAAGTGGCCTTGGACTCGACGACAACGTCTGGGTTCGAATCGGCCTCGCTACATCCCACCCTACGAGAGCGTGAGCGCGATCGGTCCATCGGAGCAATCCGTCGGCCGTGACGCGACCCTCCACCCTCTCCCTGGTGATAATAGCTGCGTGGAACCACCCGATCCCATTCCGAACTCGGAAGTGAAACGCGCACGCGCCGATGGTAGTGTGCATCTAGCATGCGAGAGTAGGTCATCGCCAGGGTTTTTACCCAAAACCCCGCAGCCCAGGCTGCGGGGTTTTTCTTTGTGGCGGAGAATGTTTGCGGAAGGGGCGGAGCCGTCTGTGTAGGAGCGCGCCATGCGCGCGAGGCCGCGTGAACCGGTGGTTGGCGGGGTGGCTCCGGTGGTGATGAGACGGCCGAAGGCGCCTGGCGCGATTGATGTCACGCGGTTTCGCGCGCATGGCGCGCTCCTACAGCAGGTGTTGCGGTCTGGGGCTTGGCTTTTTACAGAACCTGGGGCGGCTGGCCGCCGATGATGACGATGTCGGCCGGGCGGCGGGCAAACAGGCCGACGCTGACCACGCCCGGGATCTGGTTGATCTCCCGTTCAAGCACCAGCGGGTCGGTGATCATCAGCCCGTGTACGTCCAGGACCCAGTTGCCGTTGTCGGTGGTCACGCCCTGGCGCCAGACCGGCTGGCCGCCGGTGTTGGCCACGATCTGCCTGCCCACCAGGCTGCGTGCCATCGGGATCACCTCCACCGGCAGCGGAAAGCGGCCGAGCACGTCGACCTGCTTGGCCGGATCTATGATGCAGACGAACTTTTCGCTTGCCTCGGCGATGATCTTCTCGCGGGTCAGGGCGGCGCCCCCGCCCTTGATCAGCCGCTTGTGCGGATCGCACTCGTCGGCGCCGTCCACGTACAGCGGCACCGGGCCGACCGCGTTCAGATCCAGGACTTCGATGCCGTGGCTGCGCAGGCGCTCGGTGCTCTGGTCGGAGCTGGAGACCGCACCGTCGATGCGATCCTTGATCCGGGCCAGGGCGTCGATGAAGTAGGCGACCGTGGATCCGGTGCCGACGCCGACCACCATGCCGTCCTCGACGTAATCGATGGCCTTTTCGCCGGCCAGGCGCTTTGCTTCGCTCACGACGCCTTCCCCTCCAGTGCCAGCAGCGTTTTCCATTGCGATGCGCTCACCGGCAGCACCGACAGCCGCGCACCCTTGCGGATCAGGGCGAAATCCTCGCCCAGCTGCTCGCTGCGGGTGCGGATGGTGGCCAGCGGGATCGGTTGGTGCAGCTTGCGCACGAAGCCGACGTCGACCAGGAACCAGCGCGGCTCTTCCCGCGTGGCCTTGGGGTCGAAGTATTTCGACTTCTTCTCGAATTGGGTCGGATCCGGGTACGGCGTGCTGGCGACCTGGGCAATGCCGTAGATGCCCGGCACCTTGGCGTTGGAGTGGTAGAAGAACACCTGGTCGCCAACCTGCATGCTGTCGCGCATGAAGTTGCGGGCCTGGTAGTTGCGCACCCCTGTCCAGGGTTCGGTGCCGACCCGCTCCAGGTCGTCGATCGAAAAGTCGTCCGGTTCGGACTTCATCAGCCAGTAGCGCTTGGGTGTGTTCATCTGTTCCCGTCGGGCAGGTGGGTGGCGAGCTCGGTGCAGACCGCGTCAAGCGGTACGTCCCACTCGCGGCGGTCGAGCGCGTCGACCTGCTGGCGGGAGAATGCGGCGCCGGTGAGCCAGGGCGGGCCCGCGCTGTCGCGGCGGAACCCGAAGCTGCGATCGTACCAGCCCGCGCCCATGCCCAGCCGGTTGCCGGCAAGGTCGTAGCCCACCAGCGGCAACACCACCAGCGCCATCGCCTCGGGCGCAAGCAGGCTGGAGGGAGGCACGTTGGGTTCGGGTATGCCGTAGCGGTTGGACACCAGCGGATCGCCGGGACGCCAGGGGGCGAACGCGAGGCGCTTCTCCCCGTCTTCGCGCTCTTCGAGCACCGGCAGGCAGTAGACCAGATCCGCGGGCAGGCGCATCTGGAACACGTGCAGGGCGATTTCGCCGTCCATCGCCCAGTAGCCGGCGACGTGTCCGCGCGCGGGCAGGAACGGCAGCGCAAGCAGCCGGCCGGCGAGCGACTCGGCCGCGGCGATGCGGTCCTTGGCGGGAATCTCGCGCCTGGTGTGGCGCAGTTGGCGGCGCAGCGCGTTGCGCGGGTCGGTCATCGGCAATGGCGTGCGTCGGATGCGGCAGCCGATGGTGCCACCGCGCCCGTGAAAAGGGTACGTCCTCCACTCATGACGATGCGCGCAAAACGACCTTGAACCCAGGGTTCAGGTGGGGTGGCCACGGATTCCATCGGGCTTTCCGCTCGGGGCGGACTTGCACGCCCGGATTCCACAGCCGTCCCGTAGGTCGTCATTAGGGACAAGGCAAATATTCTGCGCGCTGTCGGACACAGCAGAGGACGCAGTTGAAGTATAGCTCCAACGGCTGCGCGATGATGAATACAGGGATGCTGGCCGCGCTCAGCCGGAAACGGAATCCAGCTTGCGTTCCAGCACGTCCAGGCTGCGATCGATCTCGGCTTCGCGCTCGCGCAGCTCCTGCAGCTCATGGGCCAGGTTGAGCGCGGCCAGCACCGCGACGCGGTCGACGGCGGCCATCCGGTTGGCGCCGCGGATCTCGCGCATCTTGCCGTCCAGAAGCCTGGCCGCGGCCATCAGCGCCTCGCGCCCCTCGGCGCCCACGCCGACCGTGTATTCGCGATCCAGGATGCGGATGCTGACCGGTTCGCTGCCGGCGCTCACGTGTGCTGCTCCAGCGACTTGAGCCGGGCGATCATCGCCTCGACCCGCGAGCGGGCCTGCTCGTTCTTGGCCAGCAGCTGCGAGCGTTCGCCAGAGACCTGCTCATGCTGCTGGCGCAGGCTGCGGTTCTCTTCATCCAGCTGCCGGACGCGTTCGGCCAGCTGGTCGACGCGAGTCGCAAGCGCGCGGATGCGTTCGACCTGGCCGGGATTGTCCATGCCGCCACGATAGGCAGGCCGGGAACCACGGTCAAGGCGCGGCGCGGCCGGGCGCGTGCTGGTCGGGGCCCCAGCTGCGGATGAAGGCCAGGCAGGCGTGTCCATCCATGGGCGGGGCCACCCAGAACCCCTGGATCTCGTCGCAGCCCTGGTCGGACAGGAAGCGCAGCTGGGCTTCGGTTTCCACGCCCTCGGCGATCACCTTCAGCCCCAGCGAGTGGGCCATGGTGATGATCGTGCTGGTGATCGCGGCATCGTCCGGATCGGTGCTGACATCATCGACGAAGGCCTTGTCCACCTTGATCGCCGTGATCGGCAGGCGCTTGAGATAGGCCAGCGACGAATAGCCGGTGCCGAAGTCGTCGATCGCCAGCGGCACGCCGATCTCGCGGAAGGCCTGCAGGCGGGCGGCGGACTGCTCGGCGTTGGCCATCAGCACGCTCTCGGTCAGCTCCAGCTCCAGGGAAGCCGGCGCCAGCCCGGTGTCCCGCAGCACCTGCCTGACCACCTCCGGGAAGTTGCCGCGCAGCAGCTGCAGCGCCGAGACGTTGACCGACACCGCCAGCGCCGGATCCACCCCGTGCTGCTGCCAGCGGCGCAGCATCAGGCAGGCTTCGCGCAGCACCCACTCGCCGATCTCCAGGATCTGGCCGCTTTCCTCGGCCAGCGGAATGAAATCGGTCGGCGGCACTTCGCCATGCTCTTCGCTGTTCCAGCGCAGCAGCGCCTCCACGCCGGTGATCCGCGAGTCGGCCAGCGACATCCGCGGCTGGTAGGCCAGGCGCAGCTCGCCGCGGTCGAGCACCTTGCGCAGCGACGCGGACAGGGTGGCGCGGGTGCGCGTGGCCACGTCCATGGCGTCGTCGTAGCGCATGAAGGTGCGCCGCCCGGCGGCCTTGGCCTGGTACATCGCGGTGTCGGCGCGCTTGATCAGCTCCGTCGGCACCTGGCCGTTCTCGGGATACAGGCTGATGCCGATCGAGGGCGAGATCGCGATTTCCTGGCGGCCGTCGATCAGCAACGGCGCCTCGAAGGCCATGATGATCTCGCGCGCGGTGTGCTCGGCCTGGTCGGGTGACTCCACGTTCTCCAGCACCACGGTGAACTCGTCGCCGCCCAGGCGGGCCACCGTGTGCTGCTCGCCCAGGGTCTGCTGCAGGCGCTTGGCCGCCGCGCGCAGGATCCGGTCGCCGGCGGCATGGCCCAGCGAGTCGTTGATGTCCTTGAAGCGATCCAGGTCCAGGAACAGCAGTGCGATCCGGCCCTCGTGGCGGCGGGCGCGCACGATCGCGCGCGACAGATGGTCGGACAGCATCGCCCGGTTGGGCAGGTTGGTGAGGGTGTCGAAGTTGGCCAGGTACAGCAGCTCCTGCTCGGCGCGCTTTTGCTGGGTCACGTCGCTGAGCACGATGACGTACTGCGCCTCGCCGGGATTCCCGCCGTTCACCGCGCTGCAGACCAGCTGGCCCAGGAACTCCTCCCCGTCCTTGCGCCGCTGCCACATTTCTCCCTTCCAGTGGCCCTGGCCGGTCAGCTGGGTACGCATGTGGCGGTAGAAGGCGGCGTCGTGCTGGTCGCTGTCCAGCAGCGCCGCGCCGCGGCCGATCGCCTCCTCTTCCGAGTAGCCGGTGATCCGCGAGAACGCGCGGTTGACCGAGATGAAGTTGAACGACGCGTCCACCACCGACACCGCCTCGTCCATGCTGTGCAGCACCTGGGCGGCGATGCGCCGCTCGCGATCGGCCTGGCGGCTGCGGCTGATGTCGCGCGCGGTGCCGGCCACGCGGATCGGCCGGCCATCGGCATCACGTTCGACGATCCGGCCGCGGGCCCGGATCCAGACCTGCTCGCCGTTCTCCAGCAGCACCCGCGCCTCGGTGACCACGCTGCGCGTCGCTCCTTCCAGGCAGGCCTGCAGGTCGCGCCGGGTGGTGCCGATGTCGTCACGGTGGATCATTCCGTCGATCGGGACGGAGCGTTCGTGCATGACGTCGGACAGGCCCTCTGCGTCCGGTTCCACCAGCAGCATGCGCAGCATGGAGCTGCCCACGTCGTATTCCCAGTAATGCTCGCCGGTGGCCCACAGGGCCATCTTCAGCCGTTCCTCGCGCTTGCGCACGCTGTTCAGCTGGCGGCGCGTGCGGCTGCGCTGCAGCACCAGCAGCGCCGCCGTGAGCAGCACCAGCAGGATGATCACGGCGCCCAGCAGCCGCGGATCTGCGGGATCGATCGGCACGTTGCTCCCCTGCGCCGCGGCAGCGGCGCCCGGTTCCGAGTGTAGGCATTCCGGCATGCGGGCAACAAGCGCGGCCCCGGCACGGATTGCTAGACTGGCGCCCCCCGCATCCGGCCCGAGCAATGAGCGACGCGTTGCCCTCCCTGACCGACGTGAAGGATTCGATCCAGCGACTGGGCCTGGGCACGGGTGCCGCCGAGCTGCACGGTGGCCTGGCCGGCTGGCTGGCCGGCGGTGGCGCGAACGGCCCCGGCTGGCTGGCCGCGGTGCTGGCCGATGCCGGCGTGGCGGCGCCCGACGGGAGCCTGGAGGAGCTGCGGCTGGCCACGGCCGCGCAGATGGAGGATCCGGCGTTCGCCTTCGAGCTGCTGCTGCCCGAGTCCGGCGCGCCGCTGTACGAGCGCACCCTGTCGCTGTTCGAGTGGTGTCGCGGGTTCCTGGGCGGCTTCGGCCTGGCAGCCGGCGCGGAGCCGCCGCTGTCGGAGGAGGGGCGTGAGGCGCTTGCGGACATCGCCAGGCTGGCCGCGGCCAGTCCGCAGGAGGATGGTGACGAGGAGGACGAGCGCGCGCTGGCCGAGATCCAGGAGTTCGTACGCGTGGCCGTGCTGCTGCTGCACGGCGACTGCGCGCTGGGGCCGCGCCATCGCCAGAGCCTGAACTGAGGGCCGGCCGATGGCGGGCCCGGCGTTCGACTCCGGCGCAAGGCTGCGGCCGCTGGCCGGCATTCCGCCCGCCGCCCATGCCCGGCGCCGGCGCCAGCTCATGCGCATGGCGGGCGAGGACGCGATCCTGGTGCTGCCGTCGGCGCCGGAGCGGGTGCGCAGCCGCGACACCCACTATCCCTACCGCCAGGACTCCGACCTGCACTACCTGACCGGATTCGCCGAGCCCGGCGCGGTGCTGGTGCTGGTGCCCGGCCGCGTCCACGGCGAGTGCCTGCTGTTCTGCCGCGAGCGCGACCCGGTGCGCGAGGCCTGGGACGGCCCCAGGCTGGGGCCCGACGACGCGGTGGACGCGCTGGGCATGGACGATGCCTATCCGATCGACGACCTGGATGAAATCCTCCCGGGCCTGCTGGAAGGCCGGACCCGGGTGTACTACCACTTCGGCCGCGACACCGACTTCGACCTCAAGCTGATCGGCTGGCTCAACCGGGTGCGCGAGCAGATGCGCATGGGCGACCAGCCGCCGCACGAGTTCCTGGAGCTGGGCCACCTGCTGGACGAGATGCGGCTGTTCAAGACCCGCGAGGAGCTGGTGCTGATGCGCCGCGCGGCGGCGATCAGCATGCGCGCCCACGCCGCAGCGATGGCCGCCGTCCGGCCTGGCATGCACGAATACGAGCTGCAGGCGGTGCTGGAGTACGAGTTCCGCCGCCACGGCGGCGAGGCGGCCTACGAAAGCATCGTCGGCGCCGGGGCCAATGCCTGCGTGCTGCACTACCGGGCGAACAGGGCCGGGATCGAGGCCGGCGACCTGGTGCTGATCGATGCGGGCGCCGAGTACGCCGGCTATGCGGCCGATGTCACCCGCACCTTCCCCGCCGGTGGCCGCTTCAGCCGCGAACAGCGCGCGCTGCACGACCTGGTCTGCGCGGCGCAGGAGGCGGCGCTGGCCCAGGCGCGGCCGGGCGTGCCGTTCGAGTCGGTGCACCTGGCGGCGGTGCGGGTACTGGCCGAGGGCATGCTGCGGCTGGGGCTGCTCAAGGGCGGGCTGCGCAAGGTGCTGGCCGAGGAAAGCTACCGGCGCTTCACCCCGCACAAGACCGGCCACTGGCTGGGCCTGGACGTGCACGACGTGGGCGAATACCGGGTGGACGGCCAGTCGCGCCTGATCGAGCCTGGCATGGTGTTCACCATCGAGCCGGGAATCTACGTGCCGCCCGGCGCGTCCGGCGTGGACGCGAAGTGGCACGGGATCGGCGTGCGGATCGAAGACGACGTGGCCATCACCCGGGACGGCCATGAGGTACTGACCGCCGGCCTGGCGCGCAGCGCGGACGAGGTGGAAGCCTTCATGGCCGCCGCGGCCGGCTGAGCCGCCTAGGCCTGGGCGGCGAATTCGTCCCGGGTCAGGTTCACCGGCTCGCCGTCGGTGACCACCAGGTCGTCCTCGATGCGGATGCCGCCGTAGGGGCGGAATGCCTCGATCTTCTCCCAGTCCACGCTGTCGGCGTGCGGGCCCTGGCGAACCTTGTCCAGCAGCAGGTCGACGATGTAGACGCCGGGCTCGTTGGTCATCACCATCCCCGGCTCCAGGGTGCGGGTGAAGCGCAGGAACGGATGGCCCTGGGGCTTGTCGATGGTGCCGCCCGCGTCGTCGGCGGCGAAGCCGCCCACGTCATGCACCTGCAGGCCGATGCCGTGGCCCAGGCCGTGGGGGAAGAAGGCCGAGCTGACGCCGGTTTCCACCGCCGCCTCGGCCGTGCCGCGGATCACGCCGAACTCGCGCAGCACGCCGGCCAGGGCCAGGTGGGCGTCCAGGTGCAGCTGGCGGTAGTCGGCGCCGGCGGTGAAGCGGGCGTTGAGCTGCTGCTGCACCGTGTCCACCGCGTCGATCATGGCCTGGAACTCGCCGCCGGTATCGGCCGCGTAAGTGCGGGTGATGTCGCAGGCGTAGCCGCCGTGGCTGGCGCCCGCGTCGATCAGGAAGCTGCGCGACTGCGCCGGCGGCACGCGGTCGCGCTCGGTGTAGTGGAGCACCGCGGCGTGTTCGTTGAGGGCGACGATGTTGCCGTAGGGCAGTTCGCAGGCGTCCTGGCCGGCGGCCTGGCAGTAGGCCAGGTGGATGCCGAACTCGCTGGCGCCGGCGCGGAAGGCGCGCTCGGCGGCGCGGTGGGCGCGCACGCCGCGGCGGGTGGCCAGGCGCATCATCGCGATCTCGTACGGGGTCTTGTACGCGCGGTGGTAGTCCAGGTAGTCGAGCACCGCCTGCGGGTTGTTGGGCACCCAGTCGCCCAGCGCGCTCTGCGGCTCGCCGAGGATCGCGCAGCGCGCGGCGTTCGCCGGCAGGTGGGCGCGCGCCTCGTCCGGCTCGCGGATCACCACCACCTCGAAGTGCCCGGCCCAGTAGCCGGCCGGCGCTTCCGGCACCACGTGCCAGTAGTCGAACGGCTGCAGGTACACCAGCTTCGGCGTCTCGCCGGGGGTGAAGCACAGCCAGCTGCCGGGATTGGCGGTCAGCGGCGCCCACGCCTTGAACTGCGGGTTGACCGCGTAAGGGTAATCGCGATCATCGAACAGGTGGTAGCGCACCGTCCCGCTGGGGATCACCAGATGGTCGAAGCCGCCGCGCTCGAGCGCCGTCGTGGCGCGCTGCTGCAGCGTGTCCAGGTGGTCGGGATACAGCGGGGCGGGGCTGGGAATCATGGTGATGGCCGTTTCGAAACGGCCGTCATTGTCGCCCAATCGCGGCGGCGACCCAACCGCGCCGGGTCGTCAGGCGTACTGGGTCGTCAGGCGTACTGGCTGCCCGGGGTGTCGACCCACGCGCGCAGCTGGCGGACCTGGAGATCGCTCTGGCCGATGAAGCGGAAGCCCGTCCAGTGCTGGCCGGGCGCGCTCGCCGCGTCGCTCCACAGCAGGTGCGCGCCGATTTCCAGCGAAGCCGCCGCGCCGTCGGCCGCCGGCAGCGGGAAACGGAACTGGTAGAGCGCATCGTTCACCAGCGGCTGGCTGGCCAGCAGCAGCATGCCCGATTCGGACAGGTTGCCGATGTGGCCGACGACCTGGCCGGTCATCGCGTCGGTGACCTGGATTGGTTCGTGCGCCTTGCGCCGTTTCGCGCGCCTGAATTCCTGGGTCATGCCGGAGCCCTCGCGTTGGCCGGGTCTTCGCCGCGGCCGGCGAAGCTGCGCAGGGCGTTGACCGCCGCCTGCCAGGCCCGATCCACCAGCCGGCCGCGCTCGGCGGTGACCAGCCGCGCCTGCCCGGCCACGATCATCCGGGCCAGGCTGTCCAGGCTGTGCTCGGCCACGCGCTGGCCGCGCTGGTTGACGAACAGGGCGTTGTCGGTGACCCGGCTGTACCAGGACAGGCGCCGCCGCACCACGTCGCCCTGCTGGTTGGTGGTGAACTCCACCCAGCAGCCGAACGGCAGGGTCCGCAGCTGTTCGTAGTGGGCCTGCTCCTCGCCGGTGCGCGGCGGCAGCTTCGGCTTCTCCGCCTTGACCTTGTCCTCGCCCAGCCGCACGCGGGCCTTGAGCTTCATGGCCAGCTCGGTGCGCGAGGCCGGGTCTTCGTCGTCCTCGTCGGTGGCCGCGGTCAGCCGCTGGGCGATCACGCCGGCCTCGTCGTCGTGGTAGCCGACCTGGCTGAGCGATGACTCCACGTGGGCGGTCAGCTCCGCGCTGCCGGGCGCCTCGTCGCTGGCGCAGGCCGCGATGATCTCGCCGGTGGCCTGCAGCTGCTGGCGCCAGGCCTCCGAGCCTTCGCCCTGGCGCAACAGGGTCAGGGTCAGCACGTCCGCCCAGGCCTGGTTGAGCAGGGCGCGGGCAAAGCGGGGCAGGCGCCGGCCACCGATGGATTCTTCCAGCACTTCGGCGGCGCGTTGCCGTGCGACCTCCAGCTTCTCCTTGCCGCGGGCGGCCTCGACGTGGCGCTTTTCCAGCGTCTCCGCCTTGCGCACCTGTGTCTGCAGCTGTTGCTGCAGGCCCTCGTTGGCCCGGGCGAACACCGCCGGGTCGTCGTCGAATTCCTCGACCACGTCGGCCACCGCCCGCTTGAGCGGCTCGACCATGCTGCGATCCAGCTCATTGCGGTCGGTCCAGCGGGCGGCGCTCTCGGCGATGGTGTTGAGCAGCTGCCGCGCCGGATGGCTGGCATGCAGGAAGAACCCGCGATCCTGCAGCGCCAGCCGCAGCAGCGGCACCTGCAGTTCGCGCACCAGCGGAGAGGTCGGCGCGTCGAGGCGGATTTCCTTCTCGATCTGCTCGTACAGCAGGTGGACCAGTTCGAAGGTGTCGCTGTCCTGCGGCGACAGGGCCGACCCTTCGCCGTACTGCTGGCGTGCCTGGGCCAGGATGGTGCGCTTGACCTCGGCCAGGCTGGCCCGGTTGGCCGCCGGCGCCTGCTGCAATCCGCGCAGCGCGCCCACCAGATCCGGCGTGCTCATCTGCCGCTGGCGGCCTTCGGGCTTGTCGGCCTTCAGCTTGTCGATCAGCTCGCGCCGGCCCGACAGCAGCTGCTGGAGCATGCCGAACACGGCGTCGTCGTCGTCTTCGCCGCCGCCACTCGGCGCCTGGCCCATCCAGGCGGTATGCAGGCGCGGCGGCGGCTTGTTGCCGCTGGCGGCCTGGCCGGGAGCAGACGCATGCCCGGGCTCGTCGTGTGGCTCGGCCCGGGGCGCGGAAGGCGCATCCACCGGGGTGGGGCGCATGCGCATCGGCACGAAGGTCAGCGACGGAAGAATGCCTTCCTCCGCCAGCAGGTTGTTGAGGTGGTCGAGCACCTGGGGGTAGCCGGACATCACCTGGCGGTCGAACATCCGGTACAGCAGCAGCCGCGCGTCATGGCTGAGCTCCAGCTCCACCGCCGCGGTGCGGATCGCGCGGCACAGCGCGAGCGGGCCAAGCGGCAGCCGGCCGGCGTCGAAGGCGGGACTGCCGGCGAGCACGCCGAAGCGCTGGCCCAGCAGGTGCAGGGCCAGGGTGGCCCGGCCTTCCTGGCGGCTGGCCACTTCGGCCAGCACGGTGTCCTCGTCCATCACCGAGGTTTCGACCAGGCTCAGGTGGCGGAAGCTGGGCGGCTCGCTGTCGTCGGCCACCGGCTCGGCCGCCGCTGCAGGGCCGCGCAGTCCGGCCAGCCCTGTTTCCACCTGGATCATGAAACGGGGCAGCAGGTCGGCACGATTGAGGCGGAAGCTGCGCAGCGCCTGCATGTATCCGGACTCGGAGCCGGGGTTGCGGGCCAGGTCGGCCAGCCGGAACAGTTCGCGCTCGAACTCCAGCAGCATGCGCTCCATGCCGTGGTCGAGCTCCTCCGATACCAGCGTCAGCGCCCGTTCCAGCGTGCGCCGCACGCGCAGCGGCAGATCGGCCGAGGCCAGGCTGGCGGTTGCCGAAGGATCCAAGGAGGCAGTCATGGGCACCATCCCGTGGTTGTCCGCGCGCGGTGGTCGGGGGGGCTTGGCATGCTGGCCGCGCCGCGGCAAAGCGGCCGCGCCGGCGATTCAGGCCGGCGTGGAGTCCGGCGCGGTTGCGTCCGGCAGGAAAAGCTCCATGACATCATTGACAAAGCGCCCCCCAAGCGCGGTCTTCAGTATGCGGCCATCCTGCTCCTGCAGCCAGCCCCGGCGCGCGGCCTCGGCCAGCGGCCGGGCGATCGCGTCGCGGCCCAGGCCGCAGCGGGCCTCGAAATCCTCCAGCCGGAAGCCTTCCTCCAGCCTCAATACGTTGAGCATGTACTCGAACGGCCGCTGCGCCGGCTCCACCCGCTCGTCGCCGCCGATCCCGGCGTCCGTCCCGGCCACTGACAGCCACGCCGTGGGGTGCTTGAGCTTCCCGCGCCGCACGATCGCCTGTTCCGCGCCCAGGGTCAGCTTGCCGTGGGCCCCGGCGCCGATGCCCAGGTAGTCGCCGTAGCGCCAGTAGTTGAGGTTGTGGGCGCACTGGCGGTCCGGGCGGGCGTAGGCGGAGATCTCGTAGTGCCGGTAGCCGGCCCGTGCCAGCAGCGCCTGGCAGCGCTCCTGCATGTCCCAGGCCAGGTCGTCGTCGGGGATGCCGGACGGCGGCCGGGCGGCGAACAGGGTGTTGGGCTCCAGGGTGAGCTGGTAGTGGGAGATGTGCGCCGGATCCAGGGCGATGGCGCGTTCCACGTCGCGTTCGGCCATGGCCAGGTCCTGGCCGGGCAGGGCGTACATCAGGTCGAGGTTGAAGTTGTCGAAGCCGGCGTCGCGGGCCAGCTTCACGGCCGCTTCGGCCTGGGCGCTGTCGTGGATCCGTCCCAGCCGCTGCAGACAGCCGTCGTCGAAGCTCTGGATGCCGAAGCTGAGGCGGTTGACCCCGGCCGCCAGGTAGTCGGGGAAGCGGCCGTGCTCGGCGGTGCCGGGGTTGGTTTCCAGGGTGACTTCCAGGCCCGGCATGAAGCGCAGGCGGGCCGAGGCGCCCTGCAGGAAGCGGTCGATCGCCGCGGGCGGGAACAGGCTGGGGGTGCCGCCGCCGAAGAACACCGCGTGCACGGGCCGGCCCCAGGCCAGTGGCAGGTCGTGGTCGAGATCGGCCAGCAGGGCGTCGACGTAGGCGTCGAAGGGCAGTTCACCGCGCGCCTGGTGCGAATTGAAGTCGCAGTATGGGCATTTGCGCACGCACCAGGGCAGGTGCACGTAGAGCGTGAGCGGCGGGGTGGTGAGCATGCGGCTAGTGTAATTGGCCGACTGGTGCCACGCAGATTGACAGGACGCGGGGCGCCGGGCGTCGCGGCGCTCCTACAGCTCAGGCAACCGCTGGCGGAGGAGTTCGAGGGCGCGGCCGCGGTGGCTGATGCGGTTCTTGATGGCCGGGTCGAGCTCGGCGGCGGTAAGGTTGTTGTCCGGATCCAGGAATACCGGGTCGTAGCCGAAGCCGTGGGTGCCGCGCGGCGCGTGCAGGATGCGGCCTTCCCAGCGGCCTTCGGCGATCAGCGGCTGCGGATCGTCGGCGCGGCGCAGCAGTACCAGCGCGCAGCAGAAGCGGGCGCCGCGGCGTTCGTCCGGCACGTCGCGCAGGGCGTCCAGGAGCTTTGCGATGTTGCGCGCGGCGTTGCCGTCGGGGCCGGAATAGCGCGCCGAGTACAGGCCGGGGGCGCCTTCGAGCGCATCCACGCACAGTCCGGAATCGTCGCCCAGCGCCGGCAGTCCGGTGATGCGCGCGGCGTTGCGGGCCTTCAGGATCGCGTTCTCGACGAAGGTCAGGCCGGTTTCCTCGGCCTCGTCCACGCCCAGCTCCGCCTGCGCCACCGCCTGCATGCCGCTGCCTTCCAGCAGCCGGTTGAACTCGGCCAGCTTGCCGGCATTGTTGCTGGCAAGCACCAGCCTCATCCGGCCAGCGCCTCCTGCTGCAGGCGGAACAGTTCGGCCGTGCCCTGCTCGGCCAGGGCGAGCATCGCGTCGAGTTCGTCGCGGCGGAAGGCGTGGCCCTCGGCCGTGCCCTGCACCTCGATGAAGCCGCCGCCGTCGTTCATCACCACGTTCATGTCGGTGTCGCAGTCGCTGTCCTCGGCGTAGTCCAGGTCCAGCACCGGCACGCCGCGGTACAGGCCCACCGACACCGCCGCCACCGCGCCGTACAGCGGGTCGCGCAGCAGCTTGCGCTGCTTCATCAGGCTGCCCACGGCGTCCGCCAGGGCCACGTAGGCGCCGGTGATGGCCGCGGTGCGGGTGCCGCCGTCGGCCTGCAGCACATCGCAGTCCAGGGTGATGGTGCGCTCGCCCAGCGCGGCGCGGTCGATGCAGGCGCGCAGCGAGCGGCCGATCAGGCGCTGGATCTCCAGGGTGCGCCCGCCCTGCTTGCCGCGCGCGGCCTCGCGGTCGCTGCGGGTGTGGGTGGCGCGCGGCAGCATGCCGTATTCGGCCGTCACCCAGCCCTCGCCCTTGCCGCGCAGAAAGCCCGGCACGCGCTCCTCCACGCTGGCGGTGCACAGCACCCGGGTCTCGCCGAAGCTGACCAGCACCGAGCCTTCGGCGTGGCGGGTGTAGCCGCGTTCCAGGCGTACCTGGCGAAGCTGGTCGGGGGCGCGGCCGCTGGGGCGCTGGGGGGTCGTCATGGCAGCGGGATCGGGTTGCTGGGGGCCGGGAAGTCTAGCAGCCGGGGCCGCCGCGGCCGCCCGGATGGCATACTGCGCAACCGCCAGAACGACCCTTCGCGATGACACGAAGCATGACCGCCTACGCGGCGGCAGAGCGCCAAACGGCCTGGGGCACGCTCGGCTGCGAGCTGCGCGCGGTCAACCACCGTTTCCTGGAGCTGGGCACGCGCCTGCCGGACGAGCTGCGCGCGCTGGAGCCGGCGCTGCGCGAGCGGGTATCGGCACGGGTGTCGCGCGGCAAGCTGGATCTGGTCATCCGCCTGCGCACCGATGCGGCTCGGACGCTGGCGGTGGACGAGGATGCGGTGGCGCAGCTTGCCTCGCTGGTGCAGTCGCTGCAGGGCGCCTTCCCGGGGCTGACCACCGAGGTGACCGGGCTGCTGCAGCTGCCGGGCGTGCTGCAGTCGCGCGAGGTCGACGCCGATGCGCTCAGGGCCGAGGCGGTTTCGCTGCTGGACGAGGTGCTGGGCCAGTTCCTGGAGGCCCGCGGCCGCGAAGGCGACAAGCTCGCCGCCGGGATCACCGAGCGGGTGCAGGGCATTGCCCGCATCGCTGCCGAGGTGCGCTCGCTGATGCCGGCCATCCGCGACGGCCAGCGGGCAAAGCTGGAGGCGCGCGTGGCCGACCTGGGCCAGCCGCTGGATCCGGGCCGGCTGGAGCAGGAACTGGTGCTGTGGCTGCAGAAGCTGGATGTAGAGGAGGAGCTGGATCGCCTCGACAGCCACGTCGAGGAGATCGGCCGGGTGATGGCCGCCGACGGCCCGGTGGGCAGGCGCCTGGACTTCCTGCTGCAGGAGTTCAACCGTGAGGCCAATACCCTGGGCTCCAAGTCGGTCGACCGGCGCACCTCGCAGCTGGCGGTGGAGCTGAAGGTGCTGATCGACCAGATCCGCGAGCAGGTGCAGAACCTTGAGTGAGGCCATGCGCGGAACCCTGTTCATCGTCGCCGCGCCCTCGGGCGCGGGCAAGTCGAGCATCGTCAACGCCTGCCTGGCGCGGGACCCGTCGGTGAGCCTGTCGATCTCGTTCACCTCGCGGCCGCCGCGGCCGGGCGAGCGGCACGCCGAGCACTACCACTTCGTCGGCGAGGACGAGTTCCAGCGCATGATCCAGGCCGGCGAGTTCTTCGAGCATGCGCGCGTGCACGGCGACTGGAAGGGCACCGCCCGGCAGTCGGTGGAGCCGCAGCTGGCCGCCGGCCGCGACGTGCTGCTGGAGATCGACTGGCAGGGCGCGCGCCAGGTGCGTGCGCAGGTGCCCGACGCGGTCGGCATCTTCATCCTCCCGCCCTCGCGCGCCGCGCTGGAGGAGCGCATGCGCAAGCGCGGCCAGGACAGCGACGCCGTGATCGCCCGCCGCCTGGCCGCCGCGCGCGAGGAGATGTCGCACCACGAGGAGTTCGATTTCCTCATCGTCAACGAGGACTTCGAGGTGGCGGTGGACGAGATGTGCGCCATCTTCACCGCCAGCCGCCTGCGCCGGGCCCAGCAGCAGCAGCGCCATCGGCGGCTGCTGGAGGGCCTGCTGGACGGGGATTGAGCCGCAGCCGGCCCCGGATTGCCTGCAACCCGTTGATTTTTCAGGGTCGTGCTTGCAGCGGAAAAGCTGTCATGGCTAAAATAACGGGTTCTGTCCCCTTTATTCGCGCGGCCAAGCGGCCGCCGGGAGCCCGTATGGCGCGTATCACCGTGGAAGATTGCATGGAAGTGGTCGACAACCGCTTCGAACTGGTCATGATGGCGGCCAAGCGCGCGCGCCAGCTGGCCAACGGCGTCGAGCCGCAGATCGAGAACGAAGAGAACGACGACAAGCCGACCGTGCTGGCGCTGCGCGAGATCGCCGCGCGTGCGATCGACGACGACTACATCGAGGCCGTCGACAAGGCCGAGCGCGAGCGCAAGGAGCGCGAGGCGCTGGAGTGGGCCGCCGCCGAGGTGGTCGCCGACGAGGAACTCGCCAAGGGCGACGACCTGTAACACTCCCCATTCACGGGATTTCCCCGTAGGCTCGGGGGCATGACCGCGCCCGAGCCCGTCCTTCGCCGGATCCAGCCGCCCGCAGACGAGGCGGTGCCCGGCTACATGCGCGAGCTGGAAGCGGCCGCCGACTACCTGGACGACGACCAGCGCGCGGTGCTGCGCCGCGCGTGGGCGGTGGGCGCGGCCGCCCACGAGGGCCAGGCGCGCAAGTCCGGCGAACCCTACATCACCCACCCGGTGGCGGTGGCGCGTGTCCTGGCCGCGCTCAAGGTCGACCTGGAAACCCTGGTCGCGGCGATCCTGCACGACACCATCGAGGACACCCCGCTCACCCGCGAGCAGCTTGCGGGCGAGTTCGGCGAAACCGTGGCCGAACTGGTGGACGGGGTCACCAAGCTGGACAAGCTGCATTTCAGCAGCCGCCAGGAAGCCAACGCGGAAAGCTTCCGCAAGATGATGCTGGCGATGGCGCGCGACCTGCGCGTGATCCTGATCAAGCTCGGCGACCGCCTGCACAACATGCGCACCCTGGGCGCGCAGACGGTCGAGGCGCGCGAGCGGATCGCCCGCGAGACCCTGGAGATCTACGCGCCGATCGCCCAGCGCCTGGGCATGAACATGATCAAGGCGGAGCTGCAGGATCTGGGCTTCCGGGCCCTGCACCCGCTGCGCCACGCGGTGCTGGAAAAGCGCATCAGCTCGCAGCCGCTGGTACGCCGCGAGGCCCTGGCCAGGATCGAGGCCCAGCTGGCGCAGCGGCTGACCAACGAGCAGCTGGAGTACCGGCTGGTCAGCCGGGTCAAGTCGCCGTGGAGCATCTATACCAAGATGCAGGCCGAGGGGAAGACCTTCAGGCAGCTGATGGACGTGTTCGGCTTTCGCGTCATCGTGCGCTCGGTGGCCGACTGCTACCACGCGCTGGGCGTGGTGCATTCGGTATACAAGCCGGTGGACGGGCGTTTCCGCGACTTCATCGCCATTCCCAAGGCCAACGGCTACCAGTCCCTGCACACGGTGCTGTTCGGCCCCTACGGCTCGCCGATCGAGGTGCAGATCCGCACCGAGGAAATGGATCTGATCGCCGAGCGCGGGATCGCCGCGCACTGGGCCTACAAGCACGGCGGAGCGCCGTCGAGCGCGCAGTCGCGGGCGCACTCGTGGATCTCCAGCCTGCTGGAGTCGCAGCGGGCGACCGGCTCGTCGCTGGAGTTCCTGGAGAACGTCAAGGTCGACCTGTTCCCCGACGAGGTCTACCTGTTCACGCCCAAGGGCGACATCCTGTCGCTGCCGCGCAACGCCACCGCGCTGGACTTCGCCTACGCGGTGCACACCGACCTGGGCAACCGCGCGGTTGCGGCGCGCGTGGACAAGCGCCTGGTGCCGCTGCGCACCCGGCTGGCCAGCGGCCAGCAGGTGGAGGTGATCACCGCCAAGTCGGCCACGCCCAAGCCGCAGTGGCTGGAGTTCGTGGCCACCGGCAAGGCGCGCACCGCGATCCGCCAGCAGCTCAAGCAGATCGAGCACGAGGACGCGGTGCAGCTGGGCCACCGCATGCTCGACCGCGCGCTGGAGGACATCGGCAGCTCGCTCGAGCGCCTGCCGGCCGAGCGCCTGGAGGCCTACCTGGCCGAGCTGCGCTACCGGCGGCTGGAGGAGCTGCTGGCCGACATCGCGCTGGGCAACCGCATGCCGGTGCAGGTGGCGCACACCCTGGCCCAGCGGGCGCCGGGCAGCGACCTGTTCCCGGTGACTCCGGCCGGGCAGGGCGAGCGCATCCTGATCACCGGCAACGAGCGCGGGGTGGTCACGTTCGCCAACTGCTGCATGCCGATCCCCGGCGACGACATCATGGGATACCACGCCGCCGGCAAGGGCATCGTGGTGCACCGGATCGAATGCCCGAACGTGGCCGAGTACCGCAAGTCTCCCGACCGCTGGGTGGCGATCGGCTGGGATCGCGAGGTTGCCGGCGACTACAGCTCCAGCCTGCGGGTGGAGGTCGCGAACCGGCCCGGGGTGCTGGCCCAGGTGGCGGCGGCGATCGCCCAGGCCGATTCCAACATCGACGGCGTGGACTATCTGGAACGCGACAGCAGCGTGGCCGCGATCCGTTTTTCGATCCAGGTGCGCAACCGCAAGCATCTGGCCGACGTGATCCGGAAAGTACGCCGCCAGGGCGTGGTTCACGGCGTCCAGCGTCTTTAGAAGTGCTCCATGCGCGCGAAGCTGCGTGAATGGGCCAGCCCCTCATGTTTTGCGGCGATGGCATGAGCCGGGACGCACGCGGCTTCGCGCGCATGGCGCGCTCCACTATCATCGGGTTTCCTTTCCCACGGAAACTCCCATGGCCCGTACCCCCATCAATACCGACCGCGCGCCGGCTGCGATCGGCCCCTATTCGCAGGCCGTCCGCAGCGGCAACACCGTGTACTTCTCCGGCCAGATCCCGCTGGATCCGGCGACCGGAGACGTCGTCGCCGGCGGCATCGAGGCCCAGGCGCGGCGCGCGTTCGACAACCTGAAGGCGGTGGCCGAAGCCGCCGGCGGGTCGATGGACGACATCGTCCGCCTGGGCCTGTACCTGACCGACCTGGGCGAGTTCGCGGTGGTCAATTCGGTGATGTCCGAATACTTCGACGCCCCGTACCCCGCACGCTCCACCATCGAGGTGGCGGGCCTGCCCAAGGGGGTGGCGTTCGAGGTCGATGCGGTGATGGTGCTGGACTGAACGACACCGATCCCGGGCGCCAGCCGCTGTCCTCGCTGGCGGGCGTTGGCGCGCGGACTGCTGAAAAACTCGCCGCGCGCGGCCTGCTGACCGTGCAGGATCTGTGGATGCAGCTGCCGCGGCAGTACGAGGACCGCACCCGGATCGTGCCGATCCGCGAGCTGCAGCCGGGCGTGGCCTGCCAGGTCGAGGGGGTGGTGGAGGCGGTGGAACGCGGCTTCCGCTACCGGCCGACGATGCGGGTGGCGATCGGCGACGGCTCGCGAAGCACGCTGGTGCTGCGGTTCTTCCATTTCCGCGCCGCCCAGGTGGCGCAGTTCCAGGTCGGCGCGCGGGTGCGCTGCTACGGCACCGCGCGGCTGGGACAGAACGGCCTGGAGATGGTGCATCCGAGCTACCAGGTGCTGGCGCCCGGTGAGGGCGAGGGCCTGGGCGAGCGGCTTGATCCGGTGTACCCGCAGATCGAAGGCATCGGTGCGGCCAGCATGCGCCGGCTGATCGGCCAGGCGCTGGATCGGCTGCCGCCCGGCGACGGGCTCGAACTGCTGCCGGTCGACGAACTGCAAAGCCGCAGCCTGCCTTCGCTGCGCGATGCCCTGCTGACCGTGCACCGGCCGCCCGCCGATGCCGACGTGGCCGCGCTGCTGGCCGCGACCCATCCGGCGCAGCGGCGGCTGGTGCTGGAAGAATTGCTCGCCCACCACCTGAGCCTGCGCCGGCACCGGATCGCCTTGCAGCAGCATGCCGCGCCGGTGCTCGACGGGCGCGGCGAGCTGGCCGCGCGGCTGCGTGGATCGCTGCCGTTCGCGCTGACCGGCGCCCAGGAGCGGGTGCTGGCGCAGGTGCTGCGCGACATCGCCGCGCCAACGCCGATGCTGCGCCTGGTGCAGGGCGACGTGGGCAGCGGCAAGACCGTGGTCGCCGCGCTGGCGGCCGCCGCCGCGGTCGAGTCCGGCGTGCAGGTGGGGCTGATGGCGCCGACCGAGCTGCTGGCCGAGCAGCACCTGGCCAGCTTCCGCCAGTGGCTGGAGCCGCTGGGCGTCACGGTCACCTGGCTGGCCGGCAAGCTGCCGGCCAAGCAGCGTGCCCGGGTGCTTGCCGAAGTCGCCGACGGCAGCGCGCAGGTGGTGGTGGGCACCCACGCGCTGATGCAGGAGGGCGTGGCCTTCCGCGACCTGGGCCTGGCGATCATCGACGAGCAGCACCGCTTCGGCGTGCACCAGCGCCTGGCGCTGCGCGACAAGGGCGCGGTGGCCGGGCAGGTGCCGCACCAGCTGGTGATGACCGCCACCCCCATCCCGCGCACCCTGGCCATGGCCGCCTACGCCGACCTGGACGTGTCGGCGATCGACGAGCTGCCGCCCGGGCGCACCCCGGTGCAGACGGTGGTGCTCGGCGCCGGCCGGCGGCCGGAGCTGATCGAGCGCATCCGCGCCGCCTGCGCCGACGGGCGCCAGGCGTACTGGGTCTGCACCCTGATCGATGACAGCGACGAGGTCGTCGCCCAGGCCGCCCAGGGCACGTTCGAAATGCTGTCCGAAGCGCTGCCGGAACTGGGCGTGGGCCTCGTCCACGGGCGCATGAAGGCGGCGGAAAAACAGGACACCATGCGCCGGTTCAAGGATGGCGGCATCGACCTGCTGGTGGCGACCACGGTGATCGAGGTCGGCGTGGACGTACCCAACGCCTCGCTGATGATCGTGGAGAACGCCGAGCGCCTGGGGCTGTCGCAGCTGCACCAGCTGCGCGGCCGGGTCGGGCGCGGCAGCGAGGCTTCCAGCTGCGTGCTGCTGTACCAGCCGCCGCTGTCGCAGATGGCGCGCCAGCGGCTGGAGACCATGCGCGAGACCGGCGACGGCTTCGTGATCGCCGAAAAGGATCTGGAGCTGCGCGGCCCGGGCGAGCTCCTGGGGACCCGCCAGACCGGGCTGGCGGCGTTCCGCGTGGCCGACCTGGTGCGCGACGCCGACCTGCTGCCGGAGGTGCACCGCATCGGCGAGCGCCTGCTGCGCGAGCAGCCGGACGCCGCCGACCGCCTGGTTGAACGCTGGATCGGCGGTGCGGCACGCTATGCCGCCGCCTGACCGCGGGGCTGGACGCAAACCGAACAGGAAAGGAAACATTGCCCCATGGATGAAAAGATTCCCCTGCTGATCGACACCGACCCCGGCGTGGACGACGCCCTGGCGGTGCTGATGGCCTTCAACGACCCGCGCCACGAGGTGGTCGGGCTGACCGTGACCGCCGGCAACGTCGGCCTGGATCACACGGTGGCCAACGCGCTGCGGCTGGTGGAGACCTGCGGCGCCGACGTGCCGGTGTTCGCCGGCTGCGCCGCGCCGCTGCTGCACCCGGCGGTGGATGCGGCCCACGTGCATGGCGCGGATGGTTTCGGCGATGCCGGTCTGCCGGCCGCCCGCGGCCGCCAGGCGGATGAGCATGCCGCGCTGGCGATCCTGCGCCTGTCGCACGAGCACGCCGGCCGCCTGCTGCTGGTCGCGCTGGGCCCGCTGACCAACCTGGCGCTGGCGCTGCGGCTGGATCCGACCCTGCCCGAACGGGTGGCGCGGCTGGTGGTGATGGGCGGCGCGGTGACCGCGCACGGCAACATCACCCCGGCGGCGGAGTTCAACATCGCCTTCGACCCGGAGGCGGCGCACATCGTGTTCCAGGGGTTCCCGCGGCTGGAGCTGGCCGACTGGGAGGCGACCGTGGCCCACGGGCTTGCCCACGAGCGCCTGGATCGCTGGCTGGAGGCGGATACGGCGCGCGCGCGCTTCTACGACGCCATTTCGCTGCATTCGCGGCGCTGGTCGGCAGACGGCCGCGGCCCGCTGTGGTTCTGCGCCGACGCGCTGGCGATGGCCTGGGCGCTGCAGCCGGACGGCGCGCTGGAAACCGGCGAACGGCCGGTGGCGGTGGAGCTGGAGGGTCGCCATGCCCGCGGCGCCACGGTGGTGGACTGGCAGCGCCAGACCGGGGCCGCGGACAACGCCCTCATCCTGCTGCGCTACGACCAGGCGCGGTTCGAAGCCCGGGTGCGCGAGGCGCTGGCGGCGGGCTGAGCCGGGGCAGCGGGGGTGGATTGCGGCGGGAAGGGCGGGGGTCTATACTGTCCGGCTCCCAGTCAGTAATGCCGGTGCCGCCATGAAGGCCGAGATCCATCCCGAATACCGTCAGGTCGTGTTCCAGGACGTGACCTCCGATTTCAAGATCCTCACCCGTTCCACCCTGGGCGCCTCCGCCAAGGAGACGATCAAGTGGGAGGACGGCAACGAGTACCCGCTGGTCAAGATCGAAGTGTCCTCGGCCTCGCACCCGTTCTACACCGGCCAGAACAAGATCATGGATACCAGCGGCCGCGTGGACAAGTTCCGCAAGCGCTACGCGAAGTAATCCGCCGCCGGCCCGCCGGGCCGGCCAGGCATCGCGGAGCCGGCCTGCCGGCATCCGCTCCAGGGCAACGGCCGCCATCGGTGGCCGTTGCCTTTTGCGTTCCCGGAACACTGTGGTGCGACCATCGGACAGCCTGCCGCCCGTGCGTGGTGTGCGATAATCGTCCCGGTCGCGACGGCGCTGCCGCCGCTTCTCCCACACGATCCAACGCCCCCGCCCGGCAGCTTTGCCGCGGCCACGGGCCCCTGATTAGGAGTGAACCGTGTCAGATCTTGACCAGGTCACGCTGGACGCCGGCGGCAAGCCGGTGACGTTGCCGGTGCTCAAGGGCACCCTGGGCAACCCCTGCATCGACATCTCCCGGCTTCCGAAGGAAACCGGCTGCTTTACCTACGACTCCGGCTTCACCGCCACCGCCTCGTGCAAGTCGGCCGTCACCTACATCGACGGCGACGAGGGCGTGCTGCTCTACCGCGGCTACCCGATCGACCAGCTGGCCGAGAAGTCGAGCTTCCTGGAAGTCGCCAGCCTGCTGATCGACGGCGAGCTGCCGGACGCGAACAAGCTCAAGGCGTTCGAGCACGACGTCACCCACCACACGATGATGCACGAGGCCCTGAAGAACTTCTTCACCGGCTTCCGCCACGACGCCCATCCGATGGCGATGCTGTGCGGCTCGGTGGCCTCGCTGTCGGCGTTCTACCACGACACCCTGGACCTGGACGATCCCGAGCAGCGGCGCATGGCCGCGGTGCGGCTGATCGCCAAGATGCCGACCCTGGCCGCGGCCGCTTACCGCTACTCGATCGGCTGGCCGATCGCCTACCCGGACAACAACCAGGACTACGTCACCCGTTTCCTGCACATGATGTTCGAAGCCCCCGGCGACCGCCTGGAGCTCAACCCGGTGGTGGCCAGGGCGCTGGACCTGTTGTTCATCCTGCACGCCGACCACGAACAGAACGCCTCCACCTCCACCGTGCGCCTGGTCGGCTCCACCGGCGCCAACCCGTACGCCTGCGTCTCGGCCGGCATTGCCGCCCTGTGGGGGCCGGCGCACGGCGGCGCCAACGAGGCGGTGTTGAAGATGCTCGAGGAGATTGGCGACGCGAAGAACGTCGACGCCGCCGTCGCCCGGGCCAAGGACAAGGAGTCCGGCTTCCGCCTGATGGGCTTCGGCCACCGGGTGTACAAGAACTTCGATCCGCGCGCGAAGATCATCCGCGAGATGACCCACAAGGTGCTGGGTGAGCTGGGCATCGACGACCCGCTGCTGGAAGTGGCGATGAAGCTGGAAGAGGCCGCGCTCAAGGACGACTACTTCGTGCAGCGCAAGCTGTATCCGAACGTCGATTTCTACAGCGGCATCATCTACAAGGCGCTGAAGATCCCGACCGAGATGTTCACGGTGATGTTCGCCATCGGCCGCACCGCCGGCTGGGTGGCGCACTGGCTGGAGCAGCAGGTCGACCCGGAGGCGAAGATCGGCCGTCCGCGGCAGATCTACACCGGCGCCGACGTGCGCGACTACGTGCCCGTCGACAAGCGCTGAGCCCCGCGCTCATCGTTTCCCCGAAACGCCCCGGTTCCCCCGGGGCGTTTTGCTGTTATGGGTGCGCGCGTGGTGCCTCTATCCGGACGGATCTTCCCCGGCCAGCAGCAGTCTGAGCCGGGCGGCGCTGGCGCGGCGCATGGGCTTTTCATCGATGCTCGACAGCGGCGCCTGGCGCAGGGCCAGCTGCGGCAGCACGGTCAGGTCGATCGTGACGTCCCCGGCGCTGAAGATCCACACCGGGAAGTCGCCGCTGCGGCTGCGATCCAGCCGCAGCCGCCGGCTGCGCGCGGTGGCGGGGATGCCGTGCTCGTCAAGGAACCGCGGCACCGCATCCTCGTCGTCGGCGTACAGCTGCAGCGTCACCGGCGAGTTGGCGTCGGCGGTGCCCTCCAGCACCGGGCCGACCAGGCGCGGGTGGAACGGCGCGAAGAAATCGAGCGCCTGCAGCGCCGCCTCGCGATGCCCGCGCAGCACCTCGCCGTGGCCGTCGCCCAGGAACAGCCGCTGGTGCTCGCGCAGGGCTTCTTCGATTTCGCGGTTGCGGGGCAGGGAGGCGTCGTCGTGGATGCCCAGCTGCCTGGCGGCCTTGCGCTTGGCCTGGTGGAAGTCGCGGATGCCGCCTTCGGCCATCAGCCGGGCGGCCTCGCGGGCAAGGCGCATCCGGCGTTCGCGGGCCCGGGCCTCGGCATGCTGGCGGGCGCGTTGCATGGCGGTCTCCCTCGGCGGCGGGTCACGCGGACTGTAGCCCAGTCCGCGTGACGCCGTGACGGGCGCGGGCGGTCAGAAGATGTCGAAGACTTCCTCGGGCGGCATCGCGTCGTCGAAGCCGTCGTCGACTTCGGCCGCCATCCGCTCCAGGTCCTCGGCCTTGACGTACTCCGTCCGGCCGCCCGATCCCGGCGGCAGCAGCCGGCCACCGGCGCTCACGCTGACCTCCACCAGGCCTTCGGGCCTGTCGTGCGGCATCGGCGGCTGGTCTTCCAGGGCCACGCCCATGTAGTCGATCCAGATCGGCAGCGCCGCGCGGCCGCCGTACTCGCGCCGGCCCAGCGAGCGGTTGTCGTCGCGGCCCACCCAGACCGTGGTGACCAGGTCGCCGCCGAAGCCCACGAACCAGGCGTCGCGGTAATCGTTGGTCGACCCGGTCTTGCCGCCCACGTCGTCCCGCTTCAGGGCGCGGGCCGCGGTGCCGGTGCCGCGCTGGACCACGTCGCGCATCATCGACACCATCTGCCAGGCCACGCGCTCGTCGATGGCGCGCGGGGCCACGATGAACTCGGCGTCGTCCGCTTCGCGCAGGACGATCCCGTCTTCGTCCGCCGCGTCTGTCGCGGCGGTTTCGGCTTCCGGGGCGGGCTCGGGTTCGGGCTCCGGCGCGGCGGCCGCGGGGGCGGCCGGCCCGAAGTTGAACCCGTCCACCACGTGCCGCTGCGCCTGCGCGACCGGCTGTCCCGGCCGGGCCCCGGAGCCGCAGCCCCGGCACGCCTGCGCCGGATTGGCCTCGAACACCACCTCGCCGTTGCGGTCGCGCACTTCGCTGATGAACCACGGCGTGACCCGGAAGCCGCCGTTGGCGAACACCGCGTAGCCGCGGGTGACGTCCAGCGGCGTCAGCGAGGGAGTGCCCAGCGAGATCGAAAGGTTGGGCGGCAGCTCGGACTCGTCGAAGCCGAAGTGGCTGATATAGCGGCGCGCGTAATCCACCCCGATCGCGTCCAGCACCCGCACCGAGACCAGGTTGCGCGACAGCGCCAGGGCGTTGCGCAGCTGCATCGGGCCCATGAACCGGCCGTCGGCGTTGCCCGGCCGCCAGTCCTGGCCCCGGCGCATGCGGAACACCACCGGTGCGTCGGGCACGATCGAGGCCGGGGTGAAGCCCTTTTCCAGCGCCGCGGAGAAGATGAACGGCTTGAAGGCGGAGCCCGGCTGGCGCCGCGCCTGGGTGGCGCGGTTGAATTTCTGCCCGGCGAAGCTGAAGCCGCCCACCAGCGCGTGCAGGGCGCCGGTGTCGTACTCCATGGAAATGATGGTGCCCTGGGCCCGCGGCAGCTGGCCCAGCAGCCAGCTCACCTCCGGCTCGGGCGCGGGGGCGGCGTCGTCGTCCGGCGCCTGGGCCGGGGTTTCCACCCGGCGCACCCGGACCACGTCGCCGCGCTCGACCAGCGCCGACGGCGCCCGCCGCGTCCAGGCGCTGGATTCGGCGTCCAGGGTCACCGTGGTGCCGTCGGCCAGCACCACCTCGGCGGTACCGTCGCCGCTGCGCAGCACCACCGCCGGACGCAACCCGGACTGGGCCGGCATCCCGCGCAGGCGCTCGGCCGCCGTGGCCGCGTCCTCGTCGGCGCCCAGCTCGAAGCTCTGTTCCGCGCCGCTCCAGCCGTAGCGGTGGTCGTAGGCCACCAGGCCCTGGCGCAGGGACGCTTCGGCCGCCGCCTGGTGGCGCGGGTCGATGGTGGTGGTGACGTGGTAGCCCTTGGTCAGCACGTCGCCGCCGTAACGGGCGATCATTTCCTGGCGCACCATCTCGGCCACGTACGGCGCATACACCTCCACCGGGCGCTCGTGCGGGCGCGCGTGCATGGCCGTGGCCTTGCCCTCGCGCTCGGCCGCCTCGTCGATATAGCCCAGCTCGCGCATGCGCACCATCACGTAGTCGCGCCGGATGCGGGCGCGCTCGGGGTTGGTGATCGGGTTGCCGCTGGAGGGGAACTTGGGGATCGAGGCCAGGACCGCGGATTCTTCCAGGGTCAGCTGGTCCAGGGTCTTGCCGTAGTAGAACTCCGCCGCCGCGGCCACGCCGTAGGCGCGGTTGCCGAAGAAGCTCTTGTTCAGGTACAGCTCCAGGATCTCGTCCTTGCTCAGCTCGCGCTCCATCTTCAGCGCCAGCAGCATCTCGGCGAACTTGCGGGTGTAGCTGTACTCGGAGCTGAGGAAGAACTGCCGCGCCACCTGCTGGGTGATGGTGGAGCCGCCGGGCACGCGCTGGTCGCTGGTGGTGGCCAGCAGCCACACGGCTCGGGCCACGCCGCGGTAGTCGATGCCGTGGTGGTCGTAGAAGCGGGCGTCCTCGATCGCGATGAAGGCCTGCTTGACCTGGTCGGGCACCTCGTCGATCTGCACCGGGTAGCGCCGGGTCTCGCCGAACAGCGCCATCAGGCGGCCGTCGCTGGCATACACGTACAATGGCTCCTGCATCTCGATATCGCGCAGGGTCTGGACGTCGGGCAGGCGGGCGGAGACCACGAAGTAGAGCGTGGCCAGGGTCAGGGCACCGAGTACGCCCAGTCCCAGGATCGCGATGGCGAGCCAGCGCAGGAGGCGTTTGAGGGATGGCATGCGGACGTCGGGCCGGGCAGTGGTCGTGGCCGCGGATTATAGAGGACGCGGGTGGATGGCCAGCGTCGGGCCGGTTTGTCGTTCAGGGCACGGGAGATGGCTCGGAAATGGGGCACTGGGGCACGGTTCCATGCAGTTGGCGGTTGCCAAGGCGTGAAAAGTCCGTTATCTAATGCTCCGGGGCACGTTGCGCGCCTAAGCGCCCGTGACAAAGGGGAAAACCGTGGGGTTAATCACAAAAAGCCAGCCGCCACTCGTGGGCGTCGACATCAGCTCCACGGCCGTGAAGCTGCTGCAGCTCTCGCGCAGCGGCGATCGCTACCGTGTCGAGCACTATGCGGTCGAGCCGCTGCCGCCCAACGCGGTGGTGGAAAAGAACATCGTCGAGGTCGAGGCGGTCGGTGAAGCCATCGGCCGTGCCATGGCCCGCTCGGGCAGCAAGGCCAAGCACGCCGCGGCCGCTGTCGCCGGCTCGGCGGTCATCACCAAGCACATCCCGATGCCTGCCGACCTGGACGACGACGAGATGGAGTCGGCGGTCGAGCTGGAGGCGGTGAACTACATCCCGTATCCGATCGAGGAAGTGAACCTGGACTTCGAGGTGCTCGGGCCGATGCCCGGCAACGAGGAAATGGTGCAGGTGCTGCTGGCCGCCTCGCGCTCGGAGAACGTGGAGACCCGCACCGACGCGCTGAAGCTGGGCGGCCTTACTGCCAGGGTGATCGACGTGGAGGCCTTCGCGGTCGAGAACGCCTACGGCCTGCTGGCCGGCACCCTGGACACCCCGCGTGACGGGATCGTGGCGCTGGTGGACATCGGCGCCACCATGACCACGCTCAACATCCTGCGCGAGGGCCGCAGCCTGTACAACCGCGAACAGCTGTTCGGCGGCAAGCAGCTCACCGACGAGGTCATGCGCCGCTACGGGCTGAGCTACGAGGAGGCCGGCCTGGCCAAGCGCCAGGGCGGGCTTCCAGAGAGCTACGAGATCGAGGTGCTCGAGCCGTTCAAGGAGGCGCTGGTGCAGCAGGTCAGCCGGCTGCTGCAGTTCTTCTACGCCGGCAGCGAGTTCAACCGCGTCGACCAGATCGTGCTGGCGGGAGGCTGCGCCTCGATCGCCGGGGTCGCGGAAATGGTCGAGGAGCAGCTGGGCGTGCCCACCGCGGTGGCCAATCCGCTGGCGCACATGACCCTGGGCGCGCGGGTGCAGGCCCATGCCCTGGCCCAGGACGCACCGGCCCTGATGATCGCCTGCGGGCTCGCGCTGAGGAGCTTCGACTGATGGCCAGGATCAACCTGCTCCCATGGCGCGCCGAGCGCCGCGCGCAGCGCCAGAAGGAATTCGGCGTGATGATCGCCCTGTCGCTGGTGGCGGGCGCCCTGCTGTGGTTCCTGGTCAACGGCTACTACAACGCCCAGATCGAAGGCCAGAAAACGCGCAACACGTACATGGACCAGCAGATCGCCGCGGTGGATGAGACCATCAAGGAGATCGAGGAGCTCGACCGCCAGCGCGGCCGCCTGCTGGCGCGCAAGGAAGTGATCGAGCAGCTGCAGGCCAGCCGCTCGCAGATGGTGCACCTGTTCGACGCCCTGGTGCGCACCATCCCGGACGGGGTGATGCTGACCACCCTCAAGCAGGAGGGCGAGAAGCTCACCCTGGAAGGCCGGGCCCAGTCCAACGCGCGGGTCAGTACCTACATGCGCAACCTGGAAAGCGCCGGCTGGATGGCCGACCCGCGCCTGTCGGTGATCGAGGCCCGGGCCGAGGGCGCGGGCGTGCACAGCGCGGCGCTGCCCTACGTGTTCAACCTGTCGGTCACCCTGTCCAAGCCGTCCGAGGGTGCCGCGCAGGAAGAGGGCGTGGAGGACATCGAGGCCGCCGCCCCCGATGCCGGACAGGCCGCTGAAGAAGGAGCCGCATCGTGAGCACGAAACGCAAGGTCTCGCTGCGCGAGCTCGACTTCAACAACATGGGCTCGTGGCCGCGCGAGTACAAGATCGGCTTCTGCGTGCTGGTCGGACTGCTGGTGTTCGGGCTGCTCTGGTGGCTGTTCGTGCGCGACAAGCTCAGCCAGCTGGAAGGGCTGGAGCAGCAGGAGTCGCAGAAGCGCGCGGAGTTCGAGGAAAAGCAGGGCCGGGCCACCAACCTGGAGCCGCTCAAGCAGCAGCTGGCGCAGATGGAGCAGCAGCTGCAGCAGATGCTGCGCCAGCTTCCCAGCCGCACCGAGATGCCGGATCTGATCACCGACATCTCGCAGACGGCCGTGGCCACCGGCATCCAGAACGACCTGTTCCGCCCCGGTGCCGAGGCGCCGAAGGAGTTCTACGCCGAGCAGCCGATCTCGCTGCGCATGCGTGGCAGCTACCACCAGTTCGGTGCCTTCGTCAGCGGCGTGGCGTCGCTGCCGCGGGTGGTCATCATGACGATGCACGATATTTCCCTGCAGCCGCGCGACGGCGGCGCCATCCGTCCGGGTGCCAACCTTGAGCTGGCCGGTACCGTGAAGACCTACCGCTACCTGGACGAGGAGGAGGCGGCCGAGCAGCAGGCACTGCAGGCGGCACAGTCGGGGGGAGGGCGCTGACATGCGCAGGATGAGCAACGCGGCGCGGATCGTGCTGGCAACGGTGGTGGTGCTTGGCGTGGCCGGCTGCGGCCGCGGGGTCACCTCTACCCCGGGCGACGCGCCGAATCTTGAAGAATGGGTGGCCAACGTCCGCGCCCGGCCGGCGCCGCCGCTGGAGCCGCTGCCGGTGATGCAGCAGTTCGAGACCTTCGAATACGCCGCCCAGGGGCTGCGCGATCCGTTCAGCGACGCGTTCGCCGACACCGGTGGCGTGGGCCCGCGCCCGGATTCCGACCGGCGCAGGCAGGAGCTGGAGGAGTTCCCGCTCGACAGCCTGGAGATGGTGGGGACGATCGGCCGCGGTGGCGGGATCATCGGCCTGGTGATGGCGCCCAACAAAGTGACCCATCGGGTTCGCACCGGTGATTACGCCGGCCAGGCCGATGGACGCATCACCTCGATCACCGAGGATCGGATCGAACTGGTCGAGCTGGTTCCCGACGGCGCCGGCGGATGGCTGGAGCGGCCGGCTGCAATCGCGCTCGAATAATGAATGTCGCCTTGGATATGAAACCAATTAGGGATTAGGGGAAGTCTGATGATGAGCTACGCGCAAGATCCTCGTGCGACGCGTCGCATCCTGCCGATCCGTTCGGCCACCTTGGGACTGGCCGCGGGTCTGCTGGCAGCGATGTCCGGCGCCCACGCCGCGCAGTCGCCAGGCGTCGTGCCCCTGGTCGCCAGCGGCCAGGTCGGCGCGCTGGGCGCGGATCCGGCAAAGCAGATCCCCGGCGCCATTGCGGTCGACGACATCGACTTCGGCCGCGGCGAGGGAGGGTCGGGCAAGCTGGTGCTGCGCTTCGATGGTGAAGGCGCGGTGCCGGACATGCGTGCCCAGGGCGCCAGCGTGGTGATCGACGTTGGCAACGCGACCCTGCCGGCATCGCTGCAGCGCCCCCTCAACGTGTCCGACTTCGCCACCCCGGTGCAGCGCATCGACGCGGTGCAGAGCGGGACGGGAGCGCGCATCGTGCTGACCGCGCACGGCGACTACGAGCCGATGGCCTACCAGACCGGCCGCGAGTACGTGGTCGAGCTGGTGCCGAGCGCCGGTGCGTCCGAGCGCGCGGTTGGCGCCACCGGCGTCACCGCGGCCGGCCAGTCCGTGACGGCCGCGGTCGAACAGGAGCGCGTCTACACCGGCCACCCGGTGGTGTTCAACTTCCAGGACATCCCGGTGCGCACCGTGCTGCAGATGATTGCAGAGGACTCGGGTTTCAACATCGTCGCCGCGGACAGCGTGCAGGGCAACGTGACCCTGCGCCTGGACAGCGTGCCGTGGGACCAGGCGCTGGACATCATCCTGCAGGCCAAGTCGCTGGACAAGCGCCGCAGCGGCAACGTGATCTGGATTGCTCCGCAGAGCGAAATCGCCGCCTACGAGCGTGCGCGCGAGGACGCGCGCATGGAGCTGGAAGAGCGGGTCGAGATGATCACCGAGTACATCCCGATCAGCTACGGCAACGCCGAGGACATCGCGGTGCTGCTGACCGACGAAAGCAAGACCGGACAGGGCGGCGGCAGCGCCGGTGCGGGCGGGAACAGCCGCGGCTTCCTGTCCTCGCGCGGCAGCCTGAGCTTCGACCGCCGTACCAACACCCTGCTGGTGATCGACATCCCGCAGCGCGTGGCCGGGATTCGTGAAATCGTCCAGCAGCTCGACAAGCCGGTCGACCAGGTGGTGATCGAAGCGCGCATCGTGATTGCCAACGAGTCGTTCGCCCGTGATATCGGCGCGCGCTTCGGCATTTCGGGAACCACCGACCGGTCGGTGTATTCCGGATCGCTGGATGCCAACGCCGGGTACATCAACTCGGTGATCGAAGGCGAGCCGGAGTGGAACCTGCCGGGCAGCCTGAACTTCAGCAACCCGGCGGATCGCGCGCTCGGCGCCGGAGCGCTGGGCCTGACCATCCTGGGCAACGCCATCAACTGGAACGTGGAGATCTCGGCGCTGCAGCAGGAAGGCCGCGGCGAGGTCATCTCCAACCCGCGCATCGTCACCAGCAACCAGCGCGAGGCGATCATCCGCCAGGGCCAGGAGGTCGGCTACCTGACGGTCACCGGCGGCCAGAGCAACAACGTGCCCACCGTCCAGTTCAAGGACGTGCTGCTGGAGCTCAAGGTCACCCCGACCATCACCAACGACGGCCGCGTGTTCCTGGCGATGGAGATCACCAAGGACGAGATCAGCGGCTATACCGAAATGGGCGCGTTCGGCTCGGTGCCCAACCTGAACAAGCGCGAGATCACCACCGCGGTGCTCATTGACGACGGCCAGACGGTCTCGATCGGCGGCGTGTACGAATTCCGCGACCGCAGCGACCTGTCGAAGGTGCCGTTCCTGGCCGACCTGCCGATCATCGGCAACCTGTTCAAGCGTCGCGGCAAGGATCGCGAGAAGGCGGAACTGCTGATCTTCGTGACGCCGAAGGTGCTGCGGGTGGCGCAGCGCTGAGGCAAGCGCCGGAAATGATGCAAGCGACGGGGCCGATGGCCCCGTTTGCTTTTCAGGGGGCCACCGGCCGGACTGCCGCGGCTTCGTGCACAACGACGCGCTGACGGGGAGTTGTGAACCCTTCAGCGCGGTTTGGGTCAAACTGGGTTCCGGCGCGTGCCGCGTCGCCTGCCTTGCCTGCCTATGGAGAACGCCGTCACCCCGTCCGCCGATGCAGACCGCCTGCATGACGCCTTCCGCGCCCTGCGCGAGGCGCTTTCGGCCGAGATCGTCGGCCAGCAGGCGCTGATCGAACGCCTGCTGGTGGCGCTGCTGGCCGATGGCCACCTGCTGGTCGAGGGCGCCCCGGGACTGGCCAAGACCAGCGCGATCCGCGCCCTGGCCGCGCGCCTGGACGCCGATTTCGCGCGCCTGCAGTTCACCCCCGACCTGCTGCCGGCCGACCTCACCGGTACCGAGGTCTGGCGGCCGCAGGAGGGGCGGTTCGAGTTCCAGTCGGGCCCCGTCTTCCACTCCCTGCTGCTGGCCGACGAGATCAACCGGGCCCCGGCCAAAGTCCAGTCGGCGCTGCTGGAGGCCATGGGCGAGCGCCAGGTCACCGTGGGCGGCAGGACCTGGCCGCTGCCGGAGCTGTTCCTGGTCATGGCCACCCAGAACCCGATCGAGCAGGAGGGCACGTTCCCGCTGCCCGAGGCCCAGCTGGATCGCTTCCTGATGTACGTGCGGGTCGGCTATCCGGACGCTTCGGCGGAGGCGGAGATCCTGCGCCTGGCGCGTGATCGTGCCCGGAACGAGATCGAACACGAACAGCCCGCGCCCCAGCGCATGCCGCAGGCCGACGTGTTCGCCGCCCGCGCCGCGGTGCTCGACCTGCACCTGGCCCCGCAGCTGGAGCGCTACCTGATCGAACTGGTGCTGGCCTCGCGCGATGCCGGCCGCTACGACGAAGACCTTGCCCGGCGGATCGCCTGGGGCGCCAGCCCGCGCGGCTCGATCGCGCTGGAGCGCTGCGCCCGCGCCCGCGCCTGGCTGGCCGGCCGCGACTACGTCACCCCCGAGGACGTGCACGCGGTCGCGCCGGACGTGCTGCGCCACCGCGTGCTCCCCAGCTACGAGGCCACGGCGGAAGGCTGGGACGGCGACCGCCTGGTGGCCGCGCTGCTGGAGAAGGTGCCGCTGCCCTGACCGGCAGGTGTCGATCCGTGGCCAACGCTTCCGCGCCTCCCGCCCAGTCGAGCCCGCAGCCGGACACCTCCGGCGGCGGGATCGTGCCGACCCTGGCCGAACTGGTCGCGCTGCGGGCGGTGGCCGCCGCGCGCAGGCCGCCGCGGCAGGGCCGGCTGTCGGGTGCCGGGCGCGCGCCGTCGCCGCTGCGCGGGCGCGGCATGGAGTACGCGGAGTCGCGCGAGTACGCGCCGGGCGATGAAGTGCGCCATATCGACTGGCGGGTGACCGCCCGCAGCGGCCGTCCGCACACCAAGCTGTTCCAGGCCGAGCGCGAGCGGCTGACGCTGGTGGTGGCCGATACTTCGCCGGCGCTGTACTTCGGCACCCGGATCCGCTTCAAGTCGGTGCAGGCGGCGCGGGCGGCGGCGATCGCCACCTGGCTTGCCGTGCGCGACGGCGACCGGGTGGCCGCGCTGCGCGGCACCTCCAGCGAGCCGCCGGTACCGCCGGCCGCCGGGCCGCGCGGCGCGCTGCGGGTGCTCGACGCGCTGGCCCGGTGGTATGCGCATCCGCCGGCCGCCGACGACGGGCTGGACGTGGCCCTGGAGCATGCCGGGCGCGTATTGCGCCCGGGCTCGCGGCTGCTGGTGCTGGCCGATCCGGCGAGCATCGCGACAGTGCCCGACCGCCGCTGGCCGGCGCTGGCGATGCACAGCCAGGTGCTGGTGTTGCTGCCGGTCGATCCGCTCGAGACCGCTGCGCCGGCCGAGGCGCTGGCGCTGGAGGCCGGCGGCCAGCGGGTCGAGCTTGACCTCGGCAGTGCGGCGCATCGCCAGCGCTGGCGCGACGCCTTCGGAGCGCCGCTGGAAACCGCGCTGGCGAGGCTGCCGGCCTTCGGGGTGCGGGCGGCGGCCCTGCCCTGCGACGGCCCCGGGGATGAGTGGCTGCCGCTGTTTGCGGTCCCGCAGGGCGTGCGCGCATGAACCCCGGCGCGTCCCTGCCGCTGCGCGACATCCACCTGCCGGTCGCGCCGGGCTGGTGGCCGCCGGCACCCGGCTGGTGGCTGCTGGCCGGCCTGCTGTTGGTGGTGCTGTCCGTGGTTGGGGTGATGGGATGGCGCCGGGTTCGCCGCCGCCGCGCGCTGCTGCGCATGTTCGATCAGCGCGTCGATGCCGCCGCGGATCCGGCGGCGCGGGTCGCGGCGATCTCCGAACTGCTGCGGCGCGCCGCGCGCCAGGGCGATCCCGCGGCCGCCGCACTGCAGGGCGAGGCCTGGCTGGCGTTCCTCGACCGCGACGCCGCCACGCCCGCGTTCTCCGGGCCTGCCGGCCGGCTGCTGCTTGAAGGTGGCTACCGTCCCGAGGTCGGAGAGGACGAAGCGGAAGCCCTGCGCGCCGCCGCCCGCCCACGCTACCTGCAGATGGCGGGCAGGCGCCGGTGAGCGGCCTGCTGCCCGCGGCGTTCGCCGGCTTCGCCTGGCCCTGGCTGCTGCTGGCGCTGCCGCTGCCGTGGCTGCTGCGGCGCCTGCTGCCGGCCCTCCCGCCGGCCGGGGCGGCCCTGCGGATGCCCCACGGCGAGCGCCTGCTGGCGGCCGGCAGCGTGCCCGCCGGGCCGCGCACGCCGCCCGGTGATCGCGGACGGCTGGCGCTGGCCGCGATCGCCTGGATCCTGCTGTGCCTGGCCGCGGCGCGTCCCCAGCAGCTGGGCGAGCCGGTGCAGCCTCCGCAGCAGGCGCGCGAGATGCTGCTGGCGGTGGATCTGTCGGGCAGCATGGCCGACGAGGACATGATCCTGGGCGGGCGCCCGGTGGATCGCCTGACCGCGGCCAAGGCGGTGCTGGCCGACTTCCTGGATCGCCGCGGCGGCGACCGGGTGGGGCTGCTGGTGTTCGGCCGCCGCGCCTACATGCTGGCGCCGCCCACCCATGACCTGGACACCGTGCGCCAGCAGCTGCTCGACAGCACGGTCGGGCTGGCGGGGCGCGAAACCGCCATCGGCGACGCCATCGGCCTGGCGGTCAAGCGGCTGGCCGATGGCGAAGATGGCGATGAGGGCAGCGGCGAGCGCGTGCTGGTGCTGCTGACTGACGGAGTCAACACCGCCGGCCTGCTGGAGCCGGAGAGGGCGGCCGGACTGGCCCGCGCCCACGGCGTGCGCGTGCACACGGTCGCCTTCGGCGGCAGCGGCGGCGGACTGTCGATGTTCGGCTTCAGGATGCCGGTGCCCGGGGGCGGGGAGGAGATCGACGAGGCGACCCTGCAGGCCGTGGCCGAAGCGACCGGCGGACGCATGTTCCGGGCCCGCGATGCCGCCGAGCTGGCCGGCATCTACGCCGAGATCGATCGCATCGAGCCGGTCGAACGGCAGGGGCCGGCGCTGCGTCCGCGCATCGAGCTGTATGCCTGGCCGCTGGGCGTGGCGGCTGTCTTCGCGCTGCTGGCCATGCTGCCCGTCGGACGGTTTACGCGTCCATGGGCGGCGCGCATGCCCGCCTGGCGGCGGAGGGTCGCGCCATGATCCAGGCCCTTGCCGAACTGCAGTTCACAAGGCCGCAGTGGCTGTGGGCGCTGCTGGCGCTGCCGCTGCTGGCGGCGTGGTGGCTGCGGCGCAGCCGCGGTGGCGAGGCATGGGCGCGGAGGGTGGATCCGCACCTGCTGCCGCACCTGCTTGCGGCGGGGTCCGGTCGGCGCGACGTGGGTCGGGTGCTGCTTGCCGCCGCCGCCGGCCTGCTGGCGATCCTGGCGTTGGCCGGGCCCGGCTGGCGCCAGCAGGAGCATGCCCTGTGGCAGCAGGCCGCGCCGCTGGTGATCGCGCTGGATCTGTCCAGCGCCACCCTGGCCGATGACCTGCAGCCCTCGCGCCTGCAGCAGGCGCGCATGGCGATCAACCAGATCCTGGAGCAGCGCGCGGGTGGTGAAGTGGCGCTGGTGGTGTTTGCCGGCCAGCCACACACCGTGGCGCCGCTGACCGCCGATGCCGGCAACATCCGGCTGTTTTTGGACGCCCTCGCGCCGGACATCATGCCGACCGACGGCAGCCGCCCCGGGCGGGCCATCGACTGGTCGGTGGATCTGCTGGAGCAGGCCGGGTTCGTCCGCGGCGACGTGCTGCTGCTCACCCACGATGCAGATCTGGCTGCCCGCCGCGCCGCGTCGGCGGCCGCGCGCAGCGGCTATCAGGTGTCGGTGCTGGGGCTGGGAACCGCCGCGGGCGCGGCCTTCCGGGATTCCACCGGGCGGCTGGCACGTACCCGCATGGATGCCGGCGCGCTGCAGTCGCTGGCAGCGGCGGGGGGCGGCCGCTTCCAGCCGCTCGGCATGGAGGATCCCGCCGCCCTCGCCCGGACGCTCGCGGGGACTGCGACGGCAGCCGCTGGGCGGGGGCATGTGGCAGCCCGCTCCGACCAGGGGTACTGGCTGCTGCTGCCGCTGATGCTGCTGGCGGCGCTGGCGTTCCGGCGCGGCGGCCTGCTGCCGATGCTGGCGCTGGCGGCGTGCCTGCCGCTGCTGCCGGGGCCGGCGCAGGCCGATGAGGGCGGGATGTGGAAGCGCGCCGACCAGATCGCGCACGGGCATGCGCGTGAAGCGGTGGAGGCCTATCGTGGCGGTGACTTCGAGGCGGCGCAGCGGCTCTGGGAGCAGCTGCCGGGCGCGCAGGCCGCCTACAACCGCGGCAACGCCCTGGCCCGGGCCGGACGACTGGAACAGGCCCTGGAGGCCTACGACGAAGCGCTCCGGCTGGAGCCGGGGATGGAAGACGCCATCGCCAACCGGGCGCTCGTGGAACAGGCGCTGCAGCGCCCGCCGCCGACCGGTGACGGCGGGCCGGAAGATGAAGGCCGGGATGGCAACGATGGAGATCCCGGCGATGCCGGGCCAGGCGATGGCGACGCACCGCCGGACGCCGATGCCCGGCAGACCACCAGAGACGGCGAGGACCCACCGGATGAAGCCGATGGCGATGGCCAGGCCCGGGACGATCGTCCGGAACCCGCCGCCGAAACGGCCGACGCCGACGCCCAGCGCGAAGCCGACGCGCTGCTGCGCGAACAGATGCAGCGCGCGCTGGATCAATCCGCCGGGGACGAAGGCGATGCCCCGCAGGCGGACGCTGCCGGGGACGTCGATGAGCGCGAGCGCCGCGAAGCCGCCGAAGCCTGGCTGCGCCGGGTGCCCGATGATCCGGGCGGGCTGCTGCGCGCGCGGTTCAGGCTGGAGCATGAACGCCGCCGCAGGCAGGGGGCAGACTGAGCCGATGCGAAACTTCCGGCGCGTGAACAACCCCGCTGCACTGCTGCTGCTGGCCCTGCTGCTGACGCTGGTGGCGCTGCCCGCACACGCACAGGTGCGGGCCTGGCTCGATCGCGACCGCATCCAGCTGGGCGAAACCGCGACCCTGAACGTGGAAACCGACCAGCCCGGCAGCGGCGCCCCCGACTGGTCTGCGCTGGATGCGGACTTCCAGGCCAGCGGCCACACCAGTACCCGCCGGGTCGAGGTGGTGGGCGGCGAAGTTCGCACGCGCGTGCTGTACGCGGTCGCGCTGCGGCCGCGCCGCGAAGGCGTGCTCACCGTGCCGCCGGTGCAGATCCACGGCGAGGACACCGCGCCGCTCGAACTGACCGTGCTGCCGGCCGGTGACACGCCACCCCGGGCGGGCGCGGTCGCCTTCGTCGAGGCCGAGCTGGAAACCGACCAGGCCTGGGTGCAGCAGGCGGTCGGCTACGTGCTGCGCCTGCACTACGCCACCCCGCTGGTGTCGGGCGAGCTGGAGCAGCCGCAGCCCGAAGGCGCCGCGCTGCGCCGCGTCGGTGACGACGTCACCTACAGCCGCGACATCGGCGGCCGGCGCTACAACGTGGTGGAGCGGCGCTTCCTGCTGGTGCCCGAGCGCAGCGGCCCCTTGGACATCCCGGCGGCGCGCTTCCGGGGACGGGGCACCGGCGGATTCTTCGACGACATGTTCGGCAGTGCCCCGCGCACCCTGCGGGCCAGCAGCGAGCCGCAGCGGCTCCGGATCGATCCGATGCCCGACCCGGCGCCGCGGCCCTGGCTGCCGCTGCGCAGCCTGCAGATGCGGGTGCTGGAAGCGCCGCGCCAGGCGCGAGCGGGCGAAGCCGTGGAGGTGGTGGTGGAGCTGCGCGCCGACGGTGCCGCCGCCTCGCAGATGCCGGAACTGGAGCTGCGCGCCGACGATGGCGCGCAGGTGTTCCCCGAGCCGCAGCAGGCGCGCGAACAGTTCGACGGCGGCCGGCCGCAGGTGGTGGTGACCCGGCGTTTCCCGGTCGTGCCGCGGCGGGCGGGCACGCTGCAGATCCACGTCGAGCCGGTGCAGTGGTGGGACGTGCGCGCCGGCGTGGCCAGGACGGCCGGGGTGCCGCCGCTGTCGGTGCAGGTGCAGCGCGCCGCGCCTCCCAGCGCGCTGCCTGCGCCCGGTGCCGGGGACGAAGAGCGCTGGATCAGGGTGCCGGGCGTCCAGGGCGAAGTGCGGCCGTGGGCGGTGGCGGCGGCGGGCTTCGCGCTGCTGTGGCTGGCGACGCTGATCTGGGGCCTGCACCGGCGGCCGCAGCCGCGCGCGCCGAAGGCGACGGACGGCGCATCGCTGCGCGACGCGCTGGACGCCGATCGTGCCCGCCTGCGCAGGCTGCGGCTGGCGCTGGACACCGGTGACCTGGGTGAAGTGGAGCAGGCGCTGTGCGCGCTGGCCAGCCCGCCGGTGGACGACCTGGACGCGCTGCGCATGCGACTTGACGACCCGGCGCAGCTTGCCGCCCTGGACAGCCTGCAGCGCGCGCGCTGGGCCGGTGGCGATGCCACGGCCGCGCGGTCGGGTGTCCGCGAGGCTTTCGCCAAGGGGCCGCGCTGGGCTGCAGCCCGTGAAAGCGCACGGCAAACCGATCCGCTGCCGCCGCTCTACCCCGGCCAATGACCAAAGTCACGGTTGGCATTTTCCGCGCCGGCAGCGGTTGCGCCTTTGTTAAGCTGCGCCATTCCCGATTTCCCAGAGCACATCACGAATGACCTCGAAGGCGTCCGGCCAGAGCGGCCTGCAGCTGCACACCAAGATGCTGATCGGCTTCGTCGTCGGCGCCACGCTGGGCATCGCGGCCAACCTGTTCGTCGGCGAAGCGGCCTGGCTGGACGGCGTCATCGAGTACTTCACCGAGCCGGTGGGCCAGCTGTTCCTGCGCCTGCTGTTCATGCTGGTGGTGCCGCTGGTGTTCTCGGCGCTGATCCTGGGCGTGGTCGAAATCGGCGACCCGCGCTCGCTTGGGCGGCTGGGCGGCAAGGCGCTGCTGTGGGTGCTGGGCACCACCACCATCGCGGTCACCATCGGCCTGGTGGTGACCCACATCATGCAGCCCGGATCGGGCATCGATCCGGCGCTGCGCGACGCCTTCATGGCCGACGCCGACATGGTTGTGGCCGCCGGCAACCAGCCGCTGGGCATCGTCGACATGCTGCTCAACATGGTGCCGCGCAGCCCGGTGCAGGCGGCGGCCAACAACGACCTGATCGCGGTGATGTTCTTCTCGCTGATGTTCGGCGTGGCCGCCACGGTGGTGAACAGCGTGGGCACCCGCAGCTTCGTCGGCGCGGTGCAGGGCGTGTTCGACATCAGCCTGAAGCTGATCGACTGGGTCATCCGCACCGCGCCGTACGCGGTGGCGGCGCTGCTGTTCACCCTGACCGCGCGCATGGGCCTGGATCTGATGGTGCAGTTGGGCTGGTTCGTGCTGACTGCGGTGGTGGCGCTGTCGCTCCAGTTCTTCGGCACGTTCTCAATCGTGCTGGCGACCCTGGCCAAGCGCAATCCGCTGGAGGTGTTCCGGCGTGCGCAGCCGGCGCTGCTGACGGCGTTCTCCACCTCCTCCAGCGCGGCCACGCTGCCGACCTCGCTCAAGGTGGCCGAGCACAACCTGGGCGTGCCGCGGCGGGTGGCGCGGTTCGTGTGCACCCTGGGCGCCACGGTGAACATGAACGGCACCGCGCTCTACGAGGGCGTGACGGTGCTGTTCCTGGCCCAGCTGTTCGGCGTGGATCTCACCCTGACCCAGCAGGTGATGATCCTGATGATGTGCATCATGGGCGGGATCGGCGCGGCCAGCGTGCCGGGCGGCTCGCTGCCGGTGATCGCGGCGATCCTGGTGATGTTCGGCATCCCGGCCGAGGGGCTGGCGATCATCCTGGGCGTGGATCGGTTCCTGGACATGTGCCGGACGACGGTCAACATCGGCGGCGACATGGTCGGCGCGGTGGTGGTCGGGCACAGCGAGAGCCGCTACGACCACGACGACATCGATCTGGACGAGGCCACGCCGGTGGAGCAGGGCTCCGGCCCGGCCTGACCGCGGGGCGAATCGTGGGACAATACGCGCCCCCGCTGCCCGGGGTGCCGCCCACAACCGTCCGGATCCAATGACCAAGCCGACCCGCCGCGAACTCGCCAACGCCGTCCGTTTCCTCTCCATCGACGCGGTCGAGGCCGCGAAGTCCGGCCACCCCGGCATGCCCATGGGCATGGCCGACATCGCCGAGGTGCTGTGGAACGACCACCTGCGCCATAGCCCGGCCAACCCGAAGTGGTTCAACCGCGACCGTTTCGTGCTTTCCAACGGCCACGGCTCGATGCTGCTGTACTCGCTGCTGCACCTGTCCGGCTACGACCTGTCGATCGAGGAGCTGAAGAACTTCCGCCAGCTCGGCCATCGCACCCCGGGGCATCCGGAAAACTTCGTCACCGACGGGGTGGAGACCACCACCGGTCCGCTGGGCCAGGGCTTCGCCAACGCGGTGGGCTTCGCGCTGGCCGAGAAGCTGCTGGCGCAGCGCTTCAACCGCCCCGGCCACGAAATCATCGACCACCGCACCTGGGTGTTCCTGGGCGACGGCTGCCTGATGGAAGGCATCTCCCACGAGGCGGCTTCGCTGGCCGGCACCTGGGGCCTGGGCAAGCTGGTGGCGTTCTGGGACGACAACCGCATTTCCATCGACGGCGACACCGCCGGCTGGTTCACCGACGACACTCCGGCGCGCTTCGAGGCCTACGGCTGGAAAGTGATCCGCGGCGTCGACGGCCATGATCCCGACGCGATCAGCGCCGCGATCAACGAGGCCGTTGCCGGCGACGACCGCCCGGTGCTGGTCTGCTGCCGCACCACGATCGGCTTCGGCTCGCCCAACAAGGCCGGCAGCGAATCCACCCACGGCGCGCCGCTGGGCGCGGACGAGATCGCCGCCACCCGCCAGGCGCTGGGCTGGGAGCACGGCCCGTTCCAGATCCCGCAGGCGATCGCCGACGGCTGGGATGCGCGCGAGGCCGGCCGCGAGCGCGAGCAGGCCTGGAACCAGGCCTTCGACGCCTACGCGCAGGCCTTCCCCGACGAGGCCGCGGAGCTGCTGCGCCGCTCGAAGGCCGAGCTGCCGGAAGGCTTTGCCGCCGCCGCCGACGCGTACATCGCCAAGCTGCAGGCCGAAGGCCCCAAGGTCGCCTCGCGCAAGGCCTCGCAGATGGCCATCGAGGCCTTCGCCCCGCACCTGCCGGAGCTGGTGGGCGGCTCGGCCGACCTGGCCGGCTCCAACCTGACCATCTGGAGCGGCAGCAAGGACGTGGCCGGCGACGACGCCAACGCCAACTACGTCTACTACGGCGTGCGCGAGTTCGGCATGACCGCGATCAGCAACGGCCTGGCCCTGCACGGTGGCTTCCTGCCCTACGACGCCACCTTCCTGGTGTTCTCCGACTACGCCCGCAACGCGGTGCGCATGAGCGCGCTGATGGGCGCGCAGGCGATCCACGTCTACACCCACGACTCGATCGGCCTGGGCGAGGACGGCCCGACCCACCAGCCGGTGGAGCACATGGCCTCGCTGCGGGCGATCCCGCACAACGACGTCTGGCGGCCGTGCGACGCGGTGGAGTCGGCGGTGGCGTGGAAGCGCGCGATCGAGCGCCACGACGGCCCGAGCTGCCTGGTGTTCTCGCGCCAGACCCTGGCCCACCAGCCGCGCAGCGACGAACAGGTCAGGCAGATCGCCTGCGGCGGCTACGTGCTGGCCGATGCCGAAGGCGGCAGCCCGGATCTGATCCTGATCGCCACCGGCTCGGAGGTCGGCATCGCGATGGAGGCCAAGGCGAAGCTGGACGCCGACGGCGTCCGCACGCGCGTGGTGTCGATGCCTTCGACCGATGTATTCGACCGCCAGGACGCCGGTTACCGCGAGTCGGTGCTGCCCGACGCGGTGCGCAAGCGGGTGGCGGTGGAAGCGGGGATCACCGGCTTCTGGCGCCAGTACGTGGGCCTGGACGGCGCGGTGGTCGGCATCGATCGCTTCGGCGCGTCCGCGCCGGGCGACGTGCTATTCCGGCACTTCGGCTTCACCGCCGACGCCATCGTCGAGGCTGCGAAGGGGCTTTGACGCATCCCCCGGGCGGGCCCAGGCCCGCCCGGTCACCCGTTACAGGTCGTGCTTGCTTCCGCCGCGGCAGCGCGGCGAGTCGGGCGCGGCGCCCTGCGCGGCCCACTCGTCCGGCGTGTAGGTATGCAGCGCCAGCGCATGGATTTCCTGCATCAGCGGGCCCAGCGCGGCGTACACCGCCTGGTGGCGGCGCACGCGCATCTTCCCGGCGAAGGCGTCGCTGGCGATGACCGCCTTGTAGTGCGTTTCCAGCCCGCGGCTGTGCATGTGGCTTTCGTCCAGCACCTCCAGGTGGGCCGGATCGAGGCCTTGCAGCGCGCTGCGGATGCGTTCGAGCTTGGTGTCCATGCGGCCATTATCGCCGATGCGACGACAAGCTCCCTGGGTCGGATCCGCAGCCGCGTCCCATCGCTTGACATGGTCGATTACGGGTGTAATCTGAAAGCCTGTTGATTACAGGTGTAAACCATGCAGGTCAGCGACGCCGAATCAGTCGTCATGGAAGTGCTCTGGGGCCGCAGCCCGCTCGGGGCCGACGAGGTGGTGGCCGCGCTGTCCACGCGCAGCGACTGGGCCGAACCCACCATCAAGACCCTGCTCAACCGGCTGCTGAAGAAGGGCGCCATCCGCGCCGAGCGCGACGGCCGCCGCTATCTGTACTCGCCGGTGCTCACGCGCGAGGCGTGGGTGGCCAGCCAGAGCGAGGGCGTGCTGGAGCGGCTGTTCGGAGGCAGGGTTGCGCCGCTGGTGGCGCACTTCAGCGAGCGCGGCAAGCTCAGCCAGCAGGACATCGACGAGCTGAAGCGCCTGATCGGAGAGATCGACGATGAGCGCTGAGCCGCTGCTGCGCTGGCTGGTGGACGGCACTCTGGCCGTCACCGCGGCGATCGCCCTGGTGCTGCTCCTGCGCATCCCGCTGCGGCGCGCATTCGGCGCGCGCGTGGCCTACGGCGCCTGGGCCCTGGTGCCGCTGGCCCTGGCCGTGGCCGCCCTGCCGCGCCCGGGCACCGGCCAGTCGCTGGCGCCGGAGCTGCTGGCCCTGCACCCGGGGGTGCTGGTCGTGGCCACGGTCGAAGGCGCACCTGGCGCCGCGGGCGCAGCGGTGGGATGGCCGCTGCTGCTTGCCGGCGGCTGGCTGCTGGGCGCGGTGCTGTTTGCGCTGTGCTTCATGCGCCAGCAGCGGCGCTTCGTGGCCGGCCTGGGCCGGCTCCGGCGCGAAGCCGGCGGCGTGTGGCGCGGCGCCAACGTGCCCGGCCCGGCCTTGGTCGGCGCACTGCGTCCGCGCATCGTCCTGCCGATGGACTTCGAATCACGCCTGGGCGCGGACGAAGCCGCCCTGGTGCTTGCCCACGAGCGTGCGCACCTGGCCCGCGGCGACACCCGCGCCAACCTGGTCGCGGTTGTGCTGCGCTGCCTGCAGTGGTTCAACCCGCTGCTGCACTGGGCCGACAGCCGCTTCCGCCTGGATCAGGAGCTGGCCTGCGACGCCGCGGTGCTGGCCCACGACCCCTCCGCACGCCGCCGCTACGCGGGCGCGATGTTGAACGTGCAGCTGGCCGTCCCTGGACTGCCGGTCGGCTGCCATTGGCAGTCCAGCCAATCGTTGAAGGAGCGAATCCTCATGCTGAAGAAGTCCGAACCCCGCGTCCGTCGCCGTCGTCTTGGTATGGTCGCGCTCTGCGTCCTGGTATCGGCCACCAGCTACGGCGCGTGGGCCTTCCGGCCCGCCGACACTGTTGCAGTGGCCGCAACCGTCTCCGGCCAGCCGCCGGCCGCCCCGGTCAACCGGGAGGCAAGCGTGGAGCAGGCGTCACGGGCCCTCGCGCCCCCGCGCTATCCCGCCGAAGCCGCTCACAAGTGGCGGTTCAATCCGGCCACCAGGGACGGCGAGCCGGTGGAAGCCTGGATGCGGGTGCCGGTGGAGTTCGAGATCGGCGATCCGGAGCCGGACGCGCAGGATGGCGATGCCGGCGTCACCGGCTGAGTCGCCTGCGGCCAGGCTCAGGCCAGCGCGTGCACCGCGCTGGCCAGCCGCCTCACCTCCTCGGCGCGGTGGCTGACGTAGAGCATTGGCAGGCGCACCTCGTCGCGCACGCGCAGCAGGTAGGGGATCAGCTCCTCGCGCCGGGCCTCGTCCAGCGCCGAGAGCGGTTCATCGAACAGCAGCAGCTCCGGCTGCGAGAGCAGGGCGCGGCCGATGGCCACCCGCTGCGCCTCGCCGCCGGAGAGGTTGCCGGGGCGGCGGGCGAGCAGGGCGCCGATGCCGAGCAGCTCGACCACGCTGTCCAGTTCGAACGCGGGCGCCCGGCCCCGGTCGGCATGGCGGCCATAGAGCAGGTTGTCGCGCACGTCCATGTGCGGGAACAGGCGCGCGTCCTGGAACACGTAGCCGATCCGCCGCCGGTGCGCGGGGACGTCGATGCGGCGCGCGCTGTCGAACAGCGTCCGCCCATCGACTTCGATACGGCCCGAGCGGGGCTTCACCAGCCCGGCGATGGCGTTGAGCACGGTGGTCTTGCCCGAACCCGACGGGCCGACCAGGGCGACGATGCGCGCCTCGTCCTCGATCCGCACGCGGCGCTCGAACCCGCCGCGCCGCAGCTCGACATCCAGGCTCAGCATGCGTCCTCCTCCGGCCCGCGCTGGCGGCGCACCAGCCACTCAGACGCCAGCAGCGCCAGCAGCGAAATCGCCACCGCCACCGCGGCCAGGCGCCAGATGGCCGCTTCGCCGCCGGGCACCTGCATCAGGCCGTAGATGGCCGAGGACAGGGTGCGGGTCTCGCCGGGAATGGCGGAGACGAAGGTGATGGTGGCGCCGAACTCGCCCAGCGCCTTGGCAAAGCCCAGCACCGTGCCGGCCACCAGCCCCGGCCACGCCAGCGGCAGGGTGATGGTGAAGAAGCGCCGCCACGGCGATGCGCCCAGGGTGGCCGCGGCCTGTTCCAGCCTGCGGTCGACGTTCTCAATGGAGAGGCGGATGGTGCGCACCATCAGGGGGAAGCCCATGATCCCGGCCGCCAGCGCCGCGCCCGTCCAGCGGAATGCGAACTCGATCCCGAACCGGCCCAGGAACTGTCCGACCGGCCCCTGGCTGCCGAAGCCCACCAGCAGCGCATAGCCCACCACCACCGGCGGCAGCACCAGCGGCAGGTGCACCAGCGCGTCCAGCAGCGCCTTGCCGGGAAAGCGCCTGCGCGCCAGCAGCCAGCCCACCGCGACCGCCAGTGGCAGGCTGGCCAGCGCCGCGACCGCGGCGACCCGCACGCTCAGGGCGATGGTGGTCAGTTCCTCGGGGGTGAACACCGGCGGCCGTCCGCGACCGGCTCAGCGCAGGGTGAAGCCGTGGCGGCGGAAGATCGCGCCGGCCTCGGGTGAGGCCAGCCAGTCGACGAAACCGGCGGCGCGCTCGTGCCGGCTCGCCGCCACCCGCGCCGCCGGGTACACGATCGGCGCGTGGGAGTCGGCCGGGAAGGTGGCCACTACCCGCACCCGCGGCTCGGCCTGGGCGTCGCTGCCGTAAACCACGCCCAGCGGCGCCTCGCCGCGTGCGACCAGCATCAGCGCGGCACGCACGTTGTCGGCCTCGGCCACCCGCAGCGCCAGCGCGTCCCACATGCCCAGCGATTCGAACGCCTCGCGCCCGTACTTGCCGGCCGGCACGGACTCGACCAGGGCCATCGCCAGGTGGCCGTCGCCCAGCCGCGCCAGCAGCGCATCCGCACCGGCGGCCAGATCCAGCGGCGGCACCTCGCCCTGCGCCGGTGCGACCAGCACCAGGTCGTTGCCCAGCAGGTCGCGGCGGCTGCCGGCGTCGATCAGCCCGCGCTCGCCCAGCCAGTCCATCCACGCCAGATCCGCGGAGACGAACACGTCGGCCGGCGCCCCCTGTTCGATCTGCCGGGCCAGCGCCGAACTGGCGGCGTAGGACACCTCCACCTGCGGCCCGCCGGTTTCGGCATGGGTGGCCGTGGCCTCGTCCATGGCGTCCTTGAGGCTGGCGGCGGCGAAGACCAGCAGCGGTTCGCCGCCGGCGGGCGGTGCGGGGCGTTCGGCGCAGGCAGCCAGGGCCAGTGACAGCAGGGCGGTGAAGATCAGTCGGGCGGTGGTCATCATGCGCCAAAGGTAGCGCATTGCCGCCGCGGTCTGGGCCGGGCGGCGCAGGCCGCGGGCAGGAGCGCTCAGCGGCCGGAGCCGGGATCGAGCGTCCGGTTGAGCAGCGTGGCCAGGCGCTGGCCGGCGATGACGATGCGCTGCTCGGCCACCGGGCGCCAGCGGTACACGTAGTCCAGCGTGACGACGTGCTCCGGCGGGTACACCCCCTCCTGCAGCACCACGGCGCAGGACTCCTCCGCCCAGCTGCCCGGAGTGCCGTGGGCCGGGGCATCGACCTGCAGTTTGCCCAGCTCGGCCAGGTGCCGCTCTTCCGATTCGCGCAGGCTGTGGAACAGGCTGCTGTCCCAGAGCGCGTGCAGGTTGGTGCCGTGGCCGTTGCGGGTGCCGTCACGCAGGTTGACCTGGGCGCTGTTGCCGCCGCGGTCGTGGGCGTAGCCGGCGTGCATGGGCTGGTGCACGTCGCCGACGAAGTGGACGACGAACTTCAGCGCCTGCAGCCGCTCGCCATCGCTGCGTGCGGTATCGCCGAGGATCGCGGCCTGGTCGTTGATCGCCTCGATCACGCAGTCGCTGCCGGGGCAGTCGCGCGCCGGCTCGTAGCGGCAGCCGCTTTCGCCGATGTTGACGTAGTGCCAGCGTGCGCTGCGCCGGCCCAGGTCGGGATCGCGTTCGCGCAGCTCGTCGGCCCAGGTGGAAATACCGGCCAGGGAGCGGTTTTCCGGATCTTGTTCGCCGGCCAGCAGGGCCTCGACCTGGGCTCGCGCAGTGGGCGTGAGCGCGGACTCGGCGACGTGGCCGACCAGGCGGTGGCCGCGGCTGCCCCAGGCGTGAGCGGGGCCGGCGAGCAGGAACAACAGGGCGAAAGCGATGAGGATCCGGTTCATGGCGGCCATTCTAGCGGCCCGAATGACAGGCGCCGCCGCGGACGGGCCGCGGCGGCGCCAGGTGGTACGCCGAGCCGGTGGATCAGAACTTCAGCACGTAGGCCGCGCCGTACACCAGCGGATCGATGTTGGCGGTGCCCAGCTTCACGCCATCCACCTTGACGTCGCTTTCGATGTCCATCCAGCGCACGTCCACGCGGATGGCGCCGCGCTCGCCGACGTCGAAATCGATGCCCGCGTGGGCCGCCAGGCCCCAGGAGTCACCCAGCTCCAGCTCGGAGGCGGCCAGCGCGCCGGTGGTGCCTTCGCTGAAGAAAGTGGTGTAGTTCACGCCCAGGCCCAGCAGCGGACGCACGGTGCCCCCGCGGTTGAAGTGGTACTGCAGGCTGACTGTGGGCGGCAGGTGCTTGGTGCCGCCGACCTTGCCCAGGCCGTCGATGTCGATTTCATGGCTGAACGGCGCGGCCGCCAGCACTTCCAGGCCCAGGCCGTCGGCGATGAAGTATTCGAAGGCGATGGTCGGGCGGATGCTGCTGCCGATGTCCAGATCCATGGTGCCGCCGGCCAGCGAGCCGTTGTCGCTCTTGGGGGCCACCTGGTGGGCGCCGATGGCCAGGGTCCAGTCGCCGGCCGACTGCGCGGCGGCGGGCAGGGCGAAACACGCCGCGGCAACGGCGAGCAGGGCGGGGGAGAGTCGTTTCATTGTTTTTCCTTATGGGGTTGTTGCGTCCCTGCCACTGTCGCGTTTCCGGCACGTTGCGTCGTTGATCCGGGTCAAGGCGGCGGCAGCTTCCCCGCCGTACAGCTGCTAAAATGAGGCGTTTTCCCACCCACCCATCATTCCACCGCGGTGCGCGGTGGCAGGAGTCGACGTACCCATGGCGATCAAGGTTGGCATCAACGGGTTTGGCCGCATCGGCCGCAACGTGCTGCGCGCGGCGGTGCAGAATTTCGGCGACGACATCGAGGTCGTGGCGATCAACGACCTGCTGGAGCCGGACTACCTGGCCTACATGCTGCGCTTCGACTCCGTGCACGGCCGCTTCGACGGCGAGGTGTCGGTCGATGGCAGCACCCTGTTGGTCAACGGCAAGCGCATCCGCCTGACCGCCGAGCGCGATCCGGCCAACCTCAAGTGGGACGAGGTGGGCGCGGACGTGGTGATCGAGTCCACCGGCATCTTCCTCACCGCCGAGGGCGCGCAGAAGCACATCGACGCCGGCGCGAAGAAGGTGATCATGTCGGCGCCGTCCAAGGACGCCACGCCGATGTTCGTCTACGGCGTGAACCACGGGAAGTACGCCGGCGAGGCCATCATCTCCAACGCCTCGTGCACCACCAACTGCCTGGCCCCGGTGGCCAAGGTGCTCAACGACAAGTGGGGCATCAAGCGCGGCCTGATGACCACCGTGCACGCCGCCACCGCCACCCAGAAGACCGTTGACGGCCCGTCGCAGAAGGACTGGCGCGGCGGCCGCGGCATCCTGGAGAACATCATCCCGTCCTCCACCGGCGCGGCCAAGGCCGTGGGCAAGGTGATCCCGGAGCTGAACGGCAAGCTCACCGGCATGTCGTTCCGGGTGCCGACCTCCAACGTGTCGGTGGTCGACCTGACCGTGGAGCTGGACAAGGGCGCCAGCTACGAGGAGATCAAGGCGGAGATGAAGGCGCAGTCGGAAGGCGCGCTGAAGGGCATCCTCGGCTACACCGGGGACAAGGTGGTCGCCACCGATTTCCGCGGCGACGCACGCACCTCGGTGTTCGATGCCGACGCCGGCATCCAGCTCGACGACACGTTCGTCAAGCTGGTGGCCTGGTACGACAACGAGTGGGGCTATTCCAACAAGTGTCTGGAAATGGTGCGCGTGGTCGCCGCCTGACGGCGCCCTGCGCAGCCGGTACACCACAAAGCCCCGCCCCGTGCGGGGCTTTGTCATTCCGGGAGACCGTGCCGGGCGTTGCCTCGTCACACAGATGAACGCCTGCCAACGCTTTCAGGCACGTCCCCGCGCCGTACCGCCGTTGGCCCCGGCGGCCGGTTTGCTACTGCAGCGCAACAGGCGGACAATGCGCGGCTTGTGGCGGGAGTCACGCGCGTGAAACCCCGGTAATTCCGGCCCGCGCTGCGCCGAAACTCACTGATCGCGAGCAGAACCAATGGCAATTGTGCGAATGACCGACCTCGACCTGTCCGGCAAGCGCGTGCTGATCCGGCAGGACCTGAACGTGCCGCTCGACAACGGACGCATCACCTCCGACCAGCGCATCGTCGCCTCGCTGCCCACCCTCAGACGCGCGCTGGAGCAGGGCGCGGCGGTGATGGTGGCCGCGCACCTGGGCCGGCCGGTGGAAGGCGAGTGGAGCGAGGAGTTCTCGCTGGCGCCGGTGGCCGCGCGGCTGGCGGAGCTGCTGGAAACCGACGTGCCGCTGGTACGCGACTGGGTCGACGGCGTGGACGTGAAGCCGGGGCAGATCGTGCTGCTGGAAAACTGCCGCATGAACGTGGGCGAGAAGGCCGACGACCCGGCGCTGGCGAAGAAGTACGCCGCGCTGTGCGACGTGTTCGTGATGGACGCCTTCGGCAGCGCGCACCGCGCCCAGGCCTCCACCCACGGCGTGGTCCTGCAGGCGAAGCAGGCCGTGGGCGGCCCGCTGCTGATGTCCGAACTGGACGCGCTGGCCAAGGCGCTGGACGATCCCGAGCGTCCGCTGCTGGCGATCGTGGCCGGCAGCAAGGTCTCCTCCAAGCTGCAGCTGCTGACCAACCTGTGCGGCAAGGTCGACCAGCTGATCATCGGCGGCGGCATCGCCAACACCTTCATCGCGGCCGCCGGCCACCCGATCGGCAAGTCGCTGCACGAGCCCGACCTGATCGACACGGCGCACCGGATCATGGACCAGGCCCGCGAGCAGTACGCCGACATCCCGATTCCGGTGGACGTGGTGGTGGCCAAGGCGTTCTCGGCCGACGCCGAGGCGGTGGTCAAGCCGGTCGATGAGGTCGCGGACGACGAGATGATCCTCGACATCGGGCCGAAGACCGCCAAGCGCTATGCCGAGCTGGTCGGGCAGGCCGGCACGGTGGTCTGGAACGGGCCGGTCGGGGTGTTCGAGTTCGATGCCTTCGGCCGGGGGACCGAGGCCGTGGGCCGGGCGATCGCCAGGTCGCACGCGTTCTCGATCGCAGGCGGCGGCGACACCCTGGCCGCGGTCGACAAGTACGGCATCGCCGGGGACATCGGCTACATCTCCACCGGCGGCGGCGCGTTCCTGGCCTTCCTGGAAGGCAAGCAGATGCCGGCGGTGGCGGCGCTCAAGCAGCGCGCCGCCGAGCGCAAGGCCGCCTGACCCCGCGATCCGCGGTCAACGCTTTGTGCTAGGTTTCCCGGCCAATACCGGGAGACCGAATTGACCGCACACCAGCGCCGTACCCGCATCCTCGCCACGCTCGGCCCGGCCAGCGACGGCCCCGGCGTGCTCGACGCCCTGCTCGAGGCCGGCGTGGACGCGGTGCGGCTCAACTTCTCCCACGGCGACCGCGATGAACACCGCGCCCGCGCCGCGGCGGTGCGCGAGGCATCGGCGCGGCTGGGCAAGGAAGTCGGCATCCTGGCCGACCTGCCGGGCCCCAAGATCCGCATCGACCGCTTCCGCGATGGCCGGGTGGAGCTGCGGGCCGGGCAGCGCTTCGACCTGGTGGCCGACGGCTCGGTCGAGCTGGGCGACGACAGCCAGGTGGGGGTGAGCTACGCCGGCCTGCCGCGCGACCTCGCGGCCGGCGACGTGCTGCTGCTGGACGACGGCATCGTGCAGCTGAAGGTGGAGGCCATCGACGGCGCGCGCATCATCACCAGCGTGGTCAACGACTGCCCGCTGTCCGACCGCAAGGGCCTGAACCGGCTGGGCGGTGGCCTGTCGCTGGGCGCGCTGACCGACGAGGATCGCGCGTGGATCGGCTTTGCCGCCGAGCTGGGCGTGGATTTCATCGCGGTGTCTTTCTGCCGCAGCGCCGACGACATGGAGCAGGCGCGGGCGCTGGCGCGTGCGGCCGGCTCCGACGCGGCGCTGGTGTCCAAGATCGAGCGCGCCGAGGCGATCGAGAACCTGGCCGGGATCATCGACGCCAGCGACGTGGTGATGGTCGCGCGCGGCGATCTGGGCGTGGAGATCGGCGACGCCGAGCTGCCCGGGCTGCAGAAGAAGATCATCCGCGAGTCGCTGGCCCGCAACCGGGTGGTGATCACCGCCACCCAGATGCTGCAGTCGATGGTGGAAAGCCCCATCCCGACCCGCGCCGAGGTGCTGGACGTGGCCAACTCGGTCATCGACGGCACCGACGCGGTCATGCTGTCGGCCGAAAGCGCCGCCGGGCAGTATCCGGTGCGCGCGGTGGAGGCGATGGCGCGCATCTGCGTGGGCGCCGAGCGCCAGTTCACCCACGATGTCGATTTCGGCCCCGCCGGCCGCAACCTGGAGCGCGCCGACCAGGCCATCGCCATGGCCGCGATGTTCCTGAGCGAGCACATCGGCGTGCGCGCGATCGTGGCCATGACCGAATCCGGCGGCACCGCCCGCTACCTGTCCCGCTTCCGCGCCGGCGCGCCGGTCTACGCGTTCTCGCGCCACGCCGGCGCACGGCGGCGCATGTCGCTGATGCGCGACGTGTTCCCGATCGAATACGACACCCGCGGCCAGACCCCGCGCCAGGCGGCGCGCGGCAGCGTTGCCCGGCTGGTCGAGGCCGGCCTGCTTTCGCCCGGCGAGCGGATCGTGTTCACCAGCGGCGAGCACATGGAAACCCACGGCGCCACCAACACCCTGCGCCTGCTGAGGGTCGGCGAGGAAGGCCGCGCCGAGGGCCTGGGCGAACTGTAGCCGCTGCCTGGACGCGCCCCGGCGCGGGGCGCCGGTTCCGCAGCGCGGCGCGGGACTATACTGGCCAGCCCTCGCGCGGCGAAACCAGGAACCCCCCATGAGCATCGAAGATCTGGCACAGACGGCGCAGGCCCTGGTGGCCGCCGGCAAGGGCATCATCGCCATCGACGAATCCCCCGCCACCATCGGCAAGCGCTTCGCCGCGGTGGGGGTCGCCAACAGCGAGGACAACCGCCGCGCCTGGCGCGAGCTGCTGCTCACCACGCCCGGCATGGGCGAGTACATCAGCGGTGCGATCCTGCAGGACGAGACCATCCGCCAGTCGACCGTGGCCGGGGTGCCGTTCGCGAAGGTCATGGCCGAGGCCGGGATCATCCCCGGCATCAAGGTCGACGCCGGCACCCATCCGCTGGCGGGCTTCCCCGGCGAGGTGGTGACCGAGGGCCTGGACGGCCTGCGCGCGCGCCTGCAGGAGTACTACAAACTCGGCGCCCGCTTCGCCAAGTGGCGGGCGGTGATCCACATCGGCGAGGACACGCCGTCGGGCACCTGCATCGAGGCCAACGCCCACGCCCTGGCCCGCTACGCCGCGCTGTGCCAGGAGCAGGGCCTGGTGCCGATCGTCGAGCCCGAGGTGCTGATGGACGGCGACCACGACATCGAGGCCTGCTACGAGGTCACCGAGGTCACCCTGCGCGGGGTGTTCGACGCGCTGTACAACCAGCAGGTGATGTTCGAAGGCGTGCTGCTGAAGCCGTCGATGGTGCTGCCGGGGAGCGGCTGCGCCGAGCAGGCCGAGGTCGACGAGGTCGCCGAGGCCACCCTGATCTGCCTGAAGTCGGCGGTGCCGGCGATCGTGCCGGGCATCGTGTTCCTGTCCGGCGGCCAGTCCGACGAGGACGCCACCGCGCACCTGGACGCGATGAATCGCCTGCGCCCGCACCCGTGGCCGCTGTCGTTCTCCTACGGCCGGGCGATGCAGCAGGCGGCGCTCAAGGCCTGGGCGAAGGATCCGAAGGCGAACGTGGGCATGGCCCAGGAGATCGTCCTGGGCCGCGCCCGCGCCAACAGCATGGCCGCGCTGGGTGAGTGGGACGGCCAGGCCTGAGGCGCCTACGCTCCTATCGGGGGGCGGCCGTGCAGGCCTCCGTTACAGCCCCGCCAGCCACTCGTCGTCGGAGCCCTCGTTGATGTCCTGGAACAGCGGGGTGGAGAAGTAGCGCTCGCCGGTGTCGGGCAGCATCGCCAGCACCACCGCGCCTTCTTCGGCGCCGGCGGCCACCTGCAGCGCCGCCGCCACGGTGGCGCCGGCGGAAATGCCGGTGAAGATGCCTTCTTCGGCCGCCAGCCGGCGCGCGGTGGCGATGGCCTCCGCGTCGTCCACCGACACGATGCGGTCGGCGACTTCGCGGTTGAGCACCTCGGGCACGAAGTCGGGCGTCCAGCCCTGGATCTTGTGCGAGCTGAACTCCTGCCCCTGCAGCATTGCCGCCGCGGCCGGCTCGGCGGCGACCACCTGCACCTCCGGGCGCGCGACCTTCAGCACCTCGCCGACCCCGGTCAGGGTGCCGCCGGTGCCCCAGCCGGTGACGAAGTGGTCGAGCCGGCGGCCGGCGAAATCCGAGATGATCTCCGCCGCCGTGGTCTGGCGGTGCCAGGCCGGATTGGCCGGGTTGGTGAACTGGCTGGCCAGGAACCAGCCGTGCTCTTCGGCCAGCTCGCGCGCCTTGCGCACCATGCCGGTGCCGCGCTCGGCGGCCGGGGTCAGGATCACCCGGGCGCCGTAGGCGCGCATCAGCTTGCGCCGCTCCACGGAGAAGGTTTCCACCATGGTGGCCACGAATTTGTAGCCGCGCGCGGCGCAGACCATGGCCAGGGCCACGCCGGTGTTGCCGGACGTCGCCTCGACGACGGTGTCGCCGGGCTTGATCAGGCCCTTTTTCTCGGCGTCCAGGATGATGGCAAGCGCCAGCCGGTCCTTGACCGAGCCGCCGGGATTGAAGCTTTCCACCTTTGCGTACACGCTGGCGTGGCCGGGCGCCATGCGCTGCAGGCGCACGATGGGCGTGCGGCCGATCGTGTCCAGGATCGATTCGTGGATCATTGTTGGGCTCCGGTTGTGTGGGGGGCCACCGGGCCATGCCAGCCACGGCAGGTGGCGGCCCGAGTGTAACGCGCAGGCCGGCAGTCGGTTGACACGTTCACCCCGCCTGTCTGCATGCCTGACGACACAGGGCGATGACATCCGTAGCCCCTAGAATCGACCGGATGATCGTCCGCGCGCTCCCCCGAATGCGAAACCTCCCAATTCCCCGCCTTCCCACCCTTGCCGCCCTGGCGTTCGCCGGCCTGCTGCTGGCCGCGTGCGGCGACAGCGTCGGCCCCGGCGGCGGCGGGCCGGCCGGGGCCGCCACCGTCACCACCGCCCAGGCCGAACAGCAGCCCTGGAACGACACCATCGACGCGCTGGGCACGGTGGCCGCGCGCGAATCGGTGGTGGTCACCGCCAAGGTCAGTGAAACGGTGGACAGGGTGCACTTTGACAGCGGCGACGTGGTCGAGGCCGGGGCGGTGCTGGTCTCGCTCAGCGGCCAGCAGCAGCAGGCCGCGCTCAACGCCGCCCAGGCCACGGCCGAGGAGGCCGAGCGGATGTACCTGCGCCAGACACAGCTCGCCGAACAGCAGCTCATCGCCACCTCGCAGCTGGACACCCAGCGCGCCACCCGCGACGCCGCCCGCGCCCGGGTGGCCGAGATCCGCGCCAACCTGGGCGACCGCTCCATCCGCGCGCCGTTCGCCGGCGTGCTGGGCATCCGCCGGGTCAGCCCCGGCGCGCTGGTGCAGCCGGGCACCGAGATCGCCTCGCTGGACGACGTGGCCGAGGTCTATGTCGACTTCCCCGTGCCCGAGGTGCAGCTGGCCAACCTGGCCGAAGGACAGCACCTGACCGGCCGCAGCTCGGCCTGGCCCGGGCGTGACTTCGGCGGCGTGGTGTCGATGGTGGATTCGCGGGTGGACTCCAACACCCGCGCGGTGATGGTGCGCGGAACGTTCGCCAACGCCGACCGCGCCCTGCGCCCGGGCATGCTGGTGCGCATCCGCCTGGAGCGGCCCGCGCGCGAGGCGCTGGTGGTGCCCGAGATCGCCGTGGTGCAGGTCGGCCGCGACACCTTCGTCTGGCGGGTACGTGATGACGACACCGTTGAACAGGTGACGATCCAGATCGGCGCGCGCGTGGCGGGCCTGGCCGAGGTGACCGACGGCCTGGCCGCGGGCGACCGCATCGTGGTCGACGGCACCGGCAAGCTGCGGCCGGGCCTTGAGATCACCGACGTCGGTGTCGAGGACTGGTCGGAAGAGCCCGCCAGCGGCGACGTCCCGGCCAGCAGCGATGCCCTGGAAGCCGGGGTCATCGTCCAGTAGGCGTTTTCCCGGCCCAGCCGTTCCACCCAGTCTCCACAGCCAGCCCAGGTTCCGATGCGCATTTCCGACCTCTCCATCAAGCGGCCCGTTTTTGCAGTGGTGATGAGCCTGCTGCTGGTGGTGCTGGGGGTGATGTCGTACTCGCGCCTGACCCTGCGCGAGATGCCCAACATCGACCCGCCGATCGTCTCGGTGGACGTGACCTATCCGGGCGCTTCCGCGGCGGTGGTGGAAACCCGGATCACCCAGGTGCTGGAAGATGCGCTGGCGGGCATCGAAGGCATCCGCATGATCCAGTCGCGCAGCCGCAACGGCCGCTCCGACGTGACCCTGGAGTTCAACATCACCCGCGACATCGAGGCCGCGGCCAACGACGTGCGCGACGCGATCAGTCGGGTCGCCGACCGGCTGCCGATCGAGGCCGATCCGCCGGAGATCTCCAAGGTCGAGTCGGACGCCGATGCGATCATCTGGTTGAACATGAGTTCCAGCACCATGGACACCCTGGCGCTGAGCGACTACGCCGACCGCTACGTGGTCGACCGGCTGTCGGCGCTGGACGGCGTGGCCCGGGTGCAGCTGAGCGGCAGCCAGCGCTACTCGATGCGGATCTGGCTCGACCGTGACGCGATGGCCGCGCGAGGCATCACCGCCGCCGACGTGGAAAACTCCCTGCGCAGCGAGAACGTGGAGCTGCCGGCCGGCCGGATCGAGTCGGAGTCCCGCGATTTCACCCTGCGGGTGGAACGCGGCTACCGCACTGCGGAGCAGTTCGCCAGCCTGCCGCTGCGGCGCGGATCGGACGGCTACGTGGTGCGCCTGGGCGACGTGGCCCGGGTGGAGACCGGCCCGCGCGAGCGGCGCTCCTACGCGCGCAGCAACTCGGTTCCGAACGTCGGCCTGGGCATCGTGCGCACCTCCACCGCCAACGCGCTGGAGGTGGCCCGCGCGGCGCGCGAGGAGGGCGAGCGGATCCAGGAGACGCTGCCCGAGGGCACCGAGATCTTCGTCTCGTCGGACAACACCCAGTTCATCGAGGCGGCGATCGAGCGGGTGTACTGGACGCTGGGCGAGGCGCTGGTGCTGGTGTTCCTGGTGATCTGGCTGTTCCTGGGCAAGCTGCGCGCGGCGCTGATCCCGGCGGTCACGGTGCCGGTGTGCCTGATCGCCGCGTTCATCGCCCTGTTCGCGTTCGGGTTTTCGATCAACCTGCTGACCCTGCTGGCGCTGGTGCTGTGCATCGGCCTGGTGGTGGATGACGCGATCATCGTGCTGGAGAACGTGCAGCGCCGCGCCGATGCCGGCGAACCGCCGCTGGTGGCGGCCAAGCGCGGTACCGCCCAGGTGGCGTTCGCGGTGGTGGCGACCACCGCGGTGCTGGTGGCGGTGTTCCTGCCGGTCGGCTTCATGGAGGGCAACAGCGGCCGCCTGTTCCGCGAGCTGTCGGTGGCGCTGGCCGCGGCGGTGGCGCTGTCGGCGTTCGTGGCCCTCACCCTGACCCCGATGATGTGCTCCAAGCTGGTGCGCCCGCACGGCAAGGAGGGGGGCTTCAGCGCCTGGGTCAACCGTTCGCTGGGGCGGATCAGCGCCGGCTATGGCCGCCAGGTGGGCTGGCTGGTCGGGCTGTCGCGATCGCGGCTGTTGCTGCTGGTGGTGCTGGCGATGGGCGCCTGCCTGGCCGCTGCGGCGCTGCTGTTCCTGCGGATTCCGGGCGAGCTTTCGCCGGCCGAGGATCGCGGCCGCTTCTTCGTTGCCGTCGATGGCCCGGAGGGCGCCGGCTTCGACTACACCGTGGCCCAGATGCAGGAGGTCGAGCGGATCTTCGCCGACTACGTGGGCGGCGACGGGCCGATCGACCGGGCCAGTTCACGGGTGCCGCGTGGCTGGGGCGGCAGCGAGGAAATGCATTCCGGACACGTGATCGTCTACCTCAAGGACTGGCGCGAGCGCGAGGAGAGCACCGCCGATGTGGTCGAGGAGCTGCGCGACGGCTTTTCGGCGCTGCCGGGCGTGCAGGTGCGGGCGAACGTGCCGGGCGGCCTGATCAGCGCGCGCGGGCAGCGCTACCAGCTGGTGCTGGGCGGGCCCAACTACGAGGATCTGGCCGAGTGGCGCGACCGCATGCTGGTGCGGATGGCGGAGAACCCCGGCATCCAGGATCCGGACTCGGACTACAAGGAGACCCGGCCGCAGATGCGGGTGGAGATCGATCGCGCGCGCGCAGCCGACCTCGGGGTGTCGGTGCAGGAGATCGGCCGCACCCTGGAGACCATGATGGGCTCGCGCCAGGTCACCACCTACATCGAGGACGGCGAGGAGTACGACGTCATGCTGCAGGCGTCGCGCGACGACCGCATGGAGCCGGGCGACCTGTCCAACACCTGGGTGCGCGGGCGCGACAACCGGATGGTGCCGCTGTCCAACCTGGTCACCCTCAGCGAGATCGCCGAGCCGGGCAGCTTCAACCGCTTCAACCGCCTGCGCGCGATCACCATCAGCGCGGGCCTGGCGCCGGGCTACCCGATGGGTGATGCGATCGAGTGGACATACCGGGTCGCCGCCGAGGAGCTGCCCGACCACGCCCAGATCGACTGGAAGGGCGAGACCCGCGAGTTCCAGGAGGCGGGCGGGGCGATCATGCTGACCTTCGCCCTGGCCCTGGTGATCGTGTACCTGGTGCTGGCGGCGCAGTTCGAGAGCTACCTGCACCCGCTGGTGATCATGCTCACCGTGCCGCTGGCGGTGCTGGGTGCACTGCTGGGGCTGTGGATCACCGGCGGCACGCTCAACCTGTTCAGCCAGATCGGGATCGTGATGCTGGTCGGGCTGGCGGCAAAGAACGGGATCCTGATCGTGGAGTTCGCCAACCAGCTGCGCGACGAGGGCCGCAGCGTGGCCGAGGCAGTCGCCGAGTCGTCGGCGGTGCGCCTGCGCCCGATCCTGATGACCGCCGTGGCCACCATCATGGGCATGATCCCGCTGGTGGTGGCCGGCGGGCCGGGTTCGGCCAGCCGCGCCACGATCGGCGTGGTGATCATTTCCGGCGTGGCCTTCGCCACCGTGCTGACCCTGTTCGTGGTGCCGGCGCTGTACGCGCTGGTGGCCCCGTACACGCGTTCGCCGGAAACGCTGGCGCGCAAGCTGGAGGAGCTGGAGGCCAGCACGCCGGCCGTCAGCGGGCATGGCTGATGGCGGCCGCCGCCCGCGCCGGTTTCGCCGAAGTGGCTGATCGGTAAGAATCGACCGGTCCGCAGCCCTGCGGGCGGGTTTTCCATCGTCCGGGGAGGAGCATGTGGAACAGTTCGTCAACGCGATAAACGGCTATGTGTGGAGCATGCCGCTGATCATCCTGTGCCTGGGCGCAGGCCTGTGGTTTTCCATCCGCACCCGGTTCCTGCAGTTCCGCCAGGTGCCCGAGATGGTGCGGCTGCTGCTGGCCGGCACCAAGTCCGATGCCGGCGTGTCCTCGTTCCAGGCCCTGGCGATGTCGCTGTCGGGCCGGGTCGGCATCGGCAACATCGCCGGCGTCGCCACCGCGATCGCCTTCGGCGGCCCGGGCGCGGTGTTCTGGATGTGGGTGATGGCGTTGATGGGGGCCTCCACCGCATTCGTTGAATCCACCCTGGCCCAGATCTACAAGGAAACCGATGAGCAGGGGCGCTACCGCGGCGGCCCGGCGTACTACATCGAAAAGGCCATGGGCCAGAAGTGGTACGCGTGGATCTTCGCCGTGGTGACCATCGTTGCCGCCGGCTTCCTGATGCCGGGCGTGCAGGCCAACGGCATCGCCTCGGCGGCGTTCAACGCCTGGGACGTGCCGCCGACCGCCACCGCTGCGGTGGTGGTGATCGGCCTGGGTTTCATCATCTTCGGCGGCGTCACCCGCATCGCCCGCTTCGCCGAGCTGGTGGTGCCGTTCATGGCGCTGGCCTACATCCTGATGGCGCTGGTGATCATGTTCCTCAACATGACCCAGATCCCGGCCATGTTCATGCTGATCATCGAGAGCGCGTTCGGCATGCACGCCGGCTTCGGCGCGATGCTCGGCCTGGCGGTGGAGTGGGGCGTCAAGCGCGGTATCTACTCCAACGAGGCCGGCCAGGGCACCGGGCCGCACCACGCCGCCGCGGCCGAGGTCTCGCATCCGGCCAAGCAGGGCTACGTGCAGGCGTTCTCGGTGTACGTGGACACCCTGCTGGTGTGCTCGGCCACCGCCTTCATGATCCTGTCGACGGGCATGTACAACGTCAGCAGCAACGGCGAGGTGCTTACCGAGGCGCTGCCGGGGATCGAGGCCGGGCCGGGCTTCGCCCAGCACGCGGTGGAGGCGGTGATGCCCGGCTACGGGGCGGGCTTCGTGGCGATGGCGCTGTTCTTCTTCGCCTTCACCACGATCATCGCCTACTACTACATGGCCGAAACCAACATCGCCTACATCAACCGCAGGATCCACCGGCCGTGGATGATCTTCGCGCTGCGGATCCTGATCCTGGGCGCGGTCACCTTCGGCTGCGTGCGTACCGCGGGCATGGCCTGGACGCTGGGCGACATCGGTGTGGGCCTGATGGCGTGGCTGAACCTGATCGCGATCCTGATCCTGCAGAAGCCGGCGCTGCTGGCGTTGCGCGACTACGAGGCGCAGAAGAAGCAGGGGCTGGATCCCACCTTCGATCCGCTCAAGCTGGAAATCCGCAACGCCGACTTCTGGGCCGGCCGGGCGGAGCGGGAATGAGCGGCACCGGCGGCGGGGACGGCGGCCCGTGGCGCCGCCGCGGCCGCCGCCCGGCGGCCGGTGAACAGCGCCCGCGGCTGCGGGGCGGTCCGCCCCGTCCGGAGCCGCCCGCCGACCGGCCGGTTGCAGACCGGCGGCCCGACCGCCGCGACGAGATGCGCCTGTACGGCATGAACGCCGTGCAGGCGGTATTCGCGCGCAGGCCGCAGGCGATCCGCAAGCTGTACCTGGCCGGACCGCGGATCGCGCAGCTGCAGCCGCTGCTCAAGTGGTGCGTGGCCAACCGCGTGGGCTACCGGGTGGTCGAGGACGAGGGCGAGCTGGCGCGGCTGGCCGGCAGCGGTCACCACGAAGGCGTCGTTGCCGACGTGCTGCGCGCGCCGGAGCCGGCGCTGGATACGTGGCTGCCGGGCCTGGACGGCGGCCCGCAGTGCCTGCTGTGGCTGGATGGCGTGGGCAACCCGCACAACCTGGGCGCGATCCTGCGCTCGGCCGCGCACTTCGGCGTGGCCGGCGTGCTGCTGGCGGAGGATTCCGGCCTGGCCCTGTCGGGCGCTGCCGCGCGCGTCGCCGAGGGCGGCGCGGAAGCGGTGCCGCTGGTGCGAACCGGCCCGGCGGACGAGGCCATGGCGCTGCTGCGCAGCGCAGGCTTCGCGCTCGCGGCAACGGTGGTCGAGGGCGGGGACGACCTGTTCGCCGTCGCGCCGCCCCGGCGCGTGGTCTACGTGATCGGCGCGGAAGGCGAAGGCATGGATCGTGGCCTGGCCGGCGCCTGCGACCTGCGCCTGTCCATCCCCGGCACCGGCGCGGTCGAGAGCCTCAACGTCGCCGCCGCCACCGCCGTCCTCCTCGCCGCCTGGCTCCGCCCCGGCCCGTAGGAGCGCCATGCGCGCTCCTGCTCGTGGGTCAGGGCGTGGGCGCGCTGCCGAAGTCGCCTTCGGCCTGGGCGGCCAGCCAGGCGAGCACCACGTACGCGGCGGTGTTCTGGGCCAGGTCTTCGGGGTCGACCTTGTCCAGGGTGTCGCTGGCGTTGTGGTGCAGGTCGAAATAGCCGCTGCCGTCCTGACCCAGCCAGGCCCAGGTCACGCCGGCCTGGGCCATCGGGATGATGTCCGGGCCGGGACCGCCTTCGCCTTCCATGTATTCGATGCCCAGCGGCGCCAGCGCTTCGGCGATCTGGCCGGTGGCGTGGCGGGCGTGCTCGGGCGCGCCGGTGTTGAAGCCGTAGATGCGGCCGGCGCCAAAATCGCTTTCCACCGCCAGCAGGTGCAGGCCGATGTCGCCGGCGTGGCGCTGGGCGTACTGGCGCGCGCCGATGAGCCCCTGCTCCTCGTTGGCGAAGGCGATCACCCGGATGCTGCGCGCCGGCCGCTGCTCCATCTTCCCGATCAGGTGGCCGGCGGCCATGGTGATGCCCACGCCCGAGGCGTCGTCGATCGCGCCGGTGCCCAGATCCCAGGAGTCCAGGTGCGAGGCGATCACCACGAACTCGTCGCTGCCGCCGCTACCGGTGATCTCGCCGATCACGTTCTGTGAGGTGTATTCGCCGTCGTAGCCCACGTCCAGCGACAGGTTCACCGTGACCGGGCCGCGCTCCAGCAGCCGGTTGAGCTGGTCGGCGTCGGGCAGCGACAGCGCGGCAGCCGGGATCGGCTCCACGCCCTCGGCGAAGCGGGTGATGCCGGTGCTGGCCACCCGCGCGTGGCTGGTGCCGAGCGAGCGCATCAGGAAACCGGCCGCGCCCTTGCTGCTGGCCACCGACGGGCCGCGGCCGCGGGTGCCGCCGGCCGCGCCGTAGCCGCTGCCGTCGGCGGTGCGCTCCATCTGGAAATCGATGAACGCGATGCGGCCTTCAAGCGAGCCCTCCGGCGCTGCCTCCAGCGCGGCGTAGTCGGCGAAGCGCACGATTTCCGCCTCCACCTCGCCGCCCGCGCTGCCGCCCAGCGCGGTCACCACCAACGGCTGCGCATGATCGCCGACCACCCGCGCGCTTTCGCTGTTGCGCACCCATTTGGGGAAGGTGACCGGCTCCGTCCAGACCCGGTCGTAGCCCAGCTCGGCGAACTTCGCCTCCGCCCAGGCCACCGCGCGCGCGTCCGCCTCGCTGCCGGGCAGGCGCGGGCCGATCTCGGTGGTCAGCGACTCGGTGACCCGCCAGGAGGTGTCGTCGGCCAGCGCCTGCTCGCGCAGCTGGGCGGCGGTTTCAAGCGCCGCCTCCGGGATGGTGGTTCGATCCTGGGCCGTGGCGGGCATGGACACGGCGAGGCACAGCAGCAGCGGGGCAAGGCGCATGGAAGCTCCGGCGGACAAAAAAAGATGCCGCGAGCTTAGCAGCCCGCGGCATCGTTGCCTTTCAGCGTCCGCCGATCCGGCCGGCGGGCCCGCGATGTCAGCGCGACTTCAGCGAATCGCGGATCTCGCGCAGCAGCAGCACGTCCTCGGACGGCTCCTCGGGCGCGGCTTCCTCTTCCACTTCCTGCTTGCGGTTCATGTTGTTGATGCCCTTGACCACCATGAAGATGGCGAAGGCGATGATCAGGAACTGGATGACGGCGTTGAGGAACTCGCCGATGCCGATCACCACCGCAGGCACTTCCTCGCCGGCCGCGTTGACCGCCGCCTCGCGCAGGGTGATGACCCAGTCGGCGAAGTCCACGCCGCCGATCGCCAGCCCGATCGGCGGCATGATGACCTTGTCGACGAAGGCGGTGACGATGTTGCCGAACGCGGCGCCGATGACCACGCCGACCGCGAGGTCGACGACGCTGCCGCGCATTGCAAATTCCTTGAATTCCGAAGCGATGCTCATCCGGTGGTCTCCAGGCAGGTGGGACGGGTGACGCGGGGAGGCGAACTGGCGGCTTCCCGTGCCGGGCTCATGACAGTGGAGGCAGGATAGCGCAGTCCAGCGCCAGCAGATCGTCGAGCCGCGCGCTGCAGCGGTCGCCCGGCTGCAGCGCCGCGACCCCGGCCGGGGTGCCCATGAACACCAGGTCCCCCGCGCGCAGGCGGTAGAGCTGTGAAAGCTCGTGCAGGATCTCGCCCACGTCCCAGATCATCATGTCCAGGCGCGAGGACTGCCGCGGCTGGCCGTTGACTTCAAGCGACAGCGTGCGCGACTGCAGCGGGCCGGCATCGGCGGCCCGCACCAGTTCGCTCACCGGCGCGGAGTGGTCGAAGCCCTTGGCGATGTCCCACGGCAGCCCGCCGGCCTTGGCCTGCGCCTGCAGGTCGCGCCGGGTCAGATCCAGGCCGATGCCGTAGCCGAACACCAGCTCCGCCGCGTCGCCGGCTGCCAGCACTCCGGGCGCCGCGTCGCGGCCGATCGCCACCACCAGCTCCACTTCGTGGTGCAGCTCGCGGGTCGCGGACGGGTAGGGCACGCGGCCGTCGAGGACGAGGGCATCGGCGGGCTTGGAGAAGAACACCGGGCGGCCGCGCGACTCGCGCGAGGCCGGCGCCTGCGCGCCCATCTCGCGGGCGTGGTCGGCGAAGTTGCGGCCCACGCAGTGGATCCGGCGCACCGGGAAGGTGCCGCCGCCGCGCACCGGGATGTGCGGCGGTTCAAAGGCCGGGATGAGATCCGCCACGGGCGGTCAGCGCAGCAGCGGCTTGTCGACCACGCGGTAGTCGCCGTCCAGCACGGTGCCGTCGCCGGATGTGCCCGCCGTGCGCCTGCGCCCGGCCAGCAGCCGGATCGCCAGCCCCGCCGCCAGCATCGCCGCGCCGATCACCACCCCGAACACCAGCAGCACGGCCGCCAGGGCGATGCCCGCAAGGCCGAACAGCAGCCGGGTGAGCGGATGGCGGGGCTTGCGCGGGGCGAACACGGCGGTGAAGCCGGTGCTGCGCCAGCGCAGGAGCAGGTTGTGCAGGAATCGCTGGGTCATCAGGGTATCTGGCGTCGTGACACAATGCGGCGCGCGGCCGGAGCACCAGTATCGTGTCCATGCGCCGCGGGTTTGTAATTTTCCCGTTAAAGAGGCTGAACGTGTCCCTGATCGCGCTGGAACGGATTGCCGACGGCGGCCTGGCCGAAGTCGAGGCTGAAGTGGATGGGGCGGCCGAGTCCCTGATCGTTTACCGGCAGGGCGATTCGGCCCGTGCCTGGCTCAACGTGTGCCCGCACGCGGGCCGGCGCCTGGACTACGCGCCGGGGCAGTTCCTCAAGTCGAAGGAAGGCCTGCTGGTGTGCGCGGTGCACGGTGCCAGCTTCGAGCTTGGCGCCGGCGAGTGCGTGGCCGGCCCCTGCCGCGGCGACCAGCTGCGGGAAGTCCCGGTGACCGTGCGCGACGGCCACGTCTTCCTGGTCAGTACAGCAGGTTGACCATCAGCACCACGATCAGGATGTAGAGCAGCGACAGCGGCCCGCACACCACCCACAGCTCCTTTGCGCGGTAGCCGCCGGGGCCGGTGATCATCGACATCACCGGGTTGGACTGGGTCATGAAGTTGTTGGACGCCGCCAGCGCCACGATCAGCGCGAACGCGGTCGGATCCGCGCCCACCGCCAGGGCCAGGTTGATCGCCAGCGGCACCATCACGATGGTCGCGCCCACGTGGCTGATCACCAGCGAGAAGCCGGCGGTGAGGATGGCCACGAAGAACTGGATCAGCCACGTCGGCAGGCCCGACGGAAGGCGCTCGATCGACGCACCCGCCACCCACGCCGCCGCGCCGCTGCTGTCCATCGCCCAGCCCAGCGGGATCAGGCAGGCCATCAGGAACACGGTCTTCCAGTTGATCGCGCCGTAGGCCTCGTCCATCTTCAGCACGCCGGTCACCAGCATGCCGGCCACGCCGGTCATCAGCGCGATCGCGGTGGGCACCCGGCCCGACAGCGCGATCAGGATGGTCACCGCGAAGATCGCCATCGCGATCTTGAACTTGTGCGGGCGCTGCTCGCCCTTGGGGAAGTCGGTGACCACCACGAAGTCGCGCTCGGCCGCGACCTGCGCCAGGTTCTTCCAGAAGCTGTGCAGCACCAGCATGTCGCCCGCGCGCAGCGGCAGGTCGCGCACGTTCTCGCGGATCACCTTGTCCTTGTCGCGGTTGACCGCCAGCAGCCGCAGCCCGTGCTGGCGGCGCAGCTGCAGCTCGTTGGCGGTCTTGCCCACGAAGCCCGAGTTGGGCGGCACCACCGCCTCGGAGATGCCCGCGCGGCTGGGGTTGAACAGGTCGCCGAAGTTGCGCAGGCGGGTGCTCATGCGCAGGAAGTTGTTCTGGGCGAAGTCGTCCACGTTCTCGCGCGTGCCCATCGCCCCGATCACGCTGCCCACCCAGATCCGCACGTCGGCCGCCGGCGCCAGCCGCGCCTCGTCCTCGACCTTGAGCGCCAACAGCAGCGGCGCGTTGTGCAGCGCCTCGGCCTCGCCGAAGGTCATGCCCACCAGCGGGCTTTCGGCGGTGACGGTCAGCTCGAACACGTCGCCCTCGATGCCGTACACCCGGGCGAAATAGCTCTGCGTGCGGCCCGGCGCGACGTTGGCGTCCTTGCCGCCGCGCAGCCGGCGGTTGCCCCAGAAGTGGAAGTAGGCCAGCGCGGCCACCAGCAGCGCCAGGCCGATCGGCGCCGGCGCGAACATGTTCAGCGGCGTCAGCGTGGCCGCGCCCGAGGGCAGGTTGGCGTTGGCCGAGACCAGCAGGTCGTTGAGCATGATCAGCGGCGAGTTGCCGACCATGGTCAGGGTGCCGCCCATCACCACCGCCACGCCCACCGGCAGCAGCATCCGCGACAGGCTGATGCCGGTGCGCGAGGACAGCCGCGAGATCACCGGCAGGTACAGCGCGGTCACCGACGGGTTCTGCATGATCGAGGAGTTCAGGCCGGCGATCGCCGAGGTCAGCAGCAGCAGCCGCTCCTCGACCCCGCGCGCGCGCCGCAACAGCCAGCCGGCCAGGCGGTTGAGCGCGCCGGTGCGATCCAGGCCCAGGCCCAGGATCATGGTCGCGATCACGCTGATCACGGCGTTGGAGGAGAAGCCGTTGAACACGTCCTCCGCCGCGACCTGCCCGGTCAGGCCCAGCAGCACCAGCATCACCAGCGCCACCAGATCCGCGCGCACGCGCTGGAACAGGAACAGCACCATGGTCAGCGCCACCAGACCGAGGACGATCTTCATGTCGGTGGTGAGCGCGAGTGCGGTGTCCATTACCCGGTGGTGGTCTCAGCTGTCAGGTGCGGTCGTAGAGCAGGTCCCAGACCCCGTGGCCGAGCCGCTGGCCGCGGGTTTCGAAATGTGTCTGCGGCCGCCACTCGGGCCGCGGTACGTGCCCGCGCGAACCGGCACGGTTGCGCAGCCCGTCCGCGGCGTCGAGCACGTCCCACATGTGCTCCGCATAGTCCCGCCAATCGGTGGCAAGGTGCAAGCGGCCGCCCGGCGCCAGCTTGCGCACCAGCAGCGCGACGAACGCCGGCTGCACCAGCCGGCGCTTGTTGTGGCGCTTCTTGTGCCAGGGGTCGGGGAAGTAGATCCGCACCTCGTCCAGGCTGGCGTCGGCGATCTCGTGCTCCAGCACCTCGACCGCGTCGTGGTGGTAGACGCGCACGTTGCTGCTGTCGTCTTCGGCCACTGCGTTCAGCAGCCGGCCCACGCCCGGGGCGTGCACCTCGATGCCGATGTGGTCGCGATCCGGATCGCGGGCGGCCGCGTAGCGCAGCGCCTCGCCGTTGCCGGTGCCGATCTCCAGCACCAGCGGCGCGCTGCGGCCGAACTCGGCGGCGAAGTCGCGCGCCGTGCCCCGGTAGTCGAGCCCGAAGCGCGGCCACTGCTCGTCGAACGCGCGCTGCTGGGCTTCGGTGAAGCGGCCCTGGCGCAGCACGAAGCTGCGGATCCGGCGCCGCTCGGGGTCTTCCGTATAGGGCTTGCCGCGCCCGGTCATGCCCGCACCCGCGGGAACGCCTGTTCCATCAGCCTGCGAGTCCTTCCTCGGGGGAGGAGGCGCTGGCGTAGCGCTTGCGCGGGATGCGGCCGGCCAGGAACGCGTCGCGGCCGGCGCGTACGGCCAGGTTCATCGCCCGGGCCATGCGCACCGGATCCCTGGCTCCGGCGATGGCGGTGTTCATCAGCACGCCGTCGCAGCCCAGCTCCATCGCGATGGCGGCGTCGGACGCGGTGCCCACGCCGGCATCGACCAGGATCGGCACCTTGGCGTTGTCGACGATCTCGCGCAGGTTCCAGTGGTTCTGGATGCCCAGCCCGGAGCCGATCGGCGCGGCCAGCGGCATCACCGCCACGCAGCCGATCTCCTCCAGCCGCTTGCACAGCAGCGGGTCGTCGGAGGTGTAGACCATCACGTCGAAGCCGTCGGCCACCAGCATCTCGGCGGCCTTCAGGGTCTGCACCACGTCGGGGTAAAGCGTGCGCTTGTCGCCGAGCACTTCGAGCTTGGTCAGGTTGTGGCCGTCGAGCAGCTCGCGGCCCAGGCGGCAGGTGCGCACCGCTTCCTCGGCGGTGTAGCAGCCGGCGGTGTTGGGCAGGATGGTGTAGCGGTCGGGCGGCAGCACGTCGAGCAGGCTGGGCTCGTTGGGATCCTGGCCGATGTTTGTGCGGCGGATCGCCACGGTGACGATCTCGGCGCCGGCGGCCTCGGTGGCGCGGCGGGTCTCGTCCAGATCCTTGAATTTGCCGGTGCCGGTGAGCAGGCGCGATGAGTAGGCCTTGCCGGCGATGACAAGGGCGTCTTCGGGTGTGAGCATCGGAGTCATCGCACGATTATCGCGCAGATGGGGAGATGAGGCTTACCCGCCCCCCAGCGCGTGGACGATCTCCACCTTGTCGCCGGCCGCCAGCGCGTGTTCACCGTGCCGGCCGCGGGGCACGATCTCGCCGTTGACCTCCACCGCCACCCGGCGTCCGGCCAGGCCCTGGGAGTCCAGCAGGCCGGCCACGGTGGCGCCGTCTTGAATGGTCAGGCTGTCGCCATTGAGCACGATTTCCATGCGGGCATTGTCCCTGTTTGCGCGCAGGCGCGCCAAGCCGGTGGTTCAGCTTCGGCGGCCCGCCGATCACTGGATATGACATTTTGATGACGCACTGCGGCGTGAGCGCCGCAGGGCTTCGTGGAACGATGCGCGCCCATGCGCCGGCGTATGCAAACGCCGGCCCGCATCCCGTTGATTCAGGAGGAATCCATGACCCCACGCAGTCCCCGCCTCGTTCCCGCCATCCTCGCCGGCGCGATTGCCCTGGCCACCGGCCCGGCGCTCGCCGACGAGGGCCGGTTCTCGCGCACCGTGTTCTTCGGCGACAGCCTCACCGACGGCGGCTTCTTCCGGCCGCTGCTGCCGCCCGAGGTGCAGGCGGTGACCGGCCAGTTCACCACCAATCCCGGCTGGGTCTGGGCCCAGCATCTGGCCGAACGCTACGGCACCGACGCCTCGGCCAACGGCAACGGACAGGCCGGCGACAACTACGCGGTGGGCGGTGCCAGGGTGGCCGGGGACGTGTTCGGCGCGCTGGGGCCGACGCCGTCGGTGGCCAGCCAGGTGCAGGCGTTCATGGGCGCGGGCGGGGTGGATCCGGACGCGCTGTACTCGGTGTGGGGCGGGGCCAACGACGTGTTCGCCGTTGCTGCCGGGGCGCCGCCGGAGCAGACCATCGGCACCGCGGTGGCGGCCCAGGTCGGCCTGGTCGGCGCGCTGCAGGGCGCCGGCGCGCGCTACGTGCTGGTGCCCAACCTGCCGGACATGGGCATCACCCCGGCCGCGCGCGCGCAGGGGCCGCTGGCGCAGGGCCAGCTGACCGCGCTGGCGGCCGCCTACAACGACGCCCTGTTCGGCGGCCTGGCGGCCAGCGGGCTGCGGGTGATCCCGCTGGATACCTTCAGCTTCCTGCGCGAGGTGGCCGCCAGTCCCGGCGAGTACGGCTTCGCCAACGTCACCGGCACCGCCTGCGAGCCGCAGATCACCGCCCAGTCGCTGACCTGCAGCCCGGCCAGCTACACCCATCCCGATGCGCCGAAAACCTACCTGTTCGCCGACGGCGTGCACCCGACCGACGCCGGCCACGCCGCGCTGGCCGACTTTGCCGCATCGGTGCTGGAAGCCCCGGCGCTGGTGGCGGCAATGCCGCAGGCGGCCGCCGCGACCGGGCGCGGCCGCGCTGAGCGCGTGGCCTGGCACGTCGAAAGCCGGCCGGACACCGGCGGCTGGTGGGCCGACGTGGCCGGCAACTACCTGCGCCGCGGCGACGGCGACCTGCATGACGGTTTCGGCCCGGCGCTCACCGTGGGCCTGGATTGGGTACGCGGAAACGCGGTGTTCGGCGCCTTCGGCGGCTACGGCCAGACCCGCCAGCACTGGGGGCTGAGCCGCGGCGACTTCCGCTACGAGGACGTCACCATCGGCGGCTACGCTGGCTGGTTCGGCGACAGCGGCGGCTGGGGGGTGACCCAGCTGGGCTGGTCGCAGCTGGACTTCGAGAGCCATCGCCGGGTGCGGCTGGGGCAGGGCGAACGCAGCCACCGCGGCTCCACCGACGGCGAGAGCCTCGTGCTGGCCACCCACCTGGGCTGGGACTTCGAGCGCGGCAACCTGCGCCACGGCCCGGTGGTCTCGCTGGTGTGGCAGCAGATCGAGATGGACGGCTTCGCCGAGAGCGACGCGGCGCTGAGCACTTCGCTGGCCTATCCGGATCAGGACATCGACTCGATGATCGGCAGCGTCGGCTGGCAGGTCGCGGTGACCGGCGAGGGCGCGGTGCGCCCGTATGCGCGCTTCACCTGGGACAACGAGTTCGAGGACATGCCGGATGAGGCGCTCGCAATCGCCCAGACCATGTCGGCCAGCGGGGCATACGCGGTGCCGACCTACGGCGCCGATGACAGCTACGGCAGCATCACCCTGGGCGCGCGCACGGCGCTGTTCGGGCTGGACGCCAACGTCGGCATCAGCGGCACGGTGGGGCATGACGGCGGCGGAAACACCGCCGTGTTCCTGAGTCTGGGCCGCGGCTTCTGAGCCCCTGATCGTCATCCCCGCGCGGGCGGGGATGACGGCGGCCGTTTACTCAGGCGGCCTTGGCCTGCTCCGGCCGCTGCAGGTCGGGGTGGCGGATCTGGCCGTCGCCGCGCACCACCCAGCGTTCGATGGTCAGCGACTCCAGGCCCATCGGCCCGTAGGCGTGCAGGCGGGTGGTGGAGATGCCGATCTCCGCGCCCAGGCCGAGCTGGCCGCCGTCGTTGAAGCGCGAGGAGGCGTTGACCATCACCGCCGAGCTGCGGATGGCGCGCACGAAGCGGTCGGCCGCGGCCTGATCGGTGGTGCAGATGGTCTCGGTGTGGTCGGAGCTGTAGCGCTGGACGTGGGCGATGGCGTCGTCGATGGAATCGACCACGCGCACGGCCAGGATCGGCGCCAGGTACTCGGCGTCGTAGTCCTCTTCCGTGGCTGCCCTGGCGTCCGGGAACAGGGCCCGGGTGCGCTCGCAGCCGCGGATTTCCGCGCCGCCGGCGGCCAGGGTGGCCAGCGCGTCGGGCAGCCAGGTATCGGCGATATCGGCGTGCACCAGCAGCGTCTCCAGCGCGTTGCACACGCCGGGCCGCGACAGCTTGGCGTCCACCGCCAGGCGGATGGCGGCGGCCGGGTCGGCGGCGGCGTCCACGTACAGGTGGCACACGCCCTTGTAGTGCTTGATCACCGGCACCCGGGCGTTCTCGGCCACGAAGCGGATCAGGCGCTCGCCGCCGCGCGGGATCGCCAGGTCGACCAGGTCGGTGAGCTGCAGCAGCTCCAGCACGTGCTCGCGCGCGGTGTCCTCCACCAGCGCCACGGCCTCGGCCGGCAGGTCGAACTCGGCCAGCGCGGCGTGCAGGCAGCGGGCGATGGCGATGTTGCTTTCGCGCGCCTCCGAGCCGCCGCGCAGCAGCACCGCGTTGCCCGCGCGCAGGCACAGCGCGGCGGCGTCGGCGGTCACGTTGGGGCGGGCCTCGTAGATCATCGCGATCAGGCCCAGCGGGATGCGCACCTTTTCAACGGTCATGCCGTTGGCGTGGGTTTCGCTGCGGGTGACCTGGCCGACCGGGTCGGGCAGGGCGGCGATCTCGTCGATCGCCTGCACGATGCCGTCGATGCGGGCGTCGTCGAGCATCAGCCGGTCGAGCATGGCGCCGGTGGTGCCGGCGTCTTCGGCGCGCTGCATGTCGCCGGCGTTGGCGGCGAGGATGCCGGCGCGGCCGCTGTCGACGGCCCGGGCCATCGCGCGCAGCAGCGCGGCGCGGCGCTCGGGTTCAAGGCCGGCGATCGCGTGCGAAGCCGCGCGCGCGCGTTCGGCAAGTGAGCGGATATAGGACATGGGTGACTCCTTGTTCAATGGGGGGTCGCGGCGGCGTGGTCCAGCAGGACCAGGTCGTCGCGGCGGATCACGGTGCTGCCGTTGTGGAAGCCGAGCACGTCCTCGATTTCCTCGCTGTGGCAGCCGGCGATGCGCTGCAGGTCGGTGGCGTGGTACTGCACCAGGCCGCGGCCGATGCGGCGGCCTGCCTGGCTGACCAGGTCGACCACGGCGCGGCTGCTGAAGTCGCCTTCCACGCCGGTCACGCCGCCCGGCAGCAGCGAGGCGCCGTGCGCGGACAGGGCGTGGCAGGCACCGTCGTCGATCTGCACCCGGTGCGGGCTGGGCGGCTGGTGGCGCAGCCACAGCTTGCGCGCCAGCAGGCGCGGGCCGTGGGCGGGGATCAGGGTGCCGAGCAGGCGGTCGCGGGCCAGCGCGTCCAGCGCCCGCGCATCGTGGCCGCAGAACAGGGCGGTATCGATGCCGGCCGCGGCGGCCTTGCTTGCCGCCTCCAGCTTGGTGGCCATGCCGCCGGTGCCGAGCGCGCCGGCGCCGCCGGCGGTCATCGCCATGACCTCGGGGGTGATCGCTTCCACCAGCGGCAGCGGGGCCGCGTCCGGGTCGCGCACCGGATGGCCGCTGTAGAGGCCGTGGATGTCGGTGGCGATCAGCAGCACGTCGGCGTCGACCAGGGTGGCCACCGCGGCGGCCAGGTTGTCGTTGTCGCCGAGCTTGAGCTCGTCGATGGCCACGGTGTCGTTCTCGTTGACGATCGGCAGCGCGCCGCTGCGCAGCAGCTCCTGCAGCGTGGCCTGGGCATTGAGGTAGCGGCGGCGGTTGCGCAGGTCGTCGTGGCTCAGCAGCACCTGGGCGACCGGCTGCTCCACCAGGTCCTGCCACAGCGCCAGCATCGGGGTCTGGCCCAGCGAGGCCAGCGCCTGGCGCTGCACCAGGCCGCCGCGGCGCCGCGCCACCAGGCCACGGCCGGCGGCAACCGCGCCCGAGGACACCAGCAGCACCTCGCGGCCCTGCCGGCGGTAGCGCGCGACCAGGCCGGCGAGGGCGGCGGCGTTGTGCCGGCCCAGGTTGCCGCGGCCGTCGGTCAGCAGGCTGCTGCCGATCTTGATCACGGCGCGCCGCCAGGGTGGCAGCGGCTGTTCGGGGAAAGGATGTGGCTGTGGGTCGTCTTCCTGCATGGGGGGGAGTTCCTCCTGGCTGTTACGGGTTCCTGGTGCCGGTCGGACGGCGCAAGGCTCCCGCGCAGGCCCCGGGGAGGGACACGCGGTTGCTGCGGAACGCACACGGGATGAACGCGCACGAAAAGGACCGGCATGGGGTCCTGGGTACGCAAACGATCGCAAAGATCACAAGCGCAGTGCGGCGCGAGAGCGGACTCGATCGCGCGCCTGGTTGTGGGGGCCCAACGCCTGCCTCAGCGAATGGAAAACATGTGGGCAGTTCAGACCAAACGCCCGCCAGTTTAACAGAAAGGGCCTCGCCACGCTTGGCAAATGGCGCCCCGCGGCCCTAGACTGCCTGCCACAGGCGGGTGTAGCTCAATGGTAGAGCAGAAGCTTCCCAAGCTTAAGACGAGGGTTCGATTCCCTTCACCCGCTCCAGTGACGCCCCGGAGATGACAGTGGGTTCGATCCTGATGCCGATGTCGATCGGCGAGCTGCTGGACAAGATCACCATCCTGGAGATCAAGTCCGAGCGCATTGCCGACGACGGCAAGCGCCGCAACGTCGAGACGGAGCTGCAGGGGCTGACCGCCATCTGGGACGGCCTGCGCGGCCGCTATCCCGGCGTGGAGGAGCTCAAGCACGGGCTCAAGGCCGCCAACGAGGCGATGTGGGACGTGCAGGACGGCCTGCGCGACCGCGAGGCCTCGAAGACCTTCGACGACGAGTTCGTCCGCCTGGCCTGCGCGGTCGGGCGCGAGAACGCGGTGCGGGTCGGGATCAAGAACGACATCAACCGCCTGGTCGGCTCGTCCTTCATCGACGAGAAGGAATACCAGGCCGATGCTGCGCAGGGTCAGGGCAAGACACCCTGAGCGCGATAGCCGCTGACGCCGGGCTTCGGCTACGGTGCCGGCGATGCCGAACCCGCCTGCCGCAGTGACCGATCCCGTGCCTTCGACCTCCCGCTTCGGGCGCTTCCGCTCGGCGCTTTCGGCCTCGCCGCCGCTGTGGTGGGCGCTGCTGTATTTCTTCTGCCTGCTGTGCGGCTATTACGTGCTGCGCCCGGTGCGCGATGCCATGGGCGCCTCGCGCGATCCGGCCGCGGTGTTCCCGGCCTGGCTGCTGGAGTGGGCGGCCGAGCGCGGCGTGGCCCTGGGCGACTACACCCTGCAGGTGCTGTTCACCGGCACCTTCATCGCCATGCTGGTGCTGCAGCCGGTGTACGGCGGGCTGGTGGCCAGGTTCCCGCGGCGGGTCTTCCTGCCGGTGGTGTACCTGGTGTTCATCGCATGCCTGGGCGGGTTCTGGTGGGCGTTCGACAGCGGCATCCCGGGCCGGGGCGCGGTGTTCTTCATCTTCATCGCGGTGTTCAACCTGTTCGCGGTGATGGTGTTCTGGAGCTTCATGGCCGACGTGTTCGACAACGCGCACGCCAAGCAGGTGTACGGCTACATCGGCGCCGGCGGCACCATCGGCGCGCTGTCGGGGCCGGCGCTAACCCGCATGCTGGTCGAGCACATCGGGGTGGCCAACCTGCTGCTGGTCTCGGCCGGGTTCCTGGCCGTGTGCCTGCTGTGCATCGTGAAGCTGCGGCCGTGGGCGATGCGGCGCGAGAGCGCGCACGCCGAGCAGAGCGGCGAGCAGGCGATGGGCGGCTCGGTGTGGGCGGGTCTGTTGCGGGTGTGGAACGATCCGCTGCTGAGGGCGCTGGCGATGCTGATGTTCTTCGGCGTGGGCATCGGCACCCTGCTGTACAACGAGCAGGCGGCGATCGTGCGCGAGCACTTCCCGACCGCCGAGGCGGCCACGCGCTACTACTCGACCCTGGACTGGGCGGTGAACGGGCTGACCATCGTGATCCAGCTGTTCGCCACCCGCTGGCTGCTGCGCCGCTATGGCGTGGCGCCGCTGCTCCTGCTGCCGGCGGTGGCGATCCTGATCGGATTCTCGCTGCTGTCGGCCTCGCCGCTGCCGCTGATGGTGGCCGCGGTGCAGGTGATGACCCGGGCCAGCGAGTTCTCGCTCAACAAGCCCGCGCGCGAAACCCTGTACACGCGCATGGATCGCGAATCGCGCTACAAGGCCAAGGCGGTGATCGACACCGCGATCTACCGCGGCGGCGACCTCACCTTCGTCTGGGTGCACAAGGCGCTGGCGGCGTTCGGCTCGAGCATGGTGTTCCTGGCCGGCATCGGCGTCGCCCTGGGCTTCACCTTCAGCGCCTGGCGGGTGGTGCGCGAACAGCGCCGCCTGCCCGAACACCACAGCGAAGCCAAACTGTAGGAGTGCGCACGCCAGGAGCGCGCATGGCGCTCCTGCGGGACGGAGCGTTCAGTCCAGCAGGGGCAGCGCGAACAGGGCGGCGCCGAGCACGAACAGCGCGGTAAGCGCGTGCACCATCGGGTGGTTGATCCGCAGCCAGATGAACTGGCCGATCAGGCGCAGCACCCAGAATCCCGCCATGCCCGCGAGCAATGCACGCCCCAGCGGGGTGGTAGCCATTTCACCCGGGAACAGCAGGCACAGCGTGCCCGCCAGCAGGAACACCCACACCAGCTGCAGGTTGGCGATCTGCAGGATCGCGCGGTTGGCCACCGTGGTCTCGCGCAGGGTCCGCGGCCAGCCGAACAGCTTCCAGAAACCCAGGTGGAACAGCGCGAAGCCGAAGCTGTGGGCGGCGCAGAGGAGCAGGATCGTGTCGTTGCCCATGCCGCCGCCCTGCCGCCGCCGTCAGGCCGCTTTGCGCTTTTCCTGCTGCACCCGGTAGCCCGCCGAACGCAGTTCCTCGGTGTCGAAGTCGTCCACCGTGATCGCATCCAGGGTCAGCTCGCGCAGCTCTTCCAGCTGGGCGCGCTCGTCGGCGGTGATCCAGCCTTCGCGCACGCCCTCGTCCAGCTGCGAGGCGAAGTCCAGCGCTTCGATGCTGCTGTTCTTCAGCGCCTTGAGGAACTTGCGCTCCACCGGCTCGGCGGCGATGGCCTTGGCCAGGTAGCTGTTGATGCGCCCGCCGGGGTTGTTGTCCGCCGGGGTCAGGTAGGTGCCCCGGGCCAGCCGGTCGCGCGCCGCGCCCGGGTTCATCAGCAGCGAGGCCACCCGGTGGCTCAGGCGGTCGCCCGGGGCCACCGCGCGCCGGCCCAGCGGGAACACCAGCGCCCACATCAGCCAGCCCACCGGCCGGATCGGGAAGTTGCGCAGCGCCGCTGACAGTGAGGTCTCGATCCGGTGCACGCTGTCGTGGAAGGCCCACGCCAGCAGCGGCTGCTCGGCCTCCGGCGCGCCCTCGTCGTGGTAGCGCTTGAGCATCGCGCTGGTCATGTACAGGTGGCTGAGCACGTCGCCCAGGCGCCCGGACAGCGACTCCTTGAACTTGAGCTTGCCGCCCAGCATCAGCATCGACACGTCGGCCATCAGCGCCAGGTTGGCCGAGTAGCGGTCGAGCTTGCGGAAGTAGCGGCGGGTGTAGTCGTCGCCGGGCGCCTTGCCGATCTTCGAGCCGGTGATGGCGAACCAGAATGAGCGCACCGCGTTGGAGATCGCAAAGCCGATGTGGCCGAACAGGTTGCGGTCGAACTCCACCAGGCCCGCCGCCTCGTCCGGATCCTGCGCCGCCTTCATCTCCTTCATCACCCACGGATGGCACAGGATCGCGCCCTGGCCGAAGATCAGCAGGCTGCGGGTCATGATGTTGGCGCCTTCCACCGTGATCGCGATCGGCGAAGCCTGCCAGGCGCGGCCGCCGATGTTGCGCGGCCCCAGGATGATGCCCTTGCCGCCGACGATGTCCATGAAGTCGCCGGCCACCTGGCGGCCCATCTCGGTGCAGTGGTACTTGGCGATCGCCGAGGGCACCGACGGCACGTCGCCGCGGTCGACCGCGGCCGCGGTGGCCTGCGACAGCGCGCTGGCCGCATAGGCCTTGCCGCCGATCCGCGAGAGCGCTTCTTCCACGCCCTCGAAGCGCCCGATCGACAGCCCGAACTGCTTGCGGATGCGCGCATATGCACCCGCCACCACCGCCGCGTACTTGACCCCGCCGCTGGCGGTGGAGGGCAGGGTGATCGAGCGGCCGATGGCCAGGCACTCGTTGAGCATGTTCCAGCCCAGCCCGGCCTTCTCCACCCCGCCGACGAGCTGGCTGAGCGGGATGAACACGTCCTTGCCGCGCACCGGCCCGTTCTGGAACGGCGAATTGAGCGGGAAGTGGCGGCGCCCGGCCTCCACGCCCGGCGTGTCGCGCGGCATCAGCGCCAGGGTGATGCCGATGTCGCGCTCGTCGCCGATCAGCCCGTCCGGGTCGTACATGCGGAAGGCCAGGCCGATCAGCGTGGCCACCGGGGCCAGGGTGATGTAGCGCTTGTTGAAGGTCAGCCGCACGCCCAGCACCTGGGCGCCGTTCCACTCGCCCTTGCAGACGATTCCGAAGTCCGGGATCGAGGTCGCGTCGGAGCCGGCGAACGGCCCGGTCAGGGCGAAGCAGGGCACTTCCTCGCCCGCCGCCAGCCGCGGCAGGTAATAGTCCTTCTGCTCGGTGGTGCCGTAGTGCATGAGCAGCTCGCCCGGGCCCAGCGAGTTGGGCACGCCCACGGTGGAGCTGACCACGCTCGAGGCGGTGGCCAGCTTCTGGATCACCTTGTGGTGGGCCAGCGCCGAGAAGCCCAGGCCGCCGTATTCCTTCGGGATGATCATGCCGAAGAAGCGGTTCTGCTTGATGAAGTCCCACAGCTCCGGCGGCAGGTCGGCCTGGACGTGGTTGATCTGCCACTCGTCCACCATCCGGCACAGCTGCTCGACCGGGCCGTCCAGGAACGCCTGCTCCTCGTCGGTCAGCCCGGGCTTGGGATAGGCGAGCAGGGTCTCCCAGTCCGGGTCGCCGGTGAACAGCTCGCCCTCGAAGCCGACCGAGCCGGTCTCCAGCGCGATGCGCTCGGTCTGCGACAGCGGCGGCAGCACCTTGCGGAAGAACTTCAGCAGCGGCGCGGTGACCAGCGCCTTGCGGATCGGCGCCACCAGCAGCGGCACGGCCACCAGCGCCAGCAGCACGGCGGCCACCGCGGTGGCGCTCGCGCCGGCGCCCAGCAGCCAGCCGATGACCAGTGCGGTCACCGCCAGGGCGACCCAGGTGGCCAGGCGCAGGCGGTGGTAGGCGGCAAACGCGCCGGTGAGGACCAGGAGGAGGAACGGGACTACAGCACTCATGTCGGAACTCCTGCAGCAGCGGTGCCCTGGCGAGCTTGCCTGCGGACCGCTGGATTGACCATACGCGGCAGTATGGGAACGCCGCGTGGCGCTGTCAAACCCCGCCGTCCGGCTTTGCGGGCATGACGAAACGCCCCCGTATGGATACACTCGCCGCATGACGAAAGCCGCTCCCGGCAAGACGCCTTCCCGCAAGCCGAAGGAGCGCAACGGCCGCCTCAGCGCAGAGGACTGGGCGCAGGCCGCCCTGGACCTGATCGCCGAGCAGGGCGTGGCCGCGGTCGCGGTCGAGCCGCTTGCGCGCCGCCTCGGGGTCACCAAGGGCAGCTTCTACTGGCATTTCCCCTCCCGCGACGCGCTGCTGCAGGCGGCGCTGGAGCGCTGGGAGACCGTGGAGCAGGAGGCGCTGTTCGGCGCCCTGGAAGCCATCACCGATCCGCACGAGCGGCTGCGTGGCCTGATCCAGATGGTGGCCGCCGAGATCCAGTCGCACGTGATCTACAGCGCCCTGCTGCAGGCGCTGGACCATCCGATCGTGCAGCCGGTGATTGGCCGGGTCTCCGAGCGGCGGCTGGAGTACCTCACCAGCGCGTTCCGGCAGGTGGGCTTCGAGCCGCCCAAGGCCAGGCACCGCGCCCGCCTGGCCTACAGCGCCTATGTCGGCTTCCTGCAGCTGTCGCTGCAGCTGCCGCAGTCGCGCCTGGACCACGAGGCCTACGAGCAGTACATCGGGCACGTGATGGAAACCCTGATCCCGGCGTAGCGGGGCGCCGGGCCCGGGCCGGGAATGGCCGGGTTTTTGGGCATTGTTGCAGCGCAGCGCGGCGCCTCCGGGGCGCAGCGGGTAAGCTTTCCGCTTTCCCCGCCCGAAAAGCGGTTTTTTGCAGCACTTTCCGGAGGCAAGATGAATGCAGTTCCCGCAGCACGGGCCACGCCCGTGAACGGCAGCGCGCTGCCCGCGCTGAATGACTGGGTAGCCGAAGTGGCCGCCCTGACCCGTCCCGACGCGATCCACTGGTGCGACGGCAGCGAAGGCGAATACCAGGCGCTGCTGGAGGCCATGCTCGCCGACGGCACCCTGCTGGAGCTCAACCAGGACACGCACCCGGGCTGCTACCTGCACCGCTCCGACCCGGACGACGTCGCCCGGGTCGAGCACCTGACCTTCGTGTGCACCAGCGAACGCGAGGACGCCGGCCCCAACAACCACTGGATGGCCCCGGCCGACGCCCACGCCAAGGTCGACGCGCTGTTCGACGGCTGCATGCGCGGGCGCACCCTGTACGTGGTGCCGTACTGCATGGGCCCGGTCGGCTCGCCGCTGGCGCGCTGCGGGGTGGAGATCACCGATTCGCCGTACGTGGTCGCCAACATGCGCATCATGACCCGCATGGGCGCCGACGCGCTGGCCCGGATCGAGCGCGAGGGGGCCGAAGGCAAGCCGTTCGTGAAGGGCCTGCACTCCACCGGCGAGCTGGACCCGGAGCGCCGCCTGATCATGCACTTCCCCGAGGAGCTGGCGATCAAGTCCTACGGCTCCGGCTATGGCGGCAACGCGCTGCTGGGCAAGAAGTGCCACGCCCTGCGCATCGCTTCATACCAGGCGCGCAACGAGGGCTGGCTGGCCGAGCACATGCTGATCGTGGGCGTGGAGAACCCGCAGGGCGAGACCCACTACATCGCCGCCGCGTTCCCCAGCGCCTGCGGCAAGACCAACCTGGCCATGCTGATCCCGCCCGAGGGCTACCGGGAGAAGGGCTGGAAGGTGTGGACGGTGGGCGACGACATCGCCTGGATGCACCGCGGCGAGGACGGCCGCCTGTGGGCGATCAACCCGGAGGCCGGCTTCTTCGGCGTGGCGCCGGGCACTTCGGCCAGGTCCAACCCGAACGCGCTGGCCTCGATCCAGCGCGACACCATCTTCACCAACGTCGCCGTCACCGACGACAACCAGCCGTGGTGGGAAGGCCTGGACGACCGCGTGCCCGTGACCGACTGGCAGGGCCGCCCGTTTGATCCGGCCAACGGCCCGGCCGCGCATCCCAACTCGCGCTTCACCGTGAGCGCCAGCCAGTGCCCGACGTACTCACCGCACACCGAGGATCCGCAGGGCGTGCCGATCAGCGCGATCGTGTTCGGTGGCCGCCGCGCCTCGCTGGTGCCGCTGGTGTTCCAGGCCCGCGACTGGGCGCACGGGGTGATGGTGGGCGCGGCGATGGCCTCGGAAACCACCGCCGCGGCCACCGGCGCGGTCGGCGTGGTCCGGCGCGACCCGATGGCGATGAAGCCGTTCTGCGGCTACCACTTCGGCGACTACTTCAACCACTGGCTCTCGTTCGACCAGCCGGGCGCGAAGCTGCCGGGGGTCTTCCACGTCAACTGGTTCCGCAAGGACGACGACGGCCGCTTCATGTGGCCCGGCTTCGGCGACAACATGCGGGTGCTGGAGTGGATCATCGGCCGCGTGGCCGGCGATGCGCCGGCGGTGGAGAGCCTGGTCGGGCTGCTGCCCGCCGAGGGAGCGGTCAACGTGGACGGGCTGGAGGGCGTCGACTTCGGCCAGCTGTTCGGGATCGATGCCGAGGGCTGGAAGCAGGAGTTCGCCGCGATCAGCGCCTACTTCGACCAGCTGCAGCCGCGGGTGCCCGAAGCGGTCGCGCGGCTCTCCCGGGGCTAGGCGGGCGGCGGGCGCTCAGTCCCTGCGCGCCCGCAGCTGCCAGCCCACCAGGTACTCCTGGTGGTGCAGCGGGGCGCCGCTGACGCCGGACATCCCGGCGGCGCCCAGCAGCGCGCTGAAGCGTTCAAACCCGGCTTCGTCCAGCGCGTGGCTGCACAGCTCCTGGCTGCGCAGCCCGGCCAGCTCGATATCCTGGCGGTATCCGGCCAGGCGCCTGGCGGCCTCCGCGGCGCCGGCCCGGCGCTGGACCACCGCGTTGCTCATCTCCACCACCCACTGCTGGGCGTCCAGCAGCAGCTGCGGGTGCCGCAGCGAATCGGCCGAACGGCCAACCGCCTGCGCCGCCGCGTTGAACGCGGCGCGCGCCTGGTTGGCCGCGGGATCGGCCCGCAGCCGGTCCAGCTGTCCTTCCGCCGCCAGCGCCAGGTAGGGCAGCAGGCTGGCCGCGTGCCCCAGCAGGCCGTCCGCGTCCAGCAGGATCCGCGCGGCGGCCGCCTCGTCGGCCGCGACCGCGTGCAGCTGCGAGCCGGCGTGGTGGAGCACGAACGCGCAGCGTCCTCCCGGGCGCAGCGTGCGCGCGAGCTCCGCAATGCTGGCCTCGTGCCGGGTGTACTCGATGCCGTACTGGCTCACCGTCAGGTCGAAGCTGGCATCCGGGAAGGGCAGGGACTCGGCGTTGACGCCGCCGTGGAAGCGGATGCGTTGCTGCGCAGCGTCCGGCAGGCCGGGCAGCCAGCGGGGTGACAGCTCGGCCAGGTCGACCGCGTCGACCTCGATGTCCGTAGCCGGCCGCAGCTCTGCCAGCATGGCCGGCAGAGCGCCGTTGCCGGTGCACAGGTCGAGCACCCGGTGGCCGGCCTCGAGCGAGGCGAAGCACTCCGCCCAGAACGCGCCGATGCCGCCGTCGTAATTGCCTGCGAACGAGCCGGGCAGGCAGTGCAGCGGGCCGGCCAGCCAGTAGCGGCTCCAGGCCTGCTGGCGCGCGGCGCGTTCGGATGGGGAAGCGCTGCTGAGGGGCTGCACTGACATCGGCGGGCTGGGTTCCGGGCGCTCCATGATACCGGCCGTCACGCACAAAAAAGGAGGGCCTCTTTCGAGGCCCTCCCGGTCTTGCAGTCAAACGCCAGCGTGGATCAGAAGCGCTGGGTGTAGCGCACGTAAGGCACGCGGCCCCACGGCTGGTACAGGTAGTCGTCGTACGACGTGCCACCGTAGGCTTCTTCGTACACCGGGGCCTTGTTGGCCACGTTGTTGACGCCCAGGCTGATGGTCGCGTTCCACGGCGCGTTGTAGCTCACCTGCACGTCGTGCAGGGTCAGCGACGGGATGCGATCCGGCAGCCCCGCCCAGAACGCCAGGTTCGGGCTGGTCGGGTTGCTGATCGACAGCGCGCGCCACTCGCGGTAGGCCTGCGACTGGGTGCCATGGATGTACGTCATGTTCCAGTTGAAGTCCCAGTCACCCATGGTCCAGCGGTTGTTCATGCTGCCGCGGATGCGCGGGTAGCCCTTGCGGCCGGAGATGCTCGGCTCGTCGTTGCCGCTGTACTCGGCCACGTAGCTGACCAGCAGGTTGTTGCGCAGGGTGCCCCAGTTGCCCATGTCGAAGTTGGTGCGCAGGTTGAAGTCGTAACCCGAGGTGTCCACCCAGCCGATGTTGGCGAAGCCGGTCTGCGCGTGGATGATGCCGCCGGTGTCGGGATCAAACGCCGCGCCCAGGCCGATCGGCTCGTTCGGCAGGACGGTGCCCTGCGGGAAGGTGCTGATGCCGCTCGGGCAGATGTCCACGGTGCCGCGGAGGCAGCCGACGACCGTGCCCAGGCCCACGCCCGAGATCGAGTTTTCGATGTGGATGTTGTAGTAGTCCAGCGACATGTTCAGCCAGTCGGTGACGTCCCACACCGCGCCGACCGTCCACTGCTCGGAGCCTTCCGATTCCAGGTTCGGATTGGCGATGGAGTAGGTGTTCACCTGGATGCTGCAGCTGGTGTTGCCGGTCATCATCACGCAGGTGGCCGGATCGCTGGTGAACGTGGCGCTGAACGAGGTCTTCTGGCTCAGGATGTCCAGCGACGGGGCGCGGAAGCCCTCGCCGTACGAGGCACGCAGGGTCAGGGTGTCCAGCGGCTGGTAACGGAACGAGATCTTCGGCGAGGTGTCGCTGCCGTAGTCGCTGTAGCTGTCATGGCGAGCGGCCAGGCTGATCTCGAAGTTGTCCAGCACCGGGAACAGCAGCTCGGTGTAGACAGCCGTCACGTCGCGGCTGCCGGCCGCCGAGTTGCCCGCCGAGCCCACGATCTGGCCCGATTCCTGCAGCGGATCGTAGTTGTCCTGGTACTCCTCCTCACGGTACTCGGCACCGATCACCATGGCGGAGGTGCCACCGGCCATCTCGAACAGGTCGAACGCGGCGCTGCCGTAGAACTCCTTGATGGCGAACTTCATGTCGCGGCTGATGGTGGCGGTCATGCCCAGCCCGGTCGGATCACCGGCGTACGGGTCATAGATGTTGTACGCGCCCGAGGTGATGTGGTTCTGGGCCAGGCCACCGACCACGTAGTTGGTGCCCAGGTCAACGGCGCGCGACTGCACGTAGCGCATGCCGAAGTCCAGATCCACGGCGCCCACGCGGCCTTCGAAGCCACCGGTGAAGCTCAGGGTGGTGTTCTCGACGTTGGTGTCGCGGTTGCCCAGCGCGGCGAAGCGGTGGGTCAGGTAGATGTCCTGGCCGTTGAGGCTCTGGTAGTACGGGTCGGCCGCGTGCGGGTTGTTGCCGCCGATGGTGCCGGGGTGGTTCGGGGTGCCGTCCGGCAGGATGATCATGCCGCCCGGCCACGGGCTGGAGGGCACCGGCGCGTAGCGGCCGAAGGTGTTCACGCGGGTTGCGCTACCGGAGTAGTAGCCCAGCCAGTCGTCGCTGATCTGCACGTCGCCTCGGGCGAACACGGCGGTGTTCTTCAGCGAGGTCAGGTCGGCGGAGGTGGCGGAGTGGTTGAACTGACAGACGTTGTTGCCGTCGAGCCAGAACAGGTCGCTGTCGTCGCCGTTGGTGCACAGGCCGGGGACGGCGGTGCCGAACTCCGGGTGCTGCAGACGCTGCGAAGCCGCGGTGGACGGCGTCAGGGCGAAGTTGTTGGAGTAGATCGAGCCGCCCGGCTGGCTGTACCAGTAGTCGCGGTCGCGGGTGTAGACGACGTCGCGGCTGGTCATCGAGGCACCGGCCAGGACGCGCGCGCGGTCACCGCTGGCGCCGATGATCAGGCTGTATTCCTCGGTGTCGCCGCCGGCTTCGGTCGGACGGCCGACGCCCATGGTGATTTCCATGCCGTCGTAGTCGCGGCGGGTGATGATGTTGATCACGCCACCCAGCGCGTCGGAGCCGTACACGGCCGAGGCACCGTCGGAGAGCATTTCAATGCGCTCGACCGCCGCCATCGGGATCGAGTTCAGGTCCTGGCCCTGGCCGAGCATCGGCGCGGTCGGGGCACGACGGCCGTCGATCAGGATCAGGGTGCGCGCGGAACCCAGGCCACGCAGGCTGATGGTCGAGGCACCGGCGCCCGAGCTGCCCGAGGTGGTCTGGTAGGAACCGAACGAGTTGAAGGTGGTGTCGCGCAGGAAGTCGGCAACGGACACGTCACCGCTGGCCTCCAGCTGGACCCGGTCGATCACGGTGACCGGCAGGGCGCCTTCGATCTCGGCACGCTTGATGCGCGAGCCGGTGACCTCGATGCGGTCCAGCGTGGTGGCCTGCGTGGTCGGCTGCTCGTCGGCGTCCTGGGCGAATGCAACGCCCGTGCCGGCGACGGCGGTTGCGCCCGCAACGAGCGCGAAGGTGATCGCGTCGCGGAGCTTGGTGGTCTTGAAAGTCATCTCTCTCTCCAAGTGTGGCTTGGGACATTCCCATGGGAACCCGCCGGTGGCGACAACGCTGACGCCAAATTCGGCAAGGCCGGGGCCGATACTAGCCCCGTTGCGAGAGAAATTAAAGTGTCGTTAACAAATCGTGCCGGTTACGGTAAACCGGCCGCGAAAGCAAGGATCCGTCAGAGGTCCTGCTCGTAGCGGACGTAGGGCACGGTGCCCTCGTCCTCGCCGTTCTCGCCGCGCGGTGAGAACGGATTCTTGCCGCGGGTGATCACGTTCTCGGCGCCGACCGTGAGCTGGCCGCTCCACGGCGTGCGCCAGGTCAGGCCCAGGCCGAGGCTGTCGAAGCGCTCGCGGCCCGGGGTGTCGGTGACCTGGCCAATGACGCTGGCACCGAAATTGCCGTAGCCACCGCCCAGGCGCAGGCTGCGGCTGTCCCAGCGCTCCGCCATGCCGGCGGGTGCCTGGGCATAGGGAATCAGGCGTGCCTTGGCCACGGTGCCGGCGATCGACACGTAGCCGTGGTCGCTGATGTTGCGCTGGGCGAAGACGGTGAGGTCGTTGCCGTCCACCTGGCCTGCGCTGCCGCGGGCGCCGGGGGCCAGCCACGTGGGCAGGTTGCCGCGGGTCTCGCCGACGCTCACGCCGACCTGGCCGCCGGGGCGGCTGAAGGCCGCGGTGGCGGTGCTGCGCTGCGCGCCGCCGGCGTCGTCGCCGAGCGAGGCCAGGCTGCAGTTGTTGGCGAGGTTGCCCAGCGCCACCGCCAGGCCGCCCTGGTGGTTGCACAGAAGCGCCAGCGAATCGCCGGATTCAAGGCCGAAGGTGGCATCCAGGCTGTTGCCGCCGCCAAGGTGCCAGCGGGCGCCGGCGCGGGCGCTGTCGTCGGTGGGCTCGAGCACCAGCAGGGCTTCGATCTGGCCGTCGTTGTTCCATACCGGAAGCACGGCCTGGTCCTGTTCCTGCGCGTGCGCGCCCGCCGCTGCGCCGAGGGCGAGCAGGACGGGAAACATCAGCTTGGCGGCGCGCAGGGACATGGTGTGAAGATCGACCCTTGGGCGGGCCGGAAGTTCCATTCGCAGGGCCTTCCGACTCTAGCGTGTTTATGTTTCTTTAACAATCCCCGAAGATCCCCGCCGCGCCTCAGTGCAGACGGGGCGGGGCGTCCAATGGAGCCTGCTCCACGGTGAAGAGGGCGTCAATCTCCTGTTGCAGGAATTGGTACGCCTGTCCGCAGAACTCGCAGCGCACGCAGGCGGCGCCGTCGATCACGGCCGCGGTGGCCTCCTCCGGGCCGAGGGCGCGGAGCACGTCGGACACCCGCTCGCGCGAGCACGAGCAGCCGAAGCGCAGCTCGCGGCCGCCCATCGCCTGGGGCGATTCTTCGTGGAACAGGCGCTGCAGCAGGGTGCCGGCGTCCCAGGCCAGCAGTTCGGCGGGCGACAGGGTGTCGAACAGGATGCTGGCGCGGTTCCAGCCGTCGGCGTCGCCGTCGTTGCCCGGCAGCTGCTGGAGCATCAGCCCGGCCGCGGCGTCGCCATCGGTGGCCAGCAGGATCCGGGTGGGCAGCTGCTCGGAGCGCAGGAAGTAGTCCTCGAACGCCCCGGACAGCGTGTCCGACGCGAGTTCCACCAGGCCCTGGTAGCTCACCGGCTCGCGGCGGCCGTGGCCGGGGTTCTCGATGGTGATGGCCAGGGTGCCGCCGGCGCCGGCCTGGCGCAGGTCGCGCGGGATGGCCTGCGCGCCCTCGGCTAGGCGCACGATGCCGCGCAGGGTGCCGTCGGCGGTGCATTCGGCGAACAGGGTGCGCAGCGCGCCGTCGCCGCGCAGGTGCACCGACAGCCGGCCGTCGACCTTGACGTGGGCGGTGAACAGCGCCGAGGCGGCCGCGGCCTCGCCCAGCAGGGTGATGGCTTCGGCCGGCAGCTCGTCCACCCGGGTGGCGATCTGCGACCAGGCGTCGCGCAGGTGCACGCGCACGCCGCGCACGCCGGCGTGGGGCAGCAGGAAGCGGTCGAGGCGGTCGGTGTCGGGGGAGGCTGGGTTCATGGTCTCGTGACGTGGGCGCGATGCGGACATGGCAATAATGGCGGCCATGTCGAGCGTGGGATGCGGAATGACGTACATGGGGGCGCGGGGCCGGGTGCACAAGCAGGGGGGGCGGGCATGAGCCGCAAGCGTGGATGGCGTCGCTGGGTGCGCCGGCTGCTGATGGTGCCGGTGGCGCTGGTCCTTGTCAGCGTGCTGCAGGTGGCCGTGCTGCGGTTCGTGGACCCGCCGCTGTCGATGGTGATGGTGGAGCACCAGCTGAAGGCATGGCTGGGGGGCGATGACGAATTCCGGCTGCGCCATGAGTGGCGGGACTTCGAGCGGATTGCGCCCGGCCTGCCGTTGGCGGCGATCGCGGCCGAGGACCAGCGCTTCGCCGTGCACCGGGGCTTCGACCTGGAGGCAATCGAAAAGGCGCGCGAGCAGCATGCCCGCGGCGGGCGCCTGCGCGGGGCCAGCACGATCAGCCAGCAGACCGCCAAGAACGTGTTCCTGTGGAGCGGGCGCAGCTGGGTGCGCAAGGGGCTTGAGGCCTGGTACACATTATTAATGGAGTGGATGTGGCCGAAGCAGCGGATCCTGGAGATGTACGTGAACGTGGCCGAGTTCGGGCACGGCGTGTACGGGGCGCAGGCGGCGGCGCAGGCGTTCTTCGGCAAGGACGCCGATGCATTGACCACGGCAGAGGGCGCCCGGCTGGCGGCGGTGCTGCCGAGCCCGCGCCGCTACAGCGCCGCCAGCCCCGGTCCCTACGTGCAGCGGCGCACAGGGCAGATCCAGCGGCAGATGCGCCAGATCGGCGGCGAGGCGTATCTCCAGCAATTGGATTGATCCGGCCCGCGGCCGGGGCGGCGGTTTAGGATGGCGGGATGTCTGCAGACCTTTTGACAATCGTGGTGGCCGCGTGGAACGAGGCCGAGGCGCTGCCCAAGCTGCATCCGCGGGTCGCGGCGGTGCTTGACGGCCTGGCGCGCGACCATGGCGTGCGCGGCCGGGTGCTGTACGTGGACGACGGCAGCGATGACGACACCTGGCAGGTCATGCGCGACATCGCCGGATCCGACCCGCGGGTGTCGCTGCTGCGGCTGTCGCGCAACTTCGGCAAGGAGCTGGCGCTGACCGCCGGGCTGGACGCGGTGACCGAGGGCGCGGCGCTGATCCTGGACGCCGACGGCCAGGATCCGCCGGAGCTGATCCCGCAGTTCGTCGCCCGCTGGCGCGAGGGCTATGACGATGTCTACGGCACGCGCACCGTGCGCGAGGGCGAGGGCTGGTTCAAGCGTGCTTCCGCGCACGGCTTCTACCGGGTGATGCAACGGTTGTCGAAGACCCCGATCCCGGTCGATACCGGCGACTACCGGCTGCTGTCGCCGCGCGCGCTGGATGCGCTGCGCCAGCTGCGCGAGCGGCACCGGTTCATGAAGGGGCTGTTCGGCTGGGTCGGCTACAACCGCATCGCGATTGCCTATGAGCGCCAGCCGCGGGCGGCCGGGCGCAGCAAGTACAACGCGTGGAAGCTGTGGAACTTCGCCCTGGAAGGCGTGACCAGCTTTTCCACCGCGCCGCTGCGGGCGGCCACCTACCTGGGGCTGGCCGCCGCGCTGCTGGCGTTCGCCTATGGCGCGTGGATCGTGGCCAAGGCGCTGCTGTACGGGGATGCGGTGCAGGGCTGGCCGACGATGATGGCGGTGATCCTGTTCCTGGGCGGCGCCCAACTGGTCGCGCTGGGCATGATCGGCGAGTACCTGGGCCGGCTGTACCTGGAGTCCAAGCAGCGTCCGCTGTACCTGGTGGATACATGGCTGCCTGCGGAAGGGGTACAGTCGGGGCAGTCCCTGTCAAGCGGAGGAGTGCACGATGCGTACCGTGAGGCATCTGCTGGAGGAGAAGGGGCATGAGGTCTATGCCATCGGCCCCGAGGCTGCGGTGCTGGATGCGATCCGGCTCATGGCGGAGAAGCAGGTCGGCGCGGTTCTGGTGATGGATGGCGCCGAGCTGGTGGGCATGCTGTCCGAGCGCGATTACGCGCGCAAGGTGATCCTGGCCGGGCTTTCATCGCGCGAGACCCCGGTGCGCCAGATCATGAGCGGCGACGTGGTGACGGTGGGCCTGGACGACCACGTGCCCGGCTGCATGGAGATCGTCACCCGCAGGCGCATCCGCCACCTGCCGGTGGTGGACTCGGGCGGCACGGTGCTGGGGCTGGTCTCGATCGGCGACCTGGTCAAGGCGGTGATGGCGGATCAGCAGGTGGAGCTGGATCAGCTGCACAGCTACATCGCCGGCTGACAGCAAAGCGGCGCCGGCACTCCGCGGGTCGACCCCGCGTCCCGGCCGCGCATGGCGCGCTCCTACAGGGCGTAGTCGCCGCCGCAGTCGGCGTCTTCGCCCGGGCCCAGTTCCAGGGTGGCCAGCAGGGCGGCGGGCGGAGCGACGCTGCCCAGGGCCAGGGCGATGGCGCCGCGCACGCCCAGCCGGCCCATGTCGGGCCGGAAGCCGGGGTCGGCGAAGCTGCCGTCGACCACCAGCGGCGAGCGCAGGGTCAGCAGGCTGCGATCCTTGGGCCGCGGCCGCAGCTCCAGATCCAGCGTTTCCTCGCCAAGATCCACGGTGCCTTCGCCCACGATCAGGGTGTCCTCGGTGTCGAAGGCGAGCGCCCGCGCCTGCATCACGCCGTCGGTGACCGCGAAATCGGCGAAGGCGCAGTGGATCGGCACCAGCCGGTCACCGGTGAGCAGGAACCGCAGGGCTTCGAAGATGTCGATGCCGGCCAGTTCCAGGATCAGGTTGCTGACCTGGCCGCGGCCCATGCCGAGCATGACCTCGCCGTCGGCGCTGCCCAGCATGCCGGCGATGGAGTTGCCGTGCCCGGTCAGGCCGATCTCGCCGCCGAAGGCGCCCAGGGCGTCCTCGGCGACGCTCATGTCGGGGAACATCTGCTGCAGCTCCAGCTGGCGCAGGCCGGCGTCCAGACGGGTTTCGATCACCTCGCCGCGGGCGTCCATGCGCACGTTGGAGCGGATGGTGCCGCCGGCCACGCCGAAGTCCAGCGGCTCCAGCGTGAGGAGGCCGCCGGCCAGCGACAGGGTGGCGTCCATGTCGTCCAGCGGCAGCACCGGCGAATCGATCCGCGAGGCGCGCAGGCGCACGTCGGCGTCCATCGCGCGCAGTTTCTCCAGCGCATAGGGCGTGTCCGGCAGCACCCGGCCGCTGGCGGCGCGTTCGGCCGCGCGCGCTTCCAGCTCTGGGTTGCTGGTGTCGTCCGGGCCGCTGTCGGGGGAGCCGCCGATCAGGCCGGCCAGGTCGTCGAAGTCGAGCAGGGTCGAGACCAGGTCGCCGCGCAGGTGCGGCCGCTCGCCGCCGACGGTCACGGTGACGTCGCCGCCCAGGTCGCTGTCGCCGACGGTGCCGCTGAACTCCTGGTACGTCCAGACGTTGCCCTCGCGGCCCAGGCGCCCGTCCAGCGCGTAGGCGGGCGTGTCGGGCAGGGCGATGCCCAGCAGCGGGTACAGATCCTGCAGGTTGGCGCCTTCCAGCTGCATCTGCACGCTGAAGCGCTGGAACTGGAAGGGATTGAACAGGCGGCCCCGGGCGTGGGCGCGGGTGCGGCCGGCGCGGGCCTGCAGGTCGACGCCGTAGCCGCTGCCGGCGTCGGGCTGCTGCAGTTCGAGCAGGGAGGCGATGCGGCCTTCCAGGCTGAAGTCGTTGCCCTGCCACCGGCCGGTGCCCTCCACCGCCACCGGCGGCGCGGCGTCGGCGCGCGAGGCTTCGCGGCTGTCCATGCTGATGTCGATGCGGGTGTCCTGGGCCGGGTGCAGGAACACCAGTTCGCCACCTTCGATCCACAGCCGTTCGATCCGTGGCGGGGTGCCGCCGGAGGGTTCGCCGAACATGTCCCAGTTGCCGCCTTCGGCGCCGGTTTCCAGTCGTACCTTCGGCTGGATCAGTTCGATTTCCGGGATCCGGGTTTCACGCCGGAACAGCAGCGAGGGCAGGTGGACGCGGATGCTGGCGCGCTCGGTGCTGGCCATTTCCTCCTCGTCCGACCAGTCAGCGTTGCCCAGGCGCAGGCGGTCGGCGCGGATGGCCACGGTGCTGCCCAGGGCCACGTCCAGGTCGCCGCCGATGTCGAAGCTGCGGCCGGTGCGTGCCTCCACCGCGCGCTCGACCGGCCCCTTGAACCAGTTCCAGTCCCACAGCAGCACCAGCACGGCGAGCGCGAGGGCCACCGCCACCGCCGCGGTGAGCCACGGGCGGCGGGTGAGCGTCTGGACGAATGCCGGCCTGGGGCTGGCGGGCGTTGGCATGGGCGGCTCCGCGGTTGTGCCGGGGCCAGCATCCCGGCTGCCCGGTCGAATCGCGGTGAACACGTTGTGCCCGGTTCAGCGCGAGCGCTCGCGCCGATGTTTCGTGGAAGCCGGCATGCCGCTGCCATCTGCGGTAGGAGCGCGTAAGACGCGCTCCTACAGTGGGGTGCAGGTGAGGCTGTATTCGCCGTTGGTCTGGGACAGCTCGGCGAAGTCGTCGCCGACGCTGAAGCTCAGGCCGACGTCCGACCAGGTTCGCGGACTGCTGCCGGCCATCTCGCCCAAGCGGATGGTGCGGCCGTCGCTCAGCGAGGCGCGGGCCACGCGGCCTTCGCGAACCAGTTCGACGGTGTTGCCGCCCTCGCAGGCGTAGCCGGCGACGACATCACCGTCGTTGGCACGCTCGGGGTCGGGTGCTGCCGGCGCGGGCGCGGGTTCGGGTGCGAGGGCGGGTTCGGGCGTCTGGGCCTGGCAGGCGGCCAGCAGCGCGGCGGCGCAAACGGGCAGGAGGAGTCGGGTCATGGCGGGCGCTCGTCGCGGCGGGACGCTCAGGATAGTCCGGCGCTCAGGAAAGCGTTACCACCTGCGCCATCACCGCCAGGTAGTGGCAGACGCTGCCGGCAATGCAGAACACGTGCCAGATCGCGTGCGCGTACGGGATCGAGTCGCGGTGGTAGAACACCGTGCCCAGGGTGTAGAACACCCCGCCGGCCACCAGCCAGCCGAACGTCCAGGCGTCCAGCGCCGCCAGCACCGGCTTGATCGCCACCAGCACCAGCCACCCCATCGCCACGTAGATCAGCGTGGACAGCTTGCGGAAGCGGCCGGTGTAAAACAGCTTGAACACCACCCCGGCCAGTGCCAGCGTCCAGATCGCGGCAAACAGGCTCCACCCCAGCGGCCCGCGCAGGCCCACCAGGGTGAACGGCGTATAGGTGCCGGCGATCAGCAGGTAGATCGCGCAGTGGTCGAACACCTTCAGCCGCCGCTTGAGCACCGGCTGCTGGAAGGAGTGGTAGAGGGTGGAAGCCAGGTACAGCAGCACCAGGCTGGTGGAGAACACGATCGCCGCGCCCAGCTGCCAGCCGTCGCCGTGCAGCGCGGCCAGGGTGACCAGGGCCGTGCCGGCGGCCAGCGCGGCGGCGGCGCCCACGCCGTGGGTGAGCGCACTGGCGCGTTCCTCCCGCTGCTGGCGCGGGGTGAGGGCGACGGGGTTCATTGCGGGGCCCGGACAGGCGGGATCCCGATTAAACCATACGCAGGCGTACCGCGCTGCGCGGCGCCGGCCTCAGCTGTGGGCCTGCTCGCGGGTGGCGTCGAAGCGCACGTCCGGCCAGCGCTCCTGGGCAAGCTGCAGGTTGACCCGGGTCGGCGCCAGGTAGACCAGCTCGCCGGCGGCGTCCAGGCCGAGGTTGGCGGCGTTCTTCTCGCGGAACTCCTCCAGTTTCTTCGCGTCGTCGCAGTGGATCCAGCGGGTGGTGACCACGCCGACCTGCTCGAAGGTCGCGTCCACCCCGTACTCGGCCTTGAGCCGGTAGGCGGCCACGTCGAACTGCAGCACGCCGATCGCGCCCAGGATCAGGTCGTTGGACATCAGCGGGCGGAAGAACTGGGTGGCGCCTTCCTCGGAAAGCTGCTCCAGGCCTTTCTGCAGCTGCTTGAGCCTTAGCGGGTCGCGCAGGCGCGCGCGGCGGAACAGCTCGGGGGCGAAGTTGGGGATGCCGGTGAAGGTGAGCGCCTCGCCCTCGGTGAAGGTGTCGCCGATGGAGATGGTGCCGTGGTTGTGGATGCCGATCACGTCGCCCGGATACGCCTCGGCGGCGATCTCGCGGTCGCTGGCCATGAAGGTCAGCGCGTTGGCCAGCTTCATGTCCTTGCCGCTGCGGGCGTGGAAGGCCTTCATGCCGGCCTCGAAGCGGCCCGAACACACGCGCATGAAGGCCACCCGGTCGCGGTGCTGCGGATCCATGTTGGCCTGGATCTTGAACACGAAGCCGGTGAGCTTTGGTTCGTCGGCGGCCACGGTGCGGGTGGTGGTTTCGCGCGGCTGCGGCGAAGGCGCGTGCTTGACGAAGAAGTCCAGCAGCGGCTGCACCCCGAAGTTGTTCACGGCCGAACCGAAGAACACCGGCGTCTGCCGGCCGGCCCGGTATTCCTCCAGGTCGAAAGGATGGCTGGCGCCCTGCACCAGCTCCAGTTCGTCGCGCAGCTCGGCCAGCATCGGCGCGCCGATCCGCTCTTCCAGCCCCGGCGCGTCGATGGAGGCGAAGATGGTGGAATCCTTGCGGGTGAAGTTGCGGCCCTGCTCGTACAGGTGCACCTCGCCGGTGACCAGGTGCACCACGCCCTTCAGGCGCTTGCCCATGCCGATCGGCCAGGTCACCGGCGCGCACTGGATGCCGAGCACGCTCTCCACTTCGTCAAGCAGCTCGATCGGCTCGCGGCCCTCGCGGTCGAGCTTGTTGATGAAGGTCATGATCGGCGTGTCGCGCATGCGGCACACCTCCATCAGCTTGATCGTGCGCTCCTCCACGCCCTTGGCCACGTCGATCACCATCAGCGCCGAGTCCACCGCGGTCAGCACCCGGTAGGTGTCCTCGCCGAAGTCGGCGTGGCCGGGGGTGTCGAGCAGGTTGACGATGCGGCCGTCGTAGGGGAACTGCATCACCGAACTGGTCACCGAGATCCCGCGCTCCTGCTCCAGCTTCATCCAGTCGCTGGTGGCGTGGCGGGCGGCCTTGCGGCCCTTGACGCTGCCGGCCATCTGGATCGCGCCGCCGAACAGCAGCAGCTTCTCGGTGAGCGTGGTCTTGCCCGCGTCCGGGTGCGAGATGATCGCGAAGGTGCGGCGGCGGGCGGCTTCTTTCGAAACGTCGGGCATGGCAATACGCGCCGCGATGGCGCCGTGGGGATGCGGAAAGCCGGAAATTATACGGCTATTCCCCGTTTGCCCCGGGATCGCTGAAGCGCAGGATGCCGCCGGGGCCGAACATGGTGAAGGGGAGCGACTCCAGCCGCATGCCGCGGTTGGCCTGCACCACGAAGTGCAGGTGCGGGCCGCTGCTGAAGCCGGTGCTGCCCGACAGTCCCAGCCGCTGGCCGCGCCGGATCCGCTCGCCGGGGCGCACGAAGACCCCGCTGGCATCCAGGTGTGCGTACACGGCCATGGTGCCGTCGTCGTGGAGGATGCGCACGAAGTTGGCGCGGCCGTCCAGGCGCAGGTCGGGCGCACCTTCGCTGAAGCCGGACTCGACCTGCATCACCAGTCCGTCGCGGGCCGCCAGCACCGGGGTGCCGACGGGCGCGGCGAGGTCGACGGCGTGGCGGTTGGCCGGGTCGCGATGGCTGCTGGCTCCGCCCCAGCCCTGGGCCACGCGCAGCGGCGCGCCGTGCAGCGGCCAGGCGTACTGGACGCCGGCGTCGCGCACCTGCGGATGGCCGGGCACCGCCTGCAGCCGCAGCCGGTGGCTGCCGGGAGTGCCGGGGCCGATGCGCGCCACCAGGGTGCGGCCGCGTGCGGGCACCGTCGCCCGCGCGGGCAGGGCGGGCGCGGCCGGGGGAGTCTCGCCGTCGGCGTGAAGCATCACTTCGATCGGGCCGGCCAGCAGGTTCTCGGCCCAGGCCAGGGTGGCGCCGTCGCGTGGTTCCAGTACCAGCCGCGCGACCGGCGCGGGTTCGCTGGCCGCGCCGGGCACCGCTGCCGCGCACAGCGCCGCGGCGAGCATCATCACCACTGCGGCGGACGGTGCGCGGACGGCCACCGGGTCAGGGCACGCAGGCCGGATCCAGCCCCAGCGCGCGCACCACCTCGTCCAGCCCGAAGGCGCTCACGGCGCGGTCGTCATGCACCGCGTACAGCGCGCCGGCCGGGAAGCGGGCGGTGGGCTGCAGCGACAGGGCGATGCCGTCGGTGTTGGCGGTGACCGCGCCGCGGAAGCTGCCGCGCGGCGCCAGGCTGGCGCGGTCGTAGAGATGGAACAGGGACAGCGGATTGAGCTGATCCACCGCGATCCAGTAGCCGCTTTCGGGCGTGCAGTCCCACAGGACCACGCCTTCGGGCTCGCCGCCGAAGGCGTCGCCGGGCAGGTCCAGGCCGGTGTAGCGGCCATCCAGGGTGTAGCCGCGCAGGGTCGCCACGTGGCGGCGATCCTCGTCGGCGACCAGCAGGCGGTCGTGCGCGGGATCGCCCCAGATCGATTCCACCATGCGCAGCGCGGCCGCTTGGCTGGTGTCGCCGAAACTGCCCTGGTGGCGGGCGTGGATGCCGCCGTCCGGCAGCAGGGTGAGCCGGTAGCGGTGCACGCGCTGATCCAGCTCCTCCGGCGGTGGAACTACCGAAAAGTCGTCGCCGTACTGGAAGCTGTCGGTGACATAGACCTGCAGCTCGCCGGGCGCCGGTTCGTACAGCCAGATCCCGTAGGGGCTGCGCAGCTCGTCCTCGCCGAAGGTGGCCACCGGGCGGAAGTCCGGCAGCGCAAGCACCTGCACCCGCGGGGCGTCGCGCTCGGTCACGAACACCAGGTCGGCGTACACCTGCACCCCGTTGGGCCGGGTGAACGATCCCGGCTCGCGGCCCTTGCCGCCGGCCTCGCCCAGCCGCTCGCCGCTGTCGCCGTCGTACACCACCAGCCGGTGGGTGGACTTGGCGGTGGCGATCACCCGCACCTGGCCATCGGCAGTCGACCAGGCGGCCAGCGAGTCCAGCTCGTCCTCCGGGCTGGGCGCGGTGACGAAGTGTTCGGGCACTTCAACGCTGGGCCTGGCCACGCCGGAGACTGGGCTGTCCGAGGTGCGGACGGGCGCCGGGGTGCTGGCGCAGGAGGCAAGGAGGGCGCCGCACAGCAGGGCGGCGAGGAGACGGGGGATGGGCATCGCGAAATTATGGCTGAACAGGCCGGGGCCGGGGAGCGTGGGGGATGGAATCCGGCAATTGTATCGCTTTATTCGAATGAAGCGATTGACTTTCTCGAGAAGCGCTGCCAGGATCGCCCCATCCATCGAGACCGGCGGAGGGACAGGCCCTTTGATGCCGGGGCAACCTCCCCCTGGAGTCGCAGCGCGGCGCCGGGGAGAAGGTGCCAAGTCCTGCGGGGACCTGCGTGTCCACCGGAAGATGGTTGTCGATGCGCGCCGGCAATGGCGCGCGCATCGATTTCCCGACCGGCTCCCCGTGCGCATCGATGGCCTTTCCACACAGAAGGTCGGACGTGCCATGAGCCTGCTGCAAACCACCCCCACTCCCATCCGCTCCGGCATTGCGGTGCCGCCGCCGGCGGTGCCCGGCCCGGCCGGCGTCAACGCGGCCCGCGGCGTGCTGCCGCTGGAACTGGATCTGCGCCACGGTGGCCGCCGGGCGCTGCGCCTGGCGTGGGAAAGCCTTGGCCCGGAGGATGCGCCCGCGGTGTTCGTGGCCGGCGGCATCAGCGCGCACCGGCACCTGGCCGCGACCGCCGAATTCCCCGAGCGCGGCTGGGTCGATGGCCTGGTGGGCAGCGGCCGGGCGCTGGATCCCGCATGCCGGCGCATCGTCTCCTTCGATTACGTCGGCGCCGACGGCCGCATCGATGCGCCGCTGGACACCGCCGACCAGGCCGACGCGGTGGTCGCCCTGCTGGCCGCGCTGGACATCCAGCAGCTGCATGGCTTCGTCGGCTATTCCTACGGCGCCCTGGTCGGCCTGCAGCTGGCGGTGCGCCATCCGGCGCTGCTGCAGCGGCTGGTGGCGGTGAGCGGTGCGCATCGCGCCCACCCGTGGGCGTCGGCCTGGCGGGCGCTGCAGCGGCGCGCGCTGGCGCTGGGCGAACTGCAGTGCTCGGACGCGCAGGGGCTGTCGCTGGCGCGGCAGCTGGCGATGCTCAGCTATCGCACGGCGGACGAGTTCGGCGAGCGTTTCGACGCCCCGCCGGAAATCGTCAACGGCCGCGTGCGGGTGGCGGCGGAGGACTACCTGGACGCGGTGGGCGCGCAGTTCGCGGCGCGCACGCCGCTGACCGCCTGGCTGCGGCTGTCCGAATCGATCGACCTGCACCGGGTGGATCCGGCCGCGGTCGCGGTGCCCACCACGGTGGTGGCGGTGGAGGGCGACCGGCTGGTGCCGCTGGCCGATTCGGTGGCGCTGGTGGAGGGGCTGGCCACGCCGGGGCAGCTGCGCATCCTGCGCTCGCAGTGGGGCCACGACGCCTTCCTCAAGGACACCGACCGGATCGACGCGATCCTGCACGCGGCGCTGGGCGCGCAGGGAGGCCGGGCATGAGCCGGCTGGCGACGCAGGCGGTGCGCGCGGGCATCGACCGCGACGAAAGCTTCGGCGCGGTGGTGCCGCCGATCGTGCTCTCGTCCAACTTCAGCTTCGACGGCCTGGGCGGCAAGCGCACCTACGACTACACCCGCAGCGGCAATCCCACCCGCGACCTGCTCGGTGAAGCACTGGCCGAGCTGGAGGGCGGCGCCGGCGGCGTGGTCACCTCCACCGGCATGGGGGCGATCACCCTGCTGCTGCACGCGCTGCTTGAACCGGGCGACCGGCTGGTGGTGCCGCACGACGCCTACGGCGGCAGCTGGCGGCTGTTCGACGCGCTGGCGCGCAAGGGCCACTTCGAGCTGGTGACCGCCGACCTGACCGATCCGCGCGCGCTGGCCGAAGCGCTCTCGGTGGCGCCGAAGCTGGTGCTGGTGGAAACGCCCTCCAACCCGCTGCTGCGCATCACCGACCTGCGCTTCGTGATCGACGCCGCCCACCGGGCGGGCGCGCTGGTGGCGGTGGACAACACCTTCCTGTCACCGGCGCTTCAGGCGCCGATCGCCTTCGGCGCCGACGCGGTGCTGCATTCGACCACCAAGTACATCAACGGCCACAGCGACGTGGTCGGCGGGGCGCTGGTGGCGGCGACGCCGGAGCTGCACGAGCGCTTCGGCTGGTGGGCCAACGCGCTGGGCCTGACCGGCTCGCCGTTCGACAGCTTCCTGACCCTGCGCGGGCTGCGCACGCTGGACGCCCGGCTGCGCGTGCACCAGGAGAATGCGGAGGCGATCGTGCACCAGCTGCAGGCGCATCCGGCGGTGGCGCGGGTGTACTGGCCGGGGCTGGAGTCGCACCCGGGCCACGCGGTGGCGGCGCGCCAGCAGAAGGGCTTTGGCGCGATGCTCAGTCTGGAGCTGGAAGGCGGGGTGGAGGCGGTGGCCGCGTTTGTCGACGGCCTGCGCTGCTTCACCCTGGCCGAATCGCTGGGCGGGGTGGAAAGCCTGGTTGCCCATCCGGCGACCATGACCCATGCATCGATGAGCGCCCAGGCGCGGGCGAAGGCCGGTATTTCCGAAGGGCTGCTGCGGCTGTCGGTGGGCATCGAGGCGGCCGAAGACCTGCAGGCCGACCTGGCCGCGGCGCTGGAGCGCGCGCAGGCGGTACAGGGCGCGATCGCGCGCAGGCAGGTGGACGCATGAGCACGGTGGTCACGATGCCGCGCGCGGCGCGGGCGCAGGGCCTTCGCCACGGGCTTGCGGCCGCCGCGCCGAGACTGGCGCTGCTGGGTACGGGAACCGTCGGCGGCGCCTTCGTCGCCCGCTGCGAGCGGCTGCGGGCCCGGGGGCTGGAGGTTCCGGAGTTCGCCTGGCTGTGCAATTCACGCGCGCTGGCGCCGGCGGAAAGCGCGCCGGCCCAGGCATTGGAGCAGCTGCGGAACGCTCCGGCGAGGAGCGGAACCTGGGCGCCGTGGGTGGAAGCCGAGGGGCTGCGGCCCGGCGACGTGGTGGTGGACGCCACCGCCAGCGACGGGGTGGCCGGCTGGCACGACGAGTGGCTGGCCCGCGGCATCCACGTGGTCACCGCCAACAAGCTGGGCAACGGCGCCGACCTGGCCCGCTCGCGGGCCATTGCCGCCGCGTGCCGGGACAGCGGTGCCCACTACGGCGATGCGGCCACCGTCGGCGCGGGGCTGCCGCTGCTGCGTTCGATCCGCGAACTGGCCGCCGGCGGAGACCGGATCGAGGCGGTGGAAGGGGTGCTTTCGGGGTCGCTGGCCTGGCTGTTCGACCGCCATGACGGATCGCGCCCGTTCTCGGAACTGGTGCGGCAGGCGCGCGGGGAGGGCTACTGCGAGCCCGACCCGCGCATCGACCTGTCCGGAGAGGACGTCAGGCGCAAGCTGCTGATCCTGGCGCGCGCGGCCGGCATCGAGCTGGAGCCGCACCAGGTGCGGGTGGAGTCACTGCTTCCGGCGCGGCTGGCCGGCGCGGACGCCGCAGATGCCGACGCGCTGCTGCCGCTGCTGGACGCGCCGATGGATGAGCGCCTGGCCCAGGCCAGGGCCAACGGGGCCAGGCTGCGCGTGACCGGCCGCTTCGATGCGGACGGCGCACGCGTGGCCCTGCAGGCGCTGCCGGCCGCGCATCCGCTGTGCAGCGGCGCGGGCACCGACAACCTGGTTGCGATCACCAGCTGCCGCTACCGCGAGCAGCCGCTGGTGATCCGCGGCCCGGGCGCCGGCGCCGAAGTCACCGCCGCCGCCCTGCTCGACGACGTCCTCCGGATCAATAGGTGAAGCGGACGCCGACCTCTTGCTGTCGGGCGGGTGTCGGGCGCCAGGCGTGGTTCGCGGCGGGCGCCGCGGCGTCAATGGGGCCCCGCGGCGGCATGCCGCGGCCCGACCCCCGACCAGAGGAGCAGTTCGATGAATGACGCCACCACCGTTTCCCCCGACCTCGTGCGCAGCGCCCGCGACGTGCGCGACTGGACGCGCCAGCAGCTGGCCGACGCCGCCGGTATCGACGTTGCCGCGGTCACCCGACTGGAAGAGGAGGGCAAGGCCGATGCCGCCACCCTGCGTGCGCTGTCGGCGGCCGTCGATATCCCGTTCGAGCGCCTGGCCGCTTCCACCACCGCCCGCCGGCACCTGGTCGTGCTGTGGATCGGTGTGGGCCTGGCGGCACTGTTCCTGTTCTCGCTGGCAGCCGGCTACCGCTTCGGCTCGGATGTCGCCAAGCGCGACAACTACCGGGACTGCGTCGCCGAGGGGCGGACGGACTGCGTGAGGGAGTAGGCCGGCCGCGCGCGGCGGTCAGCACTCGATGACGTTGACCGCCAGGCCGCCGCGTGAGGTTTCCTTGTACTTGTCGCGCATGTCGCGGCCGGTGTCGCGCATGGTCTTGATGACCTTGTCCAGGCTGACCTTCTGGGTGCCGTCGCCGCGGAAGGCCATGCGCGAGGCGTTGATGGCCTTGACCGAGCCCATGGCGTTGCGCTCGATGCAGGGGATCTGCACCAGGCCGCCGATCGGGTCGCAGGTGAGCCCGAGGTTGTGCTCCATGCCTATCTCGGCGGCGTTCTCGACCTGCGCAGGGGTGCCGCCCAGGGCGGCGGTGAGGCCGGCGGCGGCCATTGAGCAGGCCACGCCGACCTCGCCCTGGCAGCCGACCTCGGCGCCGGAAATGGAGGCGTTTTCCTTGTACAGGATGCCGACGGCGGCGGCGGTGAGCAGGAAGTCGAACACGCCCTGTTCGCTGGAGCCGGGGCAGAAGCGGTCGTAGTAGTGCAGCACCGCGGGGATGATGCCGGCCGCGCCGTTGGTGGGTGCGGTGACCACGCGGCCGCCGGCGGCGTTCTCCTCGTTCACCGCCAGCGCGTACAGGTTCACCCAGTCCAGGGTGGTCAGGGGGTCGCGCAGGGCGGCTTCGGGGCGGGCCGAGAGTTCGGCGTGCATGGCCGGCGCGCGGCGGGTGACCTTGAGCCCGCCGGGCAGGGTGCCGCCGTTGCGGATGCCGCGTTGCACGCAGGACTGCATGGCGGCCCACAGCTCGCGCAGGCCGTCGCGGATCTCGTCGGCGCTGCGCCAGCACTGTTCGTTCTCGAACATCATCTGCGCGATCGACAGGCCGGTGTCCTTCGCCCGCGCCAGCAGTTCGTCGCCGCTGGAGAAGGGGTGCGGGACGGCGGTGGTGTCGGCGACGATCCGGTCTTCGGCGGCGTCGTCCTGGTTGACCACGAAGCCGCCGCCGACGGAGTAGTAGTCGCGGCTGGCGATTTCGTTGCCTTCGGCGTCGTAGGCGGCAAAGCGCATGCCGTTGGTGTGGTAGGGGAGCTTCTGCCGCTTGTTCATCAGCAGGTCGCGCTTTTCCTCGAACGCGATCTCGTGGCTGCCGGCCAGGCGGATGCGCTTTTCGCCGCGGATGCGCTCCATGGCGGCGGGGATGATGTCGGGGTCGACGAGGTTGGGCATGTGCCCTTCCAGGCCCATCATCACGGCCTTGTCGGTGCCGTGGCCGCGGCCGGTGAGGGCCAGCGAGCCGAATACTTCGGCGCGGATGCGGGCGACGTCGCCGAGGCGGCCGGCCTCGAGCAGCCAGCGGTCGACGAAGCGGGCGGCGGCGCGCATCGGCCCGACGGTGTGGGAGGAGCTCGGCCCGATGCCGATCTTGTAGAGGTCGAAGGTGCTGACGGCCATGGGGCTATTCTATCCGCCCCGCAGCTTTTTCCCCGCCGGTCGATGCAGCAGTCCGTTCCAGCCCTGATCCTGTACCAGCGTGACGACTGTCCGCTGTGCGACGAGGCGCTGGCGGTGCTGGCGCAGGCGCGGGTGCCGGACTTCGAGACGGTGTGGATCGACGATGACGAAGGGCTGGAGGCGCGCTACGGGATCCGGGTGCCGGTGTTGCGGGATGATCCTGGTGGTCGTGAGCTGGACTGGCCGTTCGATGCCGATGCTGTGAGGGCGTTCTTGGCTGGACAGCCGTAGGTCTAAGCTGCGTCCTCGACGTTTCGCGAGTTCAAACATCCTTCTTCCTGATTCGCGATGCCTTCGGTGGGACGCCGCGCCCTGCCGGTGGGGGGTATCGCTTTTCGCGCGGCAGGGCGTCCTGCCCTGGCGCGCGCGCAATACATCCATGTATTGCTTGTCGCGATACCCCCCACCGGCAGGGCGCGGCTCACTCGATCGGAAACTGCGGCTCTTCGTTTGCAGGTGAGCTGCCTCGGATGATGTTGGCTCTTCTTCTGTAGGAGCGCGCCATGCGCGCGAGGCCGCGTGACTCCTGTTTCAGGGTGCTGGCTGAAACACCACCTTGGTACTGACGGCGATTTCCGCGGGAATGATGGAGGTGTCGGCCCAGTCGCCGTCGCCGATGTTGAACGCCAGGCGGTCGACGGTGGCGCGGCCGGTGAGGGTGGGGGCGGGGCCGGCGTCCCAGCTGAAGGTCAGGGTGACCGGGTGGCTCACGCCGTGCAGATCCAGGGTGCCGTCGGTGGCGTAGCGGCCGTCTTCCAGTTGGCGGGCCCCTCGGGCGACGTAGCGGGCGCGCATGAAGCGGGAGACGTCGAAGAACGACTCGCCGCGCATCTCGCCGTCGTAGTCCGGGTTGCCGGTGGTGACTTGGGACAGCGGGATGTCGACCTCCAGCCGGGTGGCGGCAAGGTCGGCGGGGTCGAAGTGCAGGCGGGTCTGGAAGCCGGGGAAGTGGCCGCTGAACACTTCGCCCTGCCAGGTGCCGGCGAACACGAGGCTTGATCCGGACGCCTGCTCGTAGTCGGCGGCGCGTGCGGAAGTGGCGGACAGGATCAGCAAGGCGGTCAGCAGCAGGGTGCGCATGGGGTGATCCTCAGTGGTCGGGCCGGCGCGGGCGCAGCCAGCCGCGCGGAAGCATCCGCGCCAGGGTGGCGTCGCGCAGGACGAGGTGGTGGTGCAGGGCGGCGCCGGCGTGCACCAGGGCCACTGCCACCAGCAGCAGGAACAGCCACAGGTGCACGGTGCCGGCAAGCTCGCGCAGGGCCGGGTCGCTGGCGGCGAGGGCGGGCAGGTTGAACAGGCCGAACCACTGCAGCGGGAAGCCGGCGGCGGAGTTGAACAGCCAGCCGCTGAACGGGAGCGCGAACAGCAGCGCGTACAGGAGGGCGTGGGAGATCCGCGCGGCGCGTTCCTGCCAGGGTGGGGTGCCGGGCACCGGCGCGGGGGCTTGGGCGTGAAGCCGCCAGGCCAGGCGCAGCGCGGCCAGGGCGAGGACAGTCAGGCCGATCGATTTGTGCAGGGCGTAGGCGCGGATCTTGTCGGGGCTGTTGGGCATGTTGGCCATGAGCAGGCCGAGCGGGCCCTGGAGCAGGATCAGCGCGACCACCAGCCAGTGCAGGAGCTGGCTGATGTCGCCCCAGCGGGTGGCGTCATTCTTCCAGGGCACCTTCGTTGCCTGGTTCGGTGAAGCCCGCGTCCGGGTCGGCGATGGCCTCGACTTCTAGCCGCAGTTCGACGTCGTCGCCGATCACGCCGGGCCAGGAGGTGATGCCGAAGTCGCTGCGGCTGAGCATGGTGACGGCGGAGAATCCGGCGGTGCGGCGGAACGGCGGCAGGGGGTGGCGGCGCAGGTCGTTCATCACCGCGTTCAGCACCACCGGGCGGGTGACGCCGCGCAGGGTCAGCCGGCCGTGGATGCGCATGCGGCGCTCGCCGGCGGTTTCGACGCGCGTGGAGACGAACACCGCGTGCGGGTGGCGCCCGGCGTCGAGCAGGTTGCCGGCCAGGGTGGCGCGGTTCCAGTCCGCGTCGCCCAGATCCAGCCGCTGCATCGGTACGCGCGCCTCGACCCGCGCGCTGGCCCGGTCGTCGGGATCCAGCAGCAGGGTGCCGGTGGTGCCGGAGACGGTGCCGATGGCGCGCGAGAAGCCGGCGTGGTCGACCGCGAACATCACCCGCGTGTGCACCGGATCCAGGGCGTAGGTGCGGGCCTGGGCGGCCACGTCGCCGGCGAGTGCCAGCAGCGCGGCCAGCGCGCCCGCGGCGATGGCGGGCGGGATTCCCCGGCCGCAGCGCGGTTGCGCCCGCGCCGCGCCGTTGCGAGGATGCGGCTTCACCGGGGGGTGAGGGGATGCACGGAGCATGCTTCGCAAGGTAGCGATCATCGGCCTGCTTGTCATGGCGGCGGCCACCGCCCGGGCCAGTCTGCCCGAGACGCCGCGGCTGCGGCAGATGACGGTGGCCGATGGCCTGCCGTCCAATGCGGTGCACGCGCTGGCCGAAGACCGCAGCGGATATCTGTGGATCGGAACCGGCGACGGGCTGGCGCGCTACGACGGGGTCGGTTTCCGGATCTGGCGCAGGGAAGAAGGGTTGCCGGCCAACCACGTGCTCGGCCTGCACGTGGATGCCGGTGACCGGCTGTGGGTCGCCACCACCGGCGGGCTGGTGGTGCTGGATCGCGAGCATGGGCGGTTCGAGCGCATGGACGCCGTTGATCCGGATACGGCCGGGGACAGCATCATCTGGAGCGTGGCCGGAACCGGCGACGGTGCGGTGTGGTTCGGCACCGGGGGCTCGGGGCTGTTCCGGATCGATCCGGACGGGCGGATGCAGCGTTTCATGCCCGATCCGGACGACCCGCACAGCCTGCCGTCGGCGAGCGTGCCGCTGCTGGCGGTCACCGGTGACGGCACGCTCTGGGCCGGCACCCGCGGCGGCCTGGCGCGCTGGACGGGCGAGGGCTTTGAGACGGTCGCGGGCCTGCCGGCCGATCCGATCCTGCTGGGGCTGGCGCCCGGCGATGACGGCCAGCTGTGGGTCGGGCTGCCGCAGGGCGCGGGGGTGGTCGGGCGCGACGGCAGGTTCTCGCAGGCACTGCCCTGGCAGCAGGACGAACGCTCGGGGCGGATCTACGGCGTGCTGCTGCGCGATTCGGGCGGGCAGTACTGGCTTGAATCCTTCGCCGGCCTGGCGATGGGCCGCGCCGGGCACATCGACGTCGTGGGCACCTACAGCGAGCTGCGCCAGGGCCGGGTCAAGCCGGCGTGGTCGGCGGCGCACGAGGATCATGAGGGCGGGCTGTGGCTGGGCAGCGATGACGCCGGCCTGTGGTACCTGGCGCCGAACTGGCGGCAGTTCTCGGTGCTCTCGCACAACCCGGACGATCCGCGCACCCCGGCCAACATCGACGTCACCGCGGTGGCGCCGGCGGCCGGTGGCGGCGTCTGGATGGTGGGCAACAGCGGCGTGCTGGATCTGCTTGATCCGGGCAGCGGCCACGTCCAGCACGTCTACAGCGATACCGAGGACTACGTGCCCGAAGCCGTGCTCGAGGACGACGCGGGCAACGTCTGGATCGGCTTCCACGGCGGCCTGGCCCGCTATGACCGCGCAGGTGCCGGCATGCGCATGTGGCATGCCGACCAGGCGTCCGATCCCGTGCCGGCGGGGCGGCCCGCGGCGCTGGTGCAGGCGGCCGGGGGACTGGTGTGGACGGTGTCCAACTACGGCGGCCTGCAGGCGCGCGACCGTGACGGGCTTGTCCGGGAAAGGGTGGTTCCCGGCGACGGCCGGGGGCTGGAGGCCGGGCGCTACATCAGCCACGCCGGCCGCGGCCCCGACGGCGCGCTCTGGGTGGCCGGCGAGCCGGGGCTGCTGCTGTGGAACTCCGGCACGCGGGAGCTGGAGCCGGTGCCGGGCGCCCCGGAGGGGGAGGTCGGGCTGTTCGCGGTGGAAGGACACCAGCGGGTCTGGCTCGCCGGTTCGGGAGCGCTGGCGTCTTTCCGCTGGGATGGCGTGCAGCTGGAGCCGGAGATTCGGCTGGGTTCGGCGGACGGCATGCCGCTGGTGGACTTCATCGGCATGTCCGTGGACGCCGACGGCGTGGTCTGGCTGACCGGCGCCCGGGGCCTGGTGCGGGTGGATCCGCAGCGGCGGATGGTGAACGTGTTCGGGGTCAGCCACGGGCTGCCGGCGCAGGACATCACCACCGCGCCGGTGGCGCGCGGATTGGACGGGCGCATGCACATGTCCACCGGCGCCGGGCTGGTGATCTTCGATCCGGCGGCGGTGCGCCCCGACGAGGCGATGCCGACGCTGTCGATCAAGACGGTCGAGGTGCGCGGGCGCGACGGCGTGCGCCAGCTCGACCCGGACAGCCCGCTGCGCCTGGGCTGGCGTGACCACGAGATGCGGGTGCACGCGCGGCTGGCCGGCTTCAACTCCGCCCGCCACAGCCGCTACCGCTTCCTGCTGCACGGCTACGACGCGGACTGGGTGGAGACCGGCGCCGCCGGCGAGCGGGTGTTCCCGGCCCTGGCGCCGGGCCACTACCGGCTGGAGGTGATGGGGCGCAATCCGATGAGCCTGTGGTCGGAGCCGAATACGTTTGCCTTCGAGGTGGCCGCGCCGTGGTGGCGGACGGGCCGGGCGCGGGCGGCCTACGTGCTTGCCGCGCTGCTGTTGGGCGGCTGGGTCGTGTCCACGGTGCGGCGCCGGGTGCGCGAGCGCATGGCGATGCAGCGGGTGCGCCAGGAACGCGAGCTGGCCCACCGCGCCTCGGAGGCCAAGACGCGGTTCCTGGCCACCCTGGGCCACGAGGTGCGCACGCCCATGACCGGGGTGCTGGGCATGAGCGAGCTGCTGCTCGGCACCGGGCTGGACGAGCGCCAGCGCGGCTATGCCGAATCCATCCGCCGCGCCGGCGACCACCTGATGCGGCTGGTCAACGACGCCCTGGACCTGGCCCGGATCGAGGCCGGCAAGCTGGAGCTGGATCCGCAGCCGTTCGATCCCCGGGTGATGATCCAGGAGGTCGCTGCGCTGACCGGGCCGCTGGCGCAGCGGCGCGGCCTGGCCTGGCGGGTGGACGTGGATCCGGGCGTGCCGGAAGGCCTGCTGGGCGACCAGGTGCGGATCCGCCAGATCCTGCTGAACCTGGCGGGCAACGCGATCAAGTTCACCGACCGTGGTGAGGTGGCGCTGTCGGTTCGGCCGATGACGCCGGCCGGGGTGTGCTTCACCGTTGCCGACACCGGGCCCGGGCTGAACGAGGAGCAGAAATCGCGCCTGTTCCGGCGCTTCGAGCAGGCCGACGGCGCGCGCACCGCCTCGCGCTACGGCGGCAGCGGGCTGGGGCTTGCGATCTGCCAGGAGCTGGCAGCGCAGATGCAGGGCAGGATCCGGGTCGAGAGCGCCCCCGGCAGGGGCTCGCGCTTCAGCGTGGAACTGCCGCTGCCGGAGGCCCGCGTCGTGGCCCCCGTGCAGCCGGCGCAGGCCGCGCAGGGGCAGGGCGCGCGGGTGCTGCTGGTGGAGGACGAGCCGACGGTGGCCGAGGTGCTGGCCGGGCTGCTGGTGGAGCAGGGCTACGCCCCCACCCTTGCCAGCCACGGGCTGGCCGCGCTGGCCGAGCTGCGGCGCGGCGAGTTTGACCTGGTGCTGCTCGACCTCGACCTGCCCGGGATCGACGGCGTGGCGTTGGCCCGGCAGCTGCGGGCGCAGGGCTGGCGGCGGCCGATCGTGGCCCTGACCGCGCGCGCCGACCCGGCCGCCGAGCCGCTGGCGCGCCAGGCCGGCTGCGATGCCTTCCTGCGCAAGCCGATCGGCGGCGCGGCGCTGGCGACGGCGCTTGCCGGCCTGCTGGCGGGGGCCGGCGGATCAGCGCCGGCGGATGCCTGAACCACGGCCCGTCCGCTCGCCGGGCGGGCGTCGGGGTTACCCTTGTCGGCCGGGGGAGCGGACGATCGAGGCCGGCCTGATGTCGATCCTGAAATGGGCGTTGCTGGTGGTGGCCATGCTGGCCACGGCGACCGCGCACGCGGCCGGCGAGATTCCGCGCCCGCGGCAGCTGTCGGTGGCCGACGGCCTGCCCTCCAACAACGTCAGCGACATGGCCGAGGATCGCGAGGGCTTCCTGTGGCTGGCCACCTCCGACGGCCTGGCGCGCTACGACGGCACCGGATTCCGCATCTGGCGGGCCGAGGACGGCCTGGCCGACAGCTTCCTGTGGGGAGTGGACATCGATTCGCAGGGGCGGGTGTGGATGGGCACCCGGTTTGCCGGGCTGCTGCGCTACGACCCGGCCACCGGCCGCTTCCACGACACGGCGGAGCTCGGCGTGTCCGAGGTGGAAGGCGAGCAGGTGTGGGCGCTGGCGGTGGATCGGGACGACAGCGTGTGGTTCGGCACCGCCAGCTCCGGCCTGTACCGGCGGCACCCCGGCGGCGAGGTGGAACGCTACATGCCCGTCGCCGACGATCCACGGAGCCTGCCCTCGGCTGCGGTGAGCGTGGTTGATATCGCGCCCGACGGTTCGGTGTGGCTGGGCACCCGCGACGGCGTGGCGCGCTGGACGGGCAGCGATTTCGAGCGCGTGCCGGCGGAGCTGCTGCCCGATAGCCGGATCAACGCCCTGGCCTTCGAGCCCGACGGCACGCTGTGGATCGGCACCGCCGGCGGCGTCGCCCGGTGGCACCCCGACGGCAGCGGCTCCGGCGAGGCCTGGGGCGAGCACATCGACCGCCGGGTGAACCAGGTGCTGGCGCAGGACAGCCGCGGCGATTTCTGGCTGGACATCCGCGCCGGCCTGGGCTTTGCCGAAGACCCGTACGGGCCGGTCAGCGTGGTGCCGCTGTACAGCGAGTCCTCGCGCGGCGAAGTCCGGCCCTACTGGTCGGAGGTGATCGAGGATCGCGAGGGCGGGGTGTGGCTGCTCAGCAGCAGCCACGGCCTGTGGTACGTGCCCGCCTCCTGGCGCCGCTTCTCCATCTACGTGCGCCGGGTCGGTGATCCGGCGACGCTGGGCAATGCCAACGTGCTGGGGATGTCGCCGGCACGGGGTGGCGGCGTGTGGCTGGTGGGCAGCAGCGGGGCGCTGGATCGCTTTGATCCGGCGACCGGCGCGGTGCAGCGGGTGATGGAGGATGTCGGCCAGGGACTGATGCTGAGCGGCGTCCTGGAGGACAGCCGCGGCAACGTGTGGGTGGGCTATTCGTCCGGGCTGGCGCGGCTGGAGCCGGACACCGGTGCGCTGCGGCGCTGGGACGACCGCCAGGAGCACGATGCGGTGCCGGTGCGGGCGGCGGTGGGCGAGTTCGTCGAGACTCCCGACGGGCGGCTGTGGATGGCCGGCGGAGAAACCCACCTGCAGGCGCGTGACCTGGAGGGCCGGCTCCTGGCCGACTTCACCCAGGGCGATGGCAGCGGGCTGGATGAGGACGAGAACGTCAAGGCGATGGCGTCCGGGCCCGACGGGCGCCCGTGGCTCGGCACCACCCGCGGGCTGCGCCGGCTCAACGCCGAAGGCGACGGCTGGGAAGACGTGCCCGGCGCCGGCAGCGCGATGGTGACCGCGCTGTCGGTGGACGGCGACCGGGTGTGGGCCGCCGGAACCGGCGAAATGTGGGCCTGGCGCTGGGACGGCGCTGAGCTGCAGCCGACCCTGCACCTGGATACCAGCCACCATCTGCCCCTGGTTGCCTTCAGCGGCGTGGCCGCCGGGGACAGCGGAGGGGTGTGGCTGACCAGCACCCGTGGACTGGTGCGGGTGGATACGGCGGACAGGAGCGTGCGCAGCTGGTCGGTGGGCGACGGCCTGCCCAGCCAGGACATGCGCAATCCGCCGCTGCGCGACCCGGCCAGCGGCCGGCTGCTGGTGGGAACGCCGGACGGGCTGGTGGTGTTCGATCCGGCGGCGGCAAAGGAGATCCCGCTGGAGCCCAACCTGGTGATCACCGCGGCACAGGTGCGCGGGCGGCCGGCGTTCGCGCCCGGCCAGCCGTTCACGATGGAGCATGGTGATCGCGACCTGCGGGTGACCGCCAGGCTGCTGTCGTTCCGCAATCCCGCGGCCAACCACTACCGCTTCCGCCTGGCCGACTACGACGATGACTGGGTCGATGTCGGCGCCAGCGGCGAGCGGGTGTTCTCGCAGCTGCCCGCCGGCGCCTGGACGCTCGAGGTGATGGCGCGCAACGGTGACAACCAGTGGTCGGGGACGGAGACCCTCCGTTTCCGGGTTGCTCCGCCGTGGTGGCGCACGCCGACGGCGATCGCCCTGTTCGCGCTGCTGGCGCTGGCCCTGGCCTGGGCGCTGGCGCATGCCTACCGCGCGCGGCTGCGGCGCCGCCACGAGTGGCAGCTGGCCGAGCACAAGCGCGAACTGGCCGAACAGGCGTCGATGGCCAAGACCCGCTTCCTGGCCACCCTCGGGCACGAGGTGCGCACGCCGATGACCGGCGTGCTGGGGATGAGCGAGCTGTTGCTGGGCACGCCGCTGGCCGACCGCCAGCGGCGCTACGCGGAGTCGATCCACGACGCCGGCGACCACCTGCTCAGGCTGCTCAACGATGCGCTCGACCTGGCCCGGATCGAGGCCGGCAGGCTGCACTTCGAGCACATGCCGTTCGACCTGCACCAGCTGCTGGAGGAGTGCAGGACGATGAACGCGCCGCTGGTGGGCCAGCGTGGCCTGGAGTTCCGCAGCTACGTGGACGACGGGGTGCCGCAGTGGGTGCTGGGCGACGTGGTGCGGGTGCGCCAGATCCTGCTGAACCTGCTGGGCAATGCGATCAAGTTCACCGAGCGCGGCCACGTCGAGCTGGGCGTGCAGCGCGGCGAGGGCGACGTGGTGCGGTTCGTCGTGGCCGACACCGGCCCGGGGCTCAATGCCGAGCAGCGCGAGCGCCTGTTCCGGCGCTTTGAACAGCTCGAACGGCCGCAGACCGGCGTGCGCTACGGCGGCAGCGGCCTGGGCCTGGCGATCTGCCAGGAGCTGGCGGCGGGGATGGGCGGCCGGATCTCGGTCGACAGCGCGCCCGGACGCGGTTCCCGCTTCGAAGTGGAGCTGCCGCTGCCCGCCACCGCGGCGGCCACCACCGCGGCCACCGCGCCGCCCGCGCCGGTGCAGCCGCTGTCACTGCTGCTGGTGGAGGACGACCCGACCGTGGCCGAGGTCATCGGCGGCCTGCTGCGGCGCCAGGGCCACGGCGTGACCCATGCCGCGCACGCGCTGGCGGCGCTGGCGGCGCTGGCCGAGCGGGCCCCCGACGCGGCCCTGCTGGATCTGGATCTGCCGGGGCTGGACGGCCACCAGCTGGCGCGCCAGTTCCGCGCCCAGGGCTACACCGGCACCCTGATCGCGATCACCGCGCGCGCCGACGCCGATTCCGAACCGCAGGCCATGCGCGCCGGCTTCGACCGCTTCGTGCGCAAGCCGCTGACCGGGGCGATCCTGGCCCGCGCGCTGGCGGGGGTGGAACCGCGTTAGCCGGCTTCGCTCCTGTTTGCACCGGCCAACAGGCCATGGGCGGTGAAGCAGCCCTGTCATGACGGCCACACATTCGCTTCGCATGGTCCCGTCCTGATCCGCGGCTGAGCCAGCCGGCTTTCCAGCGCATGTTTCAAGCGTCGATGGTGCCCGCGCCGCCCAGGTCCGGCTGCCTGCGCTTGTCGATGTGCGCATACAGATCAGGTGAATGACACGATGAAGATCCGGGCCCTGCTTTTCCTGTTTTTCGCGGCCGCCTCCGGCGTCCATGCAGCGCCGTGGATCGCGTCGCCGGAGGTCATCGCCGGGCAGCGGGACTCCCGGGAGATCCGAGGCGTCGTGTTCGAAGACCTGGACGGCGATGGCCGCCACCAGTCCGGCGAGCCGGGCGTCGCCGGGGTACTGGTCTCGAACGGACTGGACGTGGTGCGCAGCGACGAACAGGGCGGATACGCGCTTCCGGTTCGCGCGGACATGGACCTGTTCGTGATCCAGCCTGCGGGCTGGATGGTGCCGGTGGACGTGCGCAACGTCCCGCAGTTCTCCTATACGCACAAGCCCGGCGGCAGCCCGGTCGCGCTGCGCTTCGGCGGGCTCGCGGACACCGGCCCGGCGCCGGAACAGGTGAACTTCCCGCTGCGCCGTCTGGCCGGCGCCTCGCCGCAATTCAGCTGCACCGCGATCGGCGACAGCCAGGTCTATTCCAACCACGAGATCACCCAGTTCCGCGACAGCGCCATCGCCGACCTGCTGGCCAGGGATCACGGGCCGGCCGACTGCATGATCTACCTGGGTGACGTCGCCGGCGACGACCTGGGCCTGCTGGATCGCCTGTTTGAAGTGGGCTCGGTGACCGGGCTGCCGCAGTGGGCGGTGCCGGGCAACCACGACGTCGACTTCGATGCGCCCGACGATGCCCATTCGATGGACAGCTGGCGGCGGCTGTGGGGGCCGGCGTACTTTGCCTTCGAGATCGGCGAGGTGCTGTTCGTCGGCCTGGACAACGTGGTGTATCCATGCACGGCCAGGGACATGCAGCTGGCGGGGCGCGAGTTCTGCGAAGCCGGGCGCAACCCCACCTACAACGCGCGGGTGGTGCCCACCCAGGGCTGGGAGGGCGGCCGCGGCGCGACGGCCAACACCGGCGCTCCCCAGCCCTCGGGCTGGGCCGATCGCAGCGTGCACCTGTGGCAGGCGCGGCTGCCCGCCGATCTGTCCGAGGGCGTCCACACCCTGCGCCTGACCTCCACCGACCGCAACGGCCGCAGCTGGGCCGACGTGGTGACCTTCGAGGTGCGCGCAGCCCATCCGCCCCCGCGTCACCGCCGGGAAGTGTGGCGCTGAGCGTAGGCTCAGCGCGCGCTGTAGGCGTGCACTTCCTCCACCAGCACGGCGACGTGGTCGGGGTTCATGTCCGGCGACATGCCGTGGCCGAGGTTGAACACGTGGCCCTCGCGCGAGCCGCCGTTGCCGTCGCGGTAGCTGTCCAGCGCCTTGCGCACCTGGCCGCGGATGGCTTCGGGTGAGCCGTAGAGGGTGGTCGGGTCGAGGTTGCCCTGCAGCGCGACCCGGCCGCCGGTGACGCGGGCGGCATCGGACAGGTCCATCAGCCAGTCCACGCCCAGGCCCTCGGCGCCGGTGTCGGCCAGCTCGCCCAGGTAGTTGCCGTTGCCGCGGCCGAACAGGATCAGCGGGGTGCGGTCGTCGCCTTCGCCGCGCTCCAGCTCGCGCGCGATGCGGGCCATGTATGGCAGGGAGAACTCGCGGTACATGGCCGGCGAGAGCACGCCGCCCCAGGTATCGAACACCTGCAGCGCCTGGGCGCCGGCCGCGCGCTGGGCGGCGAGGTAGGCGATCACCGCATCCGTGTTGACCTCCAGCAGCTGGTGCAGGGCCTTCGGGTCGTTGTGGGCCATGGCCTTGATGATCGAGAAGTTCTTGCTGCCGCCGCCCTCGACCATGTAGCAGGCCAGCGTCCACGGGCTGCCGGAGAAGCCGATCAGCGGCACCTTGCCGCCGAGCTCGCGGCGGATCACCCGCACCGCGTCCATGACGTAGCGCAGCTCGGTTTCCATGTCCGGCACGCCGAGCTTCGCGATCGCCGCGGCGTCGCGCAGCGGGCGTTCGAACTTCGGGCCCTCGCCGTCGGCGAAGTACAGGCCCAGGCCCATGGCGTCGGGGATGGTGAGGATGTCGGAGAACAGGATCGCCGCGTCCAGCGGGAAGCGGCGCAGCGGCTGCAGGGTGACCTCGCAGGCCATGTCGGGGTTCTTGGCCAGGTTCAGGAAGCTGCCGGCCTCGGCGCGGCTGGCGCGGTACTCGGGCAGGTAGCGGCCGGCCTGGCGCATCAGCCAGACGGGCGTGCGGTCAACGGGCTGGCGGCGCAGGGCGCGCAGGAAGCGGTCGTTTTGCAGGGTCTCGGACAAGGTCGTGCTCTCTTGGTCTTGGCGCGATGCTCAGCCGCGGGGGAGGTCCGCGCCCTGCGCGAACATGAGCTGGAAGCCGCGCTTGAGCTGCTGGTCGCGGGCCTGTTCCAGGGCGGCGAACGCCTCGGCCTGGTCCAGGTATTGCTGGCGCCTGACGGTGCTGCGGCCGCCGATCTGGCCGCTTTCGCGCACCAGCGTCCAGCCGCCCAGCAGATCCGGCTGCAGCATCAGCTGCACGAACCTGGGCGGGTCGCTGCCGTCGGGGCGTTGTTGCAGGAGCAGGCGCATCCGCCAATTGTAAGGCTTGTCCGTACCGCCGGAGGCCAGTGCCCCGGGGTAGGAGCGCGCCGTGCGCGCTCCTACAGGGGGGCCCGGAGGACGGCGAGGACGGCGTCTTCGGGCACGTTGGCCAGCATCCGGGCGCGGCCGGCGGCTTCCCAGCCGATGAAGCGCAGGCCGCCGGCGCGGGCCTTCTTGTCCAGGCGCATCAGTTCCACCAGATGGCCCGGCTCCAGTCCGGGCGGCAGCGCCACCGGCAGGCCGAACCGCTCCAGCAGCGCCCGCAGGCGGTCACCGTCCGCGGCCGGCGCCAGCCCCAGCCGTTCCGACAGCCGGGCCGCGAGCACCATGCCCACCGCCACCGCCTCGCCGTGGTTGAGGCCGCCGTAGCCCTGCGCGGTCTCGATGGCGTGGCCGAACGTGTGGCCGAGGTTGAGCAGGGCGCGCTCGCCGTGTTCGAACGGGTCACGCTCCACGATCGCCGCCTTGTGCGCGCAGCTGCGCGCGATGGCCTCGGCCAGCACCGCGTCGTCGCCGGCCAGCAGCGCGGCCGCGTTGGCCTCCAGCCAGTCCAGGAACGGCGCATCGGCAATCGCGCCGTACTTGATCACCTCGGCCAGGCCGGCGCGCAGCTCGCGCGCGGGCAGGGTGCGCAGCGCCGAGGTGTCGGCGAACACCGCGCGCGGCGGATGGAAGGCGCCCACCAGGTTCTTGCCCTGGGCCAGGTCGACCGCGGTCTTGCCGCCCACCGAGGAGTCGACCATGGCCAGCAGGGTGGTGGGCAGCTGCACGCAGTCGATGCCGCGCATCCAGCAGGCCGCGGCGAACCCGGCCAGGTCGCCGATCACGCCGCCGCCCAGCGCGAACACGCAGGCGTCGCGGCGGGCGCCCAGGGCGGCCAGCGCGGCGATGGCTTCGCTGAATCCCTCCAGGGTCTTGGACGCCTCGCCCGCAGGCAGGATGAAGCGCGCCACCGCCAGCTCCGGCCTTGCCCCGCGCAGCGCGATCTCCAGCCGATCCGCGTACAGCGGCGCAACGGTGTCGTCGCTGACGATGAGCGCCTGGCCGCCGCGCACCGGGGCGGCGAGCACCGCGCCGTCGGCCAGCAGGCCGGGGCCGATGTGGATGCCGTAGGGGCGCTCGCCCGAAACGGTGACCGTTCGCGTGGATTCGCTCATGCCTGGCGTGCCTGCGGGGAAGGGGAGTCGGCGCCGACCGTAGCGCCTTGCCAGCGGTCGGCGAGCACCCTCGCCAGGCGCCCGGCGGCGGCGCTGGCGGCATCCTGGCCGGTATCGAAGCCCAGGTGGGCGACCTCGCGGTAGAGGGGCTCGCGCTCGGCCGCCAGGCGCCGCAGCACCGCCTCGCGCTCGCCGGTGGCCAGCAGCGGGCGGCTGCGGTCGCGGGCCAGGCGCCTGAGCTGGGCAGGCACGTCCACCTGCAGGTGGACGACGAAGCCGCGTTCGCGCATCAGCGCGCGGTTGCGCGCATCCAGCACCGCGCCGCCGCCGGTGGCGACAAGCTGGCCGTCCTGCTCCAGGCAGGCGGTCAGGGCGGCGCGCTCGCGGTCGCGGAAGCCGGCCTCGCCTTCGCAGTCGAAGATGGTGGTGACGCTGGCACCGGTGCGGCGCTCGATTTCCTCGTCCAGATCCACGAAACGCAGCCCGAAGCGGTCGGCCACGCGCCTGCCGATCGCGGATTTTCCGGCCCCCATCGGGCCGACCAGGACGAGGTTGCGGGGCGCTTGCATGTGGGGATGCTAGCAGCGGCCGGCGGCGCCGTGGCCGCCAGCGGGCGTTCGCGCCGTCATGACGGGGGCGGGTGCATCGTTGTCAATTCCGGCCCCCGGGCCAGGGTTTTCCCCAACTGTAAGGAGCAGATCATGTCCGTTGCCAAAGTCATCGAACTCAACGCCTCTTCGCCCAAGAGCATGGAGGATGCGGTCAAGCAGGGCCTGGCCAAGGCCTCCGAGTCGGTCAAGAACATCAAGGGCGCGTGGGTGAACGAGGTCAAGGTGGTCTGCGGCGCCGGCGGCGAAGTCACCGAGTGGCGCGTTAACCTGCGCATCAGCTTCGTGGTGGAGTAAGCGGCCGGCGGGCCGCATCCAGCGGCACCACCAGGCCGGCGATGCCCGGCAGGGTGCGCATGGCCTGGCGGCTGACCCGCTCGAAATGGCGGACGAATCGCTCGACCCCCGCGCGGCCCATGCCGCGCCGCCGGGGGTCGGCCTCGCCCAGCGCCCGCTCCTGATCCCAGCGCCACTGCGGCACTATTTCGAAACCCGGCGGCTGCAGGTACAGCAGCCGGTCGATGCGCTGCCACAGTGGCGGGTAGTCGCGGGCCAGGGCCTGGTTGCACCAGCGTCGCCAGCGGCCGTCCGGGTCTTCGTCGCGCTCCAGCGCGTTGACCGGCTCGGCCAGCTCCGCCTGTGCCTGCGGCGGGGTGCCCAGGAACCAGCCCTCGAACACCACCAGATCCGCGCCGTCCAGCACCGGCCACTGCGTGGGTGGCAGGCGGCGGTCGCCGAGCTTGTCGAAGCGCGGCAGCGCGGCGGGCCTGCCCGCGCGCAGGGCGTCCAGGATCCTGCAGGCCAGTTCGACATCGTGGGTGCCCGGCGGGCCGCGGGTGGCCAGCAGCGGATGCACCTTGCGCGCCAGCGCCTGGCGGGCCTCGTGATCCAGGTAGAAGTCGTCGATCGACACCGCGGCCATGCGCAGGCCGCGTCCGGCGGCGGCGCCGGCCAGCTGCGCGGCCAGGGTGGACTTGCCGCAGCCCTGCGGGCCGGTGATGCCGTAGACGCGCGCGCCGCTGGCGAGGACGTCGTCGAGGATGTGCTGGACGAAGCCGGCATCGAACGCGTTGACGTGGCCCGGGTGCAGTGGCGCGGACATGCCGCCACAATAGCCCAATGAATGACCGCGACCCGTACCTGGAAGCACTGGCGACATTCGGCCTGCTGTTCGACGAGGCCGAGGCCGCCGGCGAGCCCGACCGCACCGCGATGGTGGTGGCCAGCGCCGATGCCGACGGCCGGCCGTCGGCCCGCACTGTGCTGCTCAAGGCGCACGACGCGCGCGGCTTCGTGTTCTACACCCACCTGGACGGGCGCAAGGGCGGCGAGCTGCAGGCCAACCCGCGCGCCGCGCTGCTGCTGCACTGGCCGCGGGTGCGGCTGGGGGTGCAGGTGAGGATCGAGGGCGCGGTGTCGATCGTCGACGACGCCGAGGCCGACGCCTACTTCGCTTCGCGTCCGCGCGGCAGCCAGCTGGGCGCCTGGGCCTCGGCGCAGTCCGAAACGCTGGAGTCGCGCGAGCTGTTCGAACAGCGCGTGGCCGAGCGCGAGCGCGAGTTCGAAGGCCGCCAGGTGCCGCGGCCGCCGCGCTGGGGCGGGTTCCGGGTGGCCCCGGAGCGGATCGAGTTCTGGTACGGCGCCGAATTCCGCCTGCACGAGCGCCAGCTCTACGAGCGCGGCGCGGACGGCGCCTGGTCGCGGCGGATGCTGTACCCGTGAGCCGCGGCCCGCAGCGCATCGTCTGCCTGACCGAGGAGCCGACCGAAACCCTGTACGCGCTCGGCGAGCAGGATCGGATCGTCGGCATCAGCGGCTTCACCGTGCGCCCGCCGCGGGCGCGCAGGGAGAAGCCCAAGGTCAGCGCGTTCACCAGCGCGAAGATCGGCGAAATCCTCAGGCTCAAACCGGATCTGGCGATCGGCTTTTCCGACATCCAGGCCGACATCGCCGCCGAGCTGGTGCGCAGCGGGGTGGAGGTGTGGATCGCCAACCACCGCAGCGTCGACGGCATCGTCGATTACGTCCGCAGGCTGGGCGCCCTGGTGGGTGCCGGCGCGCGTGCCGACGCCTATGCGGACGGGCTGCAGCGCGGGCTGGACGAGATCGCGCGCGAGGCCGCCGCGCTGCCGCGCCGTCCGCGGGTCTATCTGGAAGAGTGGGACGAGCCGCTGATCACCGGCATCCGCTGGGTCTCCGAGCTGGTCACCATTGCCGGCGGCGACGACGTGTTTCCCGAGCGCGCCGCCGAGCCGCTGGCCAAGCAGCGCATCCTGGCCGACGCCGCCGAGGTGGTGCGCCGCGCGCCGGACATCATCCTGGGCTCATGGTGCGGCAAGAAGTTCCGCCCGGAAAAGGTCGCCGCGCGCCCCGGCTGGGATGCCATCCCCGCCGTGCGCGACGGCGAGCTGCACGAGATCAAATCGCCGCTGATCCTCCAGCCCGGCCCCGCCGCCCTCACCGACGGCGTGCGCGCCATCGCCGACATCATCCACCGCTGGGCCACCTCTCCCCTGTAGGAGCGCGCATGGCGCGCTCCTGCCGACGGGGGTCGTGAACCGGGGCTGGGGGCCGACCTACGGGTAGAGGTCGCGGCTGAAGGAGAGGCCGGAGGGCGCGCCCGCGGCGTGTTCGGCTTCCAGCTCGAAGCGCAGCGTCTCCGGCGGCGTCACCCGCACGGTGCCGGCGTAGTCGACCAGCTCGCCGGTGCGGATCTCGCGCAGCTCGATCCGGGTGCGGGTGCCGCGCAGGTCGGTGGCGGTGGCGGTGATGCGGGCGGGCAGGGCGGTTTCCTGCATCCCCTCGCCCTGGCGCACGCCCACCAGCAGCAGCACGACGCCGGGGCCGGACTGGATGCCGTAGCGGCTGGCCACGACGGGGTTGAGGGAGGCGGTTGGCACCACGCTTGCGCGGATGCTGACGTCGCCCGAGCGCACCGTGGCCTCTTCCATCGTCGCGCCGGCATGCCCTTCCGGCGGCGCCGCCCCTCCACAGCCGCCCAGCAGCAACGCCACGCACCCCTGTAGGAGCGCGCCATGCGCGCGAAGCCGCGTGAATCCTGGTTTGCGGGGAAGCTCCGGACAGGCCGTCGTGGCCGGAGCCGCGCGGCGTGGATCGATGTTACGCGGCCTCGCGCGCATGGCGCGCTCCTACAGGGGGCCGCCGGGGGCGGCTTCGTCGTTGGCGGCGGAGAGCTCGCGGCCGCGCTCGGTGGCGCGGTTCATCGCCCGGGCAACGAGGTCGCGCAGGCCGCCGTCCTCGAAGGTGGTGATCGCGGCGTGGGTGGTGCCGCCGGGGGAGGTGACGCGGCGGCGCAGCTCCGCCGGCGCCTCGCCGGACTCGGTCAGCATCCGCGCGGCGCCCAGGATGGTCTGCAGCACCAGGGTGCGCGCGGCCGCGTCGGGCAGGCCGTTGGCGATCGCCGCCTGCTCCATCGCCTCGGCCAGCAGGAAGATGTAGGCCGGGCCGCTGCCTGAGGTCGCGGTGACGGCGTCCATCTTCGATTCGTCGTCGATCCACACCGTCGGCCCGGCGGTGGCCAGCACCGCGTCGGCCCGCCTGCGTCCCGCGCCGTCCACCTTCGCGTTGGCGTACATCCCGGTGACGCCGGCGCCAAGCATGGACGGGGTGTTGGGCATCGCCCGCACCACCGCCGCGTCGCCGCCCAGCCAGCGTTCCATCTGGGTCGAGGTGATGCCGGCGGCCACCGACACCGCCACCGGCCGGCCGGCCTTTGCCGCGGCCTGCAGGTCTTCGCAGACGCCGCGCATGACCTGCGGCTTGACCGCGAACATCCACACCCCGGCGCCCTGCACGGCTTCGGCCGCGGTTTCGAACGTCGCCACGCCGAAGTCCTGCTGCAGCCCGCGCCGGGTCGATTCGCTGGGGGCGGCGACCCGGATCTGGGCGGGGTCGGTGCCGCCGGCGATCAGGCCGCCGATCAGGCTGCGGGCCATGTTGCCGCCGCCGATGAATGCGATGGCCGAAGGGGCGGGGTCGGGGGCGAGGTCGGTCATGTCCGGCTCCGTGATGCGGGGCCCCTATTGTAGGAGCGCGCGCATGGCGCGCTCCTGCCCCTGGCGATGGCCGGTTCGTTGCGCCGGCGGCGTTGAATCCTGGACGGGGCTGGATTTGTGACGCATGTAGGGGGCTATACTGCGGGCGGGGAGTACGCTTGGGCCGCGCATGGGGCCGCCCGGGCCCGCATCGACACTGCTGTGCAGGGGACACGCATGGATATCGCCGAACTGTTGGCGTTCTCGGTCAAGAACAAGGCTTCCGACCTGCATCTTTCGGCGGGCTTGCCGCCGATGATCCGGGTCGACGGCGACGTGCGCCGCATCAACGTGCCGGCGCTGGATCACAAACAGGTGCACGCGCTGGTGTACGACATCATGTCGGACAAGCAGCGGCGCGACTACGAGGAATTCCTCGAGGTCGACTTCTCGTTCGAGATCCCGGGCCTGGCGCGCTTCCGCGTCAACGCCTTCAACCAGAACCGCGGCGCCGGGGCGGTGTTCCGTACCGTCCCCTCCGAAGTGCTCACGCTGGAAGACCTCGGCACGCCGGCGGTGTTCCGCCAGCTCATCGACCAGCCGCAGGGCCTGATCCTGGTGACCGGGCCGACCGGCTCGGGCAAGTCGACCACGCTGGCGGCGATGGTCGACCACATCAACAAGAACGAGTACGGGCACATCCTCACCATCGAGGATCCGATCGAGTTCGTGCACACGGCGCAGAAGTGCCTGATCAACCAGCGCGAGGTGCACCGCGACACCCACGGCTTCAACGAGGCCCTGCGTAGCGCGCTGCGCGAAGACCCGGACTACATCCTGGTCGGCGAGATGCGCGACATCGAGACCATCCGCCTGGCCCTGACCGCGGCCGAGACCGGCCACCTGGTGTTTGCCACCGTGCACACCTCCAGCGCGGCCAAGACCATCGACCGCATCATCGACGTGTTCCCCGCCGGCGAGAAGCCGATGGTGCGCTCGATGCTGTCCGAATCGCTGCGTGCGGTGATCAGCCAGGCGCTGCTGAAGAAGGTCGGCGGCGGCCGTACCGCGGCCTGGGAAATCATGGTCGGCACCCCGGCCATCCGCAATCTGATCCGCGAGGACAAGGTGGCGCAGATGTACTCGGCGATCCAGACCGGCCAGTCGGCGGGCATGATGACCCTCGACCAGCACCTGCAGGATCTGGTGAAGCGCGGCCTGGTCACGCGCGCCCAGGCCAAGGACTACGCCAAGGACAAGCGCCTGTTCGAGTAACCGGAGCCCATCATGAGCAGCATTGATTTCACCTCGTTCCTCAAGCTGATGGCGCACCAGAAGGCGTCGGATCTGTTCATCACCGCGGGCATGCCGCCCTCGATCAAGGTCCACGGCAAGATCTCGCCCATCACCCAGAACCCGCTCACCCCGCAGCAGTCGCGCGACCTGGTGCTCAACGTCATGACGCCGGCCCAGCGCGAGGAGTTCGAGAAGACCCACGAGTGCAACTTCGCCATCGGCGTGTCCGGGGTGGGGCGCTTCCGCGTGAGCTGCTTCTACCAGCGCAACCAGGTGGGCATGGTGCTGCGCCGGATCGAGACCAAGATCCCGACCATCGAGGAGCTGAACCTGCCGCCGATCGTCAAGACCCTGGCGATGACCAAGCGCGGCATCATCATCTTCGTCGGCGCCACCGGCACGGGTAAATCCACCTCGCTGGCGGCGATGATCGGCTACCGCAACCAGAACTCGACCGGGCACATCATCACCATCGAGGATCCGATCGAGTTCGTGCACAAGCACGCGGGTTGCATCATCACCCAGCGCGAGGTCGGCATCGACACCGACAACTGGGAGAACGCGCTCAAGAACACCCTGCGCCAGGCGCCGGACGTGATCATGATCGGCGAGGTGCGCACCCGCGAGGGCATGGATCACGCCATCGCCTTCGCCGAGACCGGCCACCTGGTGCTGTGCACCCTGCACGCCAACAACGCCAACCAGGCGATGGATCGCATCATCAACTTCTTCCCCGAGGATCGGCGCGGCCAGCTGCTGATGGATCTGTCGCTCAACCTCAAGGGCGTCGTGGCCCAGCAGCTGATCCCGACCCCGGACGGCAAGGGCCGCCGGGTGGCGATGGAAATCATGCTTGGCACCCCGCTGGTGCAGGACTACATCCGCGACGGCGAGATCCACAAGCTCAAGGAAGTGATGAAGGAGTCCACCAACCTGGGCATGAAGACCTTCGACCAGAGCCTGTTCGAGCTTTACCAGGCCGGCGAGATCTCCTACGAGGACGCGCTGCGCCATGCCGACTCCGCCAACGAGGTGCGCCTGCGCATCAAGCTGGCCCAGGGCGGCGACGCGCGCAGCCTGTCGCAGGGCCTGGACGGGGTCGAAGTGGCCGAGGCCAACTGAGCCACGGCTCCCGCGGTACCCGGCCCGGGCCGCCGCAACCCTGTGTTGCGGCGGCTTGATCCCTTTTTTACCTCTCCCGGGTGACAATGGTTGTCCTGTTCATCCTGCACACGTGGAGATCCCGATGCCGTACACCCTCCCCGACCTTCCCTATGCCTACGACGCGCTCGAGCCGCACATCGACGCGCAGACGATGGAGATCCACCACTCCAAGCACCACAACACCTACGTCGCCAACCTCAACGCCGCGGTGGAAGGCACCGAGCACGACGGCACCGCGATCGAGGAGCTGGTGGCCAAGGTCGAATCGCTGCCCGAAAACATCCGCAAGGCGGTGCGCAACAACGGCGGCGGCCATGCCAACCATTCGCTGTTCTGGACGGTGATGTCGCCCGAGGGCGGCGGCCAGCCGCAGGGTGAAGTCGCCAAGCGCATCGACAGCGACCTGGGCGGCTTCGACAAGTTCAAGGAGCAGTTCGCCTCGGCCGCCAAGGGCCGTTTCGGCAGCGGCTGGGCCTGGCTGACGGTGGACGCCGACGGCAAGGTCGCGGTGGAGGACAGCGCCAACCAGGACAACCCGCTGATGAAGGGCATCGGCTCGGGCAACACCCCGATCCTGGGCCTGGACGTGTGGGAGCACGCTTATTACCTCAAGTACCAGAACCGCCGCCCGGACTACATTGCCGCGTTCTTCGAGGTGATCGACTGGGCCGAGGTGGAGCGCCGCTACCAGGCCGCCCGCGGCTGATCGCAGGCGCCGCCGGCAAGCACCACCGGAAGCCGGGCATTGCCCGGCTTCCTCTTTTTGGGGCGCCCGTGGTTGCGCCTGCCGCAGGCTCCGCGCGAAGATCGGCCGACTGCCAGACAATGGATGCCCGAACACATGCAGATCGCCCACCGCCGCGTTGCCACCGTCCACTTCACCCTGACCGGCGAGGACGGCAGCCCGATCACCAGCACCCGCGGCCACGACCCGCTGGTGTACATGCACGGCACCGGCGGCATCGTGCCGGGGCTGGAGGAGGCGCTGGAAGGGCGCTCGGCCGGCGACCGCTTCGAAGTGACCGTGCCGCCGGAGAAGGCGTTCGGCCCGCGCCACCCGGAGCTGGTGCAGACCCATCCGCTGGGCATCATCAAGGACGGCGTCCAGCCACAGGTGGGCACGCGCCTGGACGCGCAGACCGCCAAGGGCCCGATGGAGGTGGTGGTGACCGCGGTCGAGGGCGATGCGGTGACCGTGGACGGCAACCATCCGCTGGCCGGGCGCACGTTCAGCGCCCAGGTGGAGGTGATCGACGTGCGCGTGGCCACGCCCGAGGAGATCCAGTTCGGCCTCGCTTAGAATGGGCGCATGTCCCTTGAGCCCACCCCGCTTGCCGGCCAGCTGCTGATCGCGCTGCCGGCGCTGGCCGACCCCAACTTCGCCCGTACCGCGGTGCTGGTGTGCCAGCACGATGCCGAGGGCGCGATGGGCGTGGTGATCAACCGCGCCGCCGAATACACCCTGGGCGACGTGTTCTCGCAGATGGACATCGCCTGTGGCGACAGCGAGCTGTGCGCCCACCACGTGCTGGCGGGCGGGCCGGTGCATCCCGAGCGCGGTTTCGTGATCCACGACGGCGAGGGGGCGTTCGATTCCAGCCTGCGGATCGGCCCGGGCCTGCACGTGACCACCTCGCGCGACGTGCTCGAGGCGATCGCCAGCGGTGAAGGCCCGGCCCACGTGATGGTGGCGCTGGGCTGCGCCGGCTGGGGCGAAGGCCAGCTGGAGCACGAGCTCACCGAGAACAGCTGGCTGAACGTGCCGGCCGACGCCGGCCTGCTGTTCGAGCTGCCGCTGGAAGCGCGCTGGCAGGCGGCCGCGGGGCGCCTGGGCGTCGACCTGCAGCACCTCACCGGCTACTCCGGCCGGGCATGAATGCCGATGCCGTCCCGGGTGGCGGAACCGTGCTCGGCTTCGACGTCGGTGCCAAGCGCATCGGGGTGGCGGTGGCGAGCAGCTTCGGCCACGGCGCCCGCGCGCTGGAAGTGGTGCACGTGCACGACGGCGGGCCGGACTGGCGCAGCCTCGACCGCCTGCGCGAGGAGTGGCGCCCGGACGCGCTGGTGGTCGGCGACCCGATGACCCTGGACGACGGCGACCAGCCGGCACGCCGCCGTGCCCGGCGCTTCGCCCACCAGCTGCGCGAGCGCTATGCGCTGCCGGTGGTGATGGTGGATGAACGCTCCAGCTCGCGCGAGGCCGCGCAGCGCTTCGCCGCCGGGCGCGCCCAGGGCAGCCGCCGCCGCCGCGACGCGGCCGCGCTGGACGCGGTGGCCGCGGCGGTCATCGTGGAGCGCTGGCTGGAAGCCCCGGACGACGCCACCCCCATTCCCTAGAGACCCGCCCATGTCCCTGCAGCTCGACAGCCACGGCCGCCTGCGCCACCTGCTCACCCTCGACGGCATGCCGCGCAGCGTCATGGACGGGCTGCTGGATCGGGCCCAGGCCATCATCGACGGCGGTGAAGACATGCGCGCCGCGCTGGCGGGCCAGGCGGTGTGCACGCTGTTCTTCGAGCCCTCCACCCGCACCCGCCTGAGCTTCCAGCGCGCCGCCCAGCGGCTGGGCGCGGACGTGCTCAACTTCGACGCCTCCAGCTCGTCCACCACCAAGGGCGAATCGGCGGTCGACACCCTGCGCACCATCGAGGCCATGGACGTGCGCGGCTTCGTCGTCCGCGACCGCGCCGAAGGCGCCGCCGCCGCGCTGGCCGAAGTGGCCGCGCCAGGCACCGCCATCATCAACGCCGGCGACGGCCGCAGCGCCCATCCCACCCAGGGCCTGCTCGACATGCTCAGCCTGCGCCAGGCCAGGGGCCGCGACTTCTCCGCGCTGAAGGTGCTGATCGTCGGCGACGTGAAGCACTCGCGGGTGGCGCGCTCGGATCTGCACGCGCTGCGCGTCCTGGGCGCGGGCGAAGTGCGCATCTGCGGGCCCGAGACGCTGCTGCCGGCGGCGGCGGAGATGGATGGCTGCCGGTTCGGGCATGACCTGGACGCGGCCGTGGAAGGCGTGGACGTGGTGATGATGCTGCGCCTGCAGCGCGAACGGATGGCCGAGGGGCTGGTGGAGTCGCTGGAGGATTACCACCGCGACTACGGCCTCAGCGCCGGGCGCCTGCGCCGCGCCGCGCCGGACGCCGTGGTGCTGCATCCGGGCCCGATGAACCGCGGCGTGGAAATCGACGACGACGTCGCCGACGGCCCGCAGTCGCTGGTGCTGCGCCAGGTCGCCAACGGCGTCCCCGTGCGCATGGCGGTGCTGGAAACCCTGCTCAGCGCAGCAGGATCAGCGTCGCCAGGCCGAGGAAGCTGAGGAATCCCATCACGTCGGTCACCGCCGTCACCACCACGGTGCCGGCCACCGCCGGATCCACGCGCATGCGCCGCAGCAGCAGCGGCACCGCCACGCCGGCCAGGGCGGAGGTGAGCAGGGTGACCACCAGCGCCAAGGCGATCACCAGCGACAGCACCCAGTCACCGAACCACACCAGTGCCACCAGCCCCACCAGGCCGCCAATCATCAGGCCGTTGATCAGCGCCACCCGGATTTCCTTCCACAGCAGGATCCTGGCGTTGCTGGCGGCCACCTGGCCCAGCGCCAGGCCGCGCACCATCAGGGTCAGCACCTGCACCGCGGCGTTGCCGCCGATCCCGGCCACGATCGGCATCAGCACCGCCAGCGCCACGATCTCCTGGATGGTGCCCTCGAAGCGGCCGATCACCATCGCCGCCAGGAACGCCGTCATCAGGTTGATGCCCAGCCACAGGGCGCGCCCGCGCACCGCCCGGCGCACCGGCGAGAACAGATCCTCCTCCTCGTCCAGGCCGGCGGCGCCCAGCGCCTGGTGCTCGGCCTGCTCGCGGATGATGTCGACCACGTCGTCGATGGTGATGCGCCCGCGCAGGATGTTGCCGTCGTCCACCACCGGCGCCGACACCCAGTCGTGGTCGGAGAACTGGCGGGCGACCTCCTCGGCCGATTCGTCCACGTGCAGCGCTTCCAGCTCGTCGTCGATCAGCTCGTTGATCGGAGTGGAAGGGTCGCGCGTCACCAGATCCTGCAGCGCCACCCAGCCCATCAGCTGGTGGCGGCGGTTGACCACGTACAGGTGGTCGGTGTGCTCGGGCAGCTCGCCGCGCAGGCGCAGGAAGCGCAGCACCACGTCCACGGTAGTGTCGGCGCGCACCGTCACCACCTCAGGGTTCATCAGCCGGCCCGCGGTGTCCTCGTCGTAGGACAGCGCCTGCTCCAGGCGCTCGCGGTTCTCGCGATCCATCGACTGCAGGATCTGGCCGGTGACCGCTTCGGGCAGATCCTCGACCAGGTCGGCCAGGTCATCGATGTCCAGGTCTTCGACCGCGGCCACGATCTCGTCCGGATCCATGTCCGCGATCAGGCTCTCGCGCACCTCGTCGCCGACGTGGACCAGCACCTCGCCATCGTCCTCGGCGTCCACCAGCCCCCACACCACCATGCGCTTGTCGAGCGGCAGGGATTCAAGCAGGTTGCCGATCTCGGCCGGCGCCAGGGTGTTGACCATGCGCCGTACCGGGCCCAGGCGGCCGCTGTCCAGGGCGTCGGACAGCAGGCGCAGCTGGCGCGCGGTCTTGTCGTGGCGGGCGGCTTCGGCCATTCGAGGATTCCGTTGGCGAGTCGTGCCACTGGGCGCGACGGGGTCAGGCGTTCATGCGCCCATTATCGCCGCTGCCCGGATTTGTGCACGCATCGGTTGGCGTGCGCTCAGCCGTCTTCGAGGATGACGCCGTTGCGCGCGCCCGCCGCGGCGATCGCCGGCAGCTCGTCCAGCGGCTTGTCGGCGTAGTCCAGCACCCGCAGCAGCATCGGCAGGCTGGCGCCGGCCACCCGCCGCACCGGCGTGCCCAGATGGGCCAGCTTCGAGGCCACCCGGGCCGCCGCCGAGCCGTGCATGTCGATGAGCACCAGCACGCCGTCGCCGCCGTCCACGCGGCGCATGGCGGCGCTGGCGGCGGGGAGCAGGGTGTCCGGGTCCGTCCCGTGAGGGACTTCGAAGGTGCCGCACTGCAGCGGCAGCCGGCCCAGCACGCCTTCGGCGGCCCCCACCAGGGCCTGGCCGATGCCGGGCTGGGTGACGATCAGGATGCCGGTTGCCATGGCCGCAACGCTACCAGAGACCCGTGTCCCGGGGGGACTTCCGGCAGCCCTAGGGTCTGCCCCAGCTTACGGACGGCCGCAGGGTGGTTCAGGATTGGCCCACGTGAGTCGTGGCAGATGTGCGGCACCACGGACTGGACACCCCACACACAGAGACTTGGGAGATTCATCATGCTGGGTTCGATTGGCGACACGATTTCCAACTTTGCCAGCAACATGATTGGCAATTTCGTCGACAGGGTCATGGACCTGGCGCCGAACCTGATCACCACCGCGCTGGCGGGTGCGGCCAATACGGTGCTTCCCGGTTCGGGCCTGCTGGTGCAGGCGTTCGCCGGCCCCCTCGTGGAAGCCGGTGTGCAGGCCTTCCGTGATGCAGCCGTCGACACGCTGATGCCCGCTGCCTCCGAGGCCTGGGCCGAAGCCGGCCTGCCCGACAACGATGCGGGCAACCTCATCAACAGCCTTGGCAACACGTTCCTCAGTGGCGTGCAGCAGGGTCTGGCTGGCTGAGTATGACTGATCGGGACGACGCCTGGCGCCAGCGCCAGCAGTGGATCGAATCGATCACCGGGCTCCGTGATGGCGACGCCATCACGGAGCGCGACCGTGAGATCCTCTACCGCGAATACGACCGCATGCAGCAGAGCGTGCAGGAAGCCATGCATGCGATGGCGCCGGAATACGCCCGGCGGGTGCGCGAGGACGGCAAGGACTCGGCCGACGAATGGATCCACGCCCGCACCCATGAGCTGGGCGTCGAAAATGGCCGCCGCCTGCGCCAGGAGCTGCAGGAACTGAGCTTCGCCGACGAGCTCGAGTTCAACACCGACCCCCGGTAGGAACGCGCCATGTGCGCGAGGCCGCGTGACGCCAGGTCATGCGGCTTGCCTTCGGTGGTTGCAGAGGCGACACCGGAGCAACCCGGTACATTCCGGCCGCAACGCCAGGGTCAGCCGTAGCCGGCCTCAGTCCAGCTGGCGGTGGAAGGTGGTGACGTCTTCCCAGCCCTTTTCGCGGGCATGGGCCGCCATGCGCTCTGTCAGGTACACCGAACGGTGCCGGCCGCCGCTGCAGCCGAACGCCACCGTGATGTAGCTGCGGGTATCGGTGCGCAGCTTCGGCAGCCATTCGTCCAGGAAACCCGCCACCTGCTGGAAGTACTTCTGCACGTCTTCCTGCTCGGCAAAGTAATCGACCACCGCCTGGTCGCGCCCGGACAGCGGCTTGAGCGTGGGCACCCAGTGCGGATTGGGCAGGGCGCGCGCGTCGAACACGAAATCCGCGTCCGGCGGCACCCCGTGGCGATAGGCGAACGACTCGAACAGCAGCGAGAAAGACGACTCCTGCGACAGCTGGAACTCGGTGATCAGCTGGCGCCGCAGCTGGTGCACGTTCAACTCGGTGGTGTCGATCACCGCGTCGGCCAGCAGCCGCAGCGGCCGCAGCACCTGCCGCTCCAGCGCGATCGCGTCGGGCAGCGACAGCCCCAGGTGGCTGAGCGGGTGCCGGCGGCGGGTGTCGGCATAGCGTTTGAGCAGCTGCTGGTCGCCGGTTTCGAAGAACACCAGCTTGGGGTTGAACCCCAGCTCTGCCACCGCCGACAGCCACTGCGGGATGTTGACCAGATCGTTGTGCCGGTTGCGCACGTCGATCCCCACCGCCAGCTTGCGCGGCATGCCCGCGTCCTGGCCGACGCTGCGCACGAAGTCGGGCAGCAGTTCGGCCGGCAGGTTGTCGGTGCAGTAGTAGCCCAGATCCTCCAGGGTGTTGAGCGCCACCGACTTGCCGCTGCCGGACATGCCGCTCACGATCAGCAGCGAGGAATCGGTGGCGCTGGTCATCGACTGTTCCCCTGGGTGGACGTCGGCTCTGCGGCCCCGCGGGGCCGCCGGTTCAGCCGAAGCTGCCGTCGCGGGCGGGATTCTCGCCCCGGTGGTGGTCGCTCAGCTTGCCCTTGTGCTTGGCCAGCAGGCGGTCCAGCTTGTCGTAGAGCAGGTCGATGGCGGCGTACATGTCCACGCCGGTGGCGTCGGCGTGGTGGGTCTTGCCGGCCACGGACACGTTGGCTTCGGCCTTGTGCATCGGCTTTTCCAGGCTCAGCTGCGCGCGCAGGTCGAAGTGCTGTCCCTCGAAATGGCGCGACAGCCGGCCAAGCTTGGATTCCACGTAGTCGCGCAGGGCGGGGGTGACCTCGATCTGGTGTCCGTGGGTTTCGATACGCATCGGCAGGCTCCTCATTCTTCGTCGGATGTTTTTCACGTCGCGCCCGGACAGATTAACCGAACGCGGGGGGCGGGCAAGCCGCCGCCCATGCATCCTTTGACCACCAGCGAGGCCCGCAGTTCAGCCCAGCCGCACCCGCTCGTGGGAGGAGGGGATGTTGAGCGCTTCGCGGTACTTGCTGACCGTGCGCCGGGCCACCATCACGCCCGCGGCCTTGAGCGCCTCGGTCAGGCGCGCGTCCGAAAGCGGCTTGCCGGGATTCTCGGCTTCCACCAGGCGCAGGATCATCTGCTGGATGGCGGTGCTGGAGGCCTGGCCGCCGGTGTCGGTGCTGACCCCGGAGGCAAAGAAGTCGCGCAGCGGCAGGGTGCCGCGGGGCGTGTGCACGTACTTGCGCGAGACCGCGCGCGAGACCGTGGATTCGTGCATGCCGATCTCGGCCGCCACCTCGCGCAGGGTCAGCGGCCGCAGCGCCTGCGGGCCGAACTCCAGGAACCCCGACTGCTGGCGCACCAGGCAGTTAACCACCTTGAGCAGGGTCTCGCCCCGCTGCTGCAGGTTGCGCAGCAGCCAGCGCGCCTCCTGCAGGCGCCCGCGCAGGTAGCCGGCGTCGGCGGCGCTGGCGTGCTGGATCATCGCCTCGTAGCCGCGGTGGATGCCCAGCCGGCCCAGCGGGCCTTCCACCAGGCTCACCTTCCACACGCCTTCATGGCGGGAGATCACGCAGTCGGGCGCCACGTAGGTGTCGTGGGGGAGTTCGCCGATCCGCGAGCCCGGGTGCGGGTCGAGCGAGCGCAGCAGGGCCAGCGCCTCGTCCGCGTCCTCGCGCGGGCAGCCCAGCGCCTCGGCCAGCCGGTCGCCGCCCAGCCGCGGCAGGCTCCCGATCAGATCCACCACCATGCGCTCGGCCAGGGCCCGGCCGGGCGTGTCGTCGTCCAGCACCTCCAGCTGCAGCAGCAGGCACTCGGACAGGTCGCGCGCGCCAACCCCCAGCGGATCCATGTGCTGGATCCGGTGCAGCACGGCGAGGATCTCCTCGTGGCTGCACACCAGTTCCGGCGCCAGGGTGGCCGCGATTTCGTCGAACGGTGTGCGCAGGTAGCCGTCGTCCTCGATGGCGTCGATCAGCGCCTCGCCGATCACCCGGTCGCGCGGGGACAGCTGGGTCAGGTTCAGCTGCCAGGCCAGATGTTCGCGCAGGCTCTCCGAGCCGCTCATGCGCTCGGTGGCGTCCCAGTCCCCGTCGTCGCCGTCGGTGCCCACGCGGGCGCCGGACTGCCAGCTCTGGGCGATGTCCCAGTCGCCGTCGGAGCCCACGTGGCTGTCGGCCGGCGGTACCTCGACGGGGGTTGCATCGGGGGTTTCGGCGGCGGCCGCCAGCGGCGCCTGCTCGTCCCATTCAAGCAGCGGATTGGTCTCCACCGCCTCGGCGATCTCGGCGTCCAGCTCCAGCGACGACAGCTGCAACAGGTGCAGCGCCTGCTTGAGCTGCGGCGTCAGCACCAGTTGTTGGCCCAGCGATGTCTGCAGGCGTTGCTTCATCTTTCCCCATGATGCAACGTCCGGGCATGCACGGCCCGGACACCCCTTCATTTTACGCGCGGCCGACGGCTACAGGCGGAACGCCTCGCCCAGGTAAACCCTGCGTACGTCGGGATCCGCGAGCAGTGCATCCGGCGCCCCCTGCGCCAGCACGCTTCCTTCGTTGAGGATATACGCCCGGTCGCAAATGCCAAGCGTCTCGCGCACGTTGTGATCGGTGATGAGCACGCCGATGCCGCGATTCTTCAGGTGGCGGATGATGCGCTGGATCTCGCCGACCGAAATCGGATCCACGCCGGCGAAGGGCTCGTCGAGCAGGATCAGGCGCGGCCTGGCGGCCAGGGCGCGGGCGATCTCCACCCGGCGCCGCTCGCCGCCCGACAGGCTGGCGCCGTGCTGGCCGGCCACGTGGGTCACCTGCAGCTCGTCCATCAGGCTTTCCAGCTCGGCTTCCAGGCCCTTGCGATCCAGATCCTCGCGCAGCTCCAGCACCAGGCGCAGGTTGTCGGCCACCGACAGCTTGCGGAACACCGACGGCTCCTGCGGCAGGTAGCCAACGCCCAGGCGCGCGCGCCGGTACATCGGCTCGCCGGTGATGTCGCGCCCGTCCAGCACGATGCGCCCGGCATCGGCGGGCACCAGGCCGACGATCATGTAGAAGCAGGTGGTCTTGCCGGCGCCGTTGGGGCCCAGCAGGCCGACCACTTCACCGGCCTCCAGGGTCAGCCCGAAGTCGCTGACGACCTCGCGCGACCGGTAGCGCTTGCGCAGTCCCTCGGCGGCCAGCATCAGTCGCCGCCGTTTTCGCGCTGGGCGCGCGGCTGGATCCGCATCCGCACGCGGCCGGCGCCTTCGCCGCCGGCCTCCACACGCTCGGTCTGCATGTTGTAGACGATGCGCTGGCTGGCCATGTTGCCCTGCGGCTGCTCCACGTGGGCGTCGCCGGTGATCACCATGGTCTCGTTGGCGATGTTGTAGTCGATGCTGGCGCCGCGGGCGGTCATCGGCGCGCCGTCGTCCAGTTCCTGGCGCATGGTGGCCGGCGAGCCGGTCAGCACCACGCGCTGGACGTCGCCGCCGCGCAGGGTGACTTCCGCGCGCTCGGACTCCACGTGCAGCGTGCCCTGGGTGATGACCACGCCGCCGGAGAGCACCATCGGGCCGCTCTCGTCCAGCGAACCCGCCTGGTGGCCGGCATCGATGTCCATCGGCTGGTTGCGGTCGGAGCGGCGCGCGTCGGCGGGGCCGGCGGCGAGCACGGCGGCCAGGGCGAGCGTGAGCAGGGCGCTAGCGGCGCGAAGGGACATAGCGGCTCTTGACCTCGGAATGGAATTCATAGCGTTTACTGACAAGGTCGACCTCCATGCCGCGGCCCTGGATTGTAGAGCCGGGCTGTTCGATGGTCACCAGCTCGGCGCTGTTGGCTGTGCGGGTGTCCGGGAAAATGTTCAGCTGTTCGGTGTCCAGGGTCACCGGCTGGCCGGTGTTGTTGGTGCCCTCGGCGCGGACATCGTCGTGCAGGCGCATCTCGTCGTGCTCGGCGGTCACCAGCGCGGTTTGCGAGCGCACTTCCCAGTACTCGCCATTGCCGTCGGGCAGCAGGAACAGCGGGGTGTCGATCTGGATGGTGCGCTCCTGCGGGTGCTGTTCAAGCAGCGGTGCGCGCAGGGTGAAGGCCTCGGTGCCCTCGCCGCTGAGCGCGGTCAGCTCGAAGTCGTGCAGGATGTAGTCCGAACGCACCTGGCCGTCCGCCTCCAGCACCGGCGTGGCGCGCTGGTTCCAGGCCGACCAGCCGGTGACCAGCGCCGCCAGCAGCAGGACGGCTCCAAGGCCGATGCGCCAGTTCATGCGCCGCGCCCGTCGACGGTGGCCTCAAGCAGGCCCTCCACCAGACCCTGGGCGCCCAGCAGCAGGTCGCACAGCTCGCGCGCCGCGCCTTCGCCGCCGCGGGTCACGGTGATCCAGTGGGCGTCGCGGGCAGTCCACTGGTGGGCGTCGCCCGGCGCCACCGCCAGCCCCACCGCCCGCATCACCCGCAGATCCGGCAGGTCGTCGCCCATGAAGGCCGCCTCGTCCATGGCGATGCCCATCTGCGCGCACAGCTCCTCCACCAGCGCCAGCTTGTCGGCCACCGCGCAGTGGGCCTCGATCTCCAGCTCCTTCGCCCGCCGCTCGACCGCCGCGCTGGCGCGCGCGGTGACCAGCGCCACCCGGATCCCGGCCTTGCGCAGCAGCGCAAGGCCCATGCCGTCGTGGACGTGGAAGGCCTTGGTCTCGCCGCCCTGGGCGTCGAAATGGATGCGCCCGTCGGTGAGCGTGCCGTCCACGTCGAAGCAGGCCAGCCGGATGCGGGCGGCGCGGGACAGCACGGCGGCATCGCTGGTCGGGGTCGTGTTCATCACACCACCCTTGCGCGCAGCAGGTCGTGGATGTTGAGCGCGCCCACCACCCGGTTGCCCGCGTCCACCACCAGCAGGCCGTTGATCTTGCGGGTTTCCATCAGCCGGGCGGCCTCCACGGCCAGTGCGTCGCTGCCGATGGTCACCGGCGAAGGCGTCATCACGTCGGCGATCCTCGTCGTGCGCACGTCCACCGACTCGTCGGCCAGGGTGCGGCGCAGGTCGCCGTCGGTGAACAGCCCCAGCAGGCGGCCTTCGGCATCCACCACCGAGGTCAGGCCCAGGCGCTTGCGGCTGATCTCCAGCAGGGTCTCGGCCAGGGTCGCGTCATCGCGCACCCGCGGCACCTCGTCGCCGCCGTGCATGACGTCGCGGATGTGCAGCAGCAGGCGCCGGCCCAGCGCCCCGGCCGGGTGCGAGCGGGCGAAGTCGTCCGCGGTGAAGCCGCGCGCGTTGAGCAGCGCCACCGCCAGCGCGTCGCCCACCGCCAGGCTGGCGGTGGTGCTGGAGGTCGGGGCCAGGCTCAGCGGGCAGGCCTCGGCCGGCACGCTCACGTCCAGGTGCACGTCGGCCTCACGGGCCAGCGAGGACTCCGGGCGGCCGGTCATGGCGACCAGCACGTTGCCCTGGCGGCGCAGGCCTGGGAGCAGCATCAGGATCTCGTCGGATTCGCCCGAATACGACAGCGCCAGCACCACGTCCGCATCGGTGATCATGCCCAGGTCGCCGTGGCCGGCCTCGCCCGGATGCACGAAGAACGCCGGGGTGCCGGTGGACGCCAGGGTGGCCGCGATCTTGCGCGCGATGTGCCCCGACTTGCCCATGCCGGTGCACACCACCCGGCCCTTGCAGGCCAGGATCCGCTCGCAGGCCTGGCTGAACGCGCCGTCCAGGCGGTCGTGCACGGCCTGCAGGGCATCCATCTCGATACGGATCACGCGGCGCCCGCTTTCGGCGAAACCGGAAGGCGAGGGCGTGTCCATGGGCGGCTGCGTTGCGGGGTCGGGCATGTCCAAGCGGGGCGGTTTCCGTTAGGCTAACTGGTTCATTTTACGCATGTCCCGCCCCCGATATCCGTGCCCGCGCGCTGCCGCGGGCCGATCGCTCAGGCGGGCTTCACAAGCCGGAGCAGGCGCACGTTGGACGCAAACATCATCCGTGAACTGATCGAACAGGGCATTCCGGGTGCCCGGGTGGAAGTGGAGGGCGCCGACGGCGTCCATTTCGAGGCGCTGGTGGTGTCCGAGGCCTTCCGCGGCAAGCTGCCGCTGGCCCGCCACCGCATGGTCTACGCCACCCTGGGTGAACGCATGGACACCGGCGAGATCCACGCCCTGGCCCTGCGCACCCTCACCCCCGACCAGGTGGAAGGCTGACCCGTCCGCGCATGAAGAAAATCCGAATCACCGGCGGCCAGCCGCTCAACGGCGAAGTCGCCATCTCCGGGGCCAAGAACGCCGTCCTGCCGATCCTGTGCGCCGCCCTGCTGGCCGACGGCCCGGTGGAAATCGCCAACGTCCCCAACCTGCAGGACGTGCTGACCACCGCGCGCCTGCTGCGCGAACTGGGCGCGGGCGTGGAGCACGACGTCGCCAATTCGCGCTTCCTGATCGACCCGTGCCCGGCCACCGGCCACGTCGCCCCGTACGAACTGGTGCGCACCATGCGCGCCTCGGTGCTGGTGCTCGGCCCGCTGCTGGCCCGCCACGGCGCCGCCGAGGTCTCGCTGCCCGGCGGCTGCGCCATCGGCTCGCGCCCGGTCGACCTGCACATCCACGCCATGCAGGCGCTGGGCGCGCAGGTGGAGGTGGAGCACGGCTACATCCGCGCCCGCGCCGAGCGGCTCAAGGGCGGGCCCATCCGCTTCCCCATGGTCAGCGTGGGCGCCACCGAGAACGCGCTGATGGCCGCCAGCCTGGCGGTGGGCACCACAGTGATCGACAACGCCGCGCGCGAGCCGGAGATCGTCGACCTGGCCGACTGCCTGATCGCCCTGGGCGCCGACATCGAAGGCGCCGGCACCGGTCGCATCGTGGTGCGCGGCGTCGAGCGCCTGGCCGGCGGCAGCCACGCCGTGCTGCCTGACCGGATCGAAGCCGGCACCTTCCTGGTCGCCGCCGCCATGACCGGTGGCCATGTCACCGCCACCGGCACCCGCGCCAAGACCATGACCGCGGTGCTCGAAAAACTCGCCGAAGCCGGCGCCGAGCCCGCCGTGGACGGCGACCGCATCACCATCGACATGCGCGGCCGCCGCCCGCAGGCGGTCAACATCGTCACCGAGCCGCACCCCGGCTTCCCCACCGACATGCAGGCGCAGTTCATGGCCATGAACTGCATCGCCGACGGCATCGGCACCATCGACGAGCGGATCTTCGAAAACCGCTTCATGCACGTCAACGAACTGATGCGCCTGGGCGCCGACATCCAGATCGAAGGCACCCGCGCCACCGTCACCGGCGTGCCCGCCCTGAGCGGCGCCCCGGTGATGGCCACCGACCTGCGCGCCTCCGCCTCCCTCATCCTCGCCGGCCTGGTGGCCGAAGGCGAAACCCTCATCGACCGCGTCTACCACCTGGATCGCGGCTACGAGAACATCGAGGCCAAGCTCTCCGGCCTGGGCGCCAAAATCGCCCGCGCCTGATGAAATGGTATTGGCGCCTGCTGCTGAGCATTGGCATCGCGATGTCCGGCGGAGTCATGGCGGCGCTGGGGCTGGTCATCCTGGATCTGTACCTCGCCGGCCATGGCCATGTGCCGCTGGGCCGGTGGTACCTCGGGCCGTCCCGGCTGATGAGCATCAGCGACATCGTCTTCCTGGCGGCGGCGGTCCTGTGCGGCCTGTTCGCATGGTTTGTGCTGCGCGGGGTCGGCAAGGCAGACTGACGCGGGCCGGCAGGCAATCATGCAAGGGACCGTTATGGACTACGTGGATCTGGTCGCGCTTCTGGCGGTGGCGCAGCTGTTGTTCTTCAGCGTGCTGGTGGGGCGCGCGCGCGGGCAGTACGGGGTGAAGGCGCCGGCGGTGGCCGGACACGAGATGTTCGAGCGGGCCTGGCGCGTGCAGATGAACACGCTGGAGCTGATGGTGGCGTTCCTGCCGGTGCTGTACGTGGCGGCGAAGTACTGGCCGCCGCCGTGGGTGGCGGGGACGGGGGCCGTGTACCTGGTGGGCCGCATGATCTACTGGCGCAGCTATACCGCGGCGCCGGCCAGCCGGGGGCTGGGGTTCGCGCTGTCGATGCTGCCGGTGATGGCGCTGCTCATCGGCGCGCTTGCAGGGGTCATCCGCGGACTGACGGGGTAAGGGGTTTCCCTCCAAGGCCATGCCAACCGACATCCTTGCAGGCTTCAGGCTCGTCGGCCTGTTCGCGCTCACCGCGGTGGCGGAGATCGTGGGCTGCTACCTGCCGTACCTGTGGCTCAAGCAGGGCAAGTCGGCCTGGCTGCTGGTTCCGGCCGCGGCCAGCCTGGCGCTGTTCGTCTGGCTGCTCACGTTGCACCCGCATGCGGCCGGACGGGTGTATGCGGCCTACGGCGGGGTGTACGTGTCGGTGGCGATCGTGTGGCTGTGGGCGGTGGATGCGGTTCGGCCCACGGCCACCGACGTTGCCGGCGTGGCCATCTGCATCGTGGGCATGCTGGTGATCATGCTTGGCGCCAGGCATGCCTGACGGAGGCACAGCCAACTGGGCCTGCCCTGCGGGGTCGGCGTGCCCGCAGGGCAGGCCCAGTTGGCTGGCTGCCTGAAGAACGCTGCTGGCGCGGCTGTGCTGGTTGATGTATCACCTCGCGTGGAGGACTCTGCTGTGCAAGTGAAGCTTTCCCGGGCCGGTTCCCCGATGCGCAACAAGGGCTTTGTTCCCCGTGACAGCGGCGGGAATGTGGCCACCCGCGAGGGTGGTGGCTGACATGCAGCCGCGCGGGAAGGGATGGTTGACCATGCGCAGGGCCCGGTGGGTGGTGGTTCTCGCAGGCGTCCTGATTCCCTACGTGGCGCGGTTGCCGGGCGGAATCGATTGGCTTCGGCAGTACACCGAAACCGGGCTTGCGGGCACGGCTTTGCTGGGTGCGTTCAACGCCATCGTCTGGGGCGCGATCCTGTTCGCCAGCAATTTCTATCGGCGGCCCGCGTCGCTGCTGTGGCCGGCGCTCTTCGGCTTCGGGTTCCTGGCGTACGCGCATGGCGGGTTGGATCTGTACGCGGATGCCCAGGCAGGGGTCGCGATTGTGTTCATCCCGATCTATGCGCTGGCGCCGACGCTGGCGGGGGCGATCATCGGGTACGTGGTGGACCGGGCCGGCAGGTGAACCCGGACCATTTTCTTCTTCCAGAAAGGGCATTTCATGACTCCAACGCAGCATCTTGTGGCCGCCTGTGCGGTGATGGTGGTTCTGACGTTCGTGGTCGCGCTGCGCATGCTCCGCGTGCGGGTGAGCGAGATGATGGGCAGGCGGATCCATCCGCAGGCGCTGGCGCTGTCGGGGCAGCGGGCGAAGCGGCTGGAGGATTCGCGGGCGGCGGACAATTACAACAACCTGTTCGAGGCGCCGGTGCTGTTCTACCTGCTGTGCGCGGTGGCCATCGGCACCGGCCACGTGCCGGCCTGGCTGCCGGCGCTGGCGTGGCTGTTCGTGCTCACGCGCATCGCGCACAGCGTCATCCAGTGCAGCTACAACAAGGTCATGCACCGGTTCGCGGTGTTCCTGGGGGGGGTGTTCCTGCTGGTGGCGATGTGGGTGATGTACGCGGTGTCCTTCCTGGCGACATAGGCGGCCCGGGCAGCCGCTCAGCGGGCGCCGGCGGTGGCCAGGCGCCGCCGCCCGGCCCGCTGGGTCAGCGGCTTGCACAGCTCCAGCACCAGCAGCAGGGCCACGCCCAGGCCCAGCGCGAACAGCATGTCGGCCGTGGTGATGGAGCCGAAGCGCAGGAGCCGCTGGGCCTGCGGCACGAACAGGATCAGCGCGGTGACGGCCGCCACCGCGAGCACCACGTAGCGCAGCGCCGGGTTGGGGCGGCTGAAGGCGTCCACCAGCGAGGTGGTGAAGGACCGGTTGACGAGCACCAGCGCCACGATCTGGGCGATCAGGGCGAAGAACACCAGCGCGCGGACTTCCACTTCCGGCATACCGGCGTGGGTGTTGTAGAGGAAAACGGCGGCCAGCATCGCGAAGGCGACGGCGCCCTGGAACAGGCTCCAGGCAATCATCGGCAGCGAGAACAGGCGCTCGGCCGGGTTGCGTGGCGGCCGGTCCATGACGTCGTCCTCGGCGCGCTCGGCCTCGAACACCAGCGCGCAGATCGGGTCGATCACCAGTTCCAGCAGCACGATGTGGATCGGGCCCAGCAGCATGGGCATGCCCAGCAGCAGCGGCAGCAGCGCCAGCCCGGCGATCGGCACGTGCACGGCGAAGATGAAGCCCATCGCCTTGCGCAGGTTGTCGTAAATCCGCCGGCCAAGACGCAGCGAGCGCCACCGCTTCTCCGTCTTCCCAGGCGTTCGACATCGCCAGCAGTTCCGGGCGCAGGCCCCAGGTGTGCAGCGGCAGGTCCGTCGGGTTCTGTTCGCCGGCGATCGACTGGTGGGCCGCGCGCAGGGCGATGTCCATCGGATCGGTTGCCTGCACCGCGCTGGCCAGCGCAGAGGTGCGCACCAGCGCCCGCCCGGCGTCGGAGAGCCGCGGGTCGTTGCCGATTGCGCAGGCGCCTTCGCCCGGCAGCCAGATTTCCTCCAGCGCCATGCGGTTTTCGGTGAGGGTGCCGGTCTTGTCGCTGCACAGCACGGTGGCCGAGCCCAGGGTCTCGATGGCGGCCGCGCGCCGGGTCAGCACGCCGGCCTTGCCCAGGCGCCAGGCGCCCATGGCCAGGAACACCGACAGCACCACCGGGAACTCCTCCGGGAGCAGCGACATGCTCACGGCGATGCCGGCCAGCAGCGCGTCCAGCCATTCGCCGTGCTGCAGTCCGTACAGCACCACCACGGCGGTTGCGACCAGGCTGCCACCGGCCGCGGACCAGGCGACGATGCGGCGGGTCTCGCGGCGCAGGCGCGGCCTCGGTGCGGTCGCCCAGCAGCAGGTAGATCAGGCCGCCGGCCAGCAGCAGCGCCAGCATCGGCTCGCGCGCGGCTTCCAGGATGATCCGCAGGATCGAGCGCCTGCCGGCGCTGGGCAGCTCGTTGGCGCCTTCCACCCGCAGCCGTTCGGCCGCCCATGTTAAGGGGGACCAGATAACAGAACGGGGTCAGGTTCAGTTAACTGGAAACAACTTCGCCATCACGTATCAATAACTGAACCTGACCCCGCCCGTGGTTCGACGTTCCGCGAACTCGAGTATCCCTCGCGTCGGGGGCGTAGCCGGACCTGCGCGGGGAAGCGGCCGGTGATGGTGAAGACCTGCAAGCGCACGTGCGCGCTCCTGCCAACAGGGTGACAATCGGGTTTTGGCGGGTGAAGGGGCTGCTTGATGCGTACTGCGCTGGTTTCGATGCTGTTGGTATTTGCCTGGGTTCTTCCGGTGCCGTCGGCCGCGGCTGCGGTCGTTTCTTCCGACCGCGGCCTGGCGGGCTACGCGGCCAGGTTGCTTGAGGGCGTTTACCCGGATGCCAACGCTCCCGGGGCGGCGGTGCTGGTGGCGCGCGGGGACGAGGTGGTGTTCCGTGATGCGCGCGGCATGGCGAACGTGGAGCTGGGCGTGCCGCTGTCGGCGGATCATGTGTTCCGGCTGGCCTCGGTCACCAAGCAGCTTGCCGCCGCCGGGGTGCTGAAGCTGGCGGAAGAGGGCAGGCTCTCGCTCGACGATCCGCTGTCGAAGTTCCTGCCCGACTACCCGGGCGGCGATGCGGTCAGCGTGCGCATGCTGCTGGACCATACCTCGGGCATCCGCAGCTACACCAGCATCCCCGGGGTCATGGAGGGTCCGATCCGGCGGGATCTCGACACCGCGGCGCTGATCGATATCTTCAAGGACGAGAAGCCGGACTTCGCCCCCGGCGAGCAGTGGCGCTACAACAATTCCGGCTACGTGCTGGTCGGCGCGGTGATCGAGGAGGCCAGCGGCCAGCCGTGGTACGAATACCTGGAGCAGGCCCTGTTCGAGCCGCTGGGCATGGCCGATACCGGCTACGGAGACCAGTCGCAGGCGCTGATCCCCGGCCACGTCACCGGCTACACCCGCGGAGGCGATGGTGCGGTGCGGGCGCGCTTCCTCAGCATGACCCAGCCGCATGCGGCGGGGGCGCTGGTGTCCACGGTCGACGACATGCTGCGCTGGAACCGCGGGCTGCACGAGGGTGGGCTGCTGCAGCCCGCCAGCCACGCGGCGATGGTGGAGCTGGCGGGCAAGGCCGGGGAGTCCGGCTACGGGTTCGGCATCGTCGTCGGCGAGCTGCGGGGGCAGGCGCTGTACGAGCACGGCGGCGGCATCTTCGGGTTTTCGACCCACCTGCTGTACCTGCCCGACAGCGGGTTGACGGTGGTGGTGCTTCAGAACACCGACGCCGGCACCGCCGGCTCACGTCCGGGCGAGACCGCGCGCAGGCTGGCGGCGTACGCGCTGGGCGAGCCGTACCCGGAGGAGGTCGCGGCCGACGTGCCGCCCGAAAGCCTGCGCAGCGCCCAGGGCGTCTACCGGATCGACGAGGAGGCGGTGCGGGTGCTGCGGGTGGTCGACGGCAAGCTCACCTCCAAGCGTACGGGCGGGCCGGCGTTCGACCTGGTGCCGATCGCGGAGGACGATTACCTGTACAAGGACAGCTTCACGCGCATGAGGATCGAGCGCGACGGCGCCGGCAACGCGGCGGCGATGCTGTTCCAGTCCGAGGGCGACGGGGAATGGGAGCGGGTGGCGCGCAGCGACGAGCCGATGCCGGCCGCGCGTGCGCGCATCGACCTGCCGCAGGCGGCGCGCGAACAGATCGTCGGCGATTACGTCGGGCCCGGCGGGATGAGCATGCGGGTGTTCCTGGAGGACGAGCGCATCATGATCCAGCTCACCGGCCAGCCGGCCGTCGAGGTCTTCGCCGAGTCGCCGCGGGTGTTCTATCCCACCGTGGTCGAGGCCACGCTGGAGTTCGGGCCGGAGGAGGGCCGGGCCAGGACGCTCATACTCAGGCAGGGCGGCGCCATGATCCCTTTCGCCCGCGAATGAACGGCACCGGTCATGTGCCCGGCTGTTATTGCTGTGCGGTGATGCGGCCGGAACGGTATCCGGTTGCTGGAGGCGGCGGGTAAACCGTACTACCGTTGCAGGCTTGGGGAAGGGAGGCTCTCATGTATTTGAAGGGATTGTTGGTGGCCGCTGGATTGCTGGCCGCCGGTTCAGCCCACGCCGGTACCGGGTGCGAGCTGCGGATCAAGCCGGAAACCAGCGGGTTCTTCCTGAATCCGACGCTGGAAAAGGTCACCGTGGTGGAGGCCACGGCTGTCGATGTGGACAGACCGTGTCCGTTCCTGGCCGGCGACGAGCTGCTGCAGATCAACGAGCAGGTGGTTCCGGGCCGCAGGGCCAGGGAGGTGATGAAGTACTGGGAGTCGCTGTCCAAGGGCATGAGGCTCGACTTCAGCATCAGGCGCGATGGCGAGGTCATGCAGCTTGTCATCAATTGAGGGTCGGCTTGCATCGCATGGAGGCAGCATGGACAGCAGGGATCATCTGGAGGTTCTGCAGCAGGTTTTCGACGGGTCGATACCCGCGCGGGTCGATGAGCGTTCCGGCCTGCCGCTGGCCGCCGTCGGCGATCTGGTGACGGGTGGGCACCTGGCGGCGGCCCAGGTTTCGAAAGGGCCGGATCCTGCCTGGCTCAACCTGACGGTGACGGCGCGGGGCCGGCAGCATCTGCGGCACTTGCGCAGCCTGCATCCGCCGCGGTCGGTCGACGAAGGATTCAAGCGGATGGTTCCGCTCTGGCTGCGGGTGGCCCTGGGCTTCCTGATCGTGGTGGGTGCGATGTTTGGCCATGAAATCAGGGAGCGGCTGGGGGTTTTCCAGTGAACAAGCCTGTTGATGTGGAGGGTTGAGGATGGAAACCATCCTGCTGGCCGCGCTGGTCGGAGGGCTTGCGGCGGGGCTGCTGGTCGCGGGCCTGGGGTTCCTGCTTCCGCGCAGGCAGTGTCCGTGCTGCAATGAAACCCTGCCGCGGTTCCGCAAGCCCGCCAGCGCGAGGCAGGCCGCCTTCGGCGGCTGGGACTGCCCGAACTGCGGTGCCGGGGTGTCGGCCAGAGGCGGATTGCTCGCCGACCAGCAATCGGATGGCCCGGCCGCGCCGCCTCCCGCTGCGCGGGTGCGATCCTTCGGCGGCGGCCCGATCCTGCTTGGAAAGCTGGCCGCGGCGGCCGGCGTGGCCGCGCTGCTGGTGGCCATGTTCGGGCCGGAAGGAACGGTGAGGCAGGTCGCGGGGTTCGCCGGCCTGGCGCTGGTTGCACTGGCTATGGCGGCCTACTGGTTCGGAAGGTTCATCGTCGCCGCGAACCGGCCACCGCGCGAGGATGACTAGCAGGCGCGGCCGGCTCTTTCTGGTGGTTCCCGGCAGGAATCACATGAATGCCGCGAACTCGCCTGAGTTCCACGCGTCGGCCATCGCATTGGTGGAGCGAATCGCGTCAAGCCGCGTATCAGCGCGCTAATATCCCTGTGAAATGGCTAGTCTGCTTGACCAGATCAAGGAATCGCTCTCGCTGTTCGCCGGGCTCCGGAGTACCCCGGCGCTGATCGGCGGTCTGGCGCTGGCTGCCCACAACGTGGTGCGCGCCACTCGTGATGTCGATTTCCTGGTCGATGCGGACGATGCGGAGGATCTGCACCGTCTGCTTCTGGGACTGGGCTATCAATGTATCCACCGCAGCGGCGACGCGGCCAATTACCTGCGCGGTGAGGAAGGCCTCGACCTGCTCTACGCGCATCGACCGATCGCACGGCGCCTCCTGGCCGAGGCTGATGAGCGCTCTACGCCGATGGGCCGGCTTCGGGTGGTCGGCGCGGAAGGGCTGGTTGCGTTCAAGTTGCAGGCGTACGTGAACGATCCGGCGAGAGTGCGAGACCTCGACGATATCCGTGCACTCCTTCGTGCCAATCGCGGAAGCATCGACATGGATGAAGTGCGGGGATACTTCAAGCTGTTCGACCGGGAGGATCTGTTCGATGAACTCACCGCGTAAGCCGGCAGAGCCTGATATTCGCCAGGCCGTGCTGGTCGCGGATGGTGGCGTACAGCGCCTGCCGGTGCCGGAAGATCCGATCCGTGCCTGGATGGAGCTGATGGAAGTCGTCGAGGCGTTGCGGCCACCCGGCCGGCCGAGGGAGGCTCGCCCGACGGTCGGGCGGTTCCTGATCTAGGGCGGCTTCACCCCGGTCGGGCCACTTTACGGTTGCCTAGGGGAGCTTCCTTGCGGGGGGTCGGGCTGTTCCGTCGTGATGACCGCCCAGAACGGGATGCCCGCGCTGGCGTGGGCGCGGGCGGCGTCGTCGAGGGTTTCGACCAGGGTGGCGAAGTCGCGCGGCGCGGCCTTGCCGATGGCGGCGGGGTGGTCGAGCAGCAGCATGTAGCCCGGTGCCGGGAGCCAGGAGAGGTCGCCCAGGCTGTCGGCGAGCGCGTCCCAGTTGCGGCCGAAGGTGGGCGGGAATTCCAGCGCGGCGGCGAAGGCGTCCAGCAGGCCGTGCTTGTCGCTGGCCGCTTCAAGTTCAATGCTCACGATCATGAAGCCCAGCGTGGCAGCGGCCTCCATCATCACCGCGCGCTCGCCGGCGTCCACCAGGCAGGTGCCGGCGCGGGCGGGGTTGGCGATCAGGGTGGCTGGTTCGATGTCGGTCATCGGCGGCCGTCCCGTTCGAACTGGCGGAAGCTGCTGTAGTGGTCGTCGGTGTAGTACCACTCGCTGGGCGGGTCGCCGCCGGTGACGATGCGGCGCGCGCCGCGGTGGCTCAGGCCGGGGGTGTCGACGGTGAACTCGCGGTAGTGGCCGCGCGGGCGCTGCGGCAGCAGGCGCTCGCGGTTCTGGAACGTGGTGCCGTCCTGGCGGTACGGATAGGGCCCGCCGCGGTCGATCAGGGTGAGGGTGGCGTGGGCTTCGGCGGGCAGGAAATCCAGCGCCGGGTCGGCCCGGGTGCGGGTTTCGCCGGCCTGCTCGACGGCCGGGCCGGCCACGGGTGCGGTTGCCTGCTCGCGCTGGAGCAGCTGCCAGGCGCCCAGCAGCACCAGGCCTGCGATCAGCCAGACCCAGGTGCGCGGTGGATGCTTGCGCGTGCGTCGGTTCATGGCGCGATCATAGCGGCACCGCGCCGCGGGGATGGAAACGGCGGCGCCGGCCCCGCCGGGCGGGCACCGCCGGGGGCCGTCAGTCGACGATGACCTCGTCGTAGCGGTTCATGCCCGAGCCGCCGTCCGAGCCGGCGTCGAACACGTGGCCGTAGACCACCGTACCGTCCGCGCGCCGCACTTCGCTGCCGCGCACCCACTGCGCGTCGACCTCGCCGTGGAGCAGCCGTTCCGGCGCCCAGCCGCCGTCGGCGGTGCCGGCCACGTGGTAGACGTCGCCAGTGGACTCTTCGATGAACAGCACGTGCGCGGCGCCGCCGACCACCGCGACGTCCGCGCCGGTCTGGTCGGCATCGATCGCGGACTGCACGACGCGCCGCGCGCTCACCCTCGCCGGTTCGCCGAAGCGGCCGTCGCCGTCGGCGCGCCGCGACCACAGTTCACCGTTGGCCAGGCGGTAGACCACCACCAGCGAGCGGCTGTCGGGGAGGTAGGCCAGCGGCAGGATCGAGCCGACGGCATGGTCGACGCCGGCCAGCAGGCCGGTCGCGAGCTGGTGCGCTTCGCCAAGCTGCCCGTCGGCGGCCACGGTGCGGTGCCAGGCGGTGCCGTCGACGGTGTAGGCCAGGTGCACCCGGTCGTCGTGGCCGGTGGCCAGCATCGGGCCGGAGATCACCTGCGCGCCGGGGTGGTCGATCAGCTGCGCGGTGCCCCAGGCGCCGGCGGCGGAGCGGATGTTGAGCTCCAGCTTCGCGTCCTGCCCGTACACCGCCACCAGGCTGCCGTCGCTGCGTGCGGCCAGGGCGGCGACCTGGGTGGGCGGTTCCACCGGCGAGGCCAGGCGCTCGTCGCGCACGGCCCAGGTGTCGGGCGCGCCGGTGTGGTCGGAGGTGTGGAAGGCGTGGTGCCAGACGTCGTCGGAGGTCTGGTGCAGCATGTGCACGGTGCCTTCGTGCAGCGCACTGGAGAAGCCTTCCAGGTCGTCGGTGAGCGGACGGTTGGCCGGGTCGACCTCGCGCCAGGTGCGGCCGCCGTCGCTGGACTTGATCATCATCAGCACGTTGTAGGTTTCCGACGGCTCGATCATGAAATAGAGATCGCCGTTGGAGGCCTGCCAGGGGCCGATGGGGCCGGGGGTCTCGATGAAGGTGCCGCCGATGTGTCCGGGCGGAACCTGCAGGGTCACGGTGGCCAGGCTGGCGGGGATGCCCAGGCAGCCCTTTTCCCCGACCATGCGGAATTCGAAGCGGCCGCCGTCGGCGTGCTGCACCGCGCCGTCGGCGAAGGCGCGGATCACCAGCGCCCACTCCCACTCGCCGTGCACGCCGCTGCCGCGCCAGGCGGGCGCCAGGGTGTCCAGGCCCACGCCGGCGCCGCCGCCGAACGGCAGCTGCGAGCCGCCCAGCAGGTCGCCGATCACCGCGCCGTTGCCGTAGGCCGGGGTGGAGACGGTGCTCACCGGCGGGGTCTCGTTGAAGGGGTAGGGGAAGTCGCCGGCCTCCACGTCCTCCCACTCGCCGCCGTTGCGGCGGTACTGCAGCTCGAAATAACGGGCGCCGGTGTCCTGCGGCCCGGCCTCGACTTCGAAGCGGATGCGGAACGGCCGGTCGGCCTGGATTACGGCTGCGGCGCCTTCCTCTGCGGCCCAGCCGGCGTCGGCGTCCAGCGGCGCGTGCAGGTCCGAGCGGATGCGGAAGGAGGTCTGGGCGCAGGCCGTACCGGCGGTGGCTTCGGCTGGGGCCGGGTTCGCGGCGGCTGCGGGCGCGGAAGGCGCCAGCGCTGCGAGGGCGGTGAGCAGGGCGGCGGAGAGCGGCAGGCGCAGGGCGTTGAGGGTCATCGGGAATGGCCGGGTCGGATCAGCGTTCCAGTATCGGCCATTCACGTTTCAGCCGCATAACCCGCCGCCGCGGCCCGGCTGGCCGCGGCTGGCGTGGGTGGCCGGTCAGTTGCCCGGCGCGGCGAGGCCTTCGAGCATGGCTTCGACGTGGCGGCTGGGGTTGCGATCCGAGTGGACGGCGGCGATGCGGCCTTCGCGGTCGATCACGTAGGAGGTGCGCGAGGACATCTCGCGGCCTTCCATCACCGCGTCGTAGTCGGCGGCGATGCGCGCGCCCTCGTCGGCGGCCACGGCAAACTTGCCGGCGCAGGTGGCGCCGTCGGCGGAAAATTCCTGCAACTCGTCGGTGTTGCCCGCGGTCACGCCGATCACGGTGGCGCCCAGCTCCTCGAAGCGGTCGATGCTCTGCGAGAACAGCGAGGCCTCCAGGTTGCAGCCGGGGGTGTTGGCGGCGGGGAAGAAGTACAGCACCACCGGCCCCTCGGCCAGGGCTTCCGCAAGGCTGAACTCAAACGCCTCTCCGGCCAGCCACGCCGGCACGGTGAAGTCGGGGGCCGCGTCGCCGGGCTGCAGGGTGGCCTGGGCCGGCTGCGAGCACGCGCCGAGCACGGAGAATGCCAGCGCGATCAGGGTGTACTTGAAGGACTTCATCGGGGTGCTCCGGTGGCGGCGCGGGATGGCCTCATGGGGGAGCCTAACGCAACGGCGCCCGGCCGCCGACCGGGCGTCAGTTGAGCGACTTCAGCCGCAGGTCGATGTGGTCGCGGCCGTTGCGCTTTTGCACGATGCGGGCCGGGGCCGGCATGCCGTCGACGATCCAGGCGGTGATTTCGCGGCGGCCGCTGGTGCGCACCACGCGGGTGGCCTCGTGCTGCTGGCCGGCCACGGTGATGGTTTCGGTGCCGTCCACCTGGAACACCTGCGGGCGGGCGCGGCCGTCCTCGACCAGGCGGTACTTCAGCGGCTGGCCGGCGGCGACGTCGCGGATCACCGCCAGGTTGATCAGCATGCCGTCCATGTCGCCGGGGCGCAGGCTCACCGGCCCGGCCTCGTCGTTGTCGACATCGCCGCTCCAGCGGGCCACGTTGTTGTCCCAGTCGTAGGTGGCGCGGACGGTCTTGTTGCGCACCAGCATCGCCGCCAGGCCGGATTCGCCGATCTGGCTGTCCTCGCTGGCCAGCGGCCGCCAGTGCTCGCCGCGGGCCTGGAAGGAGGTGCTCTGCACCATCCGCGCGCCCATGCCGGCCACTTCCATGCGGTATTCCCAGCGGTCGCCGCCGGTGTTCTCCAGGGTCATGGTGCCTTCCGCCTCCATGCCCATGAAGCGGGCGGTGTAGTCGGCGTTGAACGGCTCCAGCGCCGATGCCGGCAAGGCGACGGCGGCGCTGGCCGCCAGCAGCAGGGTGGCGGCAAGGATCCGCCCGGGCAGCGGCCTGTTGGAACGGGGGAGGGTAGTCATGGTCATTCGGCTCCTCGGTATTCGATCAGGCGCAGGTCGATGGTGTCGTCCCCGTCGCGCTGCACGATCCGGATCGGGGTGGGTACGCCGCTGGCGACCCAGACAATCATTTCGTCGTCGTCGTCCTCGATCCGTGAAACGCGCAGGGCGCTGTAGCTCATGTCGGCGACTTCGATGTTCTCGGGTGCTTCGGACACCACGTATTCGTGCTCGCGCGAGCGGCCGTTGTCGGCGTAGCGGTAGCGCAGGGTGGCGCCGGGCTCGGCGTCGCGGATCACCGCCAGGTTGATCAGCAGCGCGCTCATGTCGCCGTCCTGCAGCGGCACCGGCTGGCTGCGGCGCTCGCTGACGTCGCCGCTCCACTGGGCGGTGTGCGTGTGCCAGTTGTAGATGCCGTCGACGCTGCGCCCGAACAGGATCGCCTTGCGCACGGTGCGCTGGGTGAGCGGGCGGAAGAAATCGCCGTCATGGTGCACGTCGAACACGGTGCTCTGCAGCATGTTCAGCCGCGCCAGGCCGATCAGCCCGCGGTTGGCGCGGATCTCCAGGTCGATCTCCCAGTTGGGTGCCTCCCTGCGCTCCAGGCGCATGTTGGCCTCGCCCACGTGGCGCTCGCCGTACCAGGCCTCGTAGGTGGCGTGGAAGGGCTCAAGCGGCTGCGCGTGCGCCGCGGCGGGCAGCGCCAGCAGGAACGCGGCGAGGAGCGGGAGGATGCGCATGGGACGCCATCATGCAAAACGGTTGTTTGATCCCAGCTGAAGCGGGGCCTGCAAAGGTGCTCCGTCGACCTGAACGCTGTGTTCCCCCAGCCGGACGCGGCCGGCTGCGATCCAGCGCACGGTTTCCACCAGCAGCGGGTGCTCGCGCGCCAGCACCCGGTCGGCGAGCGTCTGTTCATCGTCGCCCGGCAGCACCGGCACCCGTGCCTGCGAGATCACCGGGCCGCCGTCCAGGTCGGCGCTGACGTAGTGGACGCTGGCGCCGTGCTCGGGAGCGCCGGCTTCCAGCGCGCGGCGGTGGGTGTGCAGGCCCTTGAACTGCGGCAGCAGCGACGGATGGATGTTGATCAGCAGGCCGGCGCGGGCCTCCACCGCCGGGGCGCCGATCAGGCGCATGTAGCCGGCGCAGACCACCAGGTCGGGGCGCACGGCGTCCACGGCTTCGAACAGGGCGGCGTCGTAGTCCAGGCGGGTGGGGAAGTCCTTCAGGTTGAACGCGGCCGCTTCGGCGCCGGCCGTGCGGGCGCGATCCAGGGCGGCGGCGTCGGCGCGGTCGGAGAACACTCCCACCAGCTCGGCGTCCAGGGTGCCGGCGGCCATGGCGTCGATCAGCGCCTGCAGGTTGCTGCCGCGGCCGGAGGCCAGGGCGGCGATGCGGAACCGGCCGGGGCGGCCGCTGGCGGCGTCCATCGGCAGGCCGTTCAGCCGATGCGCACGCGTTCGGCGCCGGCGGCGGCGACTTGGCCGATGCGCCAGTGCGGCAGGCCGTGCTGGTCGAGCGCGGCTTCAACGCCCGCGGCCGAGGCCGCGTCCACGGCCAGCACGAAGCCGATGCCGCAGTTGAAGGTGCGCCACATTTCCTCGCGCGCCACCGCGCCTTCGCGCTGCAGCCATTCGAACACCGGCGGCAGCGGCCATGCATTGGCATCCACGTCGATGCCCAGGCCCTCCGGGATCACCCGCACGATGTTCTCGCTCAGGCCGCCGCCGGTGATGTGGGCCATGGCGTGGATGGCCGCGCCGTGGCCGGCCAGCAGCTCCAGCATCGGCTTGACGTAGATGGTGGTGGGCGCCATCAGCGCGTCGGCCAGGCGGACGCCGCCCAGGTCGAGGTCGGCCGGGCTGCCTGCGCGCTCATAGATGCGCCGCACCAGCGAGTAGCCGTTGGAATGCGGACCGCTGGAGCCGATGCCGATCAGCACGTCGCCGGCACGGGTGCCGCTGCCGTCCAGCAGCGCGGACTTTTCCACCGCGCCGACGCAGAAACCGGCCAGGTCGTACTCGCCCGGCGCATACATGTCCGGCATTTCCGCGGTCTCGCCGCCGATCAGGGCGCAGCCGGCCAGCTCGCAGCCCCTGGCGATGCCCTCCACCACCGCCGCGGCGGTGTCCATGTCCAGCTTGCCGGTGGCGAAATAGTCCAGGAAGAACAGCGGCTCGGCGCCCTGCACCAGGATGTCGTTCACGCACATGGCCACCAGGTCGATGCCGATGGTGTCGTGGCGGCCCAGCTGCTGGGCCAGCTTGAGCTTGGTGCCCACGCCGTCGGTGCCCGAGACCAGCACCGGCTCGCGGTAGCGGCCGGACAGGTCGAACAGGGCCCCGAAGCCGCCCAGCCCGCCCATCACCCCGGGCCGCATGGTGCGCTTGACCAGCGGCTTGATGCGGTCGACGAACGCGTTGCCGGCATCGATGTCGACGCCTGCGTCGTGGTAGGTAAGCGGGGTGGGGCTGGTCACGATGCGGCGCCGGTCGGGGACAGACCGCGATTTTAGCAGCCGCGGGGGGCGCGGGGCCGGGCCGCGAACAAACCTGCACGGGCTTTGTGGCACCATTCCGCGGTCTGTTGAATCCAGGAATCGACGCATGCCGCACGCGACCCGAACCGGAGCTTGGCTGGCTTGTCTGCTGGCCGGCTGCCTGCTGGCCGCCGGAACCGCCTCGGCCCAGCGCGTGGAAGGCGATATCGCCCGCGCCCAGGGCCTGTACCAGGCCGAGGTGCGGGTGAACAACCAGAACGAGGCCGAGCGCCGCTCCGGCTTCCGCCGCGGCCTGTCGCAGGTGCTGGGCAAGCTGTCGGGCGACAGCGGCGTCACCAGCCGGCCGGGCGTGGCCCGCGAGCTGCGCCGGGCCGAGGCCTACGTGGAGCATTTCGACTACCGCCAGGACGAGGGCACCTCGGCCAGCGGCGCGCCGACCTTCCACACCACCCTGGTGATCCGCTACGACCAGGACGCGGTGGACGGGCTGGCCTCCGCGCTGGGGCTGCCGGTGTGGCCCGAGCCACGTGCGCGGCCGGTGCTGTGGCTGGCGATCGACGATGGCAGCGGCCCGCGCCTGGTCACGGTGAACCAGAACAACGCGGTGCGGCCGGTGCTTGACCGCGCCCGCGAGCGCGGCTTCGGCCTGGGCCTGCCGCGCGGCAGCGCCGCCGAGCAGGCGGCCGCGGGCGCGATCTGGCGCGGCGACCACGGCGCGGTGGCCAGGCTCTCGGCGCGCTACGCGCCGCCGATGCAGCTGGTGGGCAAGCTGTACCGCCAGAACGGCGGCTGGCGCTCGGACTGGACGATGGTGGACAACGGCCGGGTGCTGTCGGAGTGGTCGCACTCGGACTCCAACGTGCGCGTGGCGATGGCCTCCGGCGCCAACGGCGCGGCCGACGCGCTGGCCAAGCGCTACGCCAGGGCGACCGAGACCGGTCCGGCCGGCAGCTACCGGGTCACCTTCACCGGTATCGACAGCAGCAACGACTACATCCGCCTGTCCGGCTACCTGCAGGGCATGCCGGTAGTGCAGGGCATGAGCCCGGTGCGGGCGACGGCGAGCGGGATGGAAATGGAGCTGGATCTGCTGACCGGGCTGCCCGGCTTCCGCCAGCTGGCCGATGAGCAGGTGCTGGTGGAGCAGGAAGTGCTGCTCGACACCGGCTCGCCGATCTACCGGCTGGTGCGCTGACCATGTCCCGGGCGGCCGGCGTGGCCGACATCGCGCTGTTCTTCAAGCGGCTGCAGTGGGGCCTGGTGCTGGCGGTGGTGTTCTGGCTGCTGATGGAGCTGGGCGCGATCCTGGTGCCGTTCGTGCTGGCGCTGCTGCTGGCGTGGCTGGGCGATCCGCTGGTCGACCGGATCCAGCGCAGCGGCCGTTCGCGGGTGACCGGGGTGGTGCTGGTGTTCACCCTGATGGTGCTGCTGGTGGCGCTGCTGCTGCTGATTCTGGTGCCGCTGCTGGAGCGGCAGGTGTCGGCGCTGGTGGAAGCGCTGCCCACGACCGGTGCCTGGATCACGGGGTCGGCGGTGCCGTGGATCGAGCAGCGCACCGGCATCACCCTGGCGGCGTGGGCGGATCCGCAGCGGCTGTTCGATCTGGTACGCGAGTACTGGCAGCAGGTGGGCGGGTTTGCCTCGACCATGCTCGGCTACGTGCAGCGCTCGGGCTTCATGGTGGTCACCTGGACGGTCAACCTGGCGCTGCTGCCGATCCTGACGTTCTACTTCCTGCGCGACTGGGATTCGCTGGTGGCGCGGGTGGCGATGATGGTGCCGCGCGCCCATATCGGGACGGTGAGCCGGCTGGCCCGCGAGTCGGACGAGCGCCTGGGCGGGTTCCTGCGCGGGCAGTTCCTGGTGATGCTGGCACAGGGCGTGTTCTACGCCATCGGCCTGCAGCTGATCGGGCTGCGGCTGGGTGTCCTGGTGGGCCTGATCGCCGGGCTGATCAGCTTCGTGCCGTATCTGGGCGCGGTGGTGGGCGCGCTGCTGATGCTGCTGGCGGCGCTGGTGCAGGCGCAGGGCATCGACTGGCAGCTGCTGCTGCTGGGCACGGCGGTGTTCACCGCCGGCCAGCTGCTGGAGAGCTACGTGCTCACGCCGCGGCTGGTGGGCGACCGCATCGGCCTGCATCCGGTGGCGGTGATCTTCGCGGTGATGGCGGGCGGGCAGCTGTTCGGCTTCCTGGGCATGCTGCTGGCGCTGCCGGTGGCGGCGGTGGCCAACGTGCTGATCAGCTTCGCCTATGAGCGCTACACCGCCAGCAGCCTCTACAACGGCCCGGAGCCGGCGCCCGGCGAGGAAGGTGCGGCGATCGTGGTGGTCGGCGACGACACGGGGCTGCCGAAGGCGTGAGCGGGGAGGCAGGCCGTACCGGCGGAGGGGCGCAGCTGCCCCTGGCGCTGCGGTTCCCGCCCGACCAGCGGCTGGAGACCTTCGTGGCCGCGCCTGATGGCGCGCTGGCGCAGCTGCGCGCGCTGGCCGGGGGCGGCGCTGCGGACTGGCTGTACCTGGCCGGGCCCGGATCGACCGGCAAGAGCCATCTCGCCCTGGCCGCGTGCGCGCATGCGCAGGAACAGGGGCGGCGGGTGGCCTACCTGCCGCTGGCCAGCGCCGCCGGCCGCCTGGGCGATGCGCTGGCGGCGCTGCACGACTACGACCTGGTGGCGCTGGACGGCCTGGAGGCGGTGGCGGGCGGGCGCGCGGACGAGCAGGCGCTGTTCGATTTCCACAACCGGGCGCGTGATGCGGGCAGTGCGGTGCTGTACGCCGCGCGCGTGCCGGCGGCCGAGCTGCCGCTGGTGCTGCCGGATCTGGGGTCGCGGCTGGCGCAGTGCGTGCGCATCCGCCTGCAGCCGCTGGACGACGCCGGCCGGCGCGAGGTGCTGCGGCTGCGGGCGCGGCGGCGCGGGCTGCAGATCGACGAGGCCTCCATCGACTGGCTGCTCAGGCGGGTGGAGCGCGACCTGGGCAGCCTGGCCGGGCTGCTGGATCGGCTGGATCGGGAGTCCCTGGCCGCGCAGCGGCGGATCACGGTGCCGTTCCTGCGCAAGGTGCTGGCGGGTTCCTGACCGGCGATACGCGCGGAGCCTGAGGCCTCCGCGATGCCGGCTGTTGCGGCAAGGCGCCTATCGGCCGAGTTCGGCGTCCAGGGTCGCCAGGCGCCCGGGCGTGCCCACGTCCGTCCAGCGGCCGCGATGGTATTCGCCGGTGACCTGGCCTTCGGCGATGGCCGCGCGCAGCAGCGGGGCCAGGCGGAAGCGCGGCGGCGTCTCGCCCGCGCCGGGGGCATCGCCGATGACGCGCTGCCAGTCGTCGAACAGCGAGGCCCGGTACATGCCGATCCCGGCGAAGGTGAGCGTCTGTGCGCCGTCGTTGAGTACGCCGCCGTCCCCGTCCAGGGCAAAGTCACCGCCGGGGTTGTGGGCCGGGTTGTCGACCAGCACCAGGTGGGCGTCACCGGGCGGCTGCCGGGGCAGGCGGCTGAAGTCGTAGTCCGTCCAGATGTCGCCGTTGACGGCGATGAACGGATCGTTGCCCAGCACGTTGCGGGCATGCCACATGCCGCCGCCGGTCTCCAGCGGCACCTTGCCTTCGTGCGAATAGTGGATCGACAGACCCCAGCGGCTGCCGTCGCCCAGGGTGGCGGGGAACTGCGCGGCCAGCCAGGAGATGTTCACCACGACCTCGGTGATTCCCGCCGTGGCCAGGCGCTCCAGATGCCAGGCGATCAGCGGCTTGCCGCCCGCCTCCAGCAGCGGCTTGGGGGTGGTGTCGGTCAGCGGGCGCATGCGCTCGCCCAGCCCGGCGGCAAAGATCAGGGCCTTCATTGGTTCAGCGTGGTCCAGGGTTCGTGGCGGGCGTACACGGGCCACAGGGTAAACTCAACGCCCTTTCACAGGCGAGCAGGCGATGTCGAATCTGCAGGTGGTGTTGCTGTCCGGGGGCTCGGGAACGCGGCTGTGGCCGCTGTCGCGCGAGGCCTATCCCAAGCAGTTCCTGCCGCTGGCGGGCGAGCAGACCATGCTGCAGGACACCTGGCGGCGGGTTGCGCCGCTGGCCAGCGGGGCGCCGATCGTGGTCGCCAATGAAGAGCACCGCTTCCTGGCCGCCGAGCAGCTGCGCCTGGTGGGCGTTGCGAACGCGGCCATCGTGCTCGAGCCGGCCGGGCGCAACACTGCGCCGGCGATCGCCGCGGCGGCGCTGCAGGCGCTGGCCGGCGGCGGCGACCCGCTGCTGCTGGTGCTGCCGTCCGACCACGTGGTGCGCGACGCGGACGCCTTCCAGGCGGCGGTGCGCGAGGCTGCTCCGGCCGCCGAAGACGGTGCGCTGGTGACCTTCGGCATCGTCGCCGACGCGCCGGAAACCGGGTTCGGCTACATACAGGCGGGAGCGGGCGAGGGCGTGCGGCCGGTGCTGCGCTTCGTCGAGAAGCCGGACGCGGACACTGCGCGCGGCTACCTGGACAGCGGCGACTACTACTGGAACAGCGGCATGTTCCTGTTCCGCGCCTCACGCTACCTGGAGGAGCTGGAGAAGTTCCAGCCGGACATCGTGTTGGCGGTGCGCAAGGCGTTCGACGGCGCCGCCCGCGACGGCGACTTCGTGCGCCTGGACGGGGACGCCTTCGCCGCCTCGCCGTCCGATTCCATCGACTACGCGGTGATGGAGAAGACCGATCGGGCGATGGTGCTGCCGGTGGACATCGGCTGGAACGACGTGGGCTCCTGGTCGGCGCTGTGGGAAGTCAGCGAGCAGGACGCCGACGGCAACGCCCGCCATGGCGAGGTCATCGCGATCGACAGCCACCGCAACTACGCGTACTCGCGGCGGCTGGTGGCGCTGGTGGGCGTGGACGAGCTGGTGGTGGTGGAGACCGACGACGCGCTGCTGGTGGCGCGCAAGGATCGGGTGCAGCAGGTCAAGGACGTGGTGGCGCGGCTGAAGGCCGACCAGCGCAGCCACGCCGTGCTGCACCGGGAGGTGCACCGGCCGTGGGGCAGCTACGACTCGATCGACCAGGACGAGGGATTCCAGGTCAAGCGGATCAAGGTCAAGCCGGGCGGGCGGCTGTCGCTGCAGTCCCACAGGCACCGCGCCGAGCACTGGATCGTGGTGCGCGGCACCGCGCGGGTGACGCGTGACAACGACGTGTTCGAACTGCACGCCAACCAGTCCACCTACATTCCCCTGGGTGCGAAGCATCGGCTGGAAAACCCGGGCACGGACATGCTGGAGCTGATCGAGGTGCAGTCCGGCGACTATCTGGGCGAGGATGACATCGTCCGCTACGAGGACGTGTACGGGCGGTCGTAGGGGCGTCGGCGGGCCGCGTGACTCATGGATCCTCCCGGTCATCGCGACCCGCCCGCACCGGGAGCGGCTACCTCCGCTCCAGCTCCGCGTGGATCGCCACGGCGATCTGCTGCACGACGGGATTGCCGATGCGCATGGTCTCGGCGTAGCCGTCGGATGCTTCCACTTCGGTGAACACGGCGACGACGGTTTCGCTGCCGGGCACCAGGAAGTAGCCCACGTCGTGGGTGACCTTGCCGGTTTCGCCGGTCTTGTGGGCAATGTAGTCCTGCTCCAGCACGGCGCCGAACTTGGTGTCCACTTCCTGCGCGCGCATCCAGTCCAGCACCTGCGCGCGTGAGGCCTCGCTGAGCAGCTCGTCGCCGTGGATCGCCTGCAGCAGGGCCAGGGTGTCGGCGGTATCGATCACGTTGGCGGGCTGGGTGATCTTCTCGCCGGGGAACATCTGGCGGTTGAACTTCATCGTCCCGAGGCCGAGGTCGTCCAGCAGCGCCTGCACGGTGGGCAGGCCGACCAGGTAGAGCAGCACGTTGGTGGCGGTGTTGTCGCTGTGCACCACCATGCGCCGGGTGATCTCGCCCACGGTGGTGGTGTGGGGCATGTCCTGGTTCTGCAGCTCGCCCGAGCCGCCGACCACCATGTAGGGCGAGATGCTGATCGGCGCGTCCAGGTTGAGCAGGCCGCGGTCGGCCTGGCGCATCGCCGCGGCCAGCAGCGCCAGCTTGATCGTGCTGGCCGGGTTGTAGCTCTCGCGCGATCCGACGATGCGGGTGCCGCCGTCGCCGCCCGAGATGTCGGCCAGCCCCACCGAGACGCGGATGCCGTTGCCGGCGGCCTGTTCAACGAGCGGCTGCACGGCGGCCGCGGCGCGATCCAGCTTCGATGGGTCGCTGCCGGCTGCCACCAGGGGCGCGAGGGTGAGCACGGCAAGCAGTATGCGGGCGAGGGGCGTCATGGCCGGCTCCGGAGATGGCCGTGCGCGCTAGCGCCGCAGCAGCTGGGCAATGCCCAGGATGATGACCGCGCCGAGCAGCGCGCCCAGGAACCCGGCCGCCTGGCCGGCGGCGTACCAGTCCATCTGCCGGCCCAGCCACGTGGCCAGCAGCGCGCCGGCGATGCCGAGCAGCGAGGTCAGGATGATGCCCAGGCGCCTGCGCCCGGGCGTGATGATCCGCGCCAGGATGCCGACCACCAGGCCCAGCAGGATGACGTAGAGCCAGCTTTCGCTGCCGAATGGAGGCGGCATTTCTGTTCCCCTTGCGGTGACGGGCGACCGGCGGAAGCCTAGCCGATCGCCCGTGACCAGGCGAGCGCGCTCAGCGCCCGGTTTCGCCGCGGGCGCTGGCGTGGTGGTGGTCGGCCAGCACCCTGGCCACGCAGGCGGTGACCTTCTTGACCATGTCGATGTGCAGGAACTCGTTGGGGCCGTGGGCGTTGGAGTGCGGCCCGAGCACGCCGGTGATCAGGAACTGCGCGTTGGGGAACTTGCCGCCCAGCAGGCCCATGAACGGGATCGAGCCGCCTTCGCCCATGTACACCGGCGGCTTGCCGAAGAACTCGCGGCTGCCTTCGTCCAGGGCCTTGCCCAGCCACGGGGCCAGGGCCGGGGCGTTCCAGCCGGTGGCGGCCTTCTCCAGCTCCAGCGTCACCTTGGCACCGTTGGGGGTGTCGCGGGTCAGGGCCTCGGTCAGCAGCTCGCCGGCGCGCTTGCCGTCCACCGTGGGCGGCAGGCGCAGGGACAGCTTGACCGCGGTGTGCGGGCGCAGCACGTTGCCGGCCGAGTCCAGGCTGGGCATGCCGTCCACGCCGGTGATCGACAGCACCGGGCGCCAGGTGCGGTTGAGGATCAGCTCGGCCGGGTCGTCGGACACCGGCTCCAGGCCCGGTACCAGCGGGAACTTGTCGTAGACCTCGCTGCCGACCACTTCGGCGGCCTGGCGCGCCTGCTCCAGGCGCTGCTCGGGAATCGCCGCGTGCAGGGCGTCGATGAGGATCCGGCCGCTGTCCTCGTCCTCGATGCGCGAGAGCAGCTGGCGCAGCAGGCGGAAGCTGGAGGGGATGATTCCCGAGGCGTCGCCCGAGTGCACGCCTTCGGTGAGCACCTCGACGGTGAGGTTGCCGCCGGCCATGCCGCGCAGCGAGGTGCAGCACCACAGCTGGTCGTAGTTGCCGCAGCCCGAGTCCAGGCACACCACCAGCGACGGGGTGCCGAGGCGGTCGGACAGGTGCTCCACGTAGGCGGGCAGGTCGTAGCTGCCCGATTCCTCGCAGGCTTCGATCAGCAGCACGCAGCGCGAATGCGGCAGCTTCTGCTCCTGCAGCGCCATGATCGCGGCCAGCGAGCTGTAGATGGCGTAGCCGTCGTCGGCGCTGCCGCGCCCGTACAGCTTGCCGTCCTGCAGCACCGGCTTCCACGGGCCCTTGTCCTCGTCCCAGCCGGTGACCTCGGGCTGCTTGTCCAGGTGGCCGTACAGCAGCACGCAGTCCTCGTCGCTGCCGCCGTTGAAGGCGGGGATCTCGATGAGCAGCACCGGCGTGCGGCCTTCAAGGCGCACCACCTCGGTCTGGATGCCCTCGATCGGCTGCGCCTTCGCCCAGCCTCCCATCAGCTTGATCGCCTCGTCCAGGTACCCGTTCTTCTCCCAGTCCGGGTCGAACATCGGCGACTTGGCGGGGATGCGGATGTACTCGCTGAGCTGGGGGATGAGGTCCTGGTCCCACTTGTCGGAGACATAGCGGTCGATCTGGCTGGTATCCATGGCGCCCTCTTTTTTGCGGGGAAGCGCCCATTTTAGCGCGCTGGCGTTCAGGCTTTTCCTACGGGCCGGTGCGGCGTGCCCCGGCGCCCGGCGGCGGGTTCGGCGATGGGATCCGCCCGGGCGGGCACCGACACTGTGCCTGCCGGCCGGGGATGAAGCCCGGGGCCCGGTCAGGAAGAACCCACAACCCAAGGAGTAGGACGATGAATGCATTCAGGACCGTTTTTGCCAGCCTCCTGCTGTCGCTGCTGATGCTCGGCGGCGCCGCTGCCAGCGAGAAGGTCAACATCAACACCGCCGATGCCGAGACCCTGGCGCGGGTGCTGACCAACGTCGGCCCGTCCAAGGCCGAGCAGATCGTGGCCCATCGCGCGGCCAACGGCCCGTTCAAGAGCGCCGACGAGCTGGCGATGGTCAAGGGCATCGGCCTGGCGACCATCGAGCGCAACCGCGACCGGATCCAGGTGGGCGCACCGCAGCGGCGTGCCACGCCGGCCACCGCCGCGGCTGCCAGCTCCGGTTCGAAGCGCTGAGCCGAACCGCGCCACGCGCAGGCGCGGCGTGAAAGGGGGGCAGGACGCTCCCGCGAGGAACCGGCAGGACGCCGTTACATGGACGTAGAGCCGCCCGTCCGCACTCCGGTGCGGGCGGGCGGTGCCTTTTCCGGATCCGGATTGCGGCTGGCGCTAGACTTCCCGCATGTCCGTTTCCCGACCCGTGGCGCAGGTGTTTCCCGCGAACGAGCATCGCCGCGAACGCTGGCGCAACGGGCTGGGCTGGACGCGCGCGATCACGGCCTGGCCGGATGCCGGCGGGCAGTGGCAGTGGCGGCTGTCCGTGGCCGAGATCGAGCAGGCCGCGGCGTACTCCGCCTTCCCCGGCATCGATCGCGAGCACGTGCTGCTGGAAGGGCAGGGCCTGCGGCTGCGATTCGCCGATGACCGGGTGCAGGAACTGCATCCACCGGGCGGCCGTACGCGGTTTGCCGGCGAAGACCGGGTGACCGGCGAGCCCCTGGACGGGCGGGCGGTGGCGCTCAACCTGATGTGGCGCCGCGATGCGATCGAAGCCGAAGTGCTGCACCGGCCGCTGGTGGGGCCGATGCTGTTCTTCGCCGACGAGCACGACGCCTGGCTTGTTTACCTGCTCTCCGGCCAGGCCCGCTTCGATGCGGCCAGCGGCCTGCCGCCGATGGCCCGGGGCGATGCCGCGGTGCTGGCATCGCCCGCCCGCCGCCGGTTCCTGCTCGACGGCGGGGGCGAGCTGTTGGCCATGCGGCTGCGGCTCAGAACGCCACGTTGACCGAAAGCCACAGGCGGCGGCCTTCCTGGAGGGTGCCGGTGGTGCCACGGCCGATCTGGGTGTAGTGGGAGCCCCAGCCGGTATCGCCGCTGTCGGTCGTGTAGTACCCGCCGGCGAGGAAGTCCTTGTCCAGCAGGTTGTGGATGGTGGCGTTGAGGGTGACCGCGTCGGAGGCCCGCCAGGCGCCGCCCAAGTGCAGCTGGGCCCAGGATTCCAGCGGGCCCAGACCGTCGAGGATGGCGCGGTCGGCTGCGCCCAGGTTCTCGCGCAGGTGGGTGAACCGGTCGCGCTCGCTTTGGTACTCGCCCCGCAGCCACAGGCTCAGCGTGTCGGTGGCTTCCCAGTCCAGGCTGGCGTTGAGCATGTGGCTGGCCTGGTTGGTGAACGGCGCGCCGCGGTCGGCGCCGCTCTTCTGCTCGGTGTCGGTCCAGGTCCAGTTGCCGGCGATCGACCAGCGCGGGGCAAAGTCCCAGCGCGCGGCGAGCTCGACGCCGCGGCTCGCGGCTTCGCCGACGTTGGTGTTCTGGGCAAAGCTGTCCTGGGTGAAGCCGCTGCCCAGATCCAGGCAGCCGGGCAGGCCGGGGCCGCTGGCCGCCCGGCAGTTCGGCACCGGCGTGCCGCTGCTGATCATGTCGTTGAAGTCGGTGTGGAACAGGGTCAGGTTGGCGTTGAAGCCGGCGAGGCTGTCGAAGTAGAAGCCGACCTCGTAGTTGGTGCTGGTTTCCGGCTGCAGGTGCGGGCTGCCGATGGTGATGGTGCGGCCCTGGGCGGTGGCGCCGTTGATGCCGTCGTGCAGCTGGTTCACCGACGGGGTGCGGTAGCCGCGGCTGGCCCCGCCCTTGATCGTCCAGCTGTCGCTGGCGGCCCAGGTCAGGTAGGCGCGCGGGCTGAAGTGGCCACCGAAGGCGTCGTGGCTTTCGTAGCGCCCGCCGAAGGTCAGGCGGGCCGAATCCACGAACTGCCACTCGTTCTCCACGAATACCGCCCATGAGCTGCGTTCGAAGCGCTCGGTGGCGATGCCGTCCACCACTTCCGCATCCTGGTACTGGCCGCCGACGCTCAGGGTGTGGCGTTCGCCCACCGGGGCGACCAGGCGGGTGTCCAGGATCAGGTCGGTGGACTCCAGCGTGCGCGGCGCGCCGCCGACGATGCCGGGGAAGTTGGCCCACGCCTGGCCGATGGTGCCCGGGATGGTGCGGCCCCGGGTTTCGGTGGTCTTGTAGGTCAGCGCGCTTTCCCAGTGGCCCAGCTCGAGCGAGCCGCGGTGGGCGAGCACGGCCTGGGTGCGGTCGAAGCGCAGTTCGTCGGAGTAGCCGTTGGCGCTGTCGTCGGACACGGTGCAGCCGGCGACCGCGTTGCCGCCCCAGCCGTCCAGGGTGCCCAGCTGGCAGTCGTCGTTGTTGTAGACCTGCCGGCCCTGATCCAGATCCAGCGATACCTCGTGGAACTCGTTGGGGGCCAGGGTCAGGCGCGCGCCCCAGTGGGTGCTGCGGCCTTCCACCGCGGCCGCGCCCCGGCGGCTGACCACGCTGCCGTCGTCAAACGCCAGATCCGACGCCCCGCGCTCGTGGATGCTGCCGCGCACGGTCAGGCCCAGCAGGCCATCGGCCAGCGGCCCGGCCAGGTAGACGTTGGATCCGGTGGAGGCTCCGTAGTCGCGGTTCTCGTGGAAGGTGTGGTTGAGGCCGAACGCGCCCGACCAGCTGCTGGCCACGCCGCGGGTGATGATGTTGACCACGCCGCCGACCGCATCCGAGCCGTACAGGGTGGACATCGGCCCGCGGATCACCTCGATCCGCTCGATCGCGGACAGCGGCGGCATGAAGCCGTTGGCGGTCTCCCCGAAGCCGTTGGGCGTGATGTCGCCGCCGTTGTTCTGGCGGCGGCCGTCGATCAGCACCAGGGTGTAGGCACTGGGCATGCCGCGGATGCTGATGTTCAGGCCGCCGGTCTTGCCGGTGCCCTGGCCGATGTCCACGCCTTCCACTTCGCCCAGCGCTTCGGCCAGGTTGCCGAACTGCTTGCGCTCCAGCTCCTCGCGGGTGATCACGCTGATGCTGGCAGGGGCGTCGGTGATCTTCTGCTCGAAGCCCGCGGCGGTCACCACCACGGCGTCGAAGTCGACCGGGTTGGGCGCGGGGGCCGGCTCGGCCAGGGCGGGGAGGGCGGGGAGGGCGGCCAGCAGCAGGGCGGTGGCCAGGACGGTACGGCGGGGGAAGAACGCAACGGTGGTGCAGCGGGAACGCATCAGCGGCAGCTCCAGGGGCTGGGAAGACCTGCTCTGGCGGCGGCTGACAGGCGGGAGACGGGTTGTGGGGATCGAGCGCGCGGCGATGTGTTCGCCGGCGGATGCGAATTGTAATGCGAATCGTTCCTGTTTCAACACCCTTGCGTGCAGGAACCCCCGTGGCGCGCTCCCGCAGGGCCGGGGTGCGGCTTCAGTCGCGGTCGTCGCGCGTCCAGACCGCGCCGTCATGGACGCGAACCGGGAACTTCACCGCCGGCTCGTAGGCCGGCGGGCACAGGGCGCGGCCGTCGCTGACGTCGAACTTCGCTCCGTGCAGCACGCACTCGATGGTGCCGGTGGCCGGGTCGAACTCACCGGCCGACAGCTCGAAGTCCTCGTGGCTGCAGCGGTCTTCCAGCGCGTACAGGTCGCCGTCGCGGTTGAACACCAGGATCGGGGTGTCGCCGTCCCAGGCCAGCTGCATTTCGCCGGGGAGCAGTTCGGAGGTCGCGCAGACGCGGATCCAGCCTTCGGTGTCCATGGGTTGGGTCGTGTCCTTGCCCGTCACAGGGCCTTTTCGAGGGTTTCAAAGCGCAGGTCGTCGCGCCTGGGAATGCCGAAGCGCTCGTCGCCGTAGGGGAAGGGCTTGAAGACGCCGGTGCGGCGATAGCCGCGGCGCTGGTACCAGGCGATCAGCTCCCCGCGCTGCACCAGCACCGTCATGCGCATGAACGGCAGCTGCCATTCGTCGCGGGCGATGCGCTCGCATTCGGCCAGCACCGTCCGGCCGGTGCCCGCGCCCTGCAGGCCCGGGCGCACGGCGAACATGCCGAAGTAGCCGCCGCCGTCCTCCACCGCAACGTGCGCGCAGGCCTGCAGCCGGTCCTCGCCGGCGGCGTCGCCGGCCTCGGCCAGCAGCACGATGCTGTTGTCGCGTTCGATGTCCGCGCGCAGCACGTCCGGGTCGATCCGGGCGCCGTCGAGCAGGTCGGCCTCGGTCGTCCAGCCGGCGCGGCTGGCATCGCCGCGGTAGGCCGAGGTGACCAGGGCGACGATGGCGTCGATATCGTCAGGTGTGGCGGGACGGAAGGACAGTCCGGTCATGGGCGTGGTTCAACCAAGCAGGCCGCGCACCTTGTGCAGGGCGGCGATGAAGGCGTCGATTTCATCGTGGGTATTGTAGAAGGCCAGCGAGGCGCGGCAGGTGGCGGCGACGCCGTAGAACTGCAGCAGGGGGTGCGCGCAGTGCTGGCCCGAGCGCACCGCCACGCCCTCCAGATCGAGCAGGGTGGCCAGGTCGTGGGCGTGGGCGCCCTCGACCAGGAACGAGACCACCGCCGCCTTCTCCGGCGCGCGGCCGATGATGCGCAGGCCCTCGACCTTGTCCATCTCCTCGGTCAGGTGCGCCAGCAGCTCCGCCTCGCGGGCCTCGATGTTGGCCATGCCGATGGCATCCAGGTAATCCACCGCCGCGCCCAGGCCGACGAAGCCGGCGATGTTGGGCGTGCCCGCCTCGAACCGGTGCGGCGGATCATTGAACACGGTGCCGTCGAAGCTGACCTCCCTGATCATCTCGCCGCCGCCGATGAAGGGCGGCATCGCTTCCAGGTGTTCGCGCCGCGCCCACAGCGCGCCGGTGCCGGTGGGGCCGATCATCTTGTGGCCTGTGAAGGCGTAGAAGTCGCAGCCGGTCGCGGCCACGTCCACCGGCCGGTGCGGCATCGCCTGGGAGCCGTCGATCACGGTGGTGATCCCGCGCCGGCGCGCCTCGCGGCAGATCTCGCGCACCGGGTTCACGGTGCCCAGCAGGTTGGAGACGTGGGTGAGCGCGAGCAGCTTCACGTCCGGGGTCATGTCCCGGTGCAGCGCGTCCAGGTCGAGCGAGCCGTCGTGGTTGATCTCTGCCACGCGGATGGTCGCGCCGCTGCGCTCGGCCACCAGCTGCCAGGGCACGATGTTGGCGTGGTGCTCCATGCGCGAGACCAGGATGGTATCGCCGGCCTTGAGCCGCGGCAGCGCCCACGAATAGGCCACCAGGTTGATGGCGAAGGTGGTGCCGCTGCACAGCACCAGGTCTTCCGGGCGGGCATTGATGAAGCCGGCGAGCCTGCGCCGCGCGCCCTCGTAGGCCTCGGTGGCCTCGCTGCCCAGCTGGTGGACGGCGCGGCTGACGTTGGCGTTGTGCTGGCGGTAGAAGCGATCCACCGCCTCGATCACCGCGGCCGGCTTCTGCCCGGTATTGGCGCTGTCCAGGTACACCAGCGGCTTGCCGTGGACCTGGCGCCGGAGCAGCGGGAAGTCGGCGCGGACGGCCTCCCAGTCCACGCCGGACTGGACGGGCGCGGTCCCGGCGGCGGGCGGTGCGCTCATCCCGCCACGCCCTGCAGCGCCGCCGTCACGCGTGCTTCCAGCGCCTCGCGCAGGGCCGGGTCTTCCACCGCGGCCAGCGGCTCGCGGGTGAAGGCTTCGGTCAGCAGGATCCGCGCCTGGCGCTCGGACAGTCCGCGCGAGCGCAGGTAGAACAGGGCGCCCTCGTCGAGCTGGCCCACCGTGGCGCCGTGGGCGGCCTCCACCTCGTCGGCGTGGATGACCAGCACCGGCTGGGTGTCGATCTCGGCGCTGGCCGACAGCAGCAGGTTCTTGTTCGAGAGCTTGGCGTCGGTGCCGTCGGCGCCGGCCTGGATGGTGATGCCGCCGTGGAACACGGCCCGGCCGCGGCCGGAACCGATACCGCGCCAGAGCAGGCCGCAGGAGGTGTCGCGGGCGACGTGCTCGATGCCCAGGCGGGTATCCAGGTGCCTGCGGCCGGCCGCAAGCAGCACGCCGTTGGCGTCGACCCGGGCGTTGTCGCCGACCAGGCGGACGTTGAGCTCGTGGCGCGAGAGCGCGCCGCCCAGTTCCAGATCCACCCGATGGTACTGCGCGGATTCGTGCAGCTCGGCCTGGGTGCGCAGGAACGCGGTGGCACCGTCGCCGCCGGTCTGGATGCGGGCGTGCTCGAACACGGCGCTTTCGGCCACGTCGATTTCGATCAGGGCGTTGTCCAGGTGCCGGTGGTCGCCGGACACGATGTGGTGCTCGACCATCGCCAGCCGTGAGCCTTCGCCCACCTCGATGCGGTGGCGCAGGTGCCAGGCCAGCTCGGCGCCGTCCTGCGGCGCGCCCACGAACACCACGTGCAGCGGCGCGGCCGCCTGCACGCCGGCAGGCACCTTCACCTGCACGCCCTCGCGCGCCAGGGTGGTGGCCAGGCGCGCGAACACGGCGTCGCGGTCGGCGTAGCGTCCGTCGTCGGGGCCGGCCGAGGCCTGCAGCCCGATTTCAATGCCGTCGCCCAGGCCGGCCTGATCCGACAGCGCCGGGGCGTGGCGGCCGTTGACGAACACCAGCCGCGGCGCGGGGATGTCGGCCAGCAGCGCCGGATCGATCTCGGCCACCGCGTCGGAGCCGGCGAACTCGCGGCGCTCCAGCGCCCGCAGCGGGGTGTATTTCCAGGCCTCGCTGCGCGGCCCGGGCAGCCCGTCCTCAAGCGCGGCGTCAAGCGCCGCGCGGCGGCCGGCGTCGCCTTCGAAGCCGCTGGCCAGCGACTGCAGCAGGGCGCTCATGCGACCTCCGGTGCGATGCGGTCCTTGACCCAGGCGTAGCCGTGCTCTTCCAGCTGCTCGGCCAGCTCCGGCCCGCCGCTTTCCACGATCCGGCCGTCGGCCAGCACGTGCACCACGTCCGGGCGGATGTATTCGAGCAGGCGCTGGTAGTGGGTGATCACCAGGAACGCGCGGTCGGGCGAGCGCAGCGCGTTCACGCCCTCGGCGACGTGGCGCAGGGCGTCGATGTCGAGCCCGGAGTCGGTCTCGTCCAGGATCGCCAGCTTGGGCTCCAGCACCGCCATCTGGAAGATCTCGTTGCGCTTCTTCTCGCCGCCCGAGAACCCTTCGTTGACGCCGCGGTGCAGCAGCTTGTCGTCCAGGTGCAGCACCGAGAGCTTCTCGCGCACCAGCTTGAGGAACGCCATGGAGTCCAGCTCCTCCTCGCCGCGCGCCTTGCGCTGGGCGTTGAGCGAGCTGCGCAGGAAGTAGGTGTTGTTCACGCCCGGGATCTCGACCGGGTACTGGAAGGCCAGGAACAGGCCGGCGGCGGCGCGCTCTTCCGGCTCCAGCTCCAGCAGCGGCTGGCCTTCGAACTCGACCGTGCCTTCGGTGACGTCATAGCCCTCGCGCCCGGCGAGGATGTTGCCCAGGGTGGACTTGCCGGCGCCGTTGGGGCCCATGATGGCGTGCACCTGGCCCGGCTGCAGTTCGAGCGAGAGGCCCTTGAGGATTTCGCGGCCGTTGATGCTGGCGTGGAGGTTTTCGATCTTCAGCATGATGTGTTTCCCGTGGGGCGGCGCGGGCCGCCGGTTGCTTGTCTGGTTGCGTTGCGGGCCGGGCCCGTCCTGCGGATGGAAGGGTCAGCCGACGCTGCCTTCCAGCGAGATGTCGAGCAGCGCCTTGGCCTCGATCGCGAACTCCATCGGCAGCTCGCGGAAGACCGTCTTGCAGAAGCCGTCGACGATCAGGCTGATCGCGTCTTCCTCGGAGATCCCGCGCGAGCGGCAGTAGAACATCTGGTCGTCGCTGATCTTGGAGGTGGTGGCCTCGTGCTCGAGGGTGGCGGTCGGGTTCTTCACCTCGATGTAGGGGAAGGTGTGGGCGCCGCAGTGCTTGCCGATCAGCAGCGAGTCGCACTCGGTGAAGTTGCGCGCGCCCTCGGCGTTGCGATCCACCTTGACCAGGCCGCGGTAGGTGTTCTGGCCGCGCCCGGCGCTGATGCCCTTGCTGATGATCTTGCTCTTGGTGCGCTTGCCCACGTGGATCATCTTGGTACCGGTATCGGCTTGCTGGGCGTGGTGGGTGAGCGCCACGGAGTAGAACTCGCCGACCGAGTCGTCGCCCAGCAGCACGCAGGAGGGGTACTTCCAGGTGATGGCCGAGCCGGTTTCCACCTGCGTCCAGGTCACCTTGCTGCGCGCGCCGCGGCACTCGGCGCGCTTGGTCACGAAGTTGTAGATGCCGCCCACGCCGTTCTCGTCGCCGGGGTACCAGTTCTGCACCGTGGAGTACTTGATCTCCGCGTCTTCCAGCGCCACCAGCTCGACCACCGCCGCGTGCAGCTGGTTGTCGTCGCGCATCGGCGCGGTGCAGCCTTCCAGGTAGGAGACGTGGCCCTTGTCCTCGCAGATGATCAGGGTGCGCTCGAACTGGCCGGTGTGGTTGGCGTTGATGCGGAAGTAGGTGCTCAGCTCCATCGGGCAGCGCACGCCCTTGGGGATGTAGACGAAGCTGCCGTCGGAAAACACCGCCGAGTTGAGCGCGGCGAAGTAGTTGTCACCCACCGGCACCACGCTGCCCAGGTACTGCTTCACCAGCTCGGGGTGCTCCCTGATGGCCTCGGACATGGAGCAGAAGATCACCCCGGCTTCCCTGAGCTCCTTCTGGAAGGTGGTGCCCACGGAGACCGAGTCGAACACCGCGTCCACCGCCACGCCGGCCAGCTTGGCGCGCTCGTGCAGCGGCACGCCGAGCTTGTCGTAGGTGTCCAGCAGCTCCTGCGGCACCTCGTCCAGCGACTTGTACTTGGGCCCCTTGGGCGCGGAGTAGTAGCTCAGCGCCTGCAGGTCGATCGGGGCGATGTTGAGCTTGGCCCAGCGCGGCACCGGCATGGTCAGCCAGTGGCGGTAGGCGGCCAGGCGCCATTCGAGCATCCACTCGGGCTCTTCCTTCTTCGCCGACAGGGCGCGGATGGTGTCCTCGTCCAGGCCCGGCGGGAGCGAGTCGGATTCGATGTCGGTGACGAAGCCGGCCTCGTACTTGCGGCCGAGCTGCTCGTGCACCAGCGGGTTGGAGAGCGGCTGCTCTTCCACGGGGGTCAGGGTTTCAATCTGGGTGGCCATAGGCTGCCTTGATATCGGGGTTCAGTTGCCTTCGAGGCGGGCGGGGATCCGCTTCGCGGCGGCGGGAGGGGAAGGGGGGATCGGCGCGTCTTCAAGCATCTGCGCCAGGCTCACCGCGCCCAGCGCGGCGGCGATCACGTCGTTGATGCGGCGCCAGTTGGCGCGGACGCCGCACTGGTGGGCGATGCCGCACTCGTGGTCGTCCAGGCTGCATTCGGTCATTGCCAGCGGCCCTTCCATGGCCTCGACGATCTCGACCAGGCTGATCGCGGCGGCCGGCCGCGCCAGCCGGTAGCCGCCGTGGGCGCCGCGGAAGCCTTCCACCAGGCCGGCCTGGGCCAGCGGCTTGAGCACCTTGCTCACGGTGGGCGCTTCCAGGCCCGCGCGCTCGGCCAGTTCGGCCGCGCTCAGCACCGCGTCCGGCCGCGCGGCAAGCACGGTCAGCACGACGGTGGCGTAGTCGGTCAGGCGGGTGACGCGGAGCATCGGGGGGCGTCCTTTAATCAGGACTGAAATTGTACGCTTTGGCGGCCCGCGGCTCAAACTCCGGGCGGTTCGTGGTTCAGGCGCCGGAGGTTCCGGAGCGCCGGGTGGCGCTGGCTGGTGAACCGAGGCATGCATCGAAGGCCCGGGTTGGCCACAATAGCGGGCCTACCTTACCCAACGGCCTGGATCCCTGATGGCGAAGACCAAGAAGACCGCGAAGAGCAAGAAGCCGAAGAAAGTGGAGGCCCGCCTGTCGCCGATCCACGGCAACGGCATCTTCGCCATCGCCGACATCGCCAAGGGCGAGCGGGTGATCCGCTACAAGGGCGCGCTGCGCACCCATGACGAGGTGGACGAGGAGTACGGCGGCCAGGAGGAGAACGGGCACACCTTCCTGTTCACCCTCAACGACACCTACGTGATCGACGCCAACGTCAGCGCCAACGTCGCGCGCTGGATGAACCACAGCTGCGATCCCAACTGCGAGGCGGTGGTGGAGGAGGACGACAAGGGCCGGCCGGAGAAGGACAAGGTGTTCATCGAGGCCGTCCGCGACATCGCCGCCGGCGAGGAGCTGACCTACAACTACGGCATCGTGCTGGACGAGCGCCACACGCCGAAGCTGAAGAAGCTGTGGGGCTGCCGCTGCGGTTCGGACAGCTGCACCGGGACGATGCTCCAGCCCAAGCGCTGAGGCCTCGCGCGCGCCGGTCAGTCCGGCGCGGAGAGCTCGCGCCGGCGCGGCCGCAGCCACGCCAGCAGCATTCCCAGCAGCCCGGCGGCCACCAGATCGAACAGCGACTGGCGCAGCATCAGTGACAGCGGCAGCGGCTGGCCGACGTAGGCCAGCAGGTGCCAGGGGACGAACGAGACCAGCCCGATCGCCAGGCCGAACGCCAGGCCCTGGCGCAGCTGCACCTGGTCGCTGTCGTGCAGGCGGTGGTAGAGCCAGGTCATGGCGAAGCCGACCAGGGCATAGGCGGCCAGCAGCCAGGGCGCGCGTGCGCTGGCCTCGGCCTGGCTGCGATAGAGCCCGGCATGGGCGACGTAGTCGCCGCGCAGCAGCAGGCCGTGGACGATGAGGCCGAGAACCATCGCGGCCACCGAGACCACGATGCAGCAGATCCAGAAACGCTTGCCCATGACGACTCCTGCGTGGCGGCGCGGGCCGCGGGGCGATGCTAACGCGAGGCGTCGGCGGGCTCCAGCCGGGCGGCAGCGAGGCGCGGGGGAGGGCGGCGAACGCCTGCGGTACGGGCACGAAAAAGGCCGGCTCGTGGAGCCGGCCTTCCTGGATCCGGGCGGCGAAAGCCGGCCCGGATCGGTGGATCAGGCGGCGGCGTCCTTGAGCTTCTTCAGCGGACGCACCTTGACCTTCACCGAGGCGGGCTTGGCGGCGAACCACTGCTCTTCCTTGGTGAACGGGTTGATGCCCTTGCGGCGCGGCTTGGCCGGCACCTTGGTGGCGGTGATCTTGAGCATGCCCGGCAGGGTGAACGAGCCGACGCCGCGCTTGCTCATCGAGCCGGCGATGGTGTCGTCGAGCGAGGCCAGGACGGCGCGCACGTCCTTGGCGGCAACGCCGGTGGTCTCGGCCAGGTGCGAAACCAGGCCTGCCTTGGTCAGCGATTCCTTGATCGCCTTCGGAGCGGCCGGCTTGGCGGCGGCCTTCTTGGTGGCGGCCTTCTTCGTCGCCTTCTTCACTGCTTTCTTCGCCATGATTTCCTGTTCCGTGATGTGTGGTGGAGTGGTCTGGCCGATACGTCGGCATCTGGAATGTAGGCCATGTGCGGGCCCGCGCCAATAGGAAAGTGCAAAAAAACAGGGTGTTTTGGACTATCGGACGATGCGCGCAGTGGATCGGTTGCCGCGCGGACGGGGTGGCCAGAGGCGCCAGCTGGCCAGCAGGACGGCGGCGAGCACGGTGTAGGCGGCGACGAAACTCCACCAGGGCAGGTCGAAATAGATCAGCCGTGACAGCCAGTGTTCGATGAAGGATCCGGCGTAGGCGTCCTGCCCCGCGCGCTGGCGCAGGGCCTGTTCCCATTCGGTCAGCGGGCACAGCCGGCCCAGCCATGCCTGCAGGGCGATGAAGGCCATCAGGGCGAGGTGGGTGATGCGGAATGCGCGGCCGCGCACCCACCGCCAGCCCAGCGGGCCGCCGCCCAGGATGGCCAGGGTGCCAAGGACGACGAAGGCGACGATCCCCACGTGCAAGGCGAGGATCGCGTCGGCAAGCACGGCGGCGAAGGCGGGGGACACGGGCCGGCTCAGTCCTCCTCGTGCCGCGGCCGCCAGCTGTCCACCAGCTTCTGCTGCACCTGGGGCGGAACCGGTTCGTAGTGGCTGAAGTCCACGGCGTAGCGGCCGCGGCCGGCGGTGACCGACTTCAGTTCGGCGGGATAGCCGTCCAGCTCCGACAGCGGCACCTGGGCCTTGACCACGATCTCCCCGCCCTTGGCGGCGTCGGTGCCGTTGATGCGCGCGCGCTTGCCGGCCAGGCCGCCGCTGATGTCGCCCATGTGCGCCTCGGGCGCCTGCACCTGGAGGCTGACGATCGGTTCGAGCACCTGCGGACGGGCCCTGGAGATGGCGTCCAGGAAGGCCTTGCGGCCGGCGGCGATGAAGGCGACCTCCTTGCTGTCCACCGGGTGGTGCTTGCCGTCGTAGACGGTCACCCGCACGTCCTGGATCGGGTAGCCGGCGATGGCACCGCCGCGCATGACGTCGCGCACGCCCTTTTCCACCGCGGGAATCAGCTGGCCGGGGATCACGCCGCCCTTGACCTGGTCGACGAACTCGAAGCCACCGCCGCGCGGCAGCGGCTCGATGCGCAGGAACACCTCGCCGAACTGGCCGGCGCCGCCGGTCTGCTTGCGGTGGCGGTGGTGGCCTTCGGCGGCGGCGCCAATGGTCTCGCGGTAGGCGATGCGCGGCGGCCGGGTGGTGACCTCCACGCCGTGGCGATCCTTCAGCCGATCCAGGTTGATGCGCAGGTGCAGATCCGACAGGCCGCGGATCACGGTCTCGTTGGTTTCCTCCTCGTGCTCGACGTGGAAGCACGGATCCTCCTCGGCCAGCCTGTGCAGGGCGTTGGCGAGCTTTTGCTCCTGGCCGCGGCTGGAGGCCTCGATGGCCAGGCCGAACATCGGCCGCGGGAAGTCGATCGGCTCCAGGTGGATGTGGTCTTCGTCGTGGCTGTCGTGCAGCACCGCGTCGAAGTGCAGATCCTCGATCCTGGAGACGGCGGCGATATCGCCGGGCACCGCGCGTTCGATCTCGACGTGATCCTTGCCCTGGATCCGGAACAGGTGGCCGACCTTGAACGGCTTGCGGCCGTCGTCGACGAACAGCTGCGAGTCCTTCTTCACCGTGCCCTGGTAGACGCGGAAGATGCCCAGCTTGCCCACGAACGGGTCGTTGACGATCCGGAACACGTCGGCGACCACGTGCGCGTCCGGATCCGGCGACAGTTCCAGCGGCACGGCGTCGGCGCCGCTGCCCTTGCGGAACAGCGGCGGGTTGCCTTCGCCGGGGTGCGGGAACAGGCGCTCGGCCACGTCCAGCAGCTTGCGCACGCCCACCCCGGTGCGTGCGGAGGCGAAGCACACCGGCACCAGGTGGCCTTCGCGCATGCACTGCTCGAACGCGTCGTGCAGCTCCTCGCCGGACAGGCCTTCCTCGCCCAGTTCGAGGTAGCGATCCATGACCGTTTCGTTGATCTCCACCACCTGGTCCATGGTCTTCTGGTGCCAGTCGGCCACCGGCCCCAGGTCGCTGCCGCCCCCGGCCTGGTCGAAGCAGTCGACCACCTTCGCGCCGCCGTCGGCGGGCAGGTTGAGCGGCAGCACCTGCGGCCCGAACTCCGTTCGCAGCTCGTCCAGCACCGCCGCGCAGTCGGCGCCTTCGGCATCGATGCGGTTGACCACGATCGCCCGGCACAGGTTGCGCTCCTTCGCGCGGGCCATCAGCCGGCGGGTGCCGTGTTCCACGCCGTTGACCGCGTCGACCACGACCACCACCGTTTCCACCGCATCCAGCGCGGAGAGCGCCGGGCCGCGGAATTCCGGGTAGCCGGGGATGTCGATGAGGTTGATGTGCACGCGCTGGCCGCCGGCCGCGACGTGGTCGATGGACGCGAGCGCGGCGTCAATGGAGTGGCCGCGCTGGCGCTCGATCGGGTCGTGGTCGGACACGGTGTTGCCGCGCTCGATGGTGCCTGCCGACTGGAGGGCGCCGCCGGCATGCAGCAGGGCTTCGAACAGGGTGGTCTTGCCGGCGCCGGGGTGGCCTGCCAGGGCCACGTTGCGGATGTCGGGCGTGGAATGGGACATGGGGCCGATCCTCCCTTGCATGGATGGGAAGCCCGGCCGTGCGCGGCCGGGCCCGTGCGGGGCTCGCACGGCGGCCGTCATGGCAGTCCGCAGTCGGTGCGCTGCCGCGCGAGCGGGCGCTCGGCGGGCGGTCATGGCGGGACTGAACCTTAGCGCGCGGGCGCGTGCAGCGTCCCGTTGCGGTGCACCAACGCGGACGCCACATCCGCGTAACGGAACCGGCGCTAGCGTGGGGGCCCTCTCCCGACTGGAACAACGACATGGGCATTTCACGCAAGGCCACCGCGCGCTGGGAAGGCGACCTGAAGTCCGGCCGCGGCACCATCAGCACCCCCGACAGCGGCCTGATGGAGGACACCCGCTACGCGTTCAGCAGCCGCTTCGGCGACGAGAAGGGCACCAACCCGGAAGAGTTGATCGCCGCCGCCCACGCCGGCTGCTTCAGCATGGCCCTGGCCAACGCGCTGGCCGAGGCGGGGCACCCCGCCGACTCGGTGGACACCCGCGCCGAGGTCGACCTGTCGATGGAAGGCGGGCCGACGGTGAGCGCGATCCGGCTGGTGACGAAGGCCAAGGTGCCCGGCATCGAGGCGGCGAAGTTCCGCGAAATCGCCGACGACATGAAGCAGAACTGCCCGGTGTCGCGGGCGCTGAGCGCGGTGCCGATCACCCTGGACGCCGAGCTGGCCGGCTGACGCGTTTGCGGCGACGCGCGGCGGCAATGCATAGTGGCCGCCGCTTCCGGGGAACGAGGGGTTCCACATGCGTCGTCTGCTTCCGCTGCTCATCGCCGGCCTGCTCGCGCAGGGCTGCGCCCAGAACGGGGATGCCTCCACCGATGCCGCCGGCGCCGACGGCGTGCGGCTGCTGGTGGCCGAGCGCATCCACACCTCCGATCCGTCGCGCCCGCAGGCCGGGGCGATGGCGTGGGACGCCGATGGCCGCATCGTGGAGGTCGGCAGCGCCGAAGACCTGCGTTCGAACTGGCCCGGCGCCGAAGTGGTGGATCTGGGTGACGCCGTGGTGGTGCCGGGGCTGATCGATTCCCACGGCCACCTGATGAGCTACGGCTTCTCGCTGATGTCGGCCGACCTGGCCGGTGCCCTCGACAAGGCCGAGGTGATCTCGCGCCTGCAGGCGTTCGCCGCCGACCTGCCGGAAGGCGCCTGGCTGCAGGGCCGCGGCTGGGATCAGAACCTGTGGCCGGAGCGCGAGTTCCCGACCGCGGCCGACCTGGACGAGGCCTTCCCCGACCGCCCGGTGTGGCTGGTGCGCGTGGACGGCCACGCCGGCTGGGGCAATTCGGAGGCGCTGCGGCGCGCCGAAGCGGTGGAGGGCGCGCGGCCGCTGGCCGGGGACTGGCATCCCGAGGGCGCCCGCATCGAGCGTGTGGACGGGCAGGCGAGCGGCGTGTTCGTCGGTGGCCGCGCCCGCGCCCTGGTCGAGCGTGCGATTCCCGAGCAGGACGAGGCCCTGCGCGAGCAGGCCCTGGAGCGCGCGCTGGCCGCGGCGGTATCGATGGGCCTGACCGGCGTGCACGACATGGGCGTCTCGCGCGCCGACCTGGCCCTGTTCCGCCGCTTCGCCGACGAGGGGCGCCTGCCGCTGCGGGTGGCCGCCTACGCTGCCGGCGACGGCGATGCCTTCGCCGACCTGTGCAGCAACGGCCTGTACACCCACGACGGCGGCCGCCTGTGGATGCACGGCATCAAGCTGTTCGCCGACGGCGCGCTGGGCAGCCGCGGCGCGGCGCTGAAGGAGGAGTACAGCGACGATCCGGGCAACCACGGCCTGCTGGCGTACGAGCCGGCCGCCTACGAGGACATCGTCCGCCGCGCCCACGAGTGCGGGGTGCAGGTGACCACCCACGCCATCGGCGACCGCGGCAACCGCGCCGTGCTGGACGCCTATGCGAACGTGCTCGGCGACAGCGCCGGCCCCGGCCACCGCTGGCGGATCGAGCACGCGCAGATCGTGTCGGTCGAGGACATCCCGCGCTTCTTCGCGCTGGACGTGATCGCCTCCATGCAGCCCACCCACGCCACCTCGGACATGGGCTGGGCCGGCGACCGGGTGGGCCAGGAGCGGCTGGTCGGTGCCTACGCCTGGCGCAGCATGATGGACGCCGGCGTGCGTCTGGCGCTGGGCTCGGATTTCCCGGTGGAGTCGGCCGATCCGCGCCTGGGCCTGTACGCGGCGGTGACCCGGCAGGATCGCGACGGACAGCCGCCGGGCGGCTGGCTGCCCGAGCAGCGCATGACCGCGGCCGAGGCGCTGGAAGGCTTCACCGCCGGTTCGGCCTACGCGACCCGCAGCGAAGGCGAAATCGGCCGGCTGGCGCCGGGCCTGCGCGCGGACTTCGTGGTGCTGGGCGAGGATCCGCTGCAGGTGCCGGCCGCGCAGCTGGACGCGCTGACCGTGCGCGCGACCTGGGTGGACGGTGAGGCGGTGTACGAGGTCCGGTGAGGCGCCTGCGACCCTGCCGATCGTTCAGGGGCCAATGGCACGGGCGGGCCGGAACGTGCACGCAATAGGCTGACCACCGGCACAGCGAACCGGTGGAGGCAGCATGTGGATTCAATCGGCAGTACTTGGCCTGGCGCTTCTGGCCACGGGAGTGGCGGGCGCACAGGCACAGGATCGGGTGGATCTGTCCGGGCTGGATCGCGACATGGCCGGGCCCCGCGCCAAGGTGCTGGTGCTGGGGTCGGCGCATCTTGCCGAGCATTTCGACGAGGACTTCGATCCGGACGTGCTCGACCCCTTGCTGGACAGGCTGGCGGCGTTCGCGCCGGACGTGATCACGGTGGAGGCGCTGTCGGGGATGGAGTGCGACCTGTACCGCCGGCATCCGGAGGTGTTCTCGCAGGAAGGCGCAGACCGGTTCTGCTTCGACACCGCCGCGGCCCGCGCGGCGACCGGGCTGGAGGTGCCGGCTGCGATTGCCGGTGCCACCGCGATGCTGTCCGACTGGCCCGAGGCGCCCACGCCGGCCCAGCGCAGGCGGCTGGCATCGCTGTTCCTGGCCGCCGGGGAGCCGGAGTCGGCCCTGGTGCAGTGGCTGCAGCTGCCGCAGGACGAGCGCCGCACGGGCGACGGCCTGGACGATGCGCTGGTCGAACTGCTGCACCGGCGAGCAAAGCACCCCAGCGAGAGCGACCAGATTGGTGCCCGACTGGCGGCCAGGCTTGGCCTGGCGCGCGTGTACCCCACCGACGACCACACCGGCAGCCACCTGGGCATTGCCGACGAGCAGGTTGAAGCCTATGGCCAGGCCCTGTATGCGGCCTGGGAGACGGCGTCGGAGACGACTGATCCGATCGCCGAACGCTCCAGCGCGCTGGTGGAGTCGGGCGACATGATGGCGCTGTACCGGCACCTCAACCGGCCACAGGTTCGCCAGGCGGTGGCCGAGTCCGATTTCGGCGCCGCGCTGGCCCATGCGCCGTCCCAGCCCTGGGGCCAGATGTACGTGGCGGCGTGGGAGACGCGCAACCTGCGGATGGTGGCGAATATCCGCGCCGCGTTTGTCCCGCGCCCCGGGGCGCGGGTGCTTTCAATCGTCGGGGCCAGCCACAAGCCGTGGTTCGATGGCCAGTTCGCCCGCATGCTCGGGGTGGATCTGGTGGAGGTGGAGCAGGTGCTTGGGCCGATTCCGGAGTCCGCAGCGGGCCGGTGATCACGCCGGCCGCCGCCGCTCTACAATGCGTGGTTTCGCATGCCCCTGTGGGGCGGTAGGAAGAGGCCTCAGCCCTGATGTCCCCCATTGTTCCGAGCAAGAACCGCTGGATCGTCCTCAAGTTCGGTGGCACCAGCGTCTCCAGGCGCGAGCGCTGGGACACCATCGGCCAGCTGGCGCGCGAGCGTGCCGACCTGCACGGGGCGCGGGTGCTGGTGGTGGTGTCGGCGCTGGCCGGAACCACCAACGCGCTGCAGGCCATCGCCGACGGAGCCACGGACACGGGCAGCGGACTGGAAGCGGTGGATCGCCTCCATCGTGAATTCGCCGCCGAGCTTGATCTGGATCCGGACGCGGTGCTGGGCGGGCGCCTGGCCGCGCTGCGGGCGCTGGGCGCCGACCCGCGCGCGGCGTCCCGGCCGCTCGACTGGCAGGCCGAGGTGCTGGCCCAGGGCGAACTGCTGTCCTCCACCCTGGGCGCCGCCTACCTGCGCGGGCAGGGCCTGGACTTCGGCTGGTTCGACGCGCGCGAGTGGCTGGATGCGCTGGCGCTGCCGAACCAGGCCGAGTGGACGCGGCGGATGGCGGCTACCGGCCGGCGCGAGGCGGACGACGCCTGGCGCGAGCGCTTCAACGCCCAGTCCGCCGCGCCGATGCTGCTGACCCAGGGCTTCATCGCCCGCCACGGCGACGGCGGCACCGCGCTGCTGGGGCGCAGCGGCTCGGACACCTCGGCGGCGCTGTTCGGCGCCCTGCTCGGGGCCGAGCGGGTGGAGATCTGGACCGACGTGCCGGGCATGTTCAGCGCCAATCCGCGCGAGGTGCCCGACGCGCGCCTGCTGCAGCGGCTGGACTACGCCGAGGCGCAGGAAATCACCACCACCGGGGCGCGGGTGCTGCACCCGCGCGCGCTGGGGCCGTGCCGCGACGCGGGCGTGCCGCTGGCGATCCTGGACACCGCGCGCCCGGAGCTGCCCGGCACCGTGATCGACGACGGCGCCGGCGGCGTGCCCGGGGTCAAGGCGATCAGCCGCCGCGGCGGCATCGTGCTGGTGTCGATGGAAACGGTGGGCATGTGGCAGCAGGTCGGCTTCCTGGCCGACGTGTTCGAGATCTTCCGCGCGCACGGGCTGTCGGTGGATCTGCTGGGCTCGTCGGAAACCAACGTCACCGTTTCGCTCGACTCCAGCGAGAACCTGGTCAACACCGACGTGCTGGCGCGGCTGTCGGAGGACCTGTCGAGGTGCTGCCGGGTGAAGGTGATCGCGCCGTGCGCGTCGATCACCCTGGTCGGGCGCGGCATGCGCTCGCTGCTGCACCGGCTGTCGGAGATCTGGGCCACGTTCGGCCAGGAGCGGGTGCACCTGATCTCGCAGTCCTCCAACGACCTCAACCTGACCTTCGTGATCGACGAGGCCGATGCCGAAGGCATGATGGCCTCGCTGCACGCGCAGCTGATCGCCAGCGGGGCGATGCCGGTGCACGAGCCGGGCGTGTTCGGGCCGCGCTGGAACGAGCTGTCGGGTACCGCGCGGGTGCGCGGGCCGCGCTGGTGGGAGGGCGATCGCGGGCGGCTGCTGGAGATCGCCGCCGCGGGCACGCCGGCCTACGTGTACCACCTGCCGACGGTGCGCGAGCGCGCCCGCGCGCTGGCCGCGATCGCGCCGGTCGACCGCCGCTTCTTCGCCATCAAGGCCAACCCGCATCCGCTGATCCTCAATGCGCTGGTGGACGAGGGCTTCGGGCTGGAGTGCGTGTCGCTGGGCGAGCTGCGGCACGCGTTCGCATCGGTGCCGGGGCTGGACGCCGGCCGGGTGCTGTTCACCCCCAGCTTCGCGCAGATCGACGAGTACGCGGCCGCGTTCAAGCTGGGCGTCACCGTGACACTGGACAACGTGGAGGCGCTGCGGCGCTGGCCGGAGGTGTTCGGCGGCCGGCGGCTGTGGATGCGGGTGGATCTTGGGCGCGGCGAGGGCCACCACGCCAAGGTGCGCACCGGCGGGGTGGCGTCCAAGTTCGGGCTGCCGGTGGCGCGCATCGACGAGTTCCTGGAGGCCGCGCGCGGGCTTGGCATCCTCGTGGACGGGCTGCACGCGCACCTGGGCAGCGGGGTGGATACGCCCGAGCACTGGCGTTCGGTGTGCGACGAGCTGGGCGGGATTGCCAACCGCATCGGCAGCATCGACACCATCGACATCGGCGGCGGCCTGCCGATCCCGTACCGCGCCGAGGACGAGCCGTTCGACCTGGACGCCTGGAGCGCCGGGCTGGCCGAGGTCAAGGCGGCGTACCCGGGCTACCGGATGGCGATCGAACCGGGCCGCTACATGGTGGCCGAGTCCGGCGTGCTGCTGCTCACCGCGACCCAGGTGGTGGAGAAGCACGGCGTGCGCCGGGTGGGCGGCGACGCGGGCATGAACGCGCTGATGCGCCCGGCGCTGTACGAGGCCTGGCACGACATCGCCAACCTCAGCCGGCTGGACGATGCGGACACGACCGACTTCGACGTGGTCGGCCCGATCTGCGAGACCGGCGACGTGCTCGGCCAGAAGCGCCCGCTGCCGCTGGCCACCGCGCCCGGCGACGTGCTGCTGGTGGCCGATACCGGCGCCTACGGCTTCGTGATGTCCAACACCTACAACCTGCGCGAACTGCCGCGCGTGGAGGTCCTGGAGTGAGCGCGGTGGAGTTCTCGCGTGACGGCGTGCGGGCGTTCCGCTTCGTGCGCTGCGGGTTCGATCCGGCCACCGGCGTGGCGGAGCTGGCCTACGCTTTCGACGACGGCCCGGAGCTGGTGGAGACGGTGATCCTGCCGGGGGCGCCGTTCGAACTGGACGGCGCGCGGGCGCAGGCGGCCGAGCGCGCGCTGCGGCTGCTGCACCTGATCGCCGGGGTGAGCTACTACAAGGCGGCGGTGCCGGAGGAGATCCGGATCGATACGTATGAGATCGACCCGGCCACCGCGGTGCTGCTGGACGACGTCTACCTGCACGGGCTGGGTGAGTTCGCCTACCGCAACGGGCTGGATCTGCACGGGCGGATCCGCTTCCCGCACCGCGCGCGGGGCGGCGAGGAAGTGCCGGCCGCCGGGCTGCGCGAGCACGCGCTGGTGGCCATTGGCGGCGGCAAGGATTCGCTGGTCAGCATCGAGGCGCTGCGCGAGGCCGGGGTGGCGCAGACCGTCACCTGGATCGGCGGGTCGCAGCTGATCCGCGCCTGCGCCGGCCGTACCGACCTGCCCACGCTCAACGTCGGCCGCCAGCTGGCGCCGGAGCTGTTCGAGTACAACCGCCTGGGCGCGTACAACGGCCACATCCCGGTGACCGCGATCAACTCGGCGATCCTGGCCTTCGCCGCGGTCGTGCTGGGCGTGGATCAGGTGGTGTTCTCCAACGAGCGTTCGGCCAGCTACGGCAGCGTGATCGAAGGCACCGGCGAGGTGAACCACCAGTGGTCGAAGGGCTGGGCGTTCGAGCGCGATTTCGGCCGGCACCTGCAGCGGCACGTGGCGGCCGACCTGCGCTACTACTCGCTGCTGCGCCCGTTCAGCGAGCTGGCGGTGGCGCGGCAGTTTGCCCAGTCCAGCCGCTACGACGCGCACTTCTCCAGCTGCAACCGCAACTTCCACCTGCTCGGCGAGCGGCCGGTGAACCGCTGGTGCGGGGTGTGCCCGAAGTGCCACTTCGTGTTCCTGGCGCTGGCGCCGTTCATGTCCAAGCCGCGGCTGGTGGGTATCTTCGGCCGCAACCTGCTCGACGACGCGGACCAGGTGCCCGGCTATGACGCGCTGATGGAGTTCCACGACCACAAGCCGTTCGAGTGCGTGGGCGAGGCGCGCGAGTCGCGCGCGGCGATGGCGGCGCTGGCGGCGCGGCCGGAGTGGCGTGAGGATGCGGTGGTGAAGCGGTTCGCGAAGGTGATCGCGCCGATGCTGGAGGGCGAGGACCTGGCCATCGCGCAGCTGCTGGTGCCGGTGGACGAACACCGGATCCCCGAGGCGCTGTGGGAGCGGATGCGTGGACGATTCAATCCCGGCCATTGACCGGCTCGCCGGCCGGCGCGTGGCCCTGTGGGGCTGGGGCAGCGAGGGCCGGGCGGCGTTCGCGGCGCTGCGCGAACTGCAGGACGGCCCGGCCTCGCTGACCCTGTTCTGCGTGCCCGAAGAAGCGGAGCAGGCGCGGACGGCTGGTGGTGACGGCCTGGTGGTGGAGACGGAGGTTTCCGCCGAACGGCTGGCGGCCTTCGACGTGGTGGTGAAGTCGCCGGGCGTGAGCGCGTACCGCCCCGAACTGCTGGAGGCGCGCGAGCGCGGCACGCGGTTCGTGGGCGGCACCGCGCTGTGGTTTGCGGCGCGGCCGGATGCGCGCACCCTGTGCGTCACCGGCACCAAGGGCAAGAGCACCACCAGCGCGCTGCTGGCGCACCTGCTGCGCGCGGCGGGGCTGCGCACCGCGCTGGCCGGCAACATCGGCATGCCGCTGCTGGAGCTGCTGCACGGGCAGGCCGAGGCGTGGGTGTTCGAGCTGTCCAGCTTCCAGACCCGCGACGTCGCTGCTTCCGGGCGGCGGCCGGACGTGGCGGTAGTGACCCTGGTGCATCCCGAACACCTGGACTGGCACGGCAGCGAGCAGCGCTACGTGGACGACAAGCTGGCGCTGCTGACCGAAGCCAGGCCGCGGGTGGCGGTGCTCAATGCCGCCGATCCGCGGCTGGCGGCGCTGGAGCTGCCCGAAAGCCGCGTGGTGTGGTTCAACCGTGAGGACGGCTGGCACCTGCGGGGGACGGTGATCCACCGCGGTGACGAGGCGGTGTTCGACGCCGCCGGCCTACCGCTGCCGGGCCGCCACAACCGGCTCAACCTGTGCGCGGCGCTGGCGGCGATCGAGGCGTTCGGCGTCGATCCGCTGCCGCTGGCGGCGCGGGCGGGCGACTTCAAGCCGCTGCCACACCGGCTGCAGCCGCTGGGCGAGCGCGACGGGATCGCCTGGGTCAACGATTCGATCAGCACCACGCCGCTGGCGGCCGGGGCGGCGCTGGAGGTGTATCGCGATGCGCGCGCGGTGATCCTGCTGGGCGGGCACGAGCGCGGCGTGGACTGGAGCGTGTTCGCGGGTGCGCTGGAAACCCATCCGCCGCTTGCCGCGGTGACGATGGGCGCCAGCGGGCCGCGTATCCACGGCGTGCTGGAGCCGATCGCGGCGCGCGCGGGGATGCGGCTGGCTGCAGCCGCCGACCTGCCCGGCGCGGTGGAAGCGGCGCGCGGGCTGCTGGGCGATGGCGGCGGCGTGATCCTGATGTCGCCGGGTGCGCCGAGCTTCGGCCCCTACCGCAACTACACCGAGCGCGGCCGCCACTTCGCCACCTTGGCCGGCTTCGACCCCGAGGCCATCACCGCGATCCCGGGCCTGGGCATCGCCTGAGCCGGAGTCAGTACCCGCGTTCGACCGCGTAGCGGGCCAGGCCGCGCAGGGCGGCGACGGCCTCGTTGTCGGCCAGGCCGTCGAGGGCGCGTTCGGCGGCGTCGGCGTATTCGACCGCGCGGCGGTGGCTGTACTCCAGGCTGCCGGCGGCGCGGATGGCGGCCAGCACCTCGTCCATCGCGCCGGCGTCGCCGGCCTCGATGATCGCGCGCAGGCGCTGGCGCACCGGCTCATCCGAATGGGCCATGGCGTGGATCAGCGGCAGGGTGGCCTTGCCTTCGGCCAGGTCGTCGCCCAGGTTCTTGCCCAGGTCGGCGCCCTCGGCGGCGTAGTCGAGCATGTCGTCGGCGATCTGGAAGGCATGCCCCAGCTGCAGGCCGTAGTCGTGCAGGCGCTGCTGGGTGGCTTCGTCGGCGCCGGAGGCCAGCGCGCCCAGGCGGGTGCCGGCGGCGAACAGCACCGCGGTCTTGCGCTCGATCACCTGCAGGTAGCCGGCCTCGTCCACGTCCGGATTGCGCACGTGCAGCAGCTGCAGCACCTCGCCCTCGGCGATGCGGTTGGTGGCGTCGGCCAGCACCCGCATCACCTGCATCCGATCCAGTTCGACCATCAGCTGGAAGCTGCGCGAATACAGGAAGTCGCCGACCAGCACGCTGGCGGCGTTGCCCCAGATCGCGTTCGCGGTGCTGCGTCCGCGGCGCAGATCCGATTCGTCGATGACGTCGTCGTGGAGCAGGGTGGAGGTGTGGATGAACTCGATGATCGCCGCCAGCTGGTGGTGCTCGGCGCCGTGCCCGCCGCAGGCGCGCCCGGCCAGGGCCACCAGCATCGGCCGCAGGCGCTTGCCGCCGGCGGAAATGATGTGCTCGGCGACCTGGTTGATCAGCACCACGTCGGAGGCCAGGCGGCGGCGGATCAGGGCGTCGATGCCGGCCATGTCGGCGGCGGCGAGGGCCTGGATCGCGGCCAGGTCGGGCAGGGGGGCGGTCTGGGCCTGGGGCATGGGGTCTGGGAAACCGGGGGATCGGGGATTATACGGGCGCCCGGAGCCCCGACGCCCGGGTGCGGCGGAATCCTACGCCGGCCCGGGCCGTTGGCGGATGGCGCGACCGGGGCCGTCTATACTGGAATGGAATCGAACCCACCGGCCTGCCGCAGCGCGCGCAGGCCCCATCCGGAAGGAAGACTTCATGGCCCGTGGCATCAACAAGGCGATCCTGGTCGGCAACCTCGGCAACGACCCGGAGATCAAATACACCCAGGGGGGCATGGCGATCACCAAGATCAGCCTGGCCACCACCAGCGTGCGCAAGGACCGCGACGGCAACACCCAGGAAAACACCCAGTGGCACCGGGTGACCTTCTTCGGCAAGCTCGGCGAGATCGCCGGCGAGTACCTGCGCAAGGGCTCGCAGGTCTACGTGGAAGGCGAGATCCGCTACGACAAGTACACCGGCCAGGACGGGGTGGAAAAGTACTTCACTGAAATCGTCGCCAACGAGATGCAGATGCTCGGCGGTCGTGGTGATGGCGGTGGCGGTGGCGGCTACGAGCGTGGCGGAGGCGGCGGTGGCGGCGGTGGCGGCAGGCCGCAGCGCCCGGAGCAGCCGCGCCGCGAGCCGGCGCAGCGCCCGCCGGCCGAGGAATTCCCGGACGACGACATCCCGTTCTGATGCACACCTGAACCGGTCAGCCACGGCCGAGCCGCACGCGGGGCTGTTGCGCGCGTGGCCCGGGGCTGGCATACACTCGGGAATTCAAAACCGCAGGGAGTGTCACGGATGAAGTTCAAGTCGATCGCACTGGCAGTCGCACTGTCCGCATGCATGGGCACGGTGGCCGCGCAGCAGCCGGCGCCGCAGCCCCAGCAGCAGGCCGCGCAGCCGCAGCAGCTCACCCAGGAGCAGCAGGCCCAGCTCGCGCGCCAGGACGCGGAGCTGGCCAGCGCCGCCACCCAGGTGGTGCAGATGATCGACGCCAACCGCGTCGGCGACGCATGGGATCTGTCCACCGACGTGGTCAAGCGGATCGTGCCGCGCGACAGCTTCGTCCAGCAGATCACCGCCGACCGGGCGCGGCTGGGCGCGCCGACCGCGCGCGGCCAGGCCGTGGTCACCCGCACCCAGTTCCAGGAGGGCGGCGAGGTGCCGGCCGGCCTGTACATCAACGTGGCGTTCCCGACCACCTTCGCCAACAGCGCCGAGCCGGTGCGCGAGCTGGTCTCGTTCCGGCTGGATGAAGACCAGGTCTGGCGCCTGTCGGGCTACAGCCTGCGCTGAGCCGCGGTTCAACGCGCTGAATCGGACGGGGCCCGGTCGGGCCCCGTCCTGTTTTGTGCGCGCTCAGCGGCCGCCCACGCCGCCCCCGCCGCCGCCGCCGCCGGAGAATCCCCCACCGCCGCCGCCGCCGCCACCGAACGAGCCGCCCGAGGAGCTGCCGGGCGGGTTCGCGGCCGAAGCGATCTGCGAGTTCAGGCCCGAGGACAGGGCGCGGGTCATCCCGCCCAGGTCGCCGACTCCGGCGCCGCGCCCGCTGGCCGAATACCAGCTGATCGACGATGCGGCCGCTGCCACCGCCGCCGCGCTGGCGGCCACGGTGAACTTGCGCGTCCAGGCGTCCTCCACGTCCAGCGCCACCGCGAACGGCAGCATCCGTTCGAAGCGGGTGGCGTCCAGCTCGGGTTCCTCCGGGGCGTCGGCGCGCGGCCCTTCCAGGCGCTGGAGATCCTGCTTTTCGGCCACGCCCAGGTAGCGCCTGAAGCCCTCGATCTCGTCCAGCAGCCGCCGCCCGGCCGGAGTCGGGGCGCCGATCAGGAATCCGAATGCGACGCAGGCGACAGCGGACGCCACCAGCGCCGGGATGGCGAGCGCCAGGCCGGAACCGGTGAGCATGGCGGTGGCCAGGGTGGCGACGATGGTGGCGATGGTGATCAGCACGGCAATCGTCAGGCTGCCGCCGTTGCGCCGGTACAGCGCCGGGAAGATGCGGCGGCTGACCTGCCCGTTGTGCAGGCTTATCGCCGACTGGATCGTGTGCGCGTTCCTGTGGTGGAGTTCCAGGCTTGCCCCCTTGTCCGGGAGCAGGCGTTCGACCAGGCGGGCCGGCGGTGTATCCGGGGTTGCGCCGGATGCGCCGCGCTTGCGATGCAGGATCCAGCGATCCGACCGCAGGACCCTGTCCTCGCGCTGGATGGCCACCATGCCGTCCACGGCCGCGGCCAGCAGGTCGGCGCTGAAGGCGGTGTTGTCGTAGCGGCGGCGGCCCATGACCCGCAGCTCGGCCGGCGAATAGCCCTCGGGCGGCTCATAGCGCACGATGATGGTGCCGGGATCCGGGTCGCGTCCTGTCGCGCGCCAGCGGCCGATGGCGTACACCAGCAGCAGGATCAGCCCGGCCAGGGCGACGATGCCGGCGCGGTTGTCCTTCAGCCGCCAGGCCAGCCGTTGCAGGGGGCCGGGCTCGGCCACCACGCCCTTGGGAAAGCCCAGCACCACGGTCAGGCCCTGCTGCGGGGCCAGCGGCGCGGTCAGCTCCCAGCGGGCCACGCCCGGCTCGGGCCGGCTGGAGTCGAAGGCCTGGCCGCGCGCGCCCTGATACCCGCTGTAGGCCTCGACCTGCATGGCGGCAACCGGCACCGGTGCCGGCAGGCGCGCGGTCACGCTGCCGCGCTCGACCCGCAGGATGGAGCCGTGGCCGATGGCGTTGAAATACAGCTCGTCGTGTTCCTGGAAGAACCCGAGCTGGCGGGTGGTGCGATAGCGCAGGGTGTAGACGTGCTCGGCGGGAACCGGCAGGAAATCGTCGTTGCCGGTGTTGATGCGCACCCCGTTGGAGCGCCGCTCGGTGAACCATGGCTCGGGCCGGCCGTTGCGCAGCACCTCGACCACGTCGAAGTCCACCACGACCCGGTCGCCGTGGCGGTCGCGGTAGCGGGTGGGGAAGTCGCGGGTGATGCCGCGGCGGATGCTGCGTCCTTCCGCCCGCACCGCGATTGTCTCGGTGATGTCCAGGCTGCCGTCGGTCTGGATCGCGATGTCGACGTCGTAGCCCAGGATCCTCTCGCCGGCCCGCTCCTGGGCCTGCGCCGGCAGGATCCAGGCGAGTGCCAGCAGCAGCGCCAGCAGGCGGGTCACCGGCGCAGCTCCACCGCCGGCGCGGCGCGCTCGGCCGCGCCGGCCTGGAAAAACTCGGCGCCGTCGAAGCCGAAACCGCGGGCAACGGCCAGATCCGGAAACCGCTGGGTAGCGTCGTTGTAGTCGCGCACCGCGCCGTTGTAGAAGCGGCGCGCGTACTGCAGGTGCTCCTCCACATCCACCAGATCCTGCTGCAGCCGGGCGAAGTTCTCGTTGGCCTTCAGCTCCGGATAGGCTTCGCGCAGCGCGAACAGCCGGCCGATGGCCTGCTCCAGCGCCGACTCCACCTCGCCCAGCTTCTCCGGCCCCGGCTGCGCCAGCGCCCGGGCACGCAGTTCGGTCACCGCTTCCAGCACCGCCGCCTCGTGGCCGGCGTAGGCGCGCACCGCGGCCACCAGCTGCGGTACCAGGTCATGGCGGCGGGTCAGCTGCACGTCGATGTCGGCCCAGGCGGTGCGCACCTGGTTGCGCAGCCGCACCAGCCGGTTGTAGATGAATACCGCCCAGGCCACGACGGCCAGTAGCACCACGACGATCGCGACCATCACCCTTCCCTGCTTGCGCCAGGGACGATCTTACGGTCAATCCCGCTGCAGGCGCACGATCACCGATAATGTGCGGTGTTTCCGCTCCGGCTTGCCCATGCGCCCTCCCGCACGTCCCGACAACGAAGCCGAACGCCTCAGCGCCCTGCAGCGCTCCCGGATCCTGGATACGCAGAGCGACGAGGCTTTCGAAGACCTGATCAGGGTCGCCGCCGCCATCTGCCACGTGCCCATGGCCATGGTCAGCCTGATCGGCGCGGAGCGGCAGTGGCTCAAGGCGCGGCTTGGCATCGAGGTGGAGGAAACAGCCCGCGACGAGGCGTTCTGCGCCCACACCATCCTGGAGCCCCGGGTGACGATGGTGGTCGAGGACGCGCTGCAGGACCCGCGCTTCCGTGAAAACCGCTTCGTGACCGGGGAGTCGGCCGTCCGCTTCTATGCCGGGGCCCCGCTGCTGGATCCCGACGGGCTGCCGCTGGGCAGCTTCTGCGTCATGGACCGGGAGCCGCGCAAGTTGGCGCCCGACCAGCTGCAGGCGCTGGAGGCGCTGTCACGCCAGGCCTCGCGCTTGATCGAAGCCCACCGGCTGGCCGTGGAGCTGCGCTACCACCTGGACGAGCGCGAGTGGTACGAGCAGCAGCTGCGCCTGCACCAGGAGGAGCTGGAGCGCCAGAATGCCGACCTGACCGAGCTCACCCGTACCGACCCGCTGACCGGCCTGCACAACCGGCGCGCGTTCTCGGTGGCGCTGGAGGAGGTGGCGGTCAGCGGCCAGCGCTATTGCGTGGCGGTGTGCGACATCGACGACTTCAAGGCCATCAACGACGTCCACGGCCACACCGAGGGCGACCGGGTGCTGCAGGCCGTGGCCGGGGCGCTGCGCGACCAGCTGGCGGCGCGCGGCCGGGTGGCGCGGATGGGCGGGGAGGAATTCGTGCTGCTGTTCCCGGGATCGGACGTCCGGGAGGCGACGCTGCAGTGCGAATACCTGCGCGAGATGATCGCGAACCTGCCGGCGGGCCTTCCGGTCACGGTGAGCATCGGGGTCGCCGGCGGGGGGCCCGGGAGCACGCCGGAAGACGTGCTTGCCCGGGCGGACGCCGCGATGTACGAGGCCAAGCGCCGCGGCCGCAACCGGGTTGTGTCCGGCTGAGGGCCGCGCTGGCCCATGGCGTCAGGCAGCGACGCGGAAGCGCTTGTCGTCGTCGATGAAGGTCTTGTCGCCGATCTCGCCGGCATGGCTGCCGAACGGCATCTGCGCGCGCAGCACCCAGCTGCCGGGGATGTTCCACTCTGCGGCCACCGCGGCGTCCGGCAGCGGGTTGTAGTGCTGCAGGCTGGCGCCGATGCCGGCCTCGGCCAGGGTCATCCACACCGCGTACTGGGCGATGCCGGTGGCGTGCTCGGACCAGACCGGGAAGTTGTCGGCGTACAGGGGGAACTGCTCCTGCAGCGCCTTCACCGGCTCCTGGTCTTCGTAGAACAGCACCGTGCCCGCGCCCGCGGCGAAGCCGTCGATCTTCTTTTCGGTGGTCGGGAAGGCGTCGGCGGGGACGATCCTGCGCAGCTCGTCCTTCACGATCTCCCAGAACTTCACGCTCTGCGCCCCGTGCAGGATCAGCGCCCGCGAGCTCTGCGAGTTGAACGAGGAGGGCGCCTGGCGCATCGCTTCCTGGATCAGGCCGGTCACCTGATCCTGGCTGATGGGCAGGTCATTGCCCAGGGCGTACTGGGTGCGGCGCTTGCGCGCGATGTCGAGGAAACGGTTGTCGGTCATGGGGCGTCCTTGTGGGCGGTTCAGGTCTGCCTGCGAGTTTATTGGGCGCATCGGGCCCGATTCCCGCCACCGGTGGGAACAATCGTTCCGCCGCGTCAGCTGGAACGCTGCGTCCGGCCGGCCTCGGCGAGGCCGTGATCCGTCAGCTGCACGGTTTCGGCTCCGCCGCGCTGCTCCAGCCTGACCAGGCCGGCGCCCTGCACGCCGCCGATGCTGTCCTCGCCCAGCCAGGCCAGGGTGCGCATCAGCAGGCTCATGCGCACGTCCAGGCGCTTGCGCAGGCGGGGCAGGGAGAGGCCGTCGGGATGGACGGCCAGTTCCGCCAGCACCCGCTCAGCCAACGACGGCGGCGGGGATGTCACGCTGGCTCGGGCGGGTGGCGCCGGCATCCGGGCGGTGCGCATGGACCAGCACCGGGATGGATTTGGAGGTTGGCGTGCGCGCGCGCTCGGCGAAGCTGGACAGCGGCACCAGCGCGTTGGTTTCGGGGTAGTAGGCCGCCAGGCAGCCGCGCGGGATGTCGTAGGCGGCGAGCAGGAAGCCCTTCGCGATGCGCTGCGCGCCGTCCTCGCCCAGGCTTTCCAGGTCCACGCGGTCACCCGCGGCCATGCCCAGCGCGGCGATGTCGGCGGCGTTGGCAAACAGCACCCGGCGCTCGCCGGTCACGCCGCGGTAGCGGTCGTCCAGGCCGTAGACAGTGGTGTTGTACTGGTCGTGCGAGCGCACGGTGCTGAGCACGAACACCGGCTGCCCCTCGCGCGCCGCGCGGGCGCGGTGGGCCGGGGTGTTGACCGGCACCCGGTGGGCCTTGAAGCCCGCGCGCCCGTCGGCGGTGTTCCAGCGCCGCTCGCGCGCGCCGTTGGACAGGCGGAAGCCGCCGGGCACGCGCACGCGTTCATTGAAGTCGTGGAAGTCGTCGAATACCTCCGCGATGAGGTCGCGGATGCGGTCGTAGTCCTCCACCAGCCGGCGCCACGGCACCCGGCTGCGCTCGCCCAAGGTGGCCTCGGCCAGCCGCGCCACGATGGCCGGCTCGGACAGCAGCCCGGGATCGGCCGGCGCGTTGATGCCGCCCGACAGGTGCACCATGCTCATCGAATCCTCCACCGTGACCTGCTGCGGTCCGGCGGCCTGCACGTCGATCTCGGTGCGGCCCAGGCAGGGCAGGATCAGCGCATCGCGCCCGTGCACCAGGTGGCTGCGGTTGAGCTTGGTGGCCACGTGCACCGTCAGCGCGCAGTTGCGCAGGGCGCGGTGGGTGGCGGCGGTGTCGGGCGTGGCCGCGGCGAAGTTGCCGCCCATGGCGAAGAACACCTTCGCCCGGCCGCCGCCCATCGCCTGGATCGCGCCGATGGTGTCGTGGCCCGGCTCGCGCGGCGGCTCGAATCCGAACACGTCCCGCAGCCGGTCCAGGAACGCCTGCGGTGGCTTCTCCCAGATCATCATCGTGCGGTCGCCCTGCACGTTGCTGTGCCCGCGCACCGGGCAGGCGCCGGCGCCGGGGCGGCCGAGGTGGCCGCCCAGCAGCAGCAGGTTGCCGATCATCTGGATCGTGGCCACCGAGTGCAGGTGCTGGGTGATGCCCATGCCCCAGCAGCAGATCAGGCGCTCGGCGGCGAGGAAGGCGTCGCCGGCGAGGCGCAGCTCGGCTTCGGTGAGGCCGGACTCGGCGGTGATGGTGTCCCAGGATTCGGCCGCGACGTCGGCGGCGAAGGCCTCGAAGCCGCTGGTGTGGGCCTCAATGAATTCGCGGTCGAGCAGCGAGGGCCGGCCCGCGGCGGTCTCCGCGGCGTCGCGCTCCAGCACGTGCTTGATGATCCCCTTCACTGCGGCCAGGTCACCGCCGATCTTGAGCTGGAAGTAGTCCGACGAGATCCGGGTCGAGCCGCCGTGCAGCATTTCCACCGCGTCCTTGGGGTCGGCGAAGCGCTCCAGCCCGCGCTCGCGCAGCGGGTTGAAGGACACGATCGCCGCGCCGCGCCTGGCGGCTTCGCGCAGCTCGCCGAGCATGCGCGGATGGTTGGTGCCCGGGTTCTGGCCGAAGATGAAGATCGCGTCGGCCTGCTCGAAGTCGGCCAGCGACACCGTGCCCTTGCCCACGCCGATCTGCTCGCCCAGCGCCACGCCGGACGGCTCGTGGCACATGTTCGAGCAGTCGGGGAAGTTGTTGGTGCCGAACTCGCGCACGAACAGCTGGTACAGGAACGCGGCCTCGTTGCTGGTGCGCCCGGAGGTGTAGAACACCGCCTCGTCCGGCGAGTCCAGGCCGTTGAGGTGGCGGGCGATCAGCGCGAACGCTTCGTCCCAGTCCACCGGCAGGTAGCGGTCGCTGCCGGCGTCGTAGCGCATCGGCGTGGTCAGCCGGCCCTGGCCCTCCAGCCAGTGGTCGCTGTAGCCGGACAGCTCGGCCACGGTGTACTTCGCGAACAGCTCCGGCCCGGCGCGGTGGCGGGTGGATTCGGTGGCGACCGCCTTGGCCCCGTTCTCGCAGAACTCGAAGGTGGAGGTGTGGTCGCGGTCCGGCCAGGCGCAGCCGGGGCAGTCGAAGCCGTCCGGCTGGTTCATCGACAGCAGGGTCTTGGCGCCGCGTACCGCCACGTCTTCCTTGCGCAGGTGCGCGGCCACGCTGCGCAGCGACGGCCAGCCGCCCGCCGGGCCGTCGAATTTATGGATCGTCTTTCCGCTCATTCCGGATGCTTCACTGTGCCGGCCCCATCTTCCCGCGGCGGCCGGGGCAAGTCCATCCGCGCCGGGCGCCCATGCCGTTTGACCCATGCGGCGGCGGGCGGCACCGTGCAAGGATCGGCGGTCAGCAGCATCTGGAGCAGGGCCTTGCATCGACGTGATTTCCTGACCATGGGCGGTCTCGGGCTTGGCGCCCTGGTGCTGCCGCCCTTCATGGGCCGCGCAATCGCGGCCGAAGAACTGGTGACCACGCTGGACGTCGCGTTCAAGCGCAGGCTTGCCGATTCGGCCCTGGAAGCGGCCACCGGTGCCGGCGCCAGCTATTGCGACGTGCGGGTGGGGCGCTACCTGCGCCAGTTCGTGATGACCCGCGAGGACAAGGTCGAGAACGTGGTCAACGAAGAGTCCACCGGCGTGGGCGTGCGGGTGATCGCCAACGGCGCCTGGGGCTTTGCCGCCACCCGCGAGATGACCGCCGACGCGATCGCGCGGGCGGCGCGGCAGGCCACGGCGATCGCCAAGGCCAATGCGCGGATCCAGAACGAGCCGGTGCAGCTGGCCCCGCTGCGCGGGGTGGGCGAGGTGGCCTGGCAGACGCCGATCAGCCGCAACGCGATGGAAGTGCCGCTGGAGGAGAAGGTGGCGCTGCTGCTGGGCGTCAACGCCGCGGCCACCGATGCCGGCGCCGATTTCGTCAGCTCGCGCCTGTTCGCGGTCAACGAGCAGAAGTACTTCGCCAGCACCGACGGCTCCTACATCGACCAGGACGTGCACCGGATCTGGGCGCCGTTCACCGTCACCGCGGTGGACAAGGACACCGGCAAGTTCCGCACCCGCGACGGGCTGTCGGCGCCGATGGGCATGGGCTACGAATACCTGGATGCCGACCCGGCCGGGCGCATCGAGCTGCCCGGCGGCGTGGTCGCCTATACGGATTCCTATGACATGCGCGAGGACGCGGTGGCGGCGGCCAGGCAGGCGCGCGAGAAGCTGTCGGCGCCTTCGGTCGAGCCGGGCCGCTACGACCTGGTGCTCGATCCCAGCCACCTGTTCCTGACCATCCACGAGAACGTCGGCCACCCGCTGGAACTCGACCGCGTGCTCGGCTACGAGGCCAACTACGCCGGCACCAGCTTCGCCACCCTGGAGCGGATGCGCGAAGGGCTGCAGTACGGCAGCGAGCGGGTGAACTTCTTCGCCGACAAGACCCAGCCGGGCAGCCTGGGCGCGGTGGCCTACGACGACGAGGGCGTGAAGTGCAAGCGCTGGGATCTGGTGAAGGACGGGATGCTGGTGGACTACCAGGCCACCCGCGACCAGGCGCACATCCTGGGCAAGGATGCGTCGGATGGCTGCAGCTACGCCGATTCGTGGTCGACGGTGCAGTTCCAGCGCATGCCCAACGTGTCGCTGGCGCCGGGCGCCGAGCCGCTGACGGTGGCGGAGATGGTCGCAGGGGTCGAGGACGGGATCTACATCCACGGCCGCGGTTCGTATTCGATCGACCAGCAGCGCTACAACGCGCAGTTCGGCGGGCAGCTGTACTACGAGATCAAGAACGGCGAAGTGACGCGGATGCTGGAGGACGTGGCCTACCAGATCCGCACGCCGGAGTTCTGGAACGCCTGCAGCGCGATCTGCGACGAGCGCGATTTCCGCCTGGGCGGGTCGTTCTTCGACGGCAAGGGGCAGCCTTCGCAGGTGTCCGCGGTGTCGCACGGCTCGGCGACCACGCGGTTCGACGGCATCAACGTGATCAACACCGCGCGCAGCCTGGGCTGATGTGCCAAAAGTCATTTGACGCTCCCCGGGGCGGCGGCAAGAATCGGGGACGTCATGGCGCACGGCGTCATGCATCCATTTCGCCCCCATCCATCCCCGGCCGCCATCCAGACGTGCGCGGCCAACATCGGGAGACCTGTCTTGGACAGACGTGACTTCCTGGCCCTGAGCGGCCTTGGACTCGGCGGGCTGGTCCTGCCTTCCTGGCTCGGCACGGCGGTTGCCGCCGACGAGCTGCTGACCAGCCTTGACCCCGCCTTCAAGAAGCGCCTGGCCGATTCGGGCCTGCAGGCGGCCACCGGTGCCGGGGCCAGCTACTGCGACGTACGCATCGGCCGCTACCTGCGCCAGTTCGTGATGACCCGCGAGGACAAGGTGCAGAACGTGGTCAACGCCGAATCCACCGGCGTGGGCGTGCGGGTGATCGCCGACGGCGCCTGGGGCTTTGCCGCGACCAACGCGCTCACCCCCGACGCGGTGGCGCAGGCGGCGCGCCAGGCCACGGCCATCGCCAAGGCCAACGCCGGCATCCAGAACGAACCGGTGCAGCTGGCACCGGTGCGCGGCGTGGGCGAGGTGAGCTGGCGCACGCCGATCGGCCGCAACGCGATGGAGGTGCCGGTCAAGGAGAAGGTCGACCTGCTGCTGGGCGTGAACGCGGCGGCGATGAACGCGGGCGCGGACTTCGTGAACTCGACCCTGTTCGCGGTCAACGAGCAGAAGTACTTCGCCTCCACCGACGGTTCCTACATCGATCAGGACGTGCACCGGATCTGGGCGCCGATGACGGTGACGGCCATCGACAAGGCCAGCGGCAAGTTCCGCACCCGCGCCGGGCTGTCCTCGCCGATGGGCCTGGGCTACGAGTACTTCGACGGTGACCCGGCGCAGAAATTCACCTCGCCCAACGGCGTGGTCAACTACGGCCACTCCTACGACATGCTGGAAGACGCGGTGGCGGCGGCGAAGCAGGCGCGCGAGAAGCTCACCGCGCCCTCGGTCGAGCCGGGCCGCTACGACCTGGTGCTCGACCCCTCGCACACCTGGCTGACCATCCACGAGTCGGTCGGCCATCCGCTGGAGCTGGACCGGGTGCTGGGCTACGAGGCCAACTACGCCGGCACCAGCTTCGCCACCCTGGACAAGCGGGAGGAAGGCTTCCAGTACGGCAGCGACCTGGTCACGATCTTCGCCGACAAGACCCAGCCCGGCAGCCTGGGCGCCGTGGCGTATGACGATGAAGGCGTCCAGTGCAAGCGCTGGGATCTGATCCGCGACGGCATCCTGGTCGACTACCAGACCATCCGCGACCAGGCCCACATCCTGGGCAAGGACGCGTCGGACGGCTGCTGCTACGCCGACTCCTGGTCGACGGTGCAGTTCCAGCGCATGCCCAACGTGTCGCTGGCCGCGGGCCGGGAGAAGCTCTCGGTGGCGGACATGATCAAGGACGTCGAGAACGGCATCTACATCATCGGCGACGGCTCGTTCTCCATCGACCAGCAGCGCTACAACGCGCAGTTCGGCGGCCAGCTGTTCTACGAGATCAAGGACGGCGAGATCACCGGCATGATCGAGGACGTGGCCTACCAGATCCGCACCCCGGAGTTCTGGAACGCCTGCAGCGCGGTCTGCGACGAGTCCGACTACCGCCTGGGCGGCTCGTTCTTCGACGGCAAGGGCCAGCCCTCGCAGGTGTCGGCCGTCTCGCACGGCTCGTCCACCGCCCGCTTCGACGGCATCAACGTCATCAATACCGCCCGCTCGCTCGGCTGACCGGCACCACGGAGATACCAGGACATGACCATTTTTACCGAAGAGCAGGCCCGCACCATTCTCGAGAAGGTCGTCGGCCTGTCGCAGGCCGACGAGTGCACCGCCAACCTGAGCGGCTCGCTGGAAGGCAACATCCGCTTCGCCCGCAACAACGTGTCCACCAGCGGCGAGGTCGGCAACGCCGAGCTGTCCGTGCAGGTGGCGTTCGGCAAGCGCGTGGGCACGGCGACCATCAACGAGTTCAGCGACGAGGCCCTTGAGCGCGTGGTGCGCCGGGCCGAGGATCTGGCGCGGCTGGCACCGGAAAACCCGGAGTTCATGCCGGCGATCGGGCCGCAGGAATACCGCCCGAGCCCGACCTTCAGCGAGTCCACCGCGGCGATCACGCCCGAGTTCCGGGCCAGCGTGGCGGCCGACTCCATCGGGCCGTGCCGGGCCGAGGGCCTGGTGGCCGCCGGCTTCCTGGAGGATGGCCAGAGCTTCACCGCGTTCGCCAACAGCAACGGCAACTTCGGCTACCAGCGCGGCACCAGCTTCGACTACACCTGCACCGTGCGCACCGAAGACGGGCAGGGCTCGGGCTGGGTCGGCCGCAGCCTGCGCCATGCCAGCGAGTTCAACGCCGGCCGCGACGTCGCGGTGGCGATGCGCAAGGCCAGCGCCTCGGCCGAGGCCCGCGCGCTGGAGCCGGGCAAGTACACGGTGGTGCTGGAGCCGGCCGCGGTGGCCGGGCTGGTGTCGTTCATGATGCGCTTCTTCGATGCGCGCAGCGCCGACGAGGGCCGCAGCTTCCTGTCCAAGCGCGGCGGCGGCAACCGCCTGGGCGAGCAGTTGTTCGACCCGCGGGTGAACGTGATCGCCGACCCGTGGAACGAGGACGTGCCGGTGATGCCGTGGGACGGCGAGGGCCTGCCGCGCGAGCGCATGCCGATCATCCAGGACGGCAAGGTGGCGTCGCTGAACTACTCGCGTTACTGGGCCCAGCAGCAGGGCCAGCAGGCGACCGGCCGGCCGGGCAACCTGATCATGTCCGGTGGCGACGCCTCCACCGCCGACCTGATCGCCGGTACCGAGCGCGGCATCCTCGTGACCCGCACCTGGTACATCCGCATGGTCGATCCGCAGACCGTGCTGCTGACCGGCCTGACCCGCGACGGCACCTTCTACATCGAGAACGGCCAGATCCGCTACCCGGTGAAGAACTTCCGCTTCAACGAGTCGCCGGTGATCATGCTCAACAACATCGACGAGCTCGGCCGCCCGGTGCGGGTGGGCGAGGGCTGGATGTCGATGCTGCTGCCGCCGATGCGCCTGCGCGACTTCACCTTCACCTCGCTGTCCGACGCAGTCTGAACCATGCCCGGTCGTGACGGGCGCGCCAGGGGCGCGCCCATACAATAGCGGCATGGATCGCAAGCAGTTCCTGAAGCTGATGCTGGGTGCCGCGGGCGCGGCGATGCTGCCGGGCCCGCTGCGCGCCGCGGGCGGCTACGACTTCCGCTTCACCCGCCTGCGCTACGAGTCGGGGAACTGGGACGTGGACGCGCGCATGCCGTCCAACGTCATCACGTCGCTGATCGACTACACCAACCTGCGGGTGGATCCGCAGGAGCAGGTGCTGGACCTGGCCGATCCGCGCATGCTCGGCGCCTCGTTCTGCTACCTGGCCGGGCACAAGCTGGTGGAGTTCAACCCGGCCGAGCGGCGCAACTTCGAGCGCTACGTGCGCAACGGTGGCTTCGTGTTCGTGGATGACTGCAATCACGACATCGATGGCCTGTTCGCCAAGTCGTTCGAAGCGCAGATGGCGTCGATCTTCGGCAATGACGCGCTGCGCAAGCTGCCCAACAGCCACGCCCTGTACAGCAGCTTCTTCCGCTTCCCCGACGGCCCGCCCACCACCAGCTTCGAGCTCAACGGCTGGGGCGACGACCTGGTGCACGACTACCTCAAGGGCATCACCATCGACGGCCGCCTGGGCGTGCTCTACAGCAACAAGGACTACGGCTGCGAGTGGGACTTCGACTGGCGCAACAAGCGCTTCCTGGCCGAGGACAACACGAAGTTCGCGGTCAACATCGTCATCTATGCGCTCACCGCGTGAGCGCGCATTCCCCCATTGAATCCAACCCCATGAACAAAGCACTCACCGAAGCCGACATCGAAGACCTGTCCGGCCACCTGGTTCGCCTGCGCGAGGCCATCGGCCAGGCCGTGGTGGGGCAGGGCGAAATCGTTGAACAGCTGCTGGTAGCCCTGCTCGCCGGCGGCCACTGCATGCTCGAAGGCGTGCCCGGGCTGGGCAAGACCCTGCTGGTGCGCACCCTGGGCCAGGCGCTGGAGCTGGAGTTCCGGCGCGTGCAGTTCACCCCCGACCTGATGCCCAGCGACATCCTGGGCACCGAGCTGCTGGAAGAAGACCACGGCACCGGCCACCGCAGCTTCCGCTTCCAGAAGGGCCCGGTGTTCACCAACCTGCTGCTTGCCGACGAGCTCAACCGCACCCCGCCGCGCACCCAGGCGGCGCTGCTGGAGGCGATGGCCGAGCGCACGGTCAGCTATGCCGGCGTGACCCACCGCCTGCCCGAGCCGTTCTTCGTGCTGGCCACCCAGAATCCGATCGAGCAGGGCGGCACCTATCCGCTGCCCGAGGCGCAGCTGGACAGGTTCCTGCTGCAGCTGCGGCTGGATTACCCCGACGAGGCCGAGGAACTGGCGATCGTGGCCCGCACCACCGGCACTGCCGACGCCGCCGTGCCGCAGGTGATGGATGCGGCCGCGGTGCTCAGGCTGCAGGCGCTGGTGCGCCAGGTGCACGTGGGCGAAGACCTGATGGAATGGATCGTGCGCCTGGTGCGGGCCAGCCGGCCGGGCGAGGACGCGCCGGAGGCGGTGCGCAGCTACGTGCAGTGGGGCGCCGGGCCGCGCGCGGCACAGTCGCTGGTGCTGGCGGCCAAGGCGCGCGCGCTGCTGCATGGCCGGCTGGCGGCCACCCGCGATGACGTGGCCGCGCTGGCGGCGCCGGTGATGCGCCACCGCCTGCTGCTTTCATTCGCGGCCGAGGCCGGGCAGGTGCACGCCGACGACGTGATTGCCGCGCTGCTGCGCGAGGTGCCGGCGCCGGGCACCGCGGCCGGCTGAACCGGACGCGGCGATGGCCTGGGATCCGATCCCGCCCGAGGTGCGCGCCCGGCTGCGCACGCTGCGCATCGGTTCGCGGCGCGCCGCGGGCGGCCGCGGCTTCGGCCTGCACAGGAGCCGCAGCCGCGGCGCCGGCATGGAGTTCGTGCAGTACCGCGGCTACGAGCCGGGTGACGAGCTGCGCCGGATCGACTGGAAACTGTACGCGCGCAGCGACCGCTTCTTCGTGCGCGAAGCCGAGCGCGAGAGCCAGCTCACCATCTGGGTGCTGCTGGATATGAGCGCGTCGATGGCGCAGGCGGACGAGGAGCGGCCGGACTGGTCGCGACTGGACGCGGCCAAAGCGCTGGCCGCAAGCATGTTCGAGATCGCACTGGCCCAGGGGGATCCGTTCGGCCTGGTGCTGGCCGGCGATGGGCGCCTCTCCCTGTTGCCCGCCGCCGCCGGGATCCGCCAGCGCGACCGGCTGCTGATGGCGCTGGAGGATGCCGGCGCACGCGGCGGGCCGGTGGCGCCGGAGCGGCTGGCGCCGCTGTGGCAGCGGGTCGGGCCCGAAGACGTGGTGGTCCTGCTGGGCGACTTCTTCGACGAGACGACCGCGACGCTGGCCGAACGCCTGGCCGCGGCCAGGCGCGAGGTGCTGGCGATCCAGCTGCTGACCGTGGGCGAGCGCGATTTCGACTTCGGCGACGGACGCCTGTTCCGCGACCCGGAGACAGGCGACGAGCTGCCCGGCGACGGCCCGGCCATGCGCGAAGGCTTCCTTGAGCGCTTCGGCCAGGCCCGGCGCGAGCTGCAGGCGCGGTTCAATGCCGTCGGCATCCGCCACGTGGAATACGTGCTCGACGAGCCGCTGGATCTGCCGCTGCGGCGGCTGTTAGGCGGCGCCGACGCTGCGGAGCGGCCATGACCCCGGCGCTGCTGCTGCCCGCCGCGCTGGCGGCGCTGGGCGCGCTGCTGCTGCCGGTGCTGATTCACCTGGCGCGGCGCAGCCAGCGCCAGCCGACCGTGTTCGCCGCGCTGCGCTGGCTGCGCAGCGAGGCCCGGCCGCAGCGGCGGATCCGGCTGGAGGAGCTCCTGCTGCTGGCCCTGCGGCTGTTGCTCATCGCCCTGCTTGCGCTGTGGCTGGCGCGGCCGGTGCTGCTGGGCGAGCAGACGGTGACGCACGTGGTCGCGGCCGTGCCCGGCGTGGAGGCCGATGCCGTGCAGGCGCTGGCCGCGGGCACCGATGCGCCCGCGCGCTGGCTGGCGCCCGGATTCCCGGATCTCGGCCAGCCTGCGCCCGACGGCCCGCTGGCGGTGGCCAGCCTGCTGCGCGAGCTGGATGCGCAGCTGCCGGAAGGAGCGGCGCTGACCGTCGCGGTACCCGAACGGCTGGAGGGCATGGATGCGCAGCGGCCGGTGCTCTCGCGCCCGGTCGAGTGGCGCGTGCTGGGCGGTGCGATGGCCGCGCCCGAACCTCTGGAGCCGGAGCCGCCGGCCCTGCAGGTGCGGCACGATGCGGATCGCGCCCCGGCGCTGCGCTACCTGCAGGCAGCCGCGCTGTCCTGGTACGCGGATGGCGAACAGCCGGACGCCACCTTCCGCGCCGGGCCGGCGGAATTACCCGTTGAAGGCGACGGTTCGCACCTGCTGTGGCTGGTGGCCGGCGAAGTCCCGGCGCAGGTTATCGAATGGGCGGAGGGCGGCGGCACCGTCCTGCTGGATGCCGCCGCCGACGCGCAGCTTGCGGGCAGCCACGTGGCCCTCTGGCGCGACGCGCGCGGCCGGGTGCTGGTGGAGGGCGGCCCGCTTGGCAGCGGCCGGCTGATGCGCTTCACCCGGCCGTTGCAGCCGGCGCAGATGCCGGAGCTGCTGGAGGCGGATTTTCCGCGCCGCCTGCGCGAGGTGCTGGTGGAGTCCGCTCCGGCCCCTGCCGCGGTGGTCGCGTCCGGCCATGCGCCGCAAACGGGCGCAGCCGGGTATCCGTCGCCGCCGCGTGACCTGCGGCCGTGGCTCGCCCTGCTGATCACCCTCGTCCTGCTGGTCGAACGCTGGGTGGCCACCTCGCGCCGGCGGGAGGTGGCGGCATGAGCGCCGCCCATCGCCTGCGCTCCACGCTGCACGCGGCCCGGCTGCGGGTGGTGCTGGCGGCGGCCTGCGTCGCGCTGCCGCCGCTGCTGGCGCTGGCGGTCGCCGGCGGGCGGATCGGGGGTTCCGGGTTTGCGTTCCTGCTCGGCCTGGCCGGGCTGGTGGTTGTGATCGCTTGCATCGCCTGGCGCGCGCGGCGCATCGACACGCGCTGGCTGGCGCGGCGCCTGGACGCGGCGCGCCCGGACATGGAGGACAGCGCGGGGCTGCTGTTCGCCCACCGCAGCGAGATCTCGACGCTGCAGCGATTGCAGCGCGAGCGCCTGCGCGTGCGCCTGGCCGAAGCGCCGATGCCCGACCTGCGGCCCGGATGGCCGCGGCGGAGGATCGCCGTCGCCACCGCCGCCTCGCTGCTGGTCATTGCCGCGGCGCTGCTCTGGCCCTCGGCCGTCGACCGCGACGGGATGCGCGCGGCGCCGGCGGCGGCCTCCGTGCCCGGCGCTCCCCGGCTGGTGGCGTGGAAGCTCTCGATCGAACCGCCGGCCTATACGGGGCTGGAAGCGCACGACGCGGAGAGCCTGGACGCGCAGGCGCCGCAGGGCTCGCGCCTGGCCTGGACGCTGCGCTTCGAGCCGGAGCCGGATGCCGCCGAGCTGGTCTTCCATGATGGTGAAAGCATCGCCCTGGAGCGTGGCGAGGACGGCTGGTCGGCGTCGCACGCACTGGCCGAATCCACGCTGTACCGCATCGTCCCCGCCGGCGCGCCGGCCCGGCCCGCGCCGCCGCTGCACCGCCTGGACGCCGTCGCCGACGCGCCGCCCGCGGTGCGGGTGTTGGCACCGGAGCAGAGCCTGACCACGATGGCCGCGGGCCAGCGGCGCTGGGCGCTGTCGTTCGAAGCGAGCGACGACTACGGCGTCGCCGCCGATGCGCGCCTGCACATCACCCTGGCCCAGGGCACCGGCGAGAACATCACCTTCACCGAAAGCAGCCGCGGCGTGCGCGGCAGCGGCCCGGCCACTCGGCGGCGTTTCGACGTGACCCTCGACCCCGTGGCGCTGGGCATCCAGCGCGGCGAGGATCTGGTGGCGCGGCTGGAGGTGCGCGACAACCGCGCGCCGCGGCCGCATACGGCGCGCAGCCCGAGCCTGATCCTGCGCTGGCCGCCGCCCCCGCCGCCCGACGTCGACGGCCTGGAAGGGCTGGCGCGCGAGGTGCTGCCGGCCTATTTCCGCAGCCAGCGGCAGATCATCATCGACGCCGAGGCGCTGCTGGAGCAGCGGCCGACGCTGGAGCCGGATCGGTTCCTGTCCCGATCCGATGCGCTGGGCGTCGACCAGCACGTGCTGCGGCTGCGCTACGGGCAGTTCATGGGCGAGGAGACCGAGGGCGGGCCGGAAGTGCCGCCGACCAATGACGCCGAACCCGCGGCCACCCTGCTGCCCATCGACGACCTGGGCCAGGAGCCCGCCGAACCTGCCGACGACGGACATGGACACGACGAGGGTGATGTCCACGCCGGCGTGCTGGATCTGCACGACCACGATGACGGCCAGCAGCCGCGCGAAGGCGCCGCCTTCGGCAGCATGGAGGGCGTGCTGGAACAGTACGCCCACCTGCACGACCTGCCCGAGGCCGCGACCCTGCTCGATCCGCGCACCCGCGAGACCCTGCGCCGCGCGCTGGGCGAGATGTGGCAGTCGGAGCTGGCCCTGCGCCAGGGCGATCCGGCGCGCGCGCTGCCCTACGCCTACCGCGCGCTGGCGTTCATCCAGCAGGTGCGCGAAGCCGACCGCATCTACCTGGCCCGGACGGGCTCGCAGCTGCCGCCCATCGACCACAGCCGGCGCCTGGGCGGTGACCGCGACGGCATCGGCCGCCGTCCGCTGGCACCGTCGTCGCGGCCGGAGCCCAGCGGCGTGCTCGAGGACGCCTGGGCCGGGCTGGCCGGCGGGCAGGGCGCGGACGCGGTTGACCTGGAGGCGCTCGAGGCCTGGCTGGCCCGCAACCGGGATCACATCGACGATCCGCTTGCGCTGGCCGCCGCGCTGGACAGGCTGCGCAACGAGCCGGCCTGCGCATCGTGCCGCCAGGAACTGCGCGCGCAGGTGTGGAGGCAGCTGCAGCGGCCCGCGCCCCGGGCCCTGCGCCGTGCCGGTGCGGACGAGGCCGGCGTGCGCTACCTGGAAGCCCTGCAGGCGGAGGAGCAGCCATGAATCCGGACATCGCACTCGCCCTGGTGCTTGCCCTCGCCGTGCTGGTGGCGTGGGTGCGGCTGCTGTTCTGGCAGCGCCGCGTGCCCGGCCCGCGCTGGAAGCTGCCTGTGCTGTTGCTGCTGCAGCCGCTGTGCGCGGGCCTGCTGTACCTCACCTTCATGCCGCCCAGGCTGGCGGTCGAGGCGGGCACCATGACGGTGCTTACCGCCGGTGCCGACGCTCCGGCGGTGCAGGCCGCGGGCGGGATCGTGGTGGCGCTGCCGGAAGCGCCGCGCACGCTCGACGCCGAGCCGGTGCCGGATCTGGCCACCGCGCTGCGGCGGCACCCGGACACCGCGCGGCTGCAGGTGCTCGGCCAGGGCCTGGATCCGCGCGACCGCGAGGCAGTCCGCGGGCGTGCGCTCGGGTTCGAACCACCGCCGCTGCCGCCCGGCCTTGTCGAACTGCACGCGCCCGCGCGCGCGGCGCCCGGCACCGCCTTCGACGTGCATGGCCGCATCAACGCGATGGAAGGCGGCCAGGTGCGGCTGCTGGATCCGGCGGGGCAGGTGGTCGATGCGGCCGAGCTGGATGCCGCCGGCGCGTTCCATCTGCGCGGCTACGCGAGGGCGCCCGGGCTGGCCATCTTCCCGCTGCAGGTGCTGGATGCCGACGGGCGTGAAGCCGACCCGGTGCCGGTGCCGCTGGAGGTCGTCGCCGGGCCGACCCCGCGCGTGCTGCTGCTGGCCGGCGCGCCCGGCCCCGAATTCCGCCACCTGCGCCGCTGGGCCGAGGACGCCGGGCTGGAGCTGCACGTGGAGGTCGCCGTCGGCCGCGGCGTCGGCCTGGGCGACGGCCCCGCGCCGTCCACCGCGGAAGGCTTCGCCGAGTACGACCTGGTGATCCTGGACGAGCGCGCGCTGGGCACGCTTGGCGCCGCACGGCGCAGCGCGCTGGCCCAGGCGCTGGATGCCGGCACCGGCGTGCTGGTGCGCCTGGGCGGCGCGGTGCCTGCCGCCGTCCGCGCGCAGCTGGCTGACCTGGGCATGGCGCTGGGCGACGATGGCGGAACCGCTCCGGTCGATCTGGCCGTGATCGCGGATGCCGGCGTGCTGCGCGCGCGCATGGGCCCGGGCAGTGCCGACGCCCCGTTTGATCCGGCGCTGGCGGATCAGGCTGCGCCGGAACTGCTCCGGCGGGCGGTGCAGCCCGGGGCCGTTGACGCCGTCCCGATGAGCGTGCCCGGAACGGACGCGGTGTTCGCCTGGTGGCGTGCCCGGGGCCGCGGCCGCATCGGCCTGTGGACTCTGCTCGACAGCCACCGCCTGGCCCTGGCCGGACGCGGCGACCTGCACGGCGGCCTGTGGAGCGCGGCGGTCGCCTCGCTGGCGCGTCCGGCCCTGGAAGACGCGCCCGGCTTCGAATCCATGCCGCGCGCCGGCCGGCGCACGCCGGTGTGCGGGCTGCCGGAGGAAGAGGCGACGATCAGCGCACCGGACGGAACGCGCACGGTGCTGCAGCTCGACCCCGCCGCAGGCCCGGGCAGGTGCGCCGCCTTCTGGCCGCAGGCGGACGGATGGCACCGCCTGCACGCCGGCGATCGCAGCTGGCCCTTCCACATCCTTGCCGCCGATGCCGCCCCGGGCCTGGCCGCCGCCGAATTGCGCGAGGGCACCGTGCGCCTGGCCGGGGAGGGCGGCACCGCTGCCGCCGCCGCTGGTTCGACGCCCACCCGCCGCGGCCCGTCCTGGCCGTGGTTCCTCGCCTGGCTGGCCGCCTCTGGGCTGCTGTGGTGGCTCGAACGCCGCCGCCCCGCCCGCTGACGGCCTGGTATAGGCTTTCGCAAGCCTGACCCCATTGCCCGCCGCGCGCCGTTGGCGAGGCTGTCCACCATGGAGATGAACATGCGAAAGGCATCGATTGCCCTGCTGGGAACGCTGGTGATGCTGGGCCTGGCCGCGTGCGGCGACTCCGGCCCGTCGTCGGCCGAGTCCGCGTCGTACGGCGCCGCGGCTCCCGCCGCGAAGATGGTTGCCCGGGAAGAATCCGCCGCGGACGTCGCCGACGGCGGCCACGACCTGTCGGCCATGCTCGCCTACGAGCACCACGCCGGGATCCAGCTGCCCGCCGACCTGATCCCCGGCAGGCTGCAGCAAGTGCAGGCCGCCTGCGCCGAATCACGCTTTGGCGCCTGCGTCGTGCTCAACGTCAACCAGCAGGGCGGCGAGCGCCCCTCGGCCAGCGCCACCCTGCGCATCGTGCCCGACGGCGTGGAGCCGATGATCGCGCTCGCAGGCGAGGATGCCCGCCTGGGCAACCGCAGCACCCACGCCGAGGATCTCGCCGTGGCGGTGCGCGACAACGCCCAGGTGCAGGATCGGCTGCAGCGCGAGATGGAGCGGCTGCAGCAGTTCCAGCAGCGCCCGGATCTGGCGGTCGGCGACATGATCTCGCTGTCCGAGCGCATCGCCTCGGTCGAGGCCCAGCTGGAATCGGCGGCCCAGCGCGACGCCCAGTACCGGCGCCGGATCAACACCCAGCTGCTCACCCTCAACTTCCAGCCGCCCAGCGTGCAGACCAGCCGCAGCGAGGTCGGCCAGGCGCTGCGCGACGTGGTCAGCCTGCTCTCGCTGGGCACCGCGTGGACGATCCGGACTGCGGCCCTGCTCACGCCCGTGGTGCTGGCGCTGGTCGTGCTCGTGGCCGTGATCCGCGCCATCCGCAGGCGCCGCCGCAGCGCCCCGTAGGCGCGCAAGGCGCCCCGGGAAGGTCAGTCCTCGTCTTCCTCGAACTCCACCACCGCGTCCAGGTCGAAGGCCAGCGCCTCCACCGCCTCGCGCACCTTGCGCGCGGTGGAGGGGTTGGGCGCGTCCACCTCGATCTCGTGCGTCTCCGGCCCGTGCGTATCGTGCAGGCCCGCCGAACTGGAATCCTCGTCATCCAGGCGCGGCATCAGATCCGCGACCTCCTCGACATGCTCGATGCCGTCGATGCTTTGCAGCAGGTTCATGATGCCGCGAACGGCGTCCTCGTCGCCGGTCAGGCGGATGCGCAGCAGGGCCATGCAGGTTTCTCGCTGTGGGGGAGTGGCAGCCGCAGGCTATGCGCGCAAAGGCTAAGCCCCCGTGATGGCCCCCGGAGGTGCTTCAGCCCCCGTCCACGATCCTCGCCGGCAGCGGCACGTTGCACAGATCGATGTGCCCGGCCGGCCGCAGGTACCAGTCGTCGCGGCGGTTGCGGCGCGACTCCACCACCGCATCGAACAGCGGCGTATCGGTGCGCAGCAGCTCCAGCCGAGTGCGCTCGGCCACCGGAACCTCCGATGCCAGCCGCACCGACCGGATCGGCGTATGCCGGTCAGCGTCCGCGAACACCCCCAGCGGCCCCGGGCCCCGCGGCATCGGGCTCAGCAACTCGATCCCGTGCACCACCCGGCCGACCAGGGTGATGTTCCGATCCAGCTGCCGCGGCGACTGCCCCGTCACCGCGTACAGCTCGGTTCCAATGCTTGAATCCGCCTCCATCCCGCGCCCAGCACCCACCATCCCGTAGCAGTGCGCCAGCCACGCCACGCCCGCCTGCGGATCCCGCGCCGCCGGGAACCCCGACGCAAACCCCACCTCCGGCGCCCACCCGTCCACATCCGGCAGCCGGTGGAACGCCACCCCCTCTGCACCGCGCTCGAACTCCGCCGGCAGCGCATCGCGCGCACTCCCGATCGACCGCCGCTCGCCCTCGGCCCCCGGATCGCCCCACTGCACCACGAAATTGTCGTGCGACCGGTAGATCGCCAGCCCGTCCCAGAAATGCTCCCGCGCCAGCGTCCGCAGGTTCTGCGCATGTTCCGGCGCGAACTCCGGCGCCAGCTCGATGATCACCCGGCCCGACTCCAGCTCCAGGTACAGCGTGTCCTCCGGCTTCGGCTCCCGCCAATCTTCCGGACTGGACGACTCCAGCAGTTCACCCATGGAGAGCGCCGGCGGCTCGTCAGCCACCACGGGCGCGGCGGCAAAGGCGCAGGCGAGGGCGAGCAGGGCGGGCAAGTGCAGGCAGCGAGGCGTCATGTGGTCATCCGGATCAAGTACGGCCTCCGATTCTCTCCCAGAGAAGCCCCCAGTGTGTGGAAACCCGCACTCCGGCAGATGGCCGCGCGCATCAAAGGGTCTGGCCGCGGTAGCGCTATGCGGGACTGTCGGCGCCATGGACGGCGCCGACAAGCCTCCATGGGTGAGCCTGCGCGTTTGCGAAGCACTGCTTCGCGCGCAGGCGAACGCCCGGAGGCTATGCCGGAGGGCCGGGCCCGCGAAGCGGGGATTCACGGCGTGTCCCGCATAGCGCTACCGCGGCCAGACCCCTCCGCGACAACGATCCTCCCACCCGGAGCAGCGAGCCAAGAAAACCCCCGCCAAATGACTACTGGCACATTCGCTATACAGAACTTATGAATAGTCTGCCCTCAAGCCCGGAGGAGCCATGCCCGACATCCCCGCCGACGACGAACTCCAGCTGCGCAAGTTCGAAAAGGAACTGAGCACCGGCACCGTCTCGCTCGTCCTGCTGGCCGTCCTCGCCGCCGCCCCCGAACCCATGTACGGCTACCAGATCGCCAAACGCCTGGAAGCCCTCGGCGACCGCGTCCTGGCCGGCAAGCAGAGCGCCCTCTACCCCGTCCTGCGCAACCTGGAAACCGCCGGCCTGCTCGCCAGCCACACCGCACCGTCCGACGCCGGCCCGCCAAGACGCTACTACCGCATCACCGACACCGGCCGCCGCAGCCTGGAGCATCGCGCCAGGGCCTGGAACGCCACCCGCGACGCCGTCGATTCCGTCCTGGAGGAAGTGAATCAATGAACGCCCGAGACCTGCCCACCAACATCCCCGAATACCTCGCCCAGCTGCGCCGCGAACTTGCCGGCGCCGACCCGGCCCTGATCCAGGACGCCCTTTACGACGCCGAGGAATACCTGCGCTCCGAGCTTGCCGAAAACCCCGGCAGCAGCGAAGCCGAAGTCATCGCCGCCGTCGCCTCCAGCTACGGCGCCCCCGAGGAAGTCGCCGACATCTACCGCGACACCGAGGTCAAGGTGCAGACAGCCCTGCGCCCGCCAAAACCCGCCGAACGCAAATCCGCGCTTGGCCGCTTCTTCGGCGTCGCCGCCGACCCGCGCGCCTACGCCTCGCTGTTTTACATGGTGCTGGCCCTGGCCACCGGCGTCTTCTACTTCACCTGGGTGGTCGCCGGCGTCGCCATGTCGCTGGGCTTTGCCATCCTCATCATCGGCATCCCCTTCGTCATCCTGTTCTTCGGCTCCGTGCGCGTGCTGTCGCTGGTCGAAGGCCGGCTGGTGGAAGTCATGCTCGGCGAGCGCATGCCGCGCAGGCCGCTCTACAGCGTGCGTGGACGCAGCATCTGGCAGCGCATCGGCGACATGTTCACCGACCCGCGCAGCTGGAGCACCCTGCTGTACATGCTGCTGATGCTGCCGCTGGGCATCGTCTACTTCACCATCGCCGTCACCCTGGTCAGCACCGGCGTCTCGCTTGCCGCCTCGCCGCTGGCGCTGCTGCCGGGAGTGAACATGCACGTGTGGATGGGCGGCATCGACCTGGTCGCCGACGCCCCGTGGCTGCTGCCCCTGGCCGCCGTGGCCGGCATCGCCCTGCTGTTCCTCACCCTGCACCTGGCACGCGGCATCGGCCGCCTGCACGGGCAGCTGGCCAAGCACCTGCTGGTCAAGAGTTCGGCCGGCGCCTGATCCGCGCCGGCCGCGGGAGGCTCAGCGCCCGGCCTTGCCGTTGCCGGCCGCGCGCCCTGCGGTCTTGCGGGCCGGCTTGTCGGCGGCGCCGTTGGCCGCGGCGGCCGGCGTGTTGGCGGCAATGAACTCGCGCACCTTCGGATACACCTGGGTGCGCCAGCGGCGGCCGCTGAAGATGCCGTAGTGGCCGACGCCCTTCATCGTCACCTGCGTGCGCCTGTCATCCGGGATCGTGCTGCACAGCCCGTGCGAAGCGTGGGTCTGGCCCTGGCCGGAGATGTCGTCCAGCTCGCCCTCGATCGTCATCAGCGCGGTGCCCGAGATCGCGGATGGATCCACCCGCTCGCCGGCCACGTCCCACTCGCCGCGCGGCAGCAGGAAGTCCTGGAACACGATGCGGATCGTGTCCAGGTAGTACTCGGACGGCATGTCCAGCACCGCGTTGTACTCGTCGTAGAAGCGGCGGTGCGAAGCGGCGTCGTCCAGGTCGCCCTTGACCAGGTTCTGGTAGAAGTCCCAGTGCGACATGAAGTGCCGCTCCGGATTCATCGCCATGAAGCCCATGTGCTGCAGGAACCCGGGATAGACCTTGCGGCCCTTGCCCGGGTAGTTCGCCGGCACCTGGTGGATCACGTTGTTCTCGAACCACCACAGCGGCTTCTCGGTGGCCAGGTTGTTGACCGCGGTCGGCGACTTGCGCCCGTCCACCGGGCCGCCCATCAGCACCATCGACAGCGGCGTGGCTTCCCCGCGCGAGGCCATCAGCGATATCGCCGCCAGCACCGGCACCACCGGCTGGCACACGCCCATCACGTGCAGCTTCTCCGCGCCGATGACGCGGATGAACTCCTGCACGTAGGCCACGTAGTCGTCCAGGGTGAAGCCGCCGGCCTCCTTGGGCACCATGCGCGCATCGACCCAGTCGGTGATGTACACCTTGTGGTCGGGCAGCAGGGTGCGCACCGTGTCGCGCAGCAGGGTCGAGTGGTGGCCGGACAGCGGCGCCACCACCAGCACCGTCGGCTGATCCTTCATGCCCAGGATGTTCTCGGCATCGTCGGTGTAGCGCTTGAAGCGCAGCAGCCGGCAGAACGGCTTCTCGACGATGACCTTCTCAACCACCGGCACGTCGTGGCCGTCCTTCTCCACCTGGTGGATGGCGAACTCCGGCTTCTCGTAGTCCTTGCCGACCCGGTAGAACAGCTCGTTGGCCGCCGCCAGCCGGTCGGAACCGGGGACGGAAGACAGCCAGCTGGTGGAAGCGGAGAAGACCTTGGCGTTGGCCTCGGCCCAGTAGGTGAGCGGCGCGGTCATGGCCCGGCCGAGCTCGTGATATTGATACAGGAACATGCGTTGGGACGATGCCTTGGCAGTGATTGCTGCGCTGCAGAATAAACGATCGCCGCTGCCGCCACGTGAATCCGGCCACGGCCGCGCCGTGGCGCCTGTTCAGGTTGCCAGCTCCAGCGCCATCGCCCCCGGCGCCAGCGTCGGCGACAGCCAGCAGTGCGATCCCAGCGGCCGCAGCCCCGCCGATTCGAAGCGCTTGCGGTAGAACGCCGCCGGGCGGCGCATGAAGCCGTCATCGTCGCCCTCGGTCTCGTCCTGGCGGGTGAAGGTCTCCAGGAACGCCACGCCGCCGCACAGCTCGGCCAGGCCCTCCAGCCCGGCGTCGATCTCGCGCGCCGGCAGGTAGTGCAGCACGTCCGAGCACACCAGCAGATCCACCGGCGGGCACGGCCGCAGGTGCTGGAAGTCGGCGAAGCGGGCCAGGTGCAGGTTGCGCCGGGCGCCGTGGCGCTCGACCGCGTACTGGCTGCTGTCGAAGCCGATGTACTGCAGCTTCGGCCGCAGCCTGAGCAGCGGCGCGCGCCACGCGCCTTCGCCGCAGCCGATGTCGAGCACGCTGCGCACCGGCCGTTCCAGCCAGTATTCGGCCGTGGCCACCGCCAGCGCCACCTTGCGCGCCAGCCGCTGCGCGCCGCCGATGCCGCCGCCGCGGTACCAGCGGTCGAAGTAGGCGCGGTCGTACTGCTTTTCCATGATGCTGCCCCCGATAAAGCCGCCCATTGTAGGAGTGCGGCGCGCACGCCGGGCCGCGTGTCCGGCCAGTTGTGCGATCCTTGCCGGCTGATCAATGGAGCCGTGCAATGCAAGCCTACGTCTGGACGAAGACCTTCCACCTGCTGTTCGTCATGGCCTGGGTGGCCGCGGCGTTCTACCTGCCGCGCATCCTGGTCAACCTGGCCGAGGCCGGTGATGCGGGCGAGGTGCGCGCGCGGCTGGTGCTGATGGGCCGGCGGCTGTACCGCTTCGGCCACGTCATGTTCGGCCTGGCGGTGGTGCTCGGGCTGGTGCTGTGGCTGGGCTACCGGGTGATCCCCGACTATCCGACCATGGTCTCCGGCGGCTGGATGCATGCCAAGCTGCTGCTGGTGGCGCTGATGTTCGCCCACTACATCGTGGCCGGGCGCTGGCTCAAGGGCCTGGACAAGGGCGGCAGGCTGCCCGCCTCCGGCACGCTGCGCTGGTTCAACGAGATCCCGGTGTTCCTGCTGCTGGCGGTGATCTGGCTGGTGCTGGCCAAGCCGTTCTGAGCGGACTCAGCCGCGGCTGACTTCGGGCAGGCCGCGGCTGACGAACACGCCGACCACGCCCAGCAGGGCCAGGAAGCCCAGCGCCACCTCCGCGCCCAGCGTGGCCAGCGCGCCCGACAGGCCGCCGATCACCAGCAGCAGCGCGCCCATGGCGGTGTTGGCCACGGCCACGTAGGCGGTGCGCCGGTCGCCTTCGGCCATGTCCACCACGTAGGTCTTGCGAGCCACGCGTACCGCGGTGTGGACGAGCACCAGCACCAGGTACACCACCGGGTACAGCCACCACTGCGCGCGCATGCCGGGCACCTCCAGCAGGGCCAGGAACAGCGCCACCACCGCCGCGGCGACGCCCGCGCCCCACATCATCAGGCTGCGCGAAGAGCGGTCGGCCAGGGTGCCGAACGGCTTGCCGCCCACCAGGCTCGCCAGGCCCTGGGCGATCACGAACGGCCCCAGCCCGGCCAGGCCCAGCCCGCCCACGCCGGCCGCCAGCGCCACCACGAACGGCGGGCTCAGCGCCGAGACCAGCAACAGCGTGCGCGCCAGCACGAAGCGGCGGAAAGGCGCGTCGCTGCGCAGCAGCTGCCAGGAGGCCTGCAGCCAGCCCGGCTGGTCGCCTTCATCCCCGGCGGGCGCGGACGGCGCCGGCTCCCGCACGCCCGCATACACCACCGAGGCAAGCACCCACGCGAGCACCGCGCCCGCCAGCAGGCCGGCCAGTACCAGCGGCGAGACGTCGTCGCCGCCCAGCAGCCGGATCGCCAGCCCCAGGGTGATGGCCAGCGCGCCGGAGAGCGCCGTGCCGACGCCGTTGATCTGCCCGCGCTCGCCCTTGGGAATGGTGTCGCCCATGACGTCCTTGCCGGCCAGCGAGCACAGCGAGCGCGCCAGCGCGAACCCCGCCAGCGCCACCAGGATCACCACCCCGGCGGCGGTGCCGTCCATCGTCGCCGCGGCGAAGGCCATCACCGCCGTGGCCGCCGCCTGGCCGGCCGCACCGGCCACCCACGCCCTGCGCCGCGGCCGCATTCGCCTGATCACCGGCGTCAGCGCCGCCTGCGGCAGCATCGAGCCCGATTCGCGTACCGGCACCAGCAGCCCGATCAGCATCGACGGCGCGCCGAGCGAGGCGAGCAGCCACGGCAGCACCGTCTTGGCGTTGACCACCTGGTCGCCGATCGCCTGCAGGGCGCTGGCCGCCACCTGGCGCAGGCCGTTGCGGGCGGTGGCCCGCTGCTGTCCGCCGTCCTGGCTGGAGCGATCCGCCTTGACCAGGCGCTGGTAGATCCGGAGGGAGGCCGTCATCCCCCAAGTCTGCCCCAGCCGGGCGCTCAGCGGCGTGTCAGGCGGTGGACGTCGTGGGTGGCCACGCCGATGTCGCGGTCGGGCAGGTCGAAGAACTCCGGGCGCTCCAGGGTGCTGGCCATGTCGCGCAGGCCGGTCTCCCAGTGTTCGCGCAGCGGGATGCTGCCGAAGGCGTAGTCCTTGTGCTGCTGCTCGTGCGACTTGGACTGGTAGATCAGGTGGATGACGTTGAAGACCCGGTCGTCCAGGTACGGCGCGAACACCTTGTCCAGGTGCGGCGGCAGCTTGCGCTCGGGCAGGTGCGTGATCAGCTCGTGCAGGGCCCCGCGCAGCTGCTGTTCCAGCTCCACCATGCGGGTGCCGTGGCGGGTGCGGCTGGAGAAGCGGATGTCCTTCATCCGTTCCAGCACGTCGAGCATGGTGCGCGGGCGCTCGCCGCGCGCGCTCCACAGATCCACCTGCAGGGCCAGGGTGTCCGTGTGCGGGTAGCAGCCGAGGACGTATTCGAGCGGGGTGTTGGAGACGATGCCGCCGTCCCAGTACCACTCGCCGTCGATTTCCACCGCCGGGAACGCCGGCGGCAGGGCGGCGGAGGCGAGGATGTGCTCGACCCGGATGTTCTCCTGCTCGCTGTCGAAGTAGCGGAAGTTGCCGCTGGTGATGCCGGCGGCGCCCACGGTCAGGCGCACGCCGCTGTCGTTGTTGATGCGGTCGAAGTCGACGAAGCGCTCCAGCGTCTCGCGCAGCGGGGTGGTGTCGTAGAAGCTGGTGGCCTGCGGGCTACCGTCGGTGAACAGGAACGGCGAGAACATGCGCGGGGTGAAAAAGCCGCGCTGGCCCTGCAGCATCGCCCCCGTCGCGCCCATGTCACGGGCCCAGGACAGGACGTTGCCGTCCTCGGGGAAGGCCGCCACGGTGCCGCGCACCGCCGCCACCAGCGGCGACAGCGGGCCGGCCGGCTCGGCGATCAGCTCCCAGAACCCGCGCAGGCGTTCGACGCGCGCGTCCACCGGGTTGCCGGCCAGGATCGCGGCGGTGATCGCGCCGATGGAGATACCGGAGAACCAGTTCGGCCGGATCCCGGCCTCGTGCAGCCCCTGGTAGACGCCGCACTGGTAGCCGCCCAGGGCGCCGCCGCCTTGCAGCACCAGGGCGACGGTGGGGTAGCGTTCGACCCGCTCGCAGATCTCCGGCAGCCGCGGGCTCACTGCATGAACCAGCCGTGGCTGACCACGATGCTCTGGCCGGTCAGGGCGTTGGTCTCGAACCCGGCCAGGGTCAGCGCGACGTTGGCGACGTCGTCCACGGTGGTGAACTCGCCGTCCACCGTGTCCTTGAGCATGACGTTCTTCACCACGTCCTCTTCGCTGATGCCCAGCTCCTGCGCCTGCTCGGGGATCTGCTTGTCGACCAGCGGGGTGCGCACGAAGCCGGGGCAGATCACGTTGGCGCGGATGCCGTGCTCGCCGCCTTCCCTGGCCACGGTGCGGCACAGGCCGAGCAGGCCGTGCTTGGCGGTGACGTAGGGCGCCTTGAGCTTGGAGGCCAGGTGCGAGTGCACCGACCCCATGTAGATGATCGCGCCGCCCTCGCCGCGGGCCTGCATGTCCTTCATGCATTCGCGGGTGGTGAGGAAGGCGCCGTCCAGGTGGATGGCGAGCATCTTCTTCCAGTCCGCGAGGCTGAAGTCGGTGACCTTGTTGACGATCTGGATGCCGGCGTTGGAGACCAGCACGTCCACGCGGCCCCATTCGCCGACCACCCTGGCCACGCCGTCGACGACCTGCTGCTCGTCGGTGACGTCCATCGCCACCGCCATGGCCTGGCCGCCGCCGTCGCGGATCGTCTGCGCGGCCGCCTCGGCGGCGTCCAGCTTGAGGTCGGCGATGGCCACCCGGCCGCCGGCCTGCGCGTACACCTCGGCGATGCGCTTGCCGATGCCGCTGGCCGCGCCGGTGACGATGCAGGCCTTGCCGTCGAGCTGGTTCATGGGGCGTGCTCCGAATGTGGGGATGGCCCCAGCTTACCGGTGCCGGGGTGGACGGTCAGTCGTACCAACGGGCAAACCGGCGCCTGAGAGGCGCTCCTACGAAGGCGGGTCAGGGGGCGGTGGCGCCGAAACGGCCGGGGTGGGGCAGTTCTACCGGCACGCCGTCGGCGTTGCACAGGCCGGCCTCGCACAGGTGCTGGCGCAGGCGCGGGGTGGACTGGACCATGAAGTGGAAGATCACGTTCTGCTCCACCGTGCCGCGCACCGCGTGCGCGCCAGGGCCGCGCGCCCAGATGCCCACGTCCTGGCCGCCGTGGGTTTCGTCCGACCTCGGCACCACGACTTCCTGCTGGTAGTAGGGATCCTCGGTGTCGACCGAGGTCAGGTCGGGGCGGCCGGTGCGCGGGGTGAAATCGTCCGGTGCGCCCCAGTAGCTGATGTCCGCGCCCTCGGCATCGTGGCCGCGGTAGCCCGGGCCGTTGGCGTAGCCCAGGGTGGTGTAGGGCAGGCCCAGGCCGTCGCGGGCGGGAACCTGTTCGCTGTTGCGGACCTTGTCCAGGATCGGGTTGCCGCGGGCCGGGTAGCCGGCGAAGGTCAGGGTGTGGCCGTGGTCGGCGGTGACCAGCACCAGAGTCTCGGCCTCGTCGGTCATGTCCACCGCCGCCTGCACCGCGTCGGCCATGGCCACGGTGTCGGTCAGGGCGCGGAAGGCATTGCCGGCGTGGTGGGCGTGGTCGATGCGACCGGCCTCGATGACCAGTACGTAGCCTTCGGCTGCGCCCTGCACGCGGCCGATCGCCTCACGGGTCAGCTCGGCCAGGGTCGGCTCGCCCGGATCGTGCTGCGCGCGGTCGTGCTCGAAGTTCAGGTGGTCGTATTCGAACAGGCCCAGCAGCGGCGCCTTGCCGGCGGCGGCCTGCATCTGTTCGCGGTTCCAGACGAACGCGCCGCCAGGGTGGCGGGCCTGCCATTCGCCGATCAGGTCGCGGCCGTCCTGGCGGCGGCCGGACTTGTCCGGGTGCTCGGGGTCGGGCTGGCCGGCGGGCAGGAAATGGCGGCGGCCGCCGCCCAGCACCACGTCCGGGAAGCGGCCTTCGGGCAGATCCACCAGCTGGGCGGCGATGTCGGTGCAGCCCTGGGCGGCGGGCGCTTCCGGCACAGCGGCGTCATCTTCCCAGTTGCGCTCGGGCGAGCGGGCGAAGGTGGCCGACGGGGTGGCGTGGGTGATGCGGGTGGTGGTGACGATGCCGGTGGCCATGCCGGCGTCCTGCGCCAGCTCCAGCACGCTGAGCAGGCTGCGCTCGGCCAGCCGGCCGCAGTCGCGACGCGGCAGCGACTGGTCGAGGTTGACCACTCCGGCGCGGGTCTTCACCCCGGTCGCCATCGCGGTCATGGTGCCGGCCGAGTCCGGCGTCTGCATGTCGGTGTTGTAGGTGCGGCTGAGCGCGGTGTGCGGAAAGTGCTCCCAGCTCAGCAGGTGCTCCTCGCCGCTGCCGCCGGCGCGCTGGCCCTGCAGGATCCGCGCCGCGGCCACGGTGGTCAGGTCCATGCCGTCGCCGACGAACAGGATCACGTTGCGGGCGCCGCCGTCCATCGCGCCGCGCTCGGCGGCCGCCGCGGCGCCGCTGCGGAACCACCACTGCGAGGTCTCGCCGTCGGGACGGGAAATGTCCGGCACCTGCACGGGGGCAACGGCGGTGGAGGCGGGCAGCGGGGCGGGCGGGGCCTGGTCGCGCACGGGAGTGGCGCAGGCGGCGAGCAGGGTGGTGAGGCAGACGGCGGCGGGAATGCGCATGGAATCCTGGTTGGTTCTGGTCAACGCGGCATTATGCCGCCGCCGGTGCGCTTCTGTGTTGCAGCCCGGAGACACTGCCGGCCCCGGCGGCGGGTTAATGTGCACCGTTTCGTTGATCTGAAGGTAGGCAATGTTCGCCTGGTGGTTCCGTATTCCGTTCTGGCAGCGCGTGGCGGCAGGCTTCGTGCTCGGCGCGCTTGCGGGCTGGGCCATGGGCCCGGCCGCCGAAACCTGGCTGCAGCCGCTGGGCACGCTGTACGTCAACCTGATCCGCATGATCGCGGTGCCGCTGGTGTTCTTCGCCGTGCTCAACGCGGTCTCGGCCCTGCACGGGCAGCAGCGGATGGCCTCGCTGGGCGGGCGCACCTTCGGCTGGTTCGCGCTGACCGCGGTGCTGGCGGTGGGGGTGGCGTTCGCGGTGGCCTCGGTGATCAGCCTCGGCCACGGCGTGGACCTGCTGCCGCCGGAGGATTACGCGCCGCGCGAGGTGCCCACGCCGGTGCAGGTGGTGCTGGACATCGTGCCGACCAACCCGTTCGCGGCCCTGGCCGAAGGGAAGATCCTGCAGGTGATCTTCTTCGCCGGCCTGCTCGGCTTCGCCCTGGTCAAGCTGGGCGACCGCACCGCCGGGCTGCGCGACATCGCCGGCCAGGCCAGCGAGGCGATGATCCAGGTCACCCGCTTCGTGCTGGAGGTGACCCCGATCGGCACCTTCGGGCTGATCGCCGGGCTGGTGGGCGCCTACGGCTTCGAGCAGCTGCTGCCGCTGGGCAACTTCGTGGTCGCGATCTACGTCGCCTGCGTGCTGCACATCGTGTTCGTCTACGGCGGCCTGCTGCTGGCGCACGGCCTGAATCCGCTGAAGTTCTTCCGCGGCGCCGCGCCGGGCATGCAGGTGGGCTTCGTCAGCTCGTCCAGCTTCGCCTCGATGCCGGTCGCCCTGCGCAGCGTCACCCACAACCTGGGCGTGGACAAGAACTACGCCGCCTTCGCGGTGCCGCTGGGCGCGAGCATCAAGATGGACGGCTGCGGCGCGATCTACCCGGCGCTGGCGGCGGTGTTCGCCGCGCAGTTCTACGGCATCGAGCTGAGCTTCGCCCAGTACGTGGCGATCACCCTGGCCTCGGTACTGGGCAGCTTCGGAACCGCCGGCGTGCCCGGCACGGCGGTGGTGATGGCCACCGTGGTGCTCAGCGCCGCCGGCCTGCCGCTGGAGGTGCTGGGCATCCTGCTGGCGATCGACCGGATCCTGGACATGATGCGCACCATGACCAACGTCACCGGGCAGATGCTGGTGCCGGTGCTGGTGGCCAAGGAGACCGGCCTGCTGGACGAGGAGGTCTACGGCCGCGCGTCGAGCAACGTCGGCGTCGAGCACCCGGCGGAGCATCCGGTGGAGCGGACGGACGATGCGCTGGAGCAGCCGGCGCGCGGCGACTGATCAGCCGGCTGCACGAACAACAAGGCCGCCCCGGGGGCGGCCTCGTGTCATCGCGGTGCGGCTGGCGCGCTCAGTGCGTGGCGATCCGCCGCGCGTGCTTGAACTTGCCGGCCCAGTAGCCCGCGTCCAGGGCCGAGACGGTGACGTCGCGGCCGGTGCGCGGGGCGTGCAGGAAGCGGCCGTTGCCGACGTAGATGCCGACGTGGTCGATGCGGCTGCCGCGCAGGGCGAAGAACACCAGGTCGCCCGGGTCGAGCTGGGCGCGCTCGACGTGCTCGCCGGCGCGGGCCATGTCGCGCGACACGCGCGGCAGGTCGATGCCCAGGGTGGTCTTGAACACGTAGCTCACCAGCCCGCTGCAGTCGAAGCCGCGCTCGGGCGTGGTGCCGCCCCAGCGGTAGGGCGTGCCGAGCAGGGCCAGGCCGCGCTGCAGCAGGCTCTGGCGCACGGTCTGCTGCGGCGCGGGCGCCAGGTCGATCTGCAGCTGCGCGGCGGTGCTGATCAGCTGGCTGACATCGGCGGCGAACAGCAGCTCGCGGCTGGCGGCCGGCAGCGGATCGGCCAGCTGCTGGCTGACCGACGTGGAGATCGGGAATCCGTCCGCCGAGTCCGCGGCCAGGCCGGTGGCGGCAAACGCCGGCACCGCTGCCGTTGCCAGCAGGGCGGAGACGAGGAGGGCGGAAATTCGCCGCACGCGGCGCGAAAGGGGTTGGCGGGAAGCCGGAGACTGGGCGTTGATCGTCACGCGTGAGGATTCACAGATGTAGGCGTGGCGTGATGGTGCCCGACGAAATCCGGCGTTTTGTTAGAAAAAAGTTAATGAATGGGGCGCAGTTCACCAAAAAAACCGCTCATTTTCCGCCGATCCCCATTCAGGAATCAGAGGATGCGCCGCGACCCGGTGTAGTGGTCACGCCAGTAGTACCCGTCCAGGTGATCCAGGCGCACGGTGCCGCCGCTGCTGGGCGCGTGCACGAACCGGCCTTCGCCCACGTAGATGCCCACGTGGGTGACGCCGCCGCGGCTGCCGAAGAACACCAGGTCGCCGGCGGCGAGCTGCTCGGGCGCGATCCGCGGCCCCTGCCAGGCAAACAGGTCGCGGGTGGTGCGCGGCAGGCGCATGTCCAGCATGTCGCTGTAGACGTAGTTGACCAGGCCGCTGCAGTCGAAGCCGCCCTCGGGGGTGTTGCCGCCGTAGCGGTAGGGCGTGCCGACCAGGCCGATGGCGCGGATGGTGACCGAGTTGGCCGCCGCCGGGTTGGCCGGGGTGACCACCGGCCAGTGGCGCTGCTGCGCCGGCGCCGGTGCCGGCGCGCTGGAGGCCGGGCGCACCTGCTTGCCGCCGCAGCTGGCCATCAGCGTTACCGTGGCGGCGAAAACAAGGCACACCGCCCACCGCGGGCAGCGGAGCGTTCGGGTTGGCGCGGCGCGGCCGCAGCCCGGATAATGCGCTTCACTCACGGCCCGCATCGTGGCCGATCCCCTTTCCGCTGACAAGCGCGGCCATGCGCCGCCACACCAGGTTTGCCGCCCATGAAGATCGAAAAAGACCGCGTCGTCCGTTTCCACTACACCGTGTCCGAGCCGGGCCAGGAGCCGGTGGAAAGCTCGAAGGACCGCGAGCCGCTGGCCATCCTGTTCGGCCACGGCAACATCATTCCGGGCCTGGAGAAGGCGATGGAAGGCCACGAGGCCGGCGACAGCTTCAGCGCCGAAGTCACCGCCGCCGACGCCTACGGCGAGCGCCGCGAGGAGATGACCCAGCGGGTGCCCAAGAAGCACTTCGGCAAGCAGCGCCTGGCCCCGGGCATGCAGGTGATGCTCAACACCAATTTCGGCCCGCGCCCGGTCACGGTGCAGAAGGTCGGCATGAGCGTGGTGGACGTGGATCTGAACCACCCGATGGCCGGCAAGGATCTGAGCTTCGACATCGAGGTCGTCGACGTGCGCGAGGCCGACGCGGCCGAGATCGAGCACGGCCACGTGCACGGCGAGGGCGGCCACCAGCACTGATGGCGCGCCCGGCCGGCGGGCCGGCCAACGGGAGGCGTGGATGAACACCGGAGCGGCGGCAGGCTTCGCGCCGACGGGCGCGTCCGAGCGGATCGGGCTGCTGGACGCGCTGCGCGGGCTGGCCCTGCTGGGCATCTTCATCGCCAACATCGAGTGGTTCAGCCGGCCGTGGCAGGAGTTCGGCAACGGCATGGCGCAGGGGCTGGCGGGCATCGACCTGGCGGTGGCCTGGGCGGCGTACTTGTTCGTGTCCGGCAAGTTCTGGGTGCTGTTCTCGCTGCTGTTCGGGGTCGGCTTCGCGCTGATGATGGAGCGGGCGCAGGCCTCGGGGCGGGCGACCGGGCTGTACCTGCGGCGGCTGGCGGTGCTGTTCGCGCTCGGCATCGCCCACGCGCTGCTGGCGTGGGTGGGTGACATCCTGCATGCCTACGCGATCGCGGCGCTGGGCCTGCTGCTGATGCGCGGGCTGTCCGCGCGCGCGCAGCTCGGGATCGGGCTGGCGATCTACCTGGGCCTGTACGGGCTGTCGGTGCTCGGCGGCGTGGCGATGATGGCGATGCCGGTTGGGCAGGCGGAGTTCGAGGCGACGCTGGCCGAGGGCGTCCGGGCCGGGGAGGCCGCCGCCGCGGTCTATGCCGGCGGCGGTTTTGCCGAGGTCACCGGGCAGCGGATGAGGGATTTCGCGATGCTGCTGGGCAATGCCTCCGGCGTGGTGCCGCTGGCGCTGGCGGTGTTCCTGGTCGGCAGCTGGCTGTTCCGTTCGGGCCGGCTCGGGGACGTGGAGGCCAATCGCGGCTTTTTCATCCGCATGGCGGCGTGGTGCCTGCCGCCGGGGCTGGCGCTGACCCTGGCCGGGGCGATGCTGTCGACCGGCCATCCGGATGGCTTCTTCAACCCGCGCTGGGTGCTTGCTTCCAGCCTGCACGGGCTGGGCGCGCTGCCGATGACGCTGGGTGGAGTCGCGGCGCTGGCGCTGGCGTGGCAGGTGCCGGCCGGTGCGCGCCTGCTGGGCGTGCTGGCGCCGGCCGGGCGCATGGCGCTGACCAACTACCTGCTGCAGTCGCTGGTCGCCTCGCTGGTGTTCTACGGCTACGGGCTGGCGATGTGGGGGCGGGTCGGATACGCCGCGATGGTGGCGCTGGCGGTGGCGGTGTTCGCGCTGCAGGTTGTGGCCAGCCGCTGGTGGCTGGGGCGCTACCGCTTCGGCCCGCTGGAGTGGGCGTGGCGCTGGCTGACCTATGGCCGGCGGCCGCCGATGCGGAATCTGCCGGCCGGCGCGTAGACTCGCCACATGGATTCAAACGACGACGTATTGATCATCGGCGGTGGCGTGATCGGCCTGGCCTGCGCGCTGTCGCTGATCGAGCAGGGCCGCAGCGTGCGGGTGATCGACTCCGGCCAGGTCGGCAGCGGGAGCTCGCACGGCAACTGCGGCACCATCACCCCCAGCCATGCCCCGCCGCTGTCGGCGCCGGGCACGGTGACCAAGGCGCTGCGCTGGATGCTCACGCCGGATGCGCCCTTCTACCTCAAGCCGCGCTTCGACCCGGCCCTGTGGGGCTGGATGCTGCGCTTCGCCCGGCGCTCCACGCACGGCCACTGGCGCCGGGCCGCCCAAGTCCGGCTGGAGATCCTGCAGGCGGCGCGCGACGCCCTGCCCGAGTGGGTGGAGCGCTACGGCCTGGCCTGCGAGTACGACCCGGCGGGCGTGGACTACGTGTTCCGCTCCGAGCGTGAGCTGCGGGACTTCGGCGGCGAGCTTGCGTTGCTGGACGAGATCGGCGTGGCCTACGAACGCGTGGACGGCGCCGCCTACGTGCGCTCGGAGCCGGCGCTGCGCGACGGGGTGGTGCAGGTGGTGCGCTTCCCCGGCGATGCGCGCCTGCGTCCGGATCGCTACGTGGCCGAGCTGGCGCGGGTGGTGCGCGAGCGCGGCGGCGAGATCGTGGAGGGCTGCGAGGTCACCCGGATCGATTCCGGTGATGCGGGCGTGGCCGCCATCGGCACCGCCGGCGAGTTCCGCGGTCGCGACATGATCATCGCCACCGGCGCGTGGTCGCCGCGACTGGCGCGCGGGCTGGGCCTGCGGGTGCCGGTGCAGCCGGGCAAGGGCTATTCGATCACCTACTCGCGGCCGGCGCTGGCGCCGAAGCGGCCGCTGGTGCTGCACGAGCGCAGCGTGTGCGTGAGCAGCTGGGGCAGCGGCTACCGGCTGGGCAGCACCATGGAATTTTCCGGCTACGACACCAGCCTCAACCGGCGCCGGCTGGACGCGCTCGAGCGCGGAGCGGCCGAGTACCTGCACGAGCCGGTGGGGCCGGAGAAGCAGGAGGAGTGGTACGGCTGGCGTCCGCTGAGCGTCGACGACCTGCCGCTGCTGGGCCGCGCGCCGGGCCACCGTCACCTGTGGCTGGCGACCGGCCACGGTATGCTCGGAGTGAGCATGAGCACCGCGACCGGCCGGCTGATGTCGGAGCTGGTGTGCGGCCTTGACCCCCACCTGGATCCGGCGCCGTTCGACCCGGCGCGCTTTGCCTGACATGAGCGACCCGAGAGAGTTCGACTACGACCTGATCGTGCTGGGCGGCGGCTCCGGCGGCCTGGCCGGTGCGTTCCGCGCGGCCGAACACGGTGCGCGGGTGGCGCTGCTGGAGCCGGGCGAGCTGGGCGGCACCTGCGTCAACGAGGGCTGCGTGCCGAAGAAGGCGATGTGGCTGGCGGCCGACCTGGCGGCGAAGATCGACATCGCGGCGCGGCTGGGATTCGGCGTGCCTGAGCGGCCGGCGCTGGACTGGCGCGAGTTCATCGTCGATCGCGAGCGCTACATCTCCAACATCCACGAGAGCTACCGCAAGCGGCTGGACGCGGCGGGGATCACCCTGGTCACCGAACGCGGGGTGCTGCTGGATGCGCACACGGTCCAGGCGGGCGATGCGCGGCTGTGCGCGCCGCACGTGCTGCTGGCGACCGGCTCGCATCCGGTGCGGCCGGACGTGCCGGGGGCGGAGCTGGGCGGGGTATCCGATGACTTCTTCACCTGGTGCCCGGCGCCGGGCCGGGTGGCCCTGTTCGGCGGCGGCTACATCAGCGCGGAGCTGGCCGGGGTGCTGCAGGCGCTGGGCAGCCGGGCCGACATCTTTGCCCGCGGCGGGCGCCTGCTGAAGCAGATGGACGCGGACGTGGTGGAGCAGCTGCAGGACAACTACCGGCATCTTGGCGTCGGGCTGCACCTGGACTACGGGCTGCGGGAGGTGCGGCGCGAGGGCGGTGGGCTGGTGCTGGTGGACGATTCGGGTCGGGCCAGCGAGCCGTTCGACGAGGTGGTGTTCGCGATCGGGCGGCGGGCCAATACCTCCGGCATCGGGCTGGAAGCGGCAGGCGTGGGGCTGGGCAAGGACGGCACGATCCAGGTCGATGCGTTCCAGAACACTTCGGCCGAGGGCGTGTATGCGGTGGGCGACGTGACCGGGCAGCTGACGCTCACGCCGGTGGCGATCGCGGCGGCGCGCAGGCTGATGGATCGGGTGTTCGGGGGCAGGGCGGATTCGAAGCTGGATTACCGGGACGTGCCGTTCGTGGTGTTTTCGCATCCGCCGCTGGGCGGAATCGGGCTGACCGAGGAGCAGGCGCGCGAGGAGCACGGCGACGCGGTGCGGGCGTACCGCAGCAGCTTCCGGCCGATGCTGCAGGCGCTGGCGGATACGCCGCTGCGCAGCCTGTTCAAGCTGGTGTGCGTGGGCGAGGAGCAGCGCGTGGTGGGCATCCATGCCTTTGGCGAGGCGGCGGACGAGATCCTGCAGGGGTTCGCGGTGGCGCTCAAGCGCGGCATTACCCTGTCCGATCTGCACGATACCGTCGCTATCCATCCGACCAGTGCCGAAGAGTTCGTCCTGATGCGCTGATTCGGGGAGTGTTTGGGCTTCGGGTGGACGCCGCGCCCTGGCGGCAGGGCGTCCTGCCCTGACGCGCGCGCAATACATCCATGTATTGCTTGACGCGACACCCCACCGCCAGGGCGCGGCTCACTCCACTTTTGTTTTCGGCGCTTCGGCAGGCCGGGGGCACGTCCCCCGCGTTCCTCCTGCGATAGCATGGCTGGCATGGATATCTTCACCCTCCACCAGGGCACGGTGCCGCTGTTGGTCAGCGTCCCCCACGACGGCACCGCCGTGCCGGATGACATCGCTGCGCGCTTCACCGATGCCGCGCGCGCAGTTCCCGACACCGACTGGCACATTGCGCGCCTGTATGACTTCGCGCGGGACATGGGCGCGTCGATGATCGTGCCGGCGTATTCGCGCTACGTCGTCGACCTCAACCGCTCCGAGGACGACGTGTCGTTGTACCCGGGTCAGAACACCACCGGCTTGTGCCCGGTGGTGCGCTTCAGCGGCGAGCCGGTGTACCGAGAAGGGATGGAGCCGACCCCGGAGGAAATCGCCGCGCGGGTGGAGGCGTACTGGCGGCCGTACCACGAGGCGCTGCGTGCGGAGCTGGATCGTATCCGCGCCAGGCACGGCCGCGCGGTGCTGTGGGAAGGCCACTCGATCCGCGGCGAGCTGCCGTTCCTGTTCGAAGGCCGCCTGCCCGACATGAACCTGGGCACGGCCGGCGGCGCCAGCTGCTCACCGGCGCTGCAGCGGCGGCTTGAGGCGGTGCTGGCCGGGCAGGATCGCTACGATTTCGTCGTCAACGGCCGCTTCAAGGGCGGCCACATCACCCGCCACTACGGCGAACCGGCCAGCGGTATCGAGGCGGTGCAGATGGAGACCAGCCAGCGCGCCTACATGGACGAGGACAGCTTCGAGTACCTGCCCGCCAAGGCAGCCGACGCGCAGGCATTGATCCGCAGCCTGCTCGAAGCGGCCCTGTAACAGCGCCAGCCGCCGACAAGCCCCCATGGACGGGTTCACGGCGTGTCCCGCCCATGGCTTCCCGGCCGGCCCGCCCGCGACGGTAAAGCACGTGGCCCGTGTGGGATTCGGCGGCGGAAGCGGGTTTCAGACCTCCAGCGTCGCCAGGTCGCCCTTCTGTTCCAGCCAGGCCTTGCGATCGCCGGCGCGCTTGCGTGCCAGCAGCATGTCCATCAGGGCGCTGGTCTGCTCGCCGTCGTCCACGGTCAGCTGCACCAATCGCCGGGTGTCCGGGTGGATGGTGGATTCGCGCAGCTGGGAGGGGTTCATCTCGCCCAGGCCCTTGAAGCGGGTGACGTTGACCTGGCCCTTGAGCTTCTCGCGCTCGATCTTCTCCAGCAGCAGGCGCTTTTCTTCCTCGTCCAGGGCGTAGAAGACCTGCTTGCCCACGTCCACCCGGTACAGCGGCGGCATCGCCACGAACACGTGGCCAGCCTCGACCAGCGCCGGGAAATGCCTGAGGAACAGGGCCGAGAGCAGGGTGGCGATATGCAGGCCGTCCGAGTCGGCGTCGGCCAGGATGATCACCTTGCCGTAGCGCAGGCCGGCGATGTCGTCCTTGCCCGGGTCGCAGCCGATCGCCACCGCCAGGTCGTGCACTTCCTGCGAGGCGAGCACGCCGCCGGAGGCCACTTCCCAGGTGTTGAGGATCTTGCCGCGCAGCGGGAGGATGGCCTGGAAGTCCTTGTCGCGGGCCTGCCGCGCGCTGCCACCGGCCGAGTCGCCCTCCACCAGGAACAGCTCGGTGCGCGAGAGATCCTGGCTGATGCAGTCGGCCAGCTTGCCGGGCAGCGCCGGGCCCTGGGTGACCTTCTTGCGCACGATCTGCTTTTCGGTCTTCAGCCGCGCGCTGGCGCGCTCGATGGCCAGCTGGGCGATCCGCTCGCCGGTCTCCACGTGCTGGTTGAGCCACAGGCTGAAGGCGTCGTGCGCCGCGCCCTCGATGAAACCGGCCGCCTGGCGCGAGCTCAGCCGCTCCTTGGTCTGGCCGGAGAACTGCGGGTCGGTCATCTTCAGGCTGAGCACGAACGACACCCGATCCCACACGTCCTCGGGCGCCAGCTTGACCCCGCGCGGCAGCAGGTTGCGGAAGTCGCAGAACTCGCGCAGGGCGTCGGTGAAGCCGCTGCGCAGGCCGTTGACATGGGTGCCGTGCTGGGCGGTGGGAATCAGGTTGACGTAGCTTTCCTGCACCAGCTCGCCCTCGGGCACCCAGGACGCGGCCCAGTCCACGGTCTCGGTGTCCTTGGCCAGGGCGCCGGTGAACAGCTCCGGCGGCAGCAGCTCGCGTCCGGCCAGCTCGCCCTTGAGGTAGTCGCTCAGGCCGTCCTCGTAGTGCCACTCGTCGCGCTCGCCGGTGGCCTCGTCGAACAGCTTCACCGTGAGCCCGGGGCACAGCACCGCCTTGGCCCGCAGCAGGTGGCGCAGCGGGCGCAGGGCGAACTTCGGGCTGTCGAAGTACTTCGGATCCGGCCAGAAGCGCAGGCGGGTGCCGGTGTTGCGCTTGCCCACGCTGCCCGCCACCTCCAGCTCCGAGGCGCGGTCGCCATCGGCGAACGCCATCGCGTACTCGTTGCCGTCGCGCCGGATGCCCACCTCCAGCCGGGTGGACAGCGCGTTGACCACGCTCACGCCCACGCCGTGCAGGCCGCCGGAGAAGGTGTAGTTGCGGTTGCTGAACTTCCCGCCGGCGTGCAGCCGGGTCAGGATCAGCTCCACGCCCGGCACCTTTTCCTCGGGGTGGATGTCCACCGGCATGCCGCGGCCGTCGTCGCCGACCTCGCAGCTGCCGTCCCTGTACAGGGTGACCTCGACCACCCGCGCGTGCCCGGCCAGGGCCTCGTCGACCGAGTTGTCGATCACTTCCTGCGCCAAGTGGTTGGGGCGCGAGGTGTCGGTGTACATGCCCGGGCGGCGCTTGACCGGATCCAGGCCGGAGAGGACTTCGATGTCGACGGCGTTGTAGCGCGAACTCATGCAGGGGCTGCGGCGGAAAAAGGGCGCCTAGCTTACCAGCGCCGGCCCGGCGCCCGCGGGCGGGGAGGGCCCGCGGGAGCCGCCCGGCCGGCCGCGCCCAAGCATGTCGGGAGGGCCCCGGAAAGCTGGGGAAAACCCTTTGTCCACATGGAGTTACGGCGGGCTGGTTAAGAGATTGTTGTTCAGTGTTGATACGGGGGAATGCCGCTACCGTTCGGGCCGTCGCTGTAGTGGAAGCGGCTACTTGATCCACTTTTTGATTTTTTGGAGACGAGACCCATGACCAAGCGCAATGTTCTGTTTACCGCCCTGATCGCCGCTGCCTTTGCCGCCCCGTCCGCCTTCGCCCAGGAGGTCGACGAGCAGGCCCTGCGCGACGCCGAGGTCGCCGCCCAGCAGGCCGCCGAAGCCGCGGAGGCCGCCGAGCAGCAGGCCGATGCCGCCGACGTCCAGGCCCAGCAGGCCGAGGTCGCGACGGAGGAGGCTGTGGACGCCGCCGAGGCCGAGGACGAGCTGGAAGAAGAAGAGGAAGAAGATCCGGCCTGATCCAGGGACTGGAACGCGGATCTGGAAACGCCCCGCCCCGCGGGGCGTTTCCTTTTTCCGCATCCGGGACATTGATCGCGCGCAATGCCCCGCGGGGGCCGATGGCCACAATGGCGGCTTTCCTTCCAGAGTCCCCCATGACCGACCAGTACGAAGACCTGCAGCAGAGCTACGGCCGCTGCCTGCGCGACAAGGCGTTCATCAGCCGTTTCTACGATGTGTTCCTGAAAAGCCACCCCTCGATCCCGGCGATGTTCGCCGAAACCGACTTCAGCAAGCAGCGCATGGCCATGCGCCGCGGCATCAGTGCCGCCATTTTCCACGCCGCCGGCAGCACCCTGAGCCGGCGCACGGTGGAGCAGATGGCCGATGTACACGGCGGCAAGGGTCGCTGTCCGGTGGATCCGGCGCTGTATCCGTACTGGATCGACAGCCTGGTCAGGGTCATCGAGCAGACCGACCCGGAAATGGACGACCGCCTGCGCATGCGCTGGCGCCAGGCCATGGGCGTGGTCTGCGAGACCTTCTCCGGGCGCTACGAGGCAGCCTGAGTCACCGCGCCGGTGTAGAATAGGGCTTTCCAGCGACCTGCTGCGCCATGACAGCCCCCAGTTCAGTCACCCCGCTCGTTTTCGTCACCGGCGGCGTGGTCTCTTCCCTCGGGAAGGGCATCGCCGCGGCCTCGCTGGCCGCCATCCTGGAGTCCCGCGGGCTCCGGGTGACGATGATGAAGCTCGACCCCTACATCAACGTCGATCCCGGCACCATGAGCCCGTTCCAGCACGGCGAGGTGTACGTGACCGACGACGGCGCCGAGACCGACCTGGATCTGGGCCACTACGAGCGCTTCCTCGACGTGCGCCTGTCGGGGAAGAACTCCATCACCACCGGCAAGATCTACGAGAACGTGATCGCCAAGGAGCGCCGCGGCGACTACCTGGGCGCCACGGTGCAGGTGATCCCGCACATCACCGACGAGATCAAGCGCTGCATCGACGTGGCCACCCACGGCTACGACGTGGGGCTGGTGGAGATCGGCGGCACGGTGGGCGACATCGAGTCGCTGCCGTTCCTGGAGGCGATCCGCCAGATCCGCACCGACCGCGGGCCGGACAAGGCGATGTTCATCCACCTCACCCTGGTGCCGTGGATCGCCGCCGCCGGCGAGCTCAAGACCAAGCCCACCCAGCACTCGGTCAAGGAGCTGCGCTCGATCGGCATCCAGCCCGACGTGCTGCTGTGCCGCAGCGAGCAGCCGCTGCCCGACGGCGAGCGGCGCAAGATCGCCTCGTTCACCAACGTGTCCGAGAAGGCGGTGATCTCGGTGGTGGACATGGACAACATCCACAAGATCCCGCTGTGGCTGCATGCCCAGGAGCTGGACGGCATCGTCGTGGATCGCCTGCGCCTGGCCGACCGCGCCCGACCGGCGGACATGGGCGAGTGGGCGGACGTGGTGGACGCGGCCCAGAATCCGGTCGACGAGGTGACCATCGGCGTGGTCGGCAAGTACGTCGACCACAAGGACGCCTACAAGTCGGTGGCCGAGGCGCTGCGCCACGGCGGCATCCGCCAGCGCACCCGGGTCAACCTGAAGTGGATCGAGTCGCAGGACATCGAGCGCGACGGCGCGAACAAGGTGCTGGCGGGGCTGGACGGGATCCTGGTGCCGGGCGGCTTCGGCGACCGCGGCTTCGAGGGCAAGGTGCTGGCCTCCAGGCACGCGCGCGAGGCAGGCATTCCCTACTTCGGCATCTGCTACGGCATGCAGGCGGCGGTGGTGGATTTCGCTCGCCACGTGGCCGGGCTGGAAGGCGCCAACAGTACCGAGAACGACCGCCAGACCCCGCATCCGGTGATCGGCCTGATTACCGAGTGGCGCACCAAGACCGGTGAGGTCGAGCGCCGCAGCGAGGACAGCGACCTGGGCGGCACCATGCGCCTGGGCCTGCAGGAGCAGCGGATCAAGCCGGGCACCAAGGCGCATGCCATCTACGGCCGCGACGTGGTCGCCGAGCGCCACCGCCACCGCTACGAGTTCAACAACCGCTACCGCACCCAGCTCGAGGACGCCGGGCTGGTGATCAGCGCCAAGTCGATGGACGACCTGCTGGTGGAGATGGTGGAACTGCCGCAGCACCCGTGGTTCATCGCCTGCCAGGCGCATCCGGAATTCCAGTCCACCCCGCGCAGCGGCCATCCGCTGTTCATCGGCTTCATCCGCGCCGCGCGCGAGCGCAAGGCCAATGAGGGCCGGGTCGGTGGCCAGCTGCTCAAGGAGGTATCGGCATGAAGCTGTGCGGATTCGAGGTGGGTCTGGACAAGCCGTTCTTCCTGATCTCCGGCCCCTGCGTGGTCGAGAGCGAGCAGCTGCAGGTGGACGTGGCCGGACAGCTGAAGGAGATCACCTCCGCGCTGGGCATCCCCTTCATCTTCAAGTCCAGCTTCGACAAGGCCAACCGCACCTCGCTGGGCAGCTTCCGCGGCCCGGGCATGGAGGAGGGGCTGCGGATCCTGGGCGAGGTGAAGCGCCAGGTCGGCGTGCCGGTGCTGACCGACGTGCACGAGTACACGCCGATGGACGAGGTCGCCAGCGTGGTCGACGTGCTGCAGACGCCGGCGTTCCTGGTGCGGCAGACCGATTTCATCCTGCGCGCCTGCTCGGCCGGCAAGCCGGTCAACATCAAGAAAGGCCAGTTCCAGTCGCCGTGGGACATGAAGCCGGTGGTGGAGAAGGCCAAGTCCACCGGCAACGAGCAGATCATGGTCTGCGAGCGCGGCGCCAGCTTCGGCTACAACAACCTGGTCAGCGACATGCGCTCGCTGGCGGTGATGCGCGACACCGGCTGCCCGGTGGTGTACGACGCCACCCACTCGGTGCAGTTGCCGGGCGGGCAGGGCGGTTCCAGCGGCGGCCAGCGCGAGTTCATCCCGGTGCTGGCCCGCGCGGCGGTCGCCGTGGGCGTGGCCGGGGTGTTCATGGAAACCCATCCCGAGCCCGAGAGGGCCCTCAGCGACGGCCCCAACGCCTGGCCGCTGGCGAAGATGCGCGCCCTGCTGGAAACGCTGGTCGAGCTCGACCAGGCCACCAGGAAGAACGGCTTCCTCGAAACCACCCTTTGACGCCACCCCAGCCCCCAACCCCGGAGCACACCCGCACGCCATGACCACGATTGCCAGCATCCACGCCCGCGAGATCCTCGACAGCCGCGGCAACCCCACCCTGGAAGCGGAAGTCACGCTGGAAGACGGCAGCTTCGGCCGCGCCGCGGTGCCCTCGGGCGCCTCCACCGGCGCGCGCGAGGCGGTGGAGCTGCGCGACGGCGACCGCACCCGCTACTTGGGCAAGGGCGTGCGCAAGGCGGTGGCCAACGTCAACGGCACCATCGCGTCCACCCTGAAGGGCTTCGATGCCGCCGACCAGGCCGGCCTGGACAAGCGCCTGGTGGATCTGGACGGCACCGAGAACAAGGGCCGGCTGGGTGCCAACGCGCTGCTGGGCGTGTCGATGGCCAACGCCCACGCGGTGGCAGCCTCGAAGAAGATCCCGCTGTGGAAGCTGCTGGCCGGCGACCGCGCGCCGGTGCTGCCGGTGCCGATGATGAACATCATCAACGGCGGCGCCCACGCCGACAACAACGTCGATTTCCAGGAGTTCATGATCCTGCCGGTCGGCTTCGATTCGTTCTCCGAGTCGCTGCGCGCGGGCACCGAGATCTTCCACGCGCTCAAGTCGGTGCTCAAGGGCCACGGCCTGAGCACGGCGGTGGGCGACGAGGGCGGTTTCGCGCCGGACCTGCGCAGCAACGTGGAGGCGCTGGACACCATCCTGGAGGCCATCGGCAAGGCCGGCTACAGCGCCGGCGACGACGTGCTGCTGGGCCTGGACGTGGCCTCCAGCGAGTTCTTCGACAATGGCAAGTACCACCTGGTGGGCGAGGGCAAGCGCCTGTCCGGCGGCCAGTTCGTGGACTTCCTCGCCGACTGGTGCGAACAGTATCCGATCGTCACCATCGAGGACGGCATGGACGAGGGCGACTGGGACGGCTGGAAGCAGCTGACCGACCGCCTGGGCGGCAAGGTGCAGCTGGTGGGCGACGACCTGTTCGTGACCAACCCGAAGATCTTCCGCGAGGGCATCGATTCGGGCACCGCCAACGCGATCCTGATCAAGGTCAACCAGATCGGCACCCTCAGCGAGACCCTGGAGGCGATCGCCATGGCCGATGCGGCGAAGTACGCGGCGGTGGTCTCGCACCGTTCCGGCGAGACCGAGGACACCACCATCTCCGACATCGCCGTGGCCACCAGCGCCACCCAGATCAAGACCGGTTCGCTGTGCCGCAGCGACCGCGTGGCCAAGTACAACCAGCTGCTGCGGATCGAGGAGGCACTGGGCGAACAGGCGCGCTACGCCGGCCGCGACGCGTTCGTGTCGCTGCCGCGGTAGGCACGGGCCGCCATGCGCGCCCTGTGGATCGTGCTGGTGGCCCTGGTGCTGCTGCTGGGCTGGCTGCAGTACCGGCTGTGGTTCGGCATCGGCGGTACGGCCGAGGTCTCCCAGCTTGAAGCACAGGTGGCGCAGCAGGCGCACCAGAACGCGGGGCTGCGCGAGCGCAACGCCGCGCTGGCGGCCGAGGTGGCGGATCTGAAGTCGCCCACCGGCGAGGCGGCGGTGGAGGAGCGGGCGCGCAGCGAGCTGGGGATGATCCGGCCGGGTGAAACCTTCTACCGGGTCGTCGACGGCGCGCCGGTGCGGCAGGCGCCGCCGCGGCCGGCAGACGCTGAAGGCGCGGACGCGGAGCCGGCGCCATGACCTGGGCGGTGGTGCCTGCGGCCGGGCACGGCAGCCGCTTTGGCGGGGACGTGCCCAAGCAGTACCTGGAGGTGGCCGGCGAGCCGTTGCTGGCGCACACGCTGCGCGCGCTGCTGTCGCACCCGGGGCTGGCCGGGGCGGTGGTGGTGCTGGCGCAGGACGATCCGCGCTGGCCGGGCTGGAACGAGCTGGATGGCAAGCCGGTGCTGACCTGCGTGGGGGGGCAGTCGCGCGCGGAGTCGGTGCTGGCGGGGCTGGAAGCGCTACCCGACAGCGTGCGGGCGGACGACTTCGTGCTGGTGCATGACGCGGCGCGGCCGAACCTGCATCCCGATGACCTGGGGCAGCTGCTGGAGCGCGGTCGCGCCGATCCGGTCGGGGCGATCCTGGCCGCGCCGGTGCGCGACACGCTCAAGCGCGCGGGGGACGAGGGCGGCATCGACCGCACCGAACCGCGCGAGCGGCTGTGGCGCGCGCTGACGCCGCAGCTGTTCCGCCGCTTGCAGCTGGCCCGGGCGATGCAGGCGGCGCGCGACGTGGGGGTGGCGGTGACGGATGAGTCGATGGCGATGGAGCGCAAGGGCGCGCGGCCGCTGCTGATCGAGGGGCGCGAGGACAACATCAAGATCACCACGCCCGCGGATCTGGCGTATTTCGAGTTTCTGCTGTCGCGGCGGTAGGCCTGTAATGGCGGGCGGCTTTGCCTGCATCAGCCGCGAGCCGAGGGGCCCCGCGCACTCGCAGGCGTTAGCATGTCGCCCTCGATATCGACGACGGCCACGAAGAAATCCATATGTCCGACAACATCCCGTTCCGCATCGGCCAGGGCTTTGACGTGCATGCCTTTGGCGAGGGCGACCATGTGACCATCGGCGGGGTGCGGATCGCGCACGGGCGCGGTTTCGTGGCCCACAGCGATGGCGACGTTGCCTTGCACGCGCTGTGCGACGCGATGTTCGGGGCGCTGGCGATGGGCGATATCGGCACCCACTTCCCGCCCAGCGATGACCGCTGGAAGGACGCCGACAGCCGGATGTTCCTGCGCCGCTGCCGTGAGCTCATCGGCGAGCGCGGGTGGCGGCTGGGCAATGCCGACATCACCATCGTCTGCGAGCGGCCGAAGATCGGGCCGCATGCGGCGGCGATGCGGGAGCTGATCGCCGCCGACCTGCAGGTGGATGTCGATGCGGTCAGCGTCAAGGCCACCACCAACGAGAAGCTGGGCCACATCGGTCGCGAAGAGGGCATCGCCGCGCACGCGGTCTGCCTGCTGGTTCGCGCGTGAGCGAAGCGGGGCAGGCGGCCGCCGGAGGCCTGCCGCGGGCCTGGGGAGCGCCGGTGCTGGAGGCGGTCATCCGCAGTGCGCCGGAGGATTTTTTCGTCGAGGAGATCGACGGGTTCCAGGCCAGCGGCGCCGGCGAGCACCTGCTGCTCACCGTGGAGAAGCGCGGCATGAACACCGCCGAGGCGGCGCGCCGGATCGCCCGCTGGGCGGGGGTGGCCGAGCAGGCGGTGGGCTATGCGGGCCTGAAGGATCGCCATGCCGTCACCCGGCAGCGCTTCAGCGTGCACCTCCCCGGCCGCGCCGATCCCGGGCTGGAGGGCCTGCAGGACGGCGCGCTGCGGGTGATCGCCCAGGCCCGGCATGCGAAGAAGCTGCCGCGCGGGGCGCTGGCGGGCAACCGGTTCGTGCTGATCCTGCGCCAGGTGCAGGGCGAGCGCGCGGCGATCGACGCCCGATTGCAGCGGATTGCGGCGGACGGCGTGCCCAACTGGTTCGGCGCGCAGCGTTTCGGGCATGGCGGCGGCAACGTGGCCGCCGCGCTGGCGATGTTTTCCGGGCGCCGGGTGCGGCGCGACCAGCGCAGCCTGCTGCTGTCGGCCGCGCGCTCGGAGCTGTTCAACCGGGTGCTGGCCGCGCGGGTGAGCGGGGGCAGCTGGAACCGGGCCCTGGACGGCGAGGTCTGGATCCTGGACGGCAGCCGCAGCGTGTTCGGCCCGGAGCCGTGGACGGCCGGGCTGGAAGCGCGGCTGGCGGCGTTCGACATCCACCCGAGCGCGCCGCTGTGGGGCCGGGGCGAACTGCGCAGCCAGGGGCAGGCACAGGATCTGGAAGTCGCCGCGCTGGATGCTGCCGACGCCCTGGCGCTGCGCGCGGGGCTGGAACAGGCCGGCCTGCGCCAGGAGCGCCGCGCCACCCGACTGCGGCCGCAGGACATGGCGTGGGACTGGCGCGGTGACGGCCTGCTGGAGCTGCGCTTCGCGCTTGCGCCGGGAACCTATGCCACCACGGTGCTGGAGGAGCTCGGCCCGGTGCGCGATGCGGCCGGCCACGCGCCCGCGCCGTTCGTCGGATAAGCGGCTGCCGCACTGGCGGCCCGTGACCGGCGGCGTATAACGGAACACAGGCGCCGGGCACGCCTGCAGGCGCCGATCCCACGGGAGGTTCCGTCATGAACACCCTGATTCGATGCTCCATCCCCTGCGCCGCGCTCCTGCTGATGGCCGGCTGCGCAACCCATGGAACGATGCACAGCCAGCCGGCGGCGGCAGCGGCCACGCAGGACATGTACGAGCAGGACAACTTGTACATCCAGGCCGTCGAAACCGTGGCGCGTCGCCGCGGAGTCGAGGTTCGCTGGGTCAATCCGCCGCTCAAGCGGATGGTTGCCTCGGTCGACGACAACGGCCAGGACTGACCGGCAGCGCGGCTGGCGCTTCCGGCGTCAGCCCGGCCGCAGCAGCACCAGCACCGCGCCGGTACCGCCCCGGGTGGGCGGCGCGGAATGGAACGCCAGCACGTCCGCGCGCCGGCGCAGGAGGCGGTCGACCATGTTCTTCAGCACCGGTGCGCCGTCGGCGTGCAGGCCCTTGCCATGCACGATCAGCACGCAGGTGCTGCCGGCATCGCGGGCTTCGGCCAGGAACCCGCGCAGCATTGATTCGGCCTGGCGCAGGTCGGCATGGTGCAGGTCGAGTTCGTCCTGCACCGCGTACTGGCCCCGGGCCAGGCGCTTGAGCACCCGCGGGCTGATCCCGTCGCGGCGGTAGCGCAGGCTGTCGCCGGCTTCCAGCGGCCCCGACTCCAGCAGCCGTTCGAACTCGCTCAGCGCCTCGCGTTCGTCACGCTCGGCCATCCTCGGCCGCGGCGCCGCGCGCGGCCCGCGCGGTGCCGCCGGGGTCTCCGGCAGGCGCCGCACCGGGCCGATCGCGTCGCGGAAAAGCGCTCCGTCGTCCTGCCCGTCGTCACCGTTGTCGCGCCCGCTGCCCATGCCGGGCAGGGTACCCGAGCCGCGGCCAGCCGCGCCTGTGCATCCGCTATCATGTGGCCCTGGTTCAAGACACGGGGCGGCGCGGAAAACTGCATGCGGATACTGGTCAGCAACGACGACGGCGTGGACGCGCCGGGCATCAGGATCCTCGCCGAAGGCTTTCGCAATGCCGGCCATGAAGTGCTGATCGTCGCGCCCGACCGCGACCGCTCCGGCGCCAGCAACTCGCTCACCCTGGACATGCCGCTGCGCGTGGCGCAGATGGAAGAGGGCGTGTGGCGGGTGCACGGCACGCCGACCGATTCGGTGCACGTGGCGATCGCCGGCATGCTCGAGCGCGAGCCGGACATCGTCGTTTCGGGCATCAACAACGCCGCCAACATGGGCGACGACGTGATCTATTCGGGCACCGTGGCCGCGGCCATGGAGGGGCGCTTCCTGGGCCTGCCGGCGGTGGCGATGTCGCTGGTCACCGCCGACCATGTCGGCAAGCACTATGAAACCGCCGCGCGCGCCGCGGTGGAGATCGTCGAGCGGCTGAAGGCCGACCCGCTGCCGGCCGACACCATCCTCAACGTCAACGTGCCGGACATCCCGTGGAGCGAGGTCAAGGGCTTCGAGGTCACCCGCCTGGGCAACCGCCACCGCTCCGAGGCCTGCGTGCCGCTGGAGGATCCGCGCGGGCGCAGCTGGTGGTGGATCGGGCCGGCCGGGCCGGAGCAGGACGGCGGGCCGGGCACCGACTTCCACGCCGTGCGCACCGGCAACATCTCCATCACCCCGATCCTGGTCGACCTGACCCGCTACCAGGCGCTGGAGCAGGTGAGCGCCTGGGTCGGGGGCCTGGCCGCGGAGCTGAAGGAGGGCCAGGCATGATGACCCCGCGACTGCGCCTGCAGCCCGAGGCGATCGGCATGGGCATGACCTCCCAGCGCGTGCGCGACCGGCTGATCGAACGCTTGCGCGAGGCCGGGATCTCCAACGAGCGCGTGCTCAACGCGATCCGGGTGGTGCCGCGGCACCTGTTCGTGGACGAGGCCCTGGCCACCCGCGCCTACGAGGACACCGCGCTGCCCATCGGCCACGGCCAGACCATTTCCCAGCCCTGGGTGGTGGCGAAGATGACCGAAGAGGCGCTTGCCCACGGCATGCCCGCCAACGCGCTGGAGGTGGGCACCGGCTCGGGCTACCAGGCCGCGATCCTGGCCTCGCTGGGCATCCAGGTCTATACCGTCGAGCGCATCGGCGAGCTGCTGCGGGTGGCGCGCAAGCGGTTCCGCTCGCTGGGGCTCAACGTGCGCAGCCGCCATGACGACGGCCGCATCGGCTGGCCCGAGCACGCGCCGTTCGATGCGATCCTGGTCACCGCCGGCGCCCCGGCGCTGGTGGACGCGCTCACCGACCAGCTTGCGCCCGGCGGGGTGCTGGTGGCGCCGGTGGGCGGCGGCAGCGGTCAGGTGCTGGTCAAGTTGCGTAAACGCGAGGATGGCACCATCGAGCGCACCGAAATCGCGCCCGTGGTGTTCGTGCCGCTGCTGTCCGGAGTGATCGACTGATGCACCTGTTCCGCGTTGCCGTGATGTTGCTGGCCGTGTCCCTGTTCCTGACCGCCTGTGGTTCGAGCAGGGTGGTGCGCGAGGGAGGAACCCCGCAGGCCGGTGCCTCCACCCCGCGTCCCGGCCAGACCGTGACCGTCAAGCGCGGCGACACCGTGTACCGGCTGGCGGTCAACAACGGCATCAGCCCGCTGGATCTGGCCACCTGGAACAACATCGCCCCGCCGTACACCATCTATCCCGGCCAGCGGCTGCGGCTGTATCCGTCCGCTGGTGGCGCGACCCCGTCGCGCACGGCCTCCACGCCCCCGCGGCAAAGCCCCACCCGAACCACCCGCACCCCGCCGCCCGCAGCGCCGGCCCCCGCGGCCGCACCGGCACGCAGCTCGGTGTCCTGGCGCTGGCCCGCCGAGGGGCAGCTGGTGAACCGCTTCTCCGCCGGTGACCCGACCCGCCAGGGCATCGGCATCGCCGGCAGCAGCGGGCAATCGGTGACCGCGGCCGGCGACGGCGTGGTGGTGTACTCCGGCTCGGGCCTGGTGGGCTACGGCGAGCTGATCATCGTCAAGCACGACGACGACTGGCTGTCCGCGTACGGGCACAACCGCTCGCGCCTGGTCAACGAGGGCGAGCGCGTGCGTGCCGGCCAGCAGATCGCCGAGATGGGCCGCACCGGCGCCGCCCGCGACATGCTCCACTTCGAGATCCGCCACAACGGCCGGCCGGTCGACCCGCTGTCCTACCTCCCGCGCCGCTGAGGCGGGGCGGCTTCAGGCCGCCGGGAAAATGAAGCCGGCGACCACGCGCCGGCCTTCGCCGGCCAGCACGTGGTAGGTGCGGGCGGCCGAATCGTTGGCCATGCTCTCCAGGCCGATGCCGCGCGACAGGCAGGCGGCCATCACCTCGGCGGACGGGAACACCTGGCGCGCGCCGGTGCCCAGCAGGACAAGTTCCGGCTTGAGCGCGAGGATGGCCTCCAGGTCGGCGGTGCCCAGCGCGGCGGCGTCGCGCACCGGCCAGTCCTCGACCAGGGTGTCCGGGGCGATCACGAAGCTGTGCTGCAGCCGGCGCTCGTTGACCAGCGCCGAGGCGCCGTCCGCGCTGCGCAGGAAGAATTCGTAGTCGGGCTTGTCGAGGTGCAGTTCCATCGGGAGCGTTGCCGGGCGCCGGTCAGGGCCTGGGCAGGACGATCTGGCGCTTGCCGTCGGTGGTGGGGCGGTACAGCACCGCCACGTTGCCGATCCGCTGCACCAGCGAGGCGCCGCTGCGATCGGCCAGCTCGGCCACGATCGCGTCGCGTGCCTCGCGGTCGCCCGCGGCGATCTTCACCTTGACCAGCTCGTGGTGCTCCAGCGCGCCGTCCAGCTCGGCCAGTACCGGCGCGGTCAGGCCCTTGCCGCCGACCTGCAGGATCGCCTTGAGGTCATGTGCCTGGCCGCGGAGGAATCGGATCTGGGCGGCAGTCAGGGCGGATGGCATACGGGGCAGGCGAGTCGTTGGGGATGGGCAGGTTATCATGAGCGCGGGCGCCTCCCGCCCGCTCCCCGCCGTCCGCGACCACTCCCCCATGGCCCGCAGCAAGAGCAGCCAGCGCTGGCTCAAGGAACATTTCTCCGATCCGTTCGTGAAGCGGGCGCAGGCGGAGGGCATGCGCTCGCGCGCGGTCTACAAGCTGGAGGAGCTGGTGGCCCGCGACCGGCTGCTCAAGCCGGGCATGACCGTGGTCGACCTGGGCGCGGCGCCGGGCGGCTGGTCGCAGTGGGTGCGCCAGGAGCTGGATCGGCTGGATGCGAAGCGGCCCGGCCGGGTGATCGCCCTGGACATCCTGGAGATGCCGCCCCTGGCCGGGGTGGAGTTCCTTCATGGCGACTTCAGGGAGGATGCGGTCTTATCAGCCCTTGAGACTGCGCTGGACGGCCAGCCCGTCGACCTTGTTTTATCCGACATGGCCCCCAACAAGAGTGGCATGGACACGGTGGATCAGCCGCGGGCGATGTACCTGGCCGAGCTGGCGATGGATTTCGCCGACCGGCACCTGCGGCCGGGCGGGGCGTTCCTGATCAAGCTGTTCCACGGCACGGGTTTCGACGACTACGTGCGTGAACTGCGCCGGCGCTACGACAAGGTCGTGATCCGCAAACCCTCGGCGTCGCGCCAGCGTTCGCCGGAAGTCTATGCCCTTGCACACGGCAAGCGTACCCATATCAAGTAGCATGGCGCCGATGCGCACTGGAATGAACTGAATGAACGATCTGGTCAAGAATCTGCTGCTCTGGGTGGTCGTCGCCATCGTCCTGATGATGGTGTTCCAGAGCTTCAGCCCGAATACCGCCGGCCCGCAGGAAGTGCAGTACTCGCAGTTCATGGAGGAGGTGCGCAACAACCGGATCCGCAGCGTCGACATCGCCGAGGACGAGCGCACCATTTCGTTCGAGCGTACCGACGGTGCGCGCGGCACCGTGATCGCGCCGCGCCGCGACGAGCGCATGATCGACGACCTGATCAACCACAACGTCGACATCAAGCAGGCGCCGCCGGCCACCGGGCCGTCGCTGGCCTACATCCTGATCAATTTCCTGCCCGTGCTGCTGATCATCGGCTTCTTCTTCTTCATGATGCGGCAGATGCAGCAGGGCGGCGGCAAGGGCGCGATGAGCTTCGGCAAGTCGCGGGCCAAGCTGCTCAACGAGGAGCAGACCAAGGTCACCTTCGCCGACGTGGCCGGCTGTGACGAGGCCAAGGAGGAGGTGTCGGAGCTGGTCGAGTTCCTGCGCGATCCGTCCCGGTTCCAGAAGCTGGGCGGCAAGATCCCGCGCGGCGTGCTGATGGTGGGCCCGCCGGGTACCGGCAAGACCCTGCTGGCGCGCGCCATCGCCGGCGAGGCCAAGGTGCCGTTCTTCTCGATTTCCGGCTCCGATTTCGTCGAGATGTTCGTCGGCGTGGGCGCCTCGCGCGTGCGCGACATGTTCGAGCAGGCCAAGAAGCACTCGCCGTGCATCATCTTCATCGACGAGATCGACGCCGTCGGCCGCCACCGCGGCGCCGGCCTGGGCGGCGGGCATGACGAGCGCGAGCAGACCCTGAACCAGCTGCTGGTGGAGATGGACGGCTTCGAGGGCGGCGAGGGCGTGATCGTGATCGCCGCCACCAACCGCCCCGACGTGCTGGATCCGGCGCTGCTGCGCCCGGGCCGCTTCGACCGCCAGGTGGTGGTGGGGCTGCCGGACGTGAAGGGCCGCGAGCAGATCCTCAAGGTGCACATGCGCAAGGTGCCGCTGGACGAGGGCGTGGACGCGATGATCGTGGCCCGCGGCACCCCCGGCTTTTCCGGCGCGGACCTGGCCAACCTGGTCAACGAGGCGGCGCTGTTCGCCGCGCGCGAGAACGCCACCGACGTGCGCATGGATCACTTCGACCGCGCCCGCGACAAGATCCTGATGGGCGCCGAGCGCCGCTCGATGGCCATGAGCGAGGACGAGAAGACGCTGACCGCCTACCACGAGGCCGGCCACGCCATCGTCGGCCGGCTGGTGCCCGAGCACGACCCGGTCTACAAGGTCACCATTATTCCCCGGGGAAGGGCTTTGGGCGTGACCATGTACCTGCCCGAGGGCGACAAGTACTCGATGAACCGGGTGGCGATCGAGTCCCAGCTGTGCTCGCTGTACGGCGGGCGGGTGGCCGAGGAGCTGATCTTCGGCGAGGACAAGGTCACCACCGGCGCCTCCAACGACATCGAGCGCGCGACCAAGATCGCCCGCAACATGGTCACCAAGTGGGGCCTGAGCGACGAGATGGGCCCGATCGCCTACAGCGAGGACGAGGACGAGGTGTTTCTGGGCCGCTCGGTGACCCAGCACAAGAGCGTGTCCGACGACACCGCGCGCAAGATCGACGAGGTGGTGCGCGGGATCCTGGACAAGGCCTACGAGCGCACCCGGGCGATCCTGACCGAGAACATCGACAAGCTGCACGCGATGAGCAAGCTGCTGCTGGAGTACGAGACCATCGACGTGCCGCAGATCGACGCCATCATGGAAGGCCGTGATCCGCCCCCGCCGATGGGCTGGGACAAGTCGCGCAAGGACGGCGGCGGTGACAGCGGCGGCGGTGGCGACAGCAAGCCGCTGCCGATCGGCGGGCCGGCCGAGCAGACCTGACCCCGGCCGCGGCCGATGTTCGACACCACCCCAACGCTTGACTGCGGCGGGCGCCTGCTGGCGCTCGACCGCCCGCGGGTGATGGGGATCGTCAACATCACCCCGGACTCCTTCTCCGACGGCGGGGCGCACTTCGACCTGGAGGCCGCGGTGGCCCACGGGCTGGCGCTGGCCGGACAGGGGGCCGACATCCTGGACATCGGCGGCGAGTCCACCCGTCCGGGTTCGGACGAGGTGCCGGTGGAGGAAGAGCTGCGGCGCACGGTTCGGGTGATCGAGCGGCTGGCGCAGGAGACCGGACTGCCGATCAGCATCGATACCTCCAAGCCGGAGGTGATGCGCGCCGCGGTGCAGGCGGGCGCGGGCATGATCAACGACGTCTACGGGCTGCGCCGCGAGGGCGCGCTCGACGCTGCCGCCGAGCTGGGCGTGCCGGTGGTGCTGATGCACATGCTGGGCGAGCCGCGCTCGATGCAGGAGTCCCCGCAGTACGACGACGTGGTCGGCGAGGTGCACCGGTTCCTGGCCGAGCGCATTTTCGCCGCCGAGATGGCCGGCATCGACAAGCGCCGGATCGTCGCCGACCCGGGCTTCGGCTTCGGCAAGACCACCGCGCACAACCTCGCCCTGCTGGCGCAGCTTGGTCGCTTCACCGAGCTGGGCGTGCCGGTGCTGGCGGGGCTGTCGCGCAAGCGCAGCATCGGCGAGATCACCGGCCGTGACGTGCCCGCCGAGCGGGTCGCCGGCTCGGTTGCCGCGCACCTGGTGGCCGCCCAGCGCGGGGCGAAGATCCTGCGCGTGCACGACGTGGCTGACACCGTCGATGCGCTCAGGGTGTGGGCCGCGATCGACGGCGTGGCGGTGCCGCGCGGCCCCTCCGCGGCGCCCGCGATTTCCTGGCCCGACGAGGGCTGATCCCGGCCGGATCAGCGCCTGCCGCGCCGGTGCGCGGCTGCATCGCTGTCCAAGCTGCGTTAGGCTGCGCCGTCGCTGCCGCCCTCCCGGGCGCCCGGAATCGCGAGGAAACCGCTGCCAATGATCCAGTCCAGCACGCCGCTCATCGTCACCTTCCTTGTCTACCTGGCCGGCATGTTGCTGATCGGCTACTACGCCTGGCGCTCGACCAAGAACTTCGACGATTACATCCTCGGCGGGCGCAGGCTCAGTCCCACCACCACCGCGCTGTCGGCGGGCGCGTCGGACATGAGCGGCTGGCTGATGATGGGCCTGCCGGGTGCGATGTACCTCAACGGCCTGTCGGAGGCCTGGATCGGCCTGGGCCTGGTGGCCGGCGCCTACCTCAACTGGCGCTACGTGGCCGGGCCGCTGCGGGTCTACACCGAGCGCACCGGCAACGCGCTGACCCTGCCCGACTACATGACCAACCGCTTCAAGGACGGCAGCAAGCTGCTGCGGGTGCTGGCGGCGCTGGTGATCCTGGTGTTCTTCGCGGTGTACTGCGCCTCGGGCGTGGTGGCCGGCGGGCGGCTGTTCGAGAGCGTGTTCGGACTGAGCTACACCCAGGCGATCTTCTGGGGCGCCGCGGTGACGGTGGCCTACAGCCTGGTCGGCGGCTTCCTGGCGGTGAGCTGGACGGACGTGGCCCAGGGCACGATGATGCTGTTCGCGCTGATCGTCACGCCGGTGCTGGTGGTGATGCACAGCGGCGGGATGGGCGACGGACTCGAGCTGATCCGCGAACTGGACCCCACCCAGCTGAACTGGATCGGTGCCGGCGGTCTGGTCGCGATCGTCTCCGCGCTGGCCTGGGGCCTGGGCTACTGCGGCCAGCCGCACGTCCTGGCCCGGTTCATGGCCGCCGAGAGCATCGAGTCGATCCCCAAGGCGCGCCGCATCGGCATGAGCTGGATGATCGTGTGCATGATCGGCTCGCTGATGGTCGGCTTCTTCGGCATCGCCTATTTCGCCCTCCATCCCGACGTTGCCGGGCCGGTGGAGGCCAACCCGGAGCGGGTGTTCATCATTGCGGTGGAGGTCCTGTTCAACCCCTGGATCGCCGGCATCATCCTGTCCGCGATCCTGGCGGCGGTGATGAGCACGCTGTCCAGCCAGCTGATCGTGTGTTCCAGCGTGCTGTCGGAGGATTTCTACCGCGGCTTCCTGCGCAAGGACGCCAGCCAGCGCGAGCTGGTCTGGGTGGGCCGGGCCAGCGTGCTGCTGGTCTCGCTGGTGGCGCTGTGGCTGGCGCGCGACCCGGACAGCCGGGTGCTGGGGCTGGTGGCCTACGCCTGGGCCGGCTTCGGCTCGGCGTTCGGGCCGGTGCTGGTGCTGTCGCTGTTCTGGGGCCGCATGACCCGCAACGGTGCGCTGGCGGGCATGCTCACCGGCGCGGTGGTTGTGATCGCGTGGAAGCAGATCGTGGTCGAGCAGCTCGGGTTCGCGCTGTATGAAATGGTGCCCGGCTTCATCGCCGCGACCCTGGCGATCGTCGTGGTCAGCCTGCTCGGCCGCGAGCCGGAGGCGGAGGTGCGCGCCACCCACGACCAGGTGAGCCTGTCGCTGCGCGAAACCGGCTACTGATTCTGCGTCGATGCCACGGGAGCGCGCGCGGCGCGCTCCTGCGGCGGCCGGGAGGCGCCCCGGCTGCGGCTGCCGGATAATCCGTGGATGTCGATCGATATCCGCCCGCCCGTCATCGCCATCATGGGCCCGACTGCGTCGGGCAAGACCGCGTTCGCGCTGGAGTGCGCGCACGTGCTTGGCGGTGAAATCGTCAGCGTCGATTCGGCGCTGGTGTACCGCGGGCTGGACATCGGCGCGGCCAAGCCCGATCTGCGCGAACGCGCCGGGGTGCCGCACCACCTGATCGACGTGCGCGCGCCCTGGCAGCCGTATTCGGCGGCCGAGTTCGCGGCCGATGCCCGGGCGGCGCTGGACGACATCGCCGCCCGCGGCCGGCTGCCGATCCTGGCCGGCGGCACCGGCCTGTACTTCCACGCCCTGCTGCGCGGCCTGTCGGCGATGCCCCCGGCCGACCCGGCGCTGCGCGCGCTGCTGGCCGACGAGGCCGCCGAACGCGGCTGGACGGCGCTGCACGCAGAGCTTGCGCGGGTGGATCCGGACGCCGCGCGCCGCATCCATGCCACCGACGCGCAGCGCATCCAGCGTGCGCTGGAGGTGTACCGGCTGACCGGTCGCGCCATCAGCGAGCTGCAGCGCGAAGCGCCGCCGCGGCTGCCGTACCGGGTGCTCAGGCTGGTGCTGGCGCCCGCCGAACGGGCGGTGCTGCACGAGCGCATCGCCCGCCGCTTCGACGCCATGCTCGACGCCGGCTTCCTGGCCGAGGTCGAAGCCCTGCGCGCGCTGCCGGAGCTGCGCGGCCATCCCGCGCCGCTGGATCTGCCGGCGCTGCGCGCGGTCGGCTATCGCCAGGCCTGGGAACACCTGGACGGCGCCACCGATGCCGCGGGTTTCCGCGAACGCGCCATCGCCGCCACCCGCCAGCTGGCCAAGCGCCAGCTGACCTGGTTGCGCGGCGAGCTGGATGCCAGGTGGTTCGACCCCGCCACCGATGCCGGCCGCCTGGAAGATGCGATCGGGCTTTTCCTGGGCCGGCCGGCCCCCGGCCATGCCTGAATTGGGGCCATGGTCGGGGTTTTGGCGCCGGTCTGCCGATGCCGGCGCCCGTTTGTGTACCATCGGCGCGTCACCGTCAGGGGATATACGGCGGATGACGCGGCCGGAGGAGCCGCCACAACAATAACCAAGCTGGGGAAACACAATGTCCAAGGGGCAGTCCTTGCAGGACCCTTTCCTGAACGCGTTGCGCCGCGAGCGCGTTCCGGTTTCGATCTACCTCGTCAACGGCATCAAGCTGCAGGGCACCATCGAATCGTTCGACCAGTTCGTGGTGCTGCTGCGCAACACCGTCAGCCAGATGGTCTACAAGCACGCCATTTCCACCGTGGTGCCGGCACGCAACGTGCGCGTGGGGCCGGGTGGCGGCCACGTCCAGGCGGCCGGCGAGGCCGGGGCCGAGCCCGCGCCCGAGCCGGAGCCCGCGGAGGATTGATCCGGCTTGACATCGGCACGCGGCGGCCTCATCTCGGGAGTCTGACCTTCCAGGAGCGCCCGCCGCTTGTTTGAACGCAGCCGAAAGGGCGAGCACGCCCTGCTGATCCAGCCCCACTCCGCGGGCGCCGCCGACGAGGATGCGCTGGAGGAGTTCTCCGAACTGGCGCGTTCGGCCGGCGCTACCGTGGCGGCGGTGCTGGGCGCACGCCTGGATCGCCCGCATCCGGCCACCCTGGTGGGCAGCGGCAAGCTGGAGGAAATGCGCGCCGCGGCCGACGCCACCGGCGCCGACCTGGTGCTGGTCAACCATCCGCTCAGCCCCGTCCAGGAGCGCAACCTGGAGAAGGCGCTGGAGCGCCGGGTGGTGGATCGCACCGGCCTGATCCTGGACATCTTCGCCCAGCGCGCCCGCAGCCACGAGGGCAAGCTGCAGGTGGAACTGGCCCAGCTCAAGCACATGGCCACGCGCCTGGTGCGCGGCTGGACCCACCTGGACAGCCAGCGCGGCGGCGCGATCGGCCTGCGCGGGCCGGGTGAAACCCAGCTCGAGACCGACCGCCGGCTGCTGCAGAAGCGCGTCGACCAGCTGCAGAAGCGGCTGGAGAAGGTGGAGGTGCAGCGCAGCCAGATGCGCCGGGCGCGGGTGCGCAGCGAGCTGCCGCGGGTGGCGCTGGTGGGCTATACCAACGCCGGCAAGTCCACCCTGTTCAACGCCCTGACCGGCGCAGGCGCCTACGCAGCCGACCAGCTGTTCGCCACCCTGGACCCGACCGTGCGCAAGGTCGCCCTGCCGGGCGGCAGCCTGGTGCTGGCCGATACCGTCGGCTTCGTCCGTGACCTGCCGCATGAGCTGGTCGCCGCGTTCCGCTCCACCCTGGGTGAGGCCCGCGACGCCGACCTGCTGCTGCACCTGGTGGATGCCGCCGACCCGCTGCGCGACGAGCGCATCGCCCAGGTCGACGCGGTACTCGAGGAGATCGGCGCCGGCGACATCCCGCAGCTGCTGGTGTTCAACAAGATCGACCGGATCGAAGGCGCCGTGCCGCGCCACGACCGGCCCCACGGCGCCACCGGCCAGGGCCAGCCGCAGCGCGAGCGGGTCTGGGTCTCGGCCCGCGACGGCGACGGCCTGGAGCTGCTGCGCGGCGCGCTGGCCGGCAGCCTCGGGCTCAGGCGGGTGGCCGGCGAGCTGGAGCTGCCGTCTTCGGCCGGCCGGCTGCGCGCGCGGCTGCACGAACTGGACGCGGTGCGCGAGGAGCGCCACGACGAGCATGGCTGGCACCTGCGCATCGACCTGCCGCACGCTGATGCGGCGCGGCTGGCCGCTGGCCCGGAAGGGAGCGCGCTGCGCGAGCTGCTGGTGGCCGATTGATAGAGGGATCCGCGGCCGCCGCCGTTCCGGCGGGGCGGGCGCGGTGATCAACTCCTTGTAGAATGTGCGTCCCGCGGGGCCGGCCGGCCTGCCGCGGCGCGAATCAAAAGATTGGAGCAGGCATGCCCTGGAACATTCCCGGCAACAACAACCGCGGCGGTCGCGGCGGTGGATCCGGCGGCGACGGCGGTGGCCCGTGGCGGCCAGGCGGCGGTCGCGGTGGCGGCGGCGGGCTGGATGACGTCTTCGACCGCGTGCGCAACCTGTTCGGCGGCGCCGGCGGCGGCAATCCGCTGCGCTGGGTGGTGATCGCGCTGGCCGCCTGGCTGGTGCTCACCTCGGTGGTGCTGGTCGCCGAACGCCAGCGCGGCGTGGTGCTGCGCTTCGGCCAGGCGGTGCGGATCCTGCAGCCGGGTCCGAGCCTGAAGCTGCCGTGGCCGATCGAGCGCGTGGTCAAGGTGGACGCCACCGGCATCCGTACCTTCACCAATACCGTGCCGGTGCTGACCCGGGACGAGAACATCGTGGTGGTGTCGCTGAACGTGCAGTATCGCGTCGGCGATCCGGAGCTGTTCCTGTTCGGTACCCGCGATGCCGTCCGGGTGCTGGAGCAGGTGGCCCAGAGTGTGGTGCGCGAGCAGGTCGGCCGCGCCGACCTGGACACCGTGCTCGGCGCCCGCGGCCCGCTGTCTGCGGTTGCCGCCAAGCAGCTGCAGGATTCGCTGGACATCTACCGCACCGGCCTGATCGTGACCGAGCTGAACCTGCAGGACGCGCGCCCGCCGGATCAGGTGAAGCCTGCGTTCGACGAGGTCAACAGCGCCCAGCAGGAGCAGGAAAGCCTGATCAACGAGGCCCGGGCCTACGCCGCCCGGATCGTGCCGGAGGCGCGAGGCGAGGCCGCCCGCACGCGTACCGTGGCCGAGGGTTACAAGACAGCCACCGTGGCCCGCGCCACCGGTGACGCGACCCGCTTCTCGCTGCTGCTGGACGAATACCGCAACGCCAGCGAGGTGACCCGCAAGCGCCTGTGGCTGGAGACCGTGGAACAGGTGCTGGCCGAGAACCGCACCGTGGTTGGCGGCGATGGCCGCCAGCTGATCTACGTGCCGATGGACGGCCAGGCCCGTACCGGGTCATCGCCACCGGTGGTACCGATCGAGATGCCGCCGGCACGCACCGGCACAGGCAGCCAGCAGCCGCCGGCGGCCAGCCAGCGGCTGCCGCGCCCGAGCCGTGAAGGAGGCCAGCGATGAGATTCAAGACATTGGTTCCGCTGCTGGCGGTGCTGCTGGTGATCGGCCTGATGGGATCGGTCTACGTCGTGCGCGAGGGCCAGGTGGGCATGGTGCTGCAGCTGGGCCGGGTGGTGCGCACCGACATCGGTCCGGGCCTGCATTTCAAGATCCCGCTGATGCAGTCGGCGCATGTGTTCGACCGCCGCTTCAACGCGGTCGACTTCTCGCCCGAGCGCTATCTGACCTCCGAGCGCAAGGACGTGGAGGTGGACTTCGTGGCCATCGGCTACATCGCCGACGTGGCCGATTTCTACCGCGCCACCGCCGGCGACATGGCCGTGGCCGAGGACCGGCTGGCGCCGATCATCAAGGATTCGCTGCGCAACGAGATCAACGCCCGCACGCTGACCCAGCTGGTGTCCGGAGACCGGGCGGATGTGATCGCCAAGCAGCTGGCCTCGATCAACGAGGGTGCGAGAACCCTGGGCATGCAGGTCATCGACATCCGCCTCAAGCGCATCGACCTGCCCACCGACAGCGACGTGATCAATCAGGTCTACAACCGCATGAGCGCCGAGCGCAAGCAGGTCGCCGCGCGGCTGCGTGCGGAAGGCGAGGAGCAGGCCCGGGAGATCCGCGCCCAGGCCGATCGCGACCAGGCGGTGATCCTGGCCGAGGCCGAGCGCGATGCCCAGGTGCTGCGAGGCGAGGGCGATGCCGAGGCCACGCGCCTGTACGGCGAGGCGGCCAACCGAGACCCGTCGTTCTATGCGTTCCAGCGCAGCCTTGAGGCCTACCGCTCCGCGTTCGAGGACGGCCAGGCGATGATCGTGCTCGAACGCGACGACCCGTTCCTGCAGTACATGCGCAGCGACCGGTGAGCGACCTGTGGGTCGCGCTGTGCCTGGTGGCGGTGATCGAGGGCCTCGTCCTGTTCATCGCCCCGCGCGGCTGGAAGCGCGCCGCCGAGCAGGTGCTGATGATGCCCGAGCGCCAGATCCGCATCGTCGGCGCGGTGGTGCTGGTGGCCGGCCTGGTCGCCCTCTACCTGGTTCGCGGCGCTTCGTAGGAGAGCGCATGGCGCGCTCCTACTGGCGGGGCCGGGGTGATTAGCGGATAATCCGCAAAAGCCGGACGGGCACTTGGCCCGCCGGCTTTTTCCGTGTCTGCAGGAGTGTGCCGTGGGTCAGTCGGTGGTGGTGCTGGGCGCCCAGTGGGGCGATGAGGGCAAGGGCAAGATCGTCGACCTGTTGACGCAGGACATCGGCGGCGTCGTCCGCTTCCAGGGCGGGCACAATGCCGGCCACACGCTGGTGATCGGCGGCAGGAAGACCGTCCTGCACCTGATTCCCTCCGGCATCCTGCGCGAGGACGCGCTGTGCCTGATCGGCAACGGCGTGGTGCTCAGCCCGGCCGCCCTGATGAAGGAGATCGCCGAGCTGGAAGAGGCCGGGGTGGAGGTGCGCTCGCGGCTGAAGATCAGCCCGGCCACGCCGCTGATCATGCCGTACCACATTGCCCTGGACCAGGCGCGCGAGAAGGCCGCCGGCGGCAAGGCCATCGGCACCACCGGCCGCGGCATCGGCCCGGCCTACGAGGACAAGGCGGCCCGGCGCAGCATCCGCGTGGCCGACCTGCACTATCCCGACCAGCTGGCCGAGACCCTGCGCAGCGCGCTGGACTACCACAACTTCGTGCTGACGAAGTACCTGGGCGTGAAGGCGGTGGATTTCCAGCAGACGCTGGACGAGGCGCTGGAGTTCGGCGAGTACGTGGAGCCGATGAAGTCCGACGTGGCCGGGATCCTCCACGACCTGCGCAAGCAGGGCAAGCGGGTGCTGTTCGAAGGCGCCCAGGGCTCGCTGCTCGACGTGGATCACGGCACCTATCCGTACGTCACCTCGTCCAACACCACCGTCGGCGGCGCGCTGGCCGGAACCGGCGTGGGCGCGGACTCGATCGACTACGTGCTGGGCATCTGCAAGGCCTACGCCACCCGCGTGGGCAGCGGCCCGTTCCCCACCGAGCTGCACGACGACGACGGCAAGCGCCTAGCCGAGCGCGGCCAGGAATTCGGCGCCACCACCGGCCGCCCGCGTCGCTGCGGCTGGATCGACATCGTCGCCCTCAAGCGCGCGGTGGCGATCAACGGCATCACCGGCCTGTGCATCACCAAGCTCGACGTGCTGGACGGCTTCGAGCGCCTGAAGATGTGCATCGCCTACCGCTACCGCGGCAAGGAGACCGAATACGCTCCGCTCGACGCCCAGGGCTGGGACGAGTGCGAGCCGGTGTACCTGGAGTTCCCCGGCTGGAGCGAAAACACCCACGGGATCACCGAGTGGGAAGACCTGCCGCCCGCCGCCCGCGCCTACCTGCGCGCGCTGGAGGAGCTGGCCGGCTGCCCGCTGAGCATCGTGAGCACCGGGCCGGATCGCGACCACACGATGGTGCTGCAGGATCCGTTCGACTGACGCCTTGCGGCAGGTGGCATGCGGTTATTTCGCGTGCCACCTGTCGTCGTCGCCCTTTTCGTACTTCTCCTTCACCGCTGACCATGCCACGCGGTGCGCGACCTCCTCGCGCGAGGCGTCGCCGCGGCGGTCGTCTGGATCCTTGTATTGATCCCAGGCGCTGTTGTACGCCTCCTTGTAGATCTCCTGCGCGTGTTTGGGCACGTTGTCGCGCACCGAATCGGGCAGGTCGCTGATGCTTGAATAGGGCATGGTCACGCTCCCTTCGTGGGGAACGGCAGCGTAGATCAGCGCCGGTTAGATGGCCGTGTCCCGCATGGGCATACCCCGCCCTCCCGGCCCGCAAAGCATCAACCAGCCGGCGCCAAGGCGACGAACAGGCCGCGTGCCGCTTTCACACGGTCGGCGGCCTCGGGCAGATCCAGGCTGATGCGCAGCTTGTCGGGGCCGTCCATGCGGTAGTGCTTCGGCTGGCCCTGGATCAGGCGGATCACCGCCATCGGGTCGACCCTGGGCTTCTCCACGAACTGCACCCGACCGCCTTCGGGCCCGAGGTCGAGCTTGCGGATGCCCAGGCGGGTGGCGTCGAGCTTGAGCTCGGCGGTGGCGAACAGCATCTTCGCCTGCTCGGGCAGCAGGCCGAAGCGGTCGATCATCTCCACCTGCAGCTCGCGCAGCTGGCCCGAGTCGCGCGCGCTGCTGATGCGCTTGTACAGGGTCAGGCGGGTGTGCACGTCGGGCAGGTAGTCCTCGGGAATCAGCGCCGGCGCGTGCAGCTCCACCTCGGCGCTGCGCTCGGGCTCTTCGTCCGCGTCGGGCAGCTTGCCCTGGCGGATCGAGCGCACCGCGCGTTCGAGCAGCTCGGTGTACAGGCTGAAGCCGACCTCGGCCATCTGCCCGCTCTGGCCCTCGCCCAGCAGCTCGCCGGCGCCGCGGATCTCCAGGTCGTGGGTGGCCAGGGTGAAGCCGGCGCCCAGCTCGTCCATCGAGGCGATCGCGTCCAGCCGCTTCTTCGCATCGGCGCTGATCGAGCGCTTGTCCGGCACCACCAGGTAGGCATAGGCGCGATGGTGCGATCGTCCCACGCGCCCGCGCAGCTGGTGCAGCTGGGCCAGGCCGAAGCGGTCGGCGCGGTTGATGATGATGGTGTTGGCGTTGGGGATGTCGATGCCCGACTCGATGATGGTCGTGCACAGCAGCACGTTGAAACGCTGCTTGTTGAAATCGAGCATCACCTGTTCCAGCTGGCGCTCGGGCATCTGGCCGTGGGCCACGCCGATGCGCGCCTCGGGCACCAGCTCCTCCAGCTCTCGCTGCATGCGCCCGATCGACTCCACGTCGTTGTGCAGGAAGTACACCTGGCCGCCGCGCGAAAGCTCGCGCTGGAACGCCTCGCGCAGCATCGCCCCGTCCCACTGGGTGACGAAGGTCTGCACCGCCATGCGGTGCGCCGGCGCGGTGGCGATGATCGACAGGTCGCGCATCCCGGCCATGGCCATGTTGAGCGTGCGCGGGATCGGCGTGGCGGTGAGGGTGAGCAGGTGCACGTTGGCGCGCAGCGCCTTGAGCGCCTCCTTCTGGCGCACGCCGAAGCGCTGCTCCTCGTCCACGATCACCAGGCCCAGATCCTTGAACTTCACGTCCTTCTGCAGCAGCCGGTGGGTGCCGACGATCACGTCGATCTCCCCGCGCTCCAGCTTCTCCAGCTCGGCCTTGATCTCCTTGGCGCTCCTGAAGCGCGAGAGCACCTCGACCCGCAGCGGCCAGTCGGCGAAGCGGTCAGCGAAATTGCGGTAGTGCTGCTCGGCCAGCAGGGTGGTGGGTACCAGCACCGCCACCTGCTTGCCGGCGCTGGCGGCCACGAATGCCGCCCGCACCGCGACCTCGGTCTTGCCGAAGCCGACGTCGCCGCACACCACCCGATCCATCGGCTGGCTGGAGCCCAGGTCGCGGATCACCGCCTCGATCGCGGCGTGCTGGTCAGGCGTTTCCTCGAACGGGAAGGCGGCGGCAAACGGCTCGTACATCGAGCGATCCACCTCCAGCGCCAGGCCGCTGCGGGCCATGCGCTTGGCGTGGATCTCCAGCAGCTCGGCGGCCACGTCGCGCACCTTTTCGGCGGCCTTGCGCTTGGCCTTCGTCCACTGCTCGCCGCCCAGCGAGTGCAGCGGCGCAGTCTCCGGCGACGCGCCGGAGTAGCGGTTGATCAGGTGCAGCTGGGCCACCGGCACGTACAGCCGGTCGCCCTTGGCGTATTCGATCTCCAGGTATTCGGCCGGCCGGCCGCCGGCCTCCAGCACCACCAGGCCGCGGTAGCGGCCCACGCCGTGGTCTTCGTGCACGATCGGCGCGCCCTCGGCGAGTTCGCCCAGGTCGCGGATGATCGCCTCCGGCTCGCGCCCGGCGCGGCGCGAGCGGCGCGGCTGGCTGGCGCGCTCGGGGAACAGCTGGCGCTCGGTGAGCACGGTGAGCTGCGGCTGGTCCAGCGCGAATCCGTTCTCCAGCGGCGCCACCGCCAGCGCGGGCGTGCCCTGTGGGGGCGGACTGTCCAGGAACGCGGTGAAGCTGCTCAGCACCACCGGCTCCACGCCCGTCGGCTGCAGCATCTCCAGCAGCGCCTCGCGGCGTCCCGGGCTGTCGGCGGCCAGCAGCACCCGGCCCGGGTAGCTGGCCAGGAACGATTTGAGCGCGGCGGCCAGCTCCTGGTTGCGCACGGTCAGCGGCAGGTCGGGCGCCGGCTGCTCGCCCAGCGCGGAGGCCTCGGCGTGGCGCGGATGCTCGGCGCCGGCAATCTCGACCCGCTCGCCGCGGTTGAGGCGCTCGCGCAGGGCTTCGGCCGGCAGCCACAGTTCGTCCGGCGGCAGCAGCGGCCGCTCCACGTCGTGGCGGCGCTGCTCGTAGCGCTCTTCGACCTGGGCCTGGAAGCGTTCGGCCGCCTCCGGCGCGCCGGCCGTGATCACCGGCAGCGCATCGTCGGCCAGGTAGTCGAACAGGGTGGCGGTGGCCGGCTGCGAAGGTGCGGCACCGAAGCGCTCGCGCGGCGCCTCGAAAAACAGCGGCAGGTAGTACTCCACCCCGGCCGGCGCGCTGCCGGCCTTGAGGTCCTGGAACAGGGCGCTGCGGCGCTGGTCCAGGTCGAAGCGCTCCACCAGCGCGTCCATGGCGCGCGCGCGCGGGGCCTCGTCCAGCGGCACCTCGCGGCCGGGCAGCATGTGGATCGCGTCGACCCGGTCGAGCGAGCGCTGGGATTCGGGGTCGAAGCGGCGGATCGATTCGATGTCGGTGTCCAGCAGCTCGATCCGATAGGGCGCGTCGGCGCCCATCGGGTACACGTCCAGCAGGCCGCCGCGCACCGAGAAATCACCCGGGTCGAGCACCTGCGGCACGTGCCGGTAGCCGGCCGATTCCAGGCGCAGCTTCTCCGCGTCCAGATCCAGCGCCTGGCCGGCCTGCAGGTCGAAGGTCTGGCCGACCACGTAGCCCACCGGCGGCAGCCGCTGCATCAGCGTGGCCACCGTCACCACCACGATGCCGCGCTTGAGCGCGGGCAGCCGGTACAGCGCGGACAGCCGCTGGCTGACGATGTCCGGGTGCGGGCTGAACTGGTCGTAGGGCAGGGTTTCCCAGTCCGGGAACGGCAGCACCGGAAGATCCGGCGCATCGCCCAGCAGGGTGTGCAGGTCGCCTTCCAGCTGGTGCGCGTGCTGGTTGTCGCGGGCCACTACCAGCAGCGGCCGGCCGTGGGCGCGCGCGGCGCTGGCCAGCATCCAGGCGAGCGCCGACGGCGAGGCCGGCGCGCGCCAGAAGGCGCGCTGCTGGCCGCGGCGGGGCAGCGGGGGAGCGGGGGGAGGGGAAGGGGGTGTCATCGAACCCCCTATTGTAACGGCCGCGGCGGACTCAGGCCCGGGCCGGGGAGTCCAGATCCAGCACCACCCGGGCCAGCCCGTCGTGCGGCTCGCCCTCGCGACGGAAGCCGGCCGATTCGGCCAGCGCCAGCATCGGCTCGTTCTCCTGGGGAACATCGCCGACCAGGCGCGCAAGCCGCTTGCCACGCGCCCAGCGCACCAGGCGCAGCATCAGCTGGCGGCCCACGCCCATCCCGGCCAGGTACTGGCCCACGAGGATCGCGAACTCGCCGTCGCGGCTGCCGGGGGCGGCATGGACGCGGGCAATCGCGCCGATCACGGCTTCGCCGGCCGGCAGGTTCTCGCCGGCGACCAGCACGAAGGTGGTTCTGGGATCGGGTCGGGCCAGGCGCCCGGCCATCTCCGGCGTCAGCTCGCTCATTTCCTTGAGGAAGCGGTGCCGCAGGCTGTCAGGCTGCAGCAGGCCGAAGCCTGCGCGCACCGGCGTCGCGTCGTCCGGCCGGATGGGGCGGATCAGGATTTCGCGTCCATTGGCGAGGCGAACCTCGTCGTGCCACGGTGGGAGTCGGTTTCTGGCGGCCATTGGTTGGATGCTGCCATGGGGGAAGTGAAGGATTTGCTCAGCCCCGTCGAGTCTCGCCGACCGTGCCTGAATAAGGCGTCCACAATCCGCGGTGCCCCGGCGCGCCGGGCGCTCAGGCCGGCGTCCGCAGCCAGCGCAGGTCGTGCCCGGCGCCGGTGTCGCCCAGGCGCGCGTGCAGGTGGGCCAGCGCCGGTTCCAGCGCCTGCTCGATGCGCCACGGCGGGTTGAGCAGCAGCATGCCGCTGCCGTTCATGCGCAGCGGGGAGTCGTCGCTGCGCACCAGCAGCTCGCAGGCCAGGGCCGAGCGGGCGTCCAGCGCCGCCGCCCGGCGCAGGAAGTGCTGCAGGCTGCGCCGCTGCTTGATCGGATACCACAGCGCGAAGCAGCCCTGCGGCCAGCGCCGCAGGCCTTCGCCCAGCGCCGCCAGCACCTCGTCGAATTCATCCAGCTGGCGCTCATAGGGAGGATCCATCAGCACCAGCCCGCGCGCGTAGCGGGTCTGGCCGATCCGCGGCGGCAGCAGCGCGCGCATGGCCGCGTAGCCGTCGCGCTGGTGCACGGCCATCCGGCGCTCGCCGCGCAGCGCCTGCTTCAGGGCGGCGGCTTCCTCAGGCTGCAGTTCGCAGCAGGCGATCGTGTCCTGTTCCCGCAGCGCGTGTGCCAGCAGCCACGGTGAGCCCGGGTATGCAGCGGGCCCGTGCTGCCGGCGGCAGGCGTCCACCGCCGCCAGGTATCGGCGCACCGGCGCCGGCGCGCCGGATCCATCGCCCAGCCTGGCGATGCCCTCCAGCGCTTCGCCGGTGCGCGTGGCCTGGTCGCCGTCGAGCAGGTACAGCCCGCGCCCGGCATGGGTGTCCAGCGCGAAGCAGGCGGCGGGCTTGGCGGCCAGGGCGTCGCACAGCGCCAGCAGGACGACATGCTTGAGGACGTCGGCGTGGTTGCCGGCGTGGAATGCGTGGCGGTAGTTCACCCGCCCATGTTAGCCGGGCCGGTTCGCGCCCGGCTGGACTTCAGGCGCCCAGACCCATGAACGCCACGCCCGGCGCGAGGGCGATCGAAACCCCCGCCAGCACGCAGCCGATCGCGGTGGCCGCGAGCACGTCGCTGGGATAGTGCAGCCCCAGCACCACCCGCGAGACCGCCACGCTGGCCGCGAACGGCAGCAGTAGCCAAGCCAGCACCGGGTAGTGGGCCAGCGCCACCAGGGTGAAGGTGACCGCGTGCAGGGTATGGCCGGAGGGGAAGCTGAACTCGTCCAGCGGCGCCGTCCAGGCCTGGATGCGCACGTCGGATGCGAACGGGCGCGGACGCCGTGTCCAGCGCTTGAGCCCTTTGTAGAGCATCAGGGCGACGATGCCGGTCAGCGCCAGGTGGATCGACGCCGCCAGCCCGTCGAGGCCGTCGACCGCGATCATCGCCGCCATCAGCACGTACCAGAACACGCCATCGCCCAGCCGGCTGATCGCGCAGAAATAGCTGCGCACCGCCTGGCGGGTGGCCATGCGGTTGGCGGCCAGGCACCAGCCGGAGTCGCTGGCGAGCAGGCGGTTACGCAGCGGCGATGGACGCATGGGGCTCTTCCATGGTGGCGATATCCTGCAGCAGGGCGTCGAAGTCCGCCGCTACGCGATCCGGGTGCAGGCCGGTCACCGCGTCACGCGCGCGCGCGCCCATGGCGCTGCGCAGGGCGTCGTTGCAGCCGATGCGCACCACGGCCTCGATGAATCCCTGTTCATCGGCCACCCGTGCCCCGTGCATGCCGTCCACCAGGTGCTCGCGGGCGGCGCCGTAGTCGAAGGCGACGGTGGCGATGCCGCTGGCCATCGACTCCAGGGTCACGTTGCCGAAGGTCTCCGACAGGCTGGGGAACAGGAACATGTCGGCGCTGGCGAAGTGCCGGGCCAGCGCCTCGCCGCGCTGGACGCCGCAGAAGATGAAGTCGGGGTTGTCGCGCTCCAGCGTCGCGCGCTGGGGGCCGTCGCCGACCCACACCATCCGCGCCCGCGGCCGGTGCTGCTGCAGTTCGCGGAACGCGTTCACCGCCAGCGCCAGGTTCTTTTCCGCGGCGATCCGGCCCACGTGGATGGCCACGACCTCCTCCGGCTCCGCGCCCCAGCGGGCACGCAGCGCCGGGTCGCGCAGCTGCGGCTGGAAACGGCTGGTGTCCACGGCGCGGGCCAGGCGCCGGGTGCGCTGGAAGCCCGATTCCTGCAGGAACTGCTCCAGCTCCCGGGTCGGGGCCAGGGTGGCGTGGGCGCGGTTGTGGAAGCGCCGCATCCAGCGCAGTGCCACCGGCTCCAGCAGCGCCACGCCGTAATCGCGCATGTACAGGTCGAAGCGGGTATGCACCGCAGAGGCCACCGGGATCGACAGGCGCCGGGCGGCGCGCAGCGCGCTCCAGCCCAGCGGGCCCTCGGTGGCGATGTAGATCGCGTCGGGCCGGTCGCGCTTCCAGGCCTGCTGCAGCCGGGATGCCGACACCAGGCCGAAGCGCAGCCCCGGATAGCGCGGCAGGGGCGCGCCGCGTACCAGCAGCTCGTCCGGCCCCGGCGTCTGCCCGCGGTGCTGGGTCGGACGCACCACGCCGACCCGGTGGCCACGCCCCTGGAGCCCGCGCTGCAGGCTGCGCACGGTCAGTGCAACGCCGTTGACTTCAGGCGGCCAGGTTTCGGTGACGAGGACGTAGTGCATCGGAGACTCCGGTTTTGACCAGAATGTCCGTGGGCAGTGTCATCGATGTTTCGTCCCGGTGACGCGACGGTGACACCGGTAAAGGGCCGGATTCCCCGGCTACCAGCTCAGCTGCGCCCGCAGCTGGATGCTGGCCGGATCGACCTGCAGCCACCCCGCCGGGGCGGCCTGGCGCCGGGTGGAGGCGTCGACGTAGTTGAGCGCCAGCTTCAGGTGCTCGCCGTGGTACCAGTTCACCCCGGCCGTCCACACGTCCATGCCGCCGCCGTGGACGCCTGCGCCGGGGTCGTCCAGATCCAGGCGGTCGTAGCGCACGCCCAGCTGCCACAGCCCGGGCCAGCCGCTGCCGGTGTCGGGCGTGCGCGGCAGGCCGTCGCGATAGCCCCAGGTCTGGCCCGCGGGGTTCCACATTGCGGAGACATAGCCGCCGGACGCGTCGAAATCGGAGGCCGCGCCGCGTTCGACGGTGGACTGGAACCACTCCGCCTGCAGCTTGACCGGCCCCTGGAACCACATCGCCTCGGCGCCCACGGTGGTCTGGCGCCGGGCGTCGGCCAATGCACCGGTGTCGAGCAGGCGGATCTCTGCCAGGTCGGCGTTGGGCCGGGCGCGCAGGCGGATGCCGTCGTCCGCGGCGTCCAGGCGGGTCGCCGCCAGGCCCAGGTGGAGCACGTGGCCGTCGTCGTGCAGCGGCGCCCAGGTGCCGCGCGCCGCCACGCCGCGGCCCTCGGCTTCGCCCCGGGTCAGCTCGCGGTCGAACCAGCTGGCCGCCAGGCTCCAGCTGCCGCGCGCCAGGCCCCAGTCCACGCCGAGCCGGCGCGACAGGGCGAAGGTGTTGGTCGCCGCGGCTTTGGCGATGAAGTCGTTGCCGCCGGTGGAGCTGAGCTCCTCCATGCCGACGGGCTGCTTGAACTGGCCGGCACGAAGGTGCTGGCCGGTGTCGGCAAGGCGCAGGCGGGCGTTGACGTCCAGCCACGCCTCCGACTTCGCGTCATAGCCGACGACCCAGTCGAAGCCGCCCGCGTGCTCGCCCTTGAGCACCAGCTCGGCGCGGCGGAAATCGGTGTCGTCGCCGTGGCCGCTCCAGTCGCCGCGGTAGCGGTAGCCGTCGAGCTGCAGCAGGCCTTCGAAGGCCAGGTCGAAGCCGCCCACCGTGCCCAGCTCGATTGCGCGCGCACCCGGCGCCGCGGCCAGGAGCAGGGCCAGCGCCAGCGGCGGACAGGCGGTGCGGACGGTGGACAAGGTCTGGCCTCGGTGGGGGGCGGGGCGTGGATTATGTCATTTCAATGACAGATATCCCCAGCATGCTGCCAGCTCCCGTCCGGTGGCCGGATGAAGGCCGAACGCGCGGACGCCCTTGCCGCTACCGCAGCTGCCCGCGCGCGGTGCGGCTCCAGCCCCCGGGGCCCGGCTGGAATCCCGCCGCCTCCAGCATGAGGCCCGCGGCCGGATCCTCCACCACCGGCACCCGGGCTTCGATGTCCCACTGCCCGTCGGGATGCAGCCGGAGCGAGGCCTGCATGCGGGCAAGCGGGCCTTCGCCAGCCAGCGCGGCCAGTGGCAGCACCGCGGCCCGGCCCTCGCAGGCGGGGCTGCCTTCCAGGGTGAACAGGGGGGAGCCGTCCGCGTGATCGCCCACCAGGGTGACGCGGCCCTCGGCGGCGTGGCAGGCATCGGCCGAGAACAGGATCTGCAGTCCGTGCGCCTGCACCCGCAGCGGGACTCCGGCCAGCAGGGTGGACGGTGGCAGCGCCAGCCGGCCGTCCAGGCGGTCGATGCCGCGGTGGCGGCCCTGCAGCAGCCGTGCGTCCAGATGCGGCGCCGACAGTCGCACGGCGCGGGTGCCCAGCAGCAGCGGCAGCGGCGAGAGCCGCGCGGATATGTCGCCCAGCTCGATGCCGCGCAGGCTGGCGCCCTGCAGGCGTCCGCTCCACACGCTGCCGCTGGCAGACCGTGCGGACAGGCCCGCGCGGCCGGCATCGGCCATGTCCAGCGCCAGGCGCAGCGGCAGGGCGGCGAGCAGCATGACCGGCACCGCCAGCGCGAAGAGCAGCAGCAGGGCCCGGCGGCTCATTGCGCGGGTGCGAAGCGCAGTTGGGCGCGCAGCCGGCCTTCGCGGCGTTCGATGTCGACCGCAACCGGGGCGACGGCGTGCTCCAGGCGCAGGCCGTCCAGCCAGTTGAACAGGGGCAGGGCGTCCACGGCATCCGTGCCCACTTCCAGGCCGCCATCGGGCGTGGCCTCGCGGCGGTCGAAGGTGATCCCCGCCGCGCCGGCGCTGTCGGTGACCAGCGCGTGCAGCGCTTCGGCCGGAAGCGGCGCGCTGGCGGGATCGCTGGCGGCCGCGACCACGGCCAGGCCGCGTTCAACCTCGGCGGCGTCCAGCGCCGCCGCCGCATGGCGGTCGGCGGCGCGCTGGCGCAGCCCCTGCAGCGGTGCCAGCACGGCGTACCAGGCCACGAACGCGGCGATCGCGGCGCACATGACCGCAAGCATCCAGCGCTCGCGCGGCTCGCGGGCGTGCCACCATCCGGCCAGCTGCGCGGTGGCGGCCGGGGCCGCGCCCGTCTTGTCCGTGCTCATGGCGTTTGCTCCACTAGGTCGATTTCACTGCGCAGGCGCCCGTCCGCGCGCTGGGTGCCGGCGGTGGCCACCGCCAGGCCGTGGCCGGCCGCGAAGCCGTCCAGCGTCTCCAGCTGTCCGGCGTTGTCGTGGAGGACGACCGCGCGCAGGGGTGCCCCGGCCTGCCAGGAGATCCGGTCGATGGCCGCGCCCTCCAGCTGCTGCACGCCGCCGGACAGGGCGGCGAACGCGCGCGGGAAGTCCTCGCGGGCGCGCACCGTGGCCAGCGCGGTGCGCACGCTCGCCGCGGGATCCGCATCGGCGGGCGCGCCCGGCAGGGCCCGGGCCACGCGCTGCGCGGCGTCCGATTCCAGGCTGCGCGCGGCGAGCACGTGGGCGATCGCTTCCACCCCCCACGCCAGCGGCACCGATGCAACGAGCAGCGCGGCCAGCACGGCGGCGCGGCGCCAGGCGCGCAGGCCGGTGGGGCGCTCGTCGGTCGGGGCGTACGGGCCTTGGAGCAGATCCACGGGCGCGTCCAGCGCGCCCCGGGCCAGCAGGGCCTGGACGGCGTCCGCTCCGGTGACCGGTTCCACCGCGGTGTCGCCGAGCACGGTGGCGGCCAGATCCGCTTCCACCCGGAACGCGCGCGACGCCGTGCGCACGATCCAGTCGCCGTCCAGGGTCGCGACCTGTGCGCTTTCGGGGTCGTCGGGCGCGGGCAGGGCCAGGTGGTCGGGCACCATTGTGTCCGGGCGCAGGCCCAGCGCGGAGGCCTGGGCCAGCCAGGCCTGCATCGTCGCATCGGCGACCGCCACCAGCGGACGCGGCGTCTCGGGATCGGCGGCCGCGCCCACGGCAACGTGGGCGTCATCGCCGGCCGCCAGTTCGTCGCCGGCCAGCGCGAGCGCGGCGGCCCGGGCCTGGGCCTGGCTCCAGGCGGGCAGCTGCAGCCAGCGCGCCGGCGCCTGCGTGCCGGGCACCACGACCACCACGCGGGGGCGGGGAGCGTCCGCTGGAAGCTGCGGGCCGTCGGCAGCCAGCACGTCGCGCGACAGCACGCTGCCGTCGGAGGCAACGACCAGGCGCACCGCGGGTGCGTCGGCCCGGGCAGGCAGCAGCACCACGTGGACGGGATCGTGCGGTTTCATTGCTCGGGACTCCAGCGTCTTGCCAGCAGGCGGGCGGGGGCGTCGGGCGTCTCGCCCCGGTGTTCGATCAGCGCGCTGAGCACCACCTGGGCCGGGCCGCTGTCGACCTCGGCGTGCAGGCGGAAATAGCGGGTGCGCAGCGCCACCTGATCCAGAACGGTGTTGTCGGGCACCGTGTCGATGCCGGGGCTGGCCCAGAATTCATCGAAGCTGCGCCAGCCGTAAACCGGGCGCGACGCGATCACCCGGCGCGCGCGTTCGACGTCGATCGCGCCGCCGGTCAGCATGACCAGCACCGGCGCGTCCCGATCCTGCAGGGTGTTGAGGTTGACCGGCGAGAGCGCGGTGGTGGGCAGCGCACATACATGCGGGCGCAGCCGGGCATAGACCGCGCTGGTGTAGCCGTGGATGGCGCGCAGTTCGCTGGGCTCGGCGAGCAGGGTGGCGCCGGTGCGGTAGCCGTCGCGGCCGCGCGCGTAGCCGGGATCCTCATGGCCCAGGCCTTCGCGCTGCTGGTCGCTGTCGATCCAGTCGGCCAGCGCGTCCGCAAGCGCGCGCGCCTGGGCGGCCGGGAAACCGAGCGCCTGCAGCAGGGCGTCGTACTGCCCGATCCCGGGTTCATTGCGGGTGAACAGCTCGCCCGCACCCTGCACCACGCTGTTGAGGTTGAAGCAGGCGGTGGCATCGGAGAGGGTGGCGCGGATCACCCCGTCGTCGACCGGGAACAGGAAGCTGCGCCCGTTCCAGTTGCCGGCCAGGGTGGTCACGCCCGGGTCGCGCAGCGCCAGGCGTTCGATCTGGGCCATGGCCAGGGTTTCGGCGCCCAGCGCATGCCACTGGGCCTGGGCCACGGCCTGGGCGTTGCCGGCGCGGCGCAGGGCGAAGCGGATGTCGTCGAGCATCGCCACCACCAGCACCGCCATCACCGCCACCAGCAGCAATACCGTGAGCAGGGCCACCCCGCGCTGGCGGTGCGCGCTCACGGCCACTGCCCCTGCATCAGGAACGCCTGCTCGATCCGTCCCAGCCCCTCCAGCTCCAGGCTCAGGCGCAGCGCCTCGGGCACCCGGTCGATGCCGCCGGGCCAGCCGTCCATCCATTGGCCCTGGAAGCGGTACAGCACCCGTGCCTCGCGCACGCCTTCGATCACCACCTGCGGCGGCTCCAAGCGGGCGCCGTCGAGCATGGGCCGGGCGCTGCGCTCCAGGCGGCCATCCCGCAGCCGGTATTCCACGTACTGCAGCGACGCGCGCGGCGCGCCCTGCGGGTTGTCCCAGCCGCGCCGGGTGAGCGCGAACAGCATCCCGGCGACCGGCTCGGCGTTGCCGGTGAAGGCCTGCACCGCGCCAATGCCGGCCGCATTGCGGGTGCGCCGCGGGGCCGCCTGCGAGAGGTCGGCCTGGAGCATGGCGCGCGCGCGCTGCAGCTCGCCCACGCGCGCCATCCGCGCCTGGGTGGCGCCCTGGCTGGTGCTGGCCCAGGCCATCACCGTGACGCCGCCGGCGGCGAGCAGGGCGAACACCGCCAGCGCGACCAGCATCTCGACCAGGGTGAATCCGCGCGCCATCAGCGTGCATTCCGGAACAGCACCGTTTCGGCGGCGATGCGGTCGCTGTCGGCGGCATAGACCGTGATGTCCACGCGCAGCACGTCCGCGTCATCGGTGGCCGACAGCGATCGCGTCCAGCGCCAGCCGCGATCGCCCAGCTGCTCATCGCCTTCGCCACGGGCGGCCAGCGTGTCCAGCGGCTCCACCGCCGCCTCCACCGCGCGGTTGCCGGCGACGATGCCGGCCAGCACCCGCTCCTCCACGATTACCGCCGTGCGCGTGCTTTCGCCGGCCAGGTTGAGCAGGGCCAGCACCACCAGCGAAAACACCGCCAGCGCCACCAGCAGCTCCAGCAGCGTGAACCCGGCCGGCCGGCGGCGGCAGTCACGGCTCCTCACGGCGCCTGCGCCACCCGCACGCCGCCGTCCGCGTCCACGCGCACCTGCAGCGCGCCGCTGCCGTCACCGAGCACCAGCGCCACCGGCTCGGCGGTGCCGATCGGATCGAATGCAAACCACACCGGCTGGTCGTCGCCGTCCAGCACCGGGGTGATCCCGGGCGCCCACGCCGCCGGCTCGAACGGCGGGCCCGACAGCGGCTGCCAGCCGCCGCTGCGCGCCACCAGGAACCGGTAACCGCCCCCGTCGGCCTGCACCCGCAGCGCGCGGGTGGACAGGATCGCCTCCTGCTGCGCCTGCGCCAGCCGGGTTGCCAGCGTTTCCGCATCGCGGCGCAGCGCCGCGTCCGGGGCGGGCGCGGTCAGCAGCACCACCGCGCCGAGCAGGCCCACCACCGCAAGCACCACCATCAGCTCCACGAGGGTGAAGCCGGCCAGGTGCCGGGGCAGCCGGGGTGCGCAGGCGGGCCCTGCCGGACAGCGCGCGGGCATGGCTCAGTTCCAGTTGCCGATATCGGCCGCGTCGCCCTCGCCACCCTCGGTGCCGTCGCTGCCGTAGGAGAACACGTCGAAGGCGCCGCCGCGGCTGCCCGGATGGCGGTACTGGTAGGCGTTGCCCCACGGATCCTCGGGCAGGCGCCGGATGTAGCCGCCCTGGCGGTAGCGCTCGGGCCGGGCCAGGCCGGCCGGCGGGCGCAGCAGCGCCTGCAGTCCGTCCTGCTGGGGCGGGTAGGCCAGGTTTTCCAGGCGGTAGGTTTCGATCGCCTGTTCCAGCACCGAGATGTCGGCGCGGGCCTTTTCCGCCATGGCCCGATCCTGGCTGGGCATGACGTTGATCATCACCACCGTGGCCAGCAGGCCGATGATCACCACCACCACCATGACCTCCACCAGGGTGAAGCCGGCGGCGCGGGATCGGGAGGGGTACGGGGAATTGCGCATGTGGATACTCCGGAGGATCAGCCCAGCACGAGGCTGTTGAACTGCAGGATCGGCAGCAGGATCGAGAGCACGATCAGCGCCACCAGCACCCCCATCACCACGATGATGGCCGGCTCCAGCAGGCTCATCGCGGCCGAGGTGAAGGTGGTGAACTCGCGCTCCAGGTAGTCGGCGGCGCGCTCGAGCATCGGCGCCAGGCGCCCGCTCTCCTCGCCGCTGGAGGCCATGTAGAGCAGGGTCGGCGGGAACACCCCGGCCCGGCGCATGGCCGAGGACAGGCTGGCGCCTTCGCGGATGGCGTCGGCCATGCCGTCGGTGGCCCCGCGCAGCACCCGGTTGCCGACCGTGCGCGCGGTGATGCGCAGGCCTTCGAGCACCGGCAGGCCGCTGGCGAGCATGATCGCCAGGGTGCGGGCCAGGCGCGCGGCGTGCAGGTCGCGCAGCAGCCGGCCCAGGAACGGCGCGCGCAGCAGCATGGCGTCGAAGCGCAGCCGCGGCCCCGGCCGGCGCAGCAGCGCGGCCAGGCCGATGCCGGCGGCCACCAGCAGCGCCAGCAACAGCAGGCCCCAGCCGGTCATCGCTTCGGACACCCCGATCACCGCGCGGGTGAGCCAGGGCAGGGTGCGGCCCATCGAGTCGAACTGCTCCACCACCCGCGGCACCACGAAGGTCATCAGCGCCGCGATCACCACCAGCGCGGTGGCGGCCAGGGCGGCCGGATACACCAGCGCCGCCACCAGCTTGCTGCGCACCTGCTGCTGGCGTTCGAGCAGGTCGGCCAGGCGTTCCAGGATCTCCGGCAGCGCGCCGGTGCCTTCGCCGGCGGCGACCATCGCCCGGTACAGCGGCGGGAACGCCTTGCCCTGGCGGGCCATCGCGTCGGACAGGCGGAAGCCTTCCACCACCGCGGCGTGGGTGGAGAGCAGAACCCGCCGGGTGCCGGGCCGCTCGGCCTGGGTGCCGATGGTGCGCAGGGCCTCCTCTATCGGTGCCACCGCCGCCAGGGTGGCGAGCTGGCGGGTGGCCAGGGCCAGGTCGCGGGTGCCGAAGCGTCCGCGCCGGGCCTCGCCCTGCGCGGCGGCCGGGGCCAGGCGCACCGGCACCAGGCGGCGCCCGGACAGCCGCTCGCGGGCCTCGCGCTCGCTGCCGGCGGCCAGTGTGCCGCTGCGGCTGCGGCCGCCGGCATCCAGCGCTTCGTATTCGAACACCGCCACGCTCACGCGCCTCCTTCGCCGCGCTCGTCCTGGCGAACCACGCGCAGGGCTTCCTCGGGCGTGGTGGTGCCGGCGGCGACGCAGGCGCGGGCCGAGTCGGCCAGCCAGTCGCCGGAGACCGCGGCTTCGCGGGCCAGCGCGTCCTCGTCGGCGCCGGCGCCGATCAGCGCGCGCAGGCGCTCGTCGATGGTGACCGCCTCGTACACGCCGATGCGCCCGGCAAAGCCGGTGTGCTGGCACTGCGGGCAGCCGGCCGCCGCATACAGCGGGCCGGCGTAGTCCGGGCCCATCAGCCGCGCGCTCAGCGCGTCGGCTTCGCGCGGCCGGCGGCAGTGCGGGCACAGCCGCCGGATCAGCCGCTGCGCCAGCACCAGGCGCACGGTGCTGGCGAGCAGGAACGATTCGGTACCCATGTCGCGCAGGCGGGTGATCGCGCCCAGGGCGTCGTTGGTGTGCACGGTGGAGAGCACCAGGTGGCCGGTGAGGCTGGCCTGGACCGCGATCTGCGCGGTCTCCGGATCGCGGATTTCGCCCACCATCACCACGTCCGGATCCTGGCGCAGGATCGCGCGCAGCCCGGCGGCGAACGTCATGCCCACCTTGCCGTTGACCTGGGTCTGGCCGACGCCGTCCACCGCGTATTCGACCGGATCCTCCACGGTGAGGATGTTGCGGCTGCCGTCGTTGAGCCGGGTCAGCCCGGCGTACAGGGTGGTGGTCTTGCCCGAGCCGGTGGGGCCGGTGACCAGGACGATGCCGTTGGGCTGGGCCAGGGCGGCGTTGAACGCGGCCAGCACCTGCGGCGGCATGCCCAGCTCGTCCAGCCCGCGCGCGCCCTGGTCCTTGTCCAGGATGCGCATCACCACCCGCTCGCCGTTGCGGGCGGGCAGGGTGGACACGCGCACGTCCAGCGCCTTGGCGCCCATCGCCAGGGAAATACGCCCGTCCTGCGGCACCCGGCGTTCGGCGATGTCCAGCCGCGCCATCACCTTCACCCGCGATACCAGCATCGGCGCCAGCCGCGGCGGCAGGCTCAGCGCCTCGCGCATCACCCCGTCCACGCGGAAGCGCACCCGCAGGGCGCTCTCGAACGGCTCGATGTGCACGTCCGAGGCGCCGCTGCGGGCGGCCTCGGCGATCAGGCCGTTGATCAGGCGGATCACCGGCGCGTCGTCCTGGGCGTCGAGCAGATCCTCGGCGGCGGGCAGATCGTCGGCCAGCGCGTCCAGGCCACCGGCTTCCTCCAGCCCGTCCGCGCCGGCCAGGCCGTTGCCGGCATAGGCTTCCGACAGCCGCCGGTCGAACTCGGCCCGCGGCAGCACCTGCACGTCCAGCGCCCGGCCAAGCGCGCGCCGGGCCTCGACCAGGCCGTCGGGCGGGCTGCCTTCGCGCAGCCCCAGGCGCGCGCGCTCGCCCAGCGCCAGCAGCACCAGGCCGTGGCGGCGGGCGAAGCTGTAGGCCAGCGCGGGCGCGTCGGCTTCGCTCACGGCATCGGCTCGTCCGCCGCAGGCGGAGCTTCGGCGGCGGGCGCCGGCAGCTGCGCCGGCGGCGCCACCGGCGGGGTGGTGCCGAAGTAGTCCTGGATCAGCGCATCCAGCAGCGCCCGGCCGTCGGCGGCGGTGCCGCCGCCGACCAGCTGGCGGTTGCGCATGTAGTCGTAGCGCGGGGCGGTGATCGCCTGGGCCTGGGCCGAGTCGCGCACGATCGTGGGCCGGATGAACACCATCAGGTTGGTCTGGTTGCGCTCGCGCGCGGTGCTGCGGAACAGCGCCCCCAGGCCCGGGATGTCGCCCAGCACCGGCACCTTGTTCACGGTGTTGCGGTCGGCCTGGTCGAGCAGGCCGCCCAGCACCACGATCGAGCCGTCGTCGGCCAGCACCCGGGTGTCGATCTGGCGCTTGCTCAGGATCAGTTCGTTGAAGTCCTCGCTGACCGGCCCGGCGATCGAGGACACCTCCTGGCGCAGGGCCAGGGTGATGCCGCCGCCGGCGTTGATCTGCGGGCGCACCTGCAGCTGCACGCCCACGTCCTGGCGATTGATGGTGCGGAAGGGGTTGCTGTTGGAGTCGCCCAGCACCTCGCCGGTGGTGATCGGCACTTCCTGGCCGACCAGGATCCGCGCCTCCTCGTTGTCCAGGGTCAGGATCGAAGGCGTGGACAGCAGGTTGGAGGCGGTGTCGCTCTTGACCGCGTCGATGATCAGGCCGAACACCGCGCTGCCGGTCTCGCCGGCCAGGCCCATCAGGCCGCCGTTGTAGCCCAGCAGCGAGCGCAGCGCGTTGTCGACCGCGGGCGAGGTGGTGTCGCCATCACGAAGCGCCGCCGCGCCCGCTGCCAGCGCGCCCATGCCGGGCGCGCTGCCGGGGAAGTTGGTGTAGCCCAGCGGGATGTTGCCGTCGCGTCCGGCCACCATCAGCTGGGCGCCGAGCTTGCGCGCGGCCGCGTCGGAGATTTCCACCACCAGCGCTTCCACCAGCACCTGCTCGCGGCGCACGTCGAGCTGGGTGATCACGTCGACCAGCATCCGCTGGGTCTCCGGGTCGGCGTTGATGATGATGGCGTTGGCGCCGGGGTAACGGGCGATGGTGGCGCGACGGCCGGGGGCCACCGTCACCGAGGCGGCCAGCGGGGCGCCGGGGCCCTGGCTGTCGCGCCCCAGCGCCATCGCGCTGTCCATCATCCCGCCGGCAGTCATGCCGTCGCCGGAGGGCATGGACAGCTGGCGCGAAGCCGTGCCCCCGTTGAGCCCCCACTGGCCGGCCGCGTCCACCGCGTCCCCGGGCGTGCCGAGCACCTGCTGCAGCACCGGTAGAAGCTCCTCCGCATTGGCGTGCTGCAGGCGGATCACCCGCACGTCGCCGCTGCTTTCCGCGCGCAGATCCAGGTCTTCCACCACCCGGCGCACCGTGTCCACCAGGCCGGCATCGCCGCGCAGCATCACCGCGTTGCTGCTCTCCACCGGGAGCACGGTCAGCACCGCGCCGCGGCCCTGGCCGCCGTACAGGCCGTTGACCACGGCCGCGATCTCGCGCGCCGAGCTGTTGCGCAGGCTCACCGCCTCCACCCGCGAGCGGTCCTGGTCGATCTGCCGGATCAGGCCGCGCAGGCGGCGCAGGTTGTCCACGTAGTCGGCCACCAGCAGGCTGTTGCCCTGCGGCGTGGCCAGGGCCACGCCGCCGCGGCCCAGCAGCGGCCTGACCGTGTCCACCGCCGAGGCGGCGTCGACGTGGCGCAGGGGGAACACCTCGGTGGAGAAGCTCGAGCCGCCGGCGGTCGCCGCGCCCGGCTGCTGGGCGGCGGTGTCGTCGGGCACCACCCGGTACACGCCGTCGCCGGCGGGCACCGCGATCAGGCCGTTGGCGCGCAGGGTCGCTACCAGTATCCCGAGCAGCTCGGGTTCGCTCAGCGGCTCCTCGTTGGACAGGGTGATGGTGCCCTGCACCCGCGGGTCGACCAGGAAGGTGGTGCCGGTGGCGCGGGCCACGTCCTGGATGAAGGCCCGGATGTCGGCGTTCTGCACGCTCAGGGCGGGGGCCTGCTCCGGCGCTGCCTGGGCCCGGGCGGGCGCGGCTGCGGCTGCGGACAGCGCGAAGGCGGCTGCGAGCAGCCAGGGGAACATTCGAAGGTTCAAGGCGATTTCGTCCGCAAAGTCAGGGTCTGCGGCTGGCCGTTGCGCTGCACGGTCAGCCGCACTTCGTCGCGTCCGGCCAGCTCGGATTCGAGCTCGGCCAGGCGTTCGGGGTTGAGCTGGTTGCCGTTGACCGCCACCAGCACGTCGCCGGCCTGCAGTCCGGCCTGGCGCAGCACGTCGCCGCCGCCGCGCGGAATCAGGGTGTAGCCGGTCACCCGGCCGCCTTCGGTGCGGGCGCGCAGCCCGGCCTGGGCAAGCAGCGCCGCCGGGTCGACTTCCGCGGCCGGCGCAGCGGGTGCAGGGGCGGCCGAGGGCAGGCCGGCTGCCGGCGCGGGGCGGGAGGGGAGGGTCGAGGGCGCGGATTCAAGTTCCAGCCGCTGGTTGCCGCTGCCGGTGCGAAGCAGGGCGTGGCCTGCACCCACGTCGGCCAGGATCACGCCCGGGGCGACTGCATCGCCCACCTGGAAGGCCGCCTGTGGCCCTCCGTCGGAGGTCGAGAGGATGGCCGAACCCGAGGTGCCGGCAACGCGCACCGCGTGCAGGCGGTAGCCGCTGGCATTGGCAGCCACCGGCCCGCCGCGGGCACCGGGATGGAAGGGGTCGACGGACAGCGCCAGGGCAGGGGCCGGGCCGTGGGCACGGCCCGCATCGGCAGGGGGCCAGTCACCCGCCGGGCCGGGCGGGGACACCAGCAGCCAGGCCATGCGCGCGGCCTGGGCGGCGAGCAGCAGGATCAGCACCACTTCCACACCGGTGCGCAACAAGGTGCTGTGATCGGCGTGGGTCAAAGACTGCAATGGCGCGGGGAATCGGGGCACGGGCGTCCGCGATGGCGCGGCCAGGTTTCAGGAGTCCGCACAGGATGCGACTGATTAATGACAGTTCGGCGTCAGCTGCCATCTATGCGTCCCGGCGCCTCCCGCCCGGCCGTGGCGGCGGGGCGGGAGGGCGGGAACAGCGGTCAGAACGAGGCCGACAGGCTCAGCGTGTAGGACACGCCCGGCTCGTACCGGTACACGTCGATCTTGTTGCCGCCGGCCTGCTGGTATTCGCGGAAGTCCGTTTCCAGCAGGTTGCGGGCGCTGAAGCCCAGGGTCATCCCGGTGCGGCCGAGGTTGATGTCCTGGCGAAGCACGAAGTCCAGCGAGGTGCCCGGATTTTCCATGTAGTCGGGCTGGCCGGGGCGGCCGCGGGCGCTGACCCGCTCGCCGACGTAGTTGGCGATCAGGGTGGCCTGGGTGCCCGAGGTCTCGCTCTCGATGCCCAGCTGCAGGTTGCCGATGTGGTTGGACTGGCCCTGCAGTTCGCTGCCGTCGCGCACGAACAGGGTGGCGTCCTGCGGCGTGGTAAATCCGTACGGATGCACCATGTCGCCGTCCTTCACCTCGACCTCGGAATCCGACCAGGTGTAGTTGGCCGCCAGGTACAGGCGCTTGTCGCCCCACCAGTTGGCCTGGATCGGCAGGTCGAGGTACTTCTTCACCTCCGCCTCGAAGCCGAACAGCGTGGCCGAAGGCGCGTTGAGGAAGCTCTGCAGGATGCCGCCGCCAGGGGCGTCGTTGACGTTGCTTTCGATCGGCTTGTCGATGTCCTTGTAGAACGCGCCGACGGTGAAGTACTCGCCCGAGCCGAAGAACCACTCGTAGCGGGCGTCCAGGTTCACCAGCTCGCTGTCGACCAGGTACGGGTTGCCGTAGAAGACGCGGTCGTTGTCCGGATCCAGGTACTGCAGCGGCGACAGCTCGCGGAACTGCGGGCGGGCGATGGTCTTGGACGCGCCGAAGCGGATCTGCTGGTTGTCCGAGAAGTTCCAGGTCACCGTCGCCGCCGGCAGCACGTAGCTGTTGTCCAGCGGCTCCACGCCGCCCTGCCGCTCACCGGTGAAGATGTTGTAGGTGTGCACCGCCTGCGTCGCGTCCTCGTAGCGCACGCCCACGGTGGCGCGCACGAACGGGTTGATCTCGGCCTCCACCTGCAGGTAGCCCGCCTTGGTCTTGAGGGTGGCGTCGTAGGCGGCATCGCCGGAGTTGCCGGTGACCTCGCGCAGGCGCAGCAGGTCGTGGCTCAGGTTGTAGTCGGAGAACAGGTAGTCCGGCCGCTGGAAGCGGTTGTAATGCGGCAGCGGGCCGTCCAGGGCCAGGAAACGGAACTCGCGGTTCTCGGCGTTGCGGTCGTTGTCGGAATAGGCGACGCCGCCGGCCAGGGTGATGTCGCGTTCCACCGGCAGGCGCCAGGTGACGTCGATGCCGCCGCTGGCCACCTCGTCCTCCACGTCGCTGAAGCGCAGGTAGTTCTGCACCCGCGACCCGTCGTGCGACCAGTAGCCGCCCACGTTCTCGTAGCGGATGCTGGTCTCGTAGGGCGCGTCGCGGGTGGCGCGGGCCACGGCGCCGCGCCACTCGATCTTCAGGTCGTCGTATTCGCCGAAGCTGTGGCTGCCGGTGATCTGGTTGTTGATCAGCTCGCGCTCGAACCACTCGGTGTAGTCGTCGCGCACGTCGAAGCCGGCCAGGTTGTCGGCGCCCGAGCGGCTGCGGGTCTCCTTGAGCGTGTCGTGCACGTACAGCGAGGTCAGCGCCACCCGGTGCCGGGGGCTTTCCCAGCCGGCGCCGAGCATGACGTTGACCTTGGCGTTGTTGGTGGTGGACAGGAAGTCGTAGCTGGAGTTGTACTGGACCGCGTCGCCAACGAACACCGGGTCCTGCTGCACGCCGAAGCGCGTGCGCCACTCGTTGTCGAACCCGCCCACGGCGACAAAGCCCAGGCGCGCGTCGTTGCCCATGTCCATCGACCAGCCGGCGCTGCCGCCGAAGCTCAGATCCGGGTCGATGCTGTCCTTTTCCTGCAGCACGCGGATGTTGGCGTTCTGCAGGCTGCGGCCGATGCGGCGGATGTCCTCGCGGCTGAAGTTGCCCAGGTCGACGCGCTGGCCGGTGGCCATGGCTTCGCGCAGCGCGCTCGGCACCTTGCGGGTGCCGTCGTCGTAGCCCCAGTAATCATCGTCGGAGCCGAAATAGGTCAGCCCCTTCTCGAAGGTGGTGACGGAGTTGCCGCCGGTTCCGATCGACAGGTTCAGGAACGGCTCGTCGGGCACCGCCAGCGACTGCAGGTCGATCACGCCGCCGCCGAACTCGCCGGGGTAGCGCGCCGAATAGGTCTTCTGCACGGTGACGCTCTCGAGCACTTCGCTCGGGAACAGGTCCAGCGGCACCACCCGCTGCAGCGGCTCGGGGCTGGGCAGCGGCGAGCCGTTGAACAGCGCCGAGGAATAGCGCTCGCCCAGGCCGCGTACGTAGACGAACTTGCCGCGCACCAGGCTCAGGCCGGTGACGCGGGTCAGCGCCGCGGCGGCGTCGCTGTCGCCGGTGCGCTGGAAGTCCTCGCGGGTGACGAACGAGGCCACCTCGGAGGTCTGGAGCATCGGCTCGGGAATGTACTCACCACGCACCTGGATGGTGTCGAGGGTGGCGGCCTGGTCGGTGCTGTCCGGCTCGGGCGCCTGCTGTGCCAGCGCCGCCGACGGCGCAAGCAGGGCGGCGATCGCCAGCGACAGGTGGCGCCGGGCCGGTCGGTTTTGTTTCAGGATGGATTTCATGGCAGTGGCCTTGGCTGCGGACGGCGAGGTCCCGGTTGTCATTGCAACGGGGCGGCGTTGCCGCCGCCCCGTGCTCCTTCGGTGGGTTCCGCTCAGCAGCCCGGGGAGTCGTCGGTCAGGCCGCAGGTCCAGCCCTGCCACCAGGTGTCGCTGGCGTCGCGCACGCCGCCGATGTAGTCCACGGTCTCGAAGTACGGGAAGTCCGCGCTCAGGTCCTGGTAGGCCGGCACCGCGCTTTCCTCCGGGCCGTTGATGAAGCCGTTGACCAGGCTGGAGGAGCCGACCACGTTGTTGGTGCCGGCCTCGAAGTCGGCGCGGGCACGGTCATCCTCGAACGCCACCGGGCACGAGAAGTGCACCGAGTGGAAGGTGCCCTTGGTGTTGGCGTCGCGGATCTCCAGGCAGCGCGTGCCGGAGCCGTCGCCGCCGCCCGGGCGGGTCACCACGGTGTTGTAGAACGAGGCCTGGGTGCCCTGGTTGAGGTGGATCGCGGAGCCGCCGCCGGGACGGCCGATGTAGGTGATGTTGGCCACGCGCGGCTGCGAGTACGGGGTGCGGTTGATGCTGCTCCACTCGTTCATGCGGTCGCCGCCGCCGGCGCGCTGGATCACGATGCCGAACTGGATGCCGCCGTCCCAGCCGGTGTCGGTGTCGATCGAGTCGTCGTCGGCGCCGGTCACCACCAGGTAGCGGGCGTTCAGGGTGCCGCCGAAGATCTCGATGCCGTCATCGGAGCTGTTGTGGATGTGGAAGTACTCCAGGGTGGTGCCACGGCCGGCGCCGGCCGCGGTGATGCCCTGCAGCTCGTTGTTCGGCGAGATCTCGAAGCCCGAGTACTTGACCTGCACGTAGCGGATGGTGCCGCTGCTGTCTTCGGGGTCGTTGCCGCCGTAGAAGGCGCTGGTGCCCTCGACCTGGCTCTGGCACTGCGGGGTGCCGGATTCGGTTTCGCCCGGGCAGGCATTGATCGGCGCGCGGCCGGCCAGGATCAGGCCGCCCCACAGGCCGATGGTGTCGGCGTTGGTGTCGCCTTCCACGTCGGCGCGGGCGGTGAAGATGATCGGCTCTTCCACGGTGCCTTCGGCGAAGATTTCCGAGCCGCGGTTGACGATCAGGTAGTCGTTGCCGGACGAGGCATACAGGGTGACGCCGGGCTCGATGGTGAGCGTGCCGCGCGGGGCAGCGGTCGGGCTGTCGGCGTCGCCGCCCTGGTCCTGGCCGACGTTGACCGCGCCGGAAATGGCGTACACCGTGCCGTCGCGCTTGGGCACCAGCAGGCTGCCGGTGATCAGCTGCGGCAGGCGGCAGGCGCGCAGGGTGTCATTGGCGACGGTGCCCGCGTTGGCGAAGCCGGTCGGGCAGTCGGCGGCTGGGCCACCGGTCGGCGGCGGCTCGCTCGGCGGCGGCGGGGCCGGCGGCGGCGGGGCGGTCGGCGGCGGCGGCGGGAAGGCGCCTTCGCCAGGGGAGGCGACGCGGTCGGCGCCGTTGCCGCAGGCGCTCAGCGCGAGCGCCGCGCCAAAGGTCATCATCAGGGTCCGGTAGTTGTTCGCAGCCATCGTGAAACTCTCCGATTCGGTTCGGTGGGGCAGTGAAGTGAGAAGGGGGTGCTGACAGAGGAAGAAGACTGGTGACCAGCTTCCGGGTATCCGCCTCCCCGGCGGGCAGTGGACAGGGGGTTTTGTAGAGGTGTTCGATGACAGTTTCGGGACGATGGGATGACCGTGTACGGGGTGGATGGCGTGTCCGTCCCGGATGTGACGGCGACCCCGCTGGGGGAGTGCGCCGCGTGGATGTCACGGCCATGTCACTGGCCGCGCGTAGCCTCGCAGGGCTGTCAGGCCGACATCGCCCTGGTCACATCCGGAGAGCCGCTTGGAACAGCAGACCGATCCCAAACTGGAGGCCTGGATCCTCGACCAGGTGCGGGCAGGCCACCCGCCCGAAGCCGTGGTCGAGCCCATGCTGGCCCGCGGCTGGCAGGAGCAGGCCGCGATCGACGCGGTGGAATCAGTGCTGCGCAAACACCTGGAAGACCACGCCCGCAAGAGCGATCTCCCGGCTCCGGTTCCGGTTCCCGCGCCGGTGTCCTGGAACGGGCCGTCGATCCTGGCTGCCGGTGACCGCGAGGTGCCGGTGCTGGCGCACCTGGTGCACCCGCAGGTCGTCGTGTTCGGCGGGCTGCTCTCGCATGAAGAATGCGATGCGCTGGTGGAACTCTCGCGCGGCCGGCTGGCGCGCTCGTCCACGGTCAACCAGGATACCGGTGCCGACGAGGTCCACGCCGCCCGCACCAGCCAGGGCATGTTCCTGCAGCGTGGCGAGAACGCCCTGGTGGCGCGGATCGAGGCGCGGATCGCGGCGTTGCTGGAGTGGCCGGTGGAAAACGGCGAGGCCATGCAGGTGCTGCGCTACGGCGTGGGTGCGGAATACAAGCCGCACCACGACTATTTCGATCCCGCCCGCCCCGGCGTGGGCAGGATCCTCGCCCGCGGCGGCCAGCGCGTGGCGTCGGTGGTGATGTACCTCAACACGCCCGCCCGCGGCGGCGCGACCACGTTCCCGGACGCGCGCTTCGAAGCCGCGGCGGTCAAGGGCAACGCGGTGTTCTTCAGCTACGACCGCCCGCACCCGATGACCGGAACCCTGCACGGGGGAGCGCCGGTGCTGGAAGGCGAAAAGTGGGTGGCGACCAAATGGCTGCGGGAGCGGCAGCACGCCTGATCCGCGCCCGGCGCGGCGTTTTTTCACGGTAACCGGGCGCTGACAGGGCGCCTGCCAGCCGTTTGTCTGCCAAAAGGTGCCGCCCATCGGATAAGGCGGCTCGTGTCATCGAGGTGTCATCAAGAAACAGCCCCGCGTGGTGTGTCATGGGTTTGTCGCAAACTTATGCTAGGGGCACAAAAATGAAGCGTTCCATCCTCGGTTTCCCGGCGCTGCTCGCGCTGGCATGCATGGCGCCGGCGGCGCTGGCTGTCGATCACGGGCAGGAGCAGGGGCAGCGGGTCTATACCTACGCCGTACAGATCGATGCCAACGGCGAGGTGCAGCAGATCTCGCGCTATGGCGGCACCGCAGATGCCGTCGGCCAGGAGCTGGAGGATCAGGCCCGCTCCTGGCTGTTTAACGCCGAGGGTCGTTCCGGCGATGCCGCAGGCAGCGAGTTCCGCACCTTCCTGCGCCTGGTGGTGGCGCCCGGCGCGGTCGCCGGGGACTACGAGCTGGTATCGGCCACCACCGGCCCCGCGCCGCGGCACCTGGTGCTGCCGCAGTATCCGGTGCGCGAGCAGCGCGAAGGACGCGAGGGCACGGTGGTGATGAAGCTGGACATCGGCCAGGACGGGCGGGTCACCAGCGCCGAGGTCGACAGCGTCCACGGCAACGTCTCGCGCAACATGGTGGCGTCCGCCAGCCACGCCGCGGCGCAGTGGCGGTTCGCGCCCGAGCGCGTGGACGCGCAGACGGTGGGCAGCACCGTGCTGTGGCCAGTGTGCTTCCTGGGCGCGGCCACCAGCGCCACCGAGTGCGCCTGGAGCGGCCCGCAGGCGCAGCGCTACTCCAGCAAGATGGTGCTGGCGCTGGATCCGGTCGCCAGCAGGGTCACCCCGCTGGCGTTCGAGGACTGAGCCGCTTCAGCCGGCCGGCGGCACCTTGTCCGGCCAGCGGCACAGGTCGTGGATCACGCAGGCCGGGCATTCCGGCCTGCGTGCCTTGCACACATAGCGACCGTGCAGGATCAGCCAGTGGTGGGCGTCCTGCAGGTAGTGCCTGGGAACCCGCCTGAGCAGGGCGTCCTCCACCGCGCGCACGTCCTTGCCCGGGGCCAGCCCGGTGCGGTTGGAGACGCGGAAGATGTGGGTGTCCACCGCCATCGCCGGCTCGCCGAAGGCGGTGTTGAGAACCACGTTGGCGGTCTTGCGCCCCACGCCCGGCAGGGCCTCCAGCGCGGCCCGCCCGCGCGGCACCTCGCCGCCGTGCTGCTCCACCAGGATCCGGCAGGTGGCGATGACGTTCTTCGCCTTGGCGTTGTACAGGCCGATGGTGTTGATGTAGCCCTTCAACGCCTCTTCGCCCAGATCCGCGATCGCCTGCGGCGTGTTGGCGACCGGGAACAGCCGCCTGGTGGCCTTGTTCACCCCCACGTCGGTGGCCTGCGCGGACAGGATCACCGCGATCAGCAGTTCGAACGGGGAGGCGTACTCCAGCTCCGTGGTCGGGTTCGGATTCAGCTCCGACAGGCGCTCGAACATCTCCTCGATGTCGGCCCGGGTCATCTGCCGGCCGCGCCGGCGCTTTGGTGCGGCGGTTTCATTGGCGCTCACGACGCGCCGCTTCCTGCCCGCTGGCGGGCGCGCGCCAGCGCCGCGGCGGCGGCGGACGGCAGCGCGCTGCGGCGTGGCCCCGTGGTCGATGCCGCGCCGGCCTGGCGCCTGGCCCGCAGTTCCTCGGCCCGGCGCGCCAGCCGCGCATTGCGGGCCAGGTGCCGCTCGCGGGCGGCCCAGGCCTCCAGCAGCCGGCCGCGGGCCTGCGCCAGCCGTTCGCGCCCGGCGGCAGGCAGCGACGTGCACGCGTCCGGGTCGAAACCGGCCAGCCCGGCCTCGATCGCCGCGTCCATGTCGTCGCGATCCAGCAGCTCCAGCAGGCGCGTGGCCAGCGCGTCCGCGTTCACGTGCCGCTGAATTCCGGCTTGCGCTTTTCCAGGAACGCGCGGGTGCCCTCGCGCATGTCGCCGGTGGAGAACACCAGTCCGAACTGGGTGCTCTCGAACTCCAGCGCCTCGCCGATGCCGCATTCGCCGCCGGTGTTCACGCAGTCCAGGATCCCGCGCAGGGCCAGCGGCGCGGCGTTGGCCAGCCGGTTGGCCAGCTCCATCGTGCCTTCTTCCAGCTTCGCCGGGGACAGCACCTGGTTGACGATGCCCAGCTGGTGCGCGCGTGCGGCGTCGATCGGCGCGCCGACCAGACACAGCTCCAGCGTCGCCGCGCGCCCGGCCAGGCGCAGCAGGCGCTGGGTGCCGCCAAAACCGGGCACCAGGCCCAGGTTGATCTCCGGCTGGCCCATCCGGGCCGTATCGGCGGCCACCCGCAGGTGGCAGGCCATCGCCAGCTCCAGCCCGCCGCCCAGCGCGAAGCCGTTGATCATCGCGATCACCGGCTTGGGCATGGTCTCGATGCGGCGCATGGTGCGCTGGCCGCGCAGCGAGAAATCGCGCGCCTGGACGGGGCTCAGCCCGGCCATCTGGGAGATGTCGGCGCCGGCCACGAAGGCCTTGGGGCCGGCGCCGGTCAGCACCACGGCGCGCACGGTGTCGGCGTCGGCAGCGGCTTCGAATGCGTCATGGAGCGCGTCGAGGGTCTGCGCGTCCAGCGCGTTCAGCTTGTCGGGGCGGTTGACGGTGACCACGCGCACGGCGCCGCGGTCGTCGATCTGCAGAGGTGAATGGTTCATGAGTACCTGGCTGGATGGGGAGGCTGGAAGGGAACTTTGCGCCGCCCCGGCCGATCCCAGAGCCCGTCATCAAGTGACAGTTCAGCGCGTTCGTCGTTATCCTAGCGCGTTAGACCTGAGCCGGCCCCCTTCCAGGGTGGGCCGGATCCGTCCCCGAACCCCCGGAAGTTTCTGGAGAACCACTGAATGAAGTTGCGCCTTCTGGCCGCCACCGTTGCGGCCCTCACCCTGGCCAGCGGCGCCGCCGCGGCCCAGGACACGTCCACCGAACAGGGTCAGCTGAGCTACGCGCTGGGCTACGACCTGGGCCGGAACCTCGTCGAGAGCGGCGAGCAGGTCAACGTTGAAACCGTCGTCCAGGCCCTGCGTGACGGCTACGCACGCCGCGACCCCACCGTGCCGGTCGAGCAGCTGCGCACCGCTGTGGAAAGCATGCAGGAGCGCCAGATGGCCCGCGCCCAGCAGGCCTTCAACGAGGCCTCGGCCGAGAACAAGACCCGGAGCGACGCGTTCCTGGCGCAGAATCGCGCCAAGTCCGGCGTGCAGGCCACCGAGAGCGGCATGCAGTACCGGGTGATCGAAAACGGCAGCGGCGCGCGTCCGACCGCCCAGAACCGGGTTCAGGTCCACTACAAGGCCAGCCTGCCCGAGGGCCAGACCTTCATCGACACCACCGCCCCGCGCGAAGGCCAGCCGAGCAATCCGGTGACCATGCAGGTCGGCGAGATCCCGCTGACCGGCCTGCGCGAGGCCATCGGCATGATGCAGGCTGGCTCGCGCTGGGAAGTGGTGCTGCCGCCCGACCTGGCCTACGGCAACACGCCGCAGTCGCCGATCGGCCCGAACCAGGCGGTGGTGTTCGAAGTCCAGCTGGTCAGCATCAACTGACCGGCGGCCGCGACCGCCGCGCCGCAACGACAGCCGCGTCGGCGCAAGCCGGCGCGGCTTTTTTCTTCTCCAGCCCGCAGTGACATGAACACCCCGCTCCCCGCCATCCTCACCCCCTGCACCGGCGTCTGCACGCTCGATGGCGAAGGGCTGTGCCTGGGCTGCCACCGCACCACGGACGAGATCGCGCGCTGGGGACTGATGGACGACGACGAGCGCCTGCACCTGATGGACACCGTGTTGCCCGAACGCGAAGCGCAGCGCACGTGAGCCCGGATGCGCGCCTGGCGGATCTGGTTCGCGCGCTGCACCCGCTGGCCGCGCCGCCGCGGGTGGAAGGCTGGAATAGCCACGAGGTCGAAGACCTGCTGCCGCCGCTGCGGCCGCTGCGCCAGGCGTCGGTGCTGGTCGGACTGGTGCCGCGCGACGACGGCCCGCGGGTGCTGTTGACCCGTCGCACCGAGGTGCTGCGGCACCATCCCGGACAGGTGAGCTTCCCCGGCGGCGGGGTCGAGCCGGGCGACCGCGACGCGCTGGCCGCGGCCCTGCGCGAGGCCCATGAAGAGGTCGGGCTGCGACCCGCCCAGGCCGAGCCGCTGGGCTGGCTGGATCCGGTGCTCACCGTCAGCGGCTACCGGGTGCTGCCGGCGGTGGCGGCGATCGATCCGGCCTTCGTCGCCGTGCCCGATCCGAACGAGGTGGCGGACGTGTTCGAAGTGGAGCTCGGCTTCCTGCTCTCGCCCGACAACCTGCGCCGCCTGCAGGTGGACTACGGCGGCCGCCGGCGCGAAGTGCTCGAATACCGCGGCGAGCCCGAGCTGGTGCCGCACCGCATCTGGGGCGTGACCGCCTCGATCCTGTACAACCTGCGCGAGCGGCTGGCCCGGATCAGGGAGGCAACTGCATGACGGCGTCCTGGTCCACCTTGGTGCAGGCGGAAGCACTGGCGGGCGCGCTGGGCCGCGAAGACCTTGCGGTGGTCGATTGCCGCCACTCGCTTGCCGATCCGGATGCCGGGGCGGCGGCGTTCGCAACGGGCCACGTGCCCGGCGCCGTGCACGCGCACATGGATCGCGACCTGTCGGGAACCGCCGCGCCCGGAACCGGTGGCGGGCGCCACCCGTGGCCGCGGGTGCAGGACTTTTGCGCGCGCCTGGGCACCTGGGGCATCACCCCGCACCACCAGGTCGTGGCCTGCGACGGCGGCGATGGCGCGTTCGCGGCGCGGCTGTGGTTCCTGCTGCGCGCGCTCGGGCACGCCAGGGTCGCGGTGCTCGACGGCGGGTGGGCGCGATGGCAGTCGCTGGGCCTGCCGGTGGAGGTCACGGTGGCCACGCCCGCGCCGGCCCGCTACAGCGGCAGCTTCGATGAGTCCCGGCTGCTGGATGCCGGCGGCGTGCAGGCCCACCTGGAGTCCGGCGGCCTGCTGCTGGACGCGCGCGGCGCTCCGAGGTTCCGCGGCGAAGCCGAGCCCATCGACCCGGTGGCCGGCCACGTGCCTGGCGCGCTCAACCGGCCCTACACCGAAAACGTCGGCGACGACGGCCGCTTCCGCTCTCCGGACGTGTTGCGCGATGACTTCAAGCGCCTGATGGCCGGACGCGAAGCGGGGCAGGTCGCGGTCATGTGCGGCTCCGGAGTCACCGCCTGCCACCATCTGCTCGCGATGGCGCACGCGGGGCTGCCCGGCGGGAAGCTCTATACAGGGTCCTGGAGCGGCTGGATCGAGAATCCGGCCCGTCCCGTCGCTTCGGCCTGAATGCGCGCGCAGGTTGACACCCCGGCGTGCCCGCAGCAATCTGCCCTTGTAACGGAACCTGGGGCAATGGCATGAAACTTTCTGTATGGGGCCTGGCCGCCGCGCTGGCGTTGGCGGTGGGGCTGGCGGGGAACGCACGCGCCAATGACGACGTCATCGTGACTGCGCCCGAATATCTGGAATATCTCACTGAAATCCGCGAGGGCCTGAAGGAAGGCAAGCCCAAGCCGCTGTCCAAGCGCGAGCAGGGTATTTTCGACGAGGTGGATCACTCCATCCGCAGCATCCTGACCGGCAAGGACATGATTTCGGATCTGTCGAGCGAGGACGCCGCGGAGCTGTTCGCCTCCCAGGAGAACCTCAAGGCGCTCCTGAGCGGACGGGACGAAGAGCGGGTGATGTGCGCCCGCGAGAGCCGGGTTGGAACCAACTTCCGCCAGACGCGCTGCGTCAGCCTCGAGACCCAGCGGAAGGAACGCGAATATTCGCAGCACGTGTTCCGGAACCTGCCTGCGGATATTGGCGGGGACCTGGACGAGGTCCTGGGTGTCGGCATCCGCCCCACCCCCCCGCCGATCAACTGAGCCCGCCTGAACGAGCGCCGCCGCATTGCGGCGGTGCGTTCCGGCCTACTTTTTCCCCAGCCTGGCCACCATCGCGCGCAGCGCCTGCTGGGTATCGGTGCTGTGCCAGGATTCCAGGCAGCGCTCAAGCTGCATGTTGTCCGCCGACAGGGCGTCGAGCAGGTCGGCGCGCAGCAGGCGGCGGGTTTCCAGCATCGGGCCGCGGGGCAGGTCCAGCAGCAGGTCCAGGCGGGTCATCGCGCGCGTGACCACGTGGTCCACGCCCGCCAGCTCGTCCACCAGCCCGATCGCCAGCGCGCGTTCCGAATCCACCATCATGCCGGGCACCAGCATCGCCTCGGCCTGGCGCAGGCCGACGGTGCGCTGCATCAGCCGCATGATCCCCGGCGGGATCGCGATCCCGACCTCGGTCTCGTTGAGACCGATGGTGAACGGCCCCTCGGCCATCACCCGCCAGTCGCAGCACAGCGCCAGCACGCAGCCGCCGGCCGGCGCGTGCCCGGCGATCGCCGCCGCCACCGGCACCGGGCAGGCTGCCAGCGCGCGGGCGGCGTCGAAGAAGCCGTTCCAGGCGTCATGCAGGGCTTTCGCGTCGTCCTGGATCGACAGCAGCAGGGGCACGTCCAGCCCGGCTGAAAACACCTTCGGCCCGCCCGCAAGGACCAGGGCCTGGGCGCCCGCGTCCACCGCCGCGGCGATCGAATCGCGCAGCGCCGCACACAGCGCCGGGTTGATCGCGTTGACCGGCGGCCGCGCCAGGCGCAGTTCGTGGATGCGGCCGTGCCGGACGCTCTGGATCAGCTCGCTCATGCGGAATCCTTGCTGGGGAATTGCCGCATTGTAGGCCGGGTGCCGGCCTGCCCCGGCTTCAGCCGCCGGCGGCGCGGCGCACCGCGTCGGGCAGCGGCGTTGGCCGGCCGCTGGTGCGCTCCACCCACACCATCACCACGTGGCCGTCGGCGTAAAGGGTGGCGCCGTCCTGGCTGCTGATGCGGTGGCCGATGGTGACGCTGGTGTTGCCCAGCCGCTGGCAGTGCAGCTCCACCACCACGTCGGCGGGGTAGGGGATCGGCATCCGGTAGTTCAGCTGCACCGCCGCCAGCAGCGGCGCGGTGCGCTCGGTCACCCACTCCTCGCCAAGCGAATCGAACCACCGGATCCGCGCTTCCTCCAGGTAGGTGAGGAAGTTGGAGTTGTTGACGTGGTTGAAGGCGTCGAGGTCGCGCCAGCGCACGCCCACGGGCATGCGGAACAGCGGGGCGGGTGCGTCGTTTTCCATGCTCATCTCCGCGCGCCGGCGCGCTTGCCGGCCGCCTTCTTCTTGCGCGCCGGCCTGGCGTCGCGTTCGGGGTCGCGCACCGCCGCCGGGGCGCTTTCCGGGACGGCATCGCCCAGCATCTTGGCCAGGAACTGGCCGGTGTAGGACTGCGGGCTGGCCGCGACCTCTTCAGGCGTGCCTTCGGCGATGATCATGCCGCCGCGGTGCCCGCCCTCCGGCCCCAGGTCGATCACGTGGTCGGCGGTCTTGATCACGTCCAGGTTGTGCTCGATCACCACCACCGTGTTGCCGTCGTCGCGCAGCTTGTGCAGCACCGCCAGCAGGTGCTCGATGTCGTGGAAGTGCAGGCCGGTGGTCGGCTCGTCGAGGATGTACAGCGTGCGCCCGGTGTCGCGGCGCGAGAGCTCCTTGGACAGCTTCACCCGCTGCGCCTCGCCGCCGGACAGGGTGGTGGCCGGCTGGCCCAGGCGGATGTAGCCCAGGCCCACGTCCACCAGCGTTTCCAGCTTGCGCGCGATCGGCGGCACCGGCGCGAACAGGTCCAGCGCATCCTCCACCGTCATCTCCAGCACGTCGTGGATGTTGTGGCCCTTGTAGAGGATGTCCAGCGTCTCGCGGTTATAGCGCTTGCCGCCGCACACGTCGCAGGGCACGTAGATGTCCGGCAGGAAGTGCATCTCGACCTTGATCAGGCCGTCGCCCTGGCAGGCCTCGCAGCGGCCGCCGCGCACGTTGAAGCTGAAGCGGCCCGGGCCGTAGCCGCGCGCCCGCGACTCGGGCACCTGCGCGAACAGCTCGCGCAGCGGCGTGAACAGCCCGGTATAGGTGGCCGGGTTGGAGCGCGGGGTGCGCCCGATCGGCGACTGGTCGATGTCCACCACCTTGTCGAACAGGTCCAGCCCCTCCACCTCGCGGTAGGGCGAGGGCTTGTGCGAGGCGCGGTTGATCTCGTTGGCGGTGATCTTGTACAGCGTGTCGTTGATCAGGGTCGACTTGCCCGAGCCGGACACGCCGGTGATGGCGGTGAACAGCCCGGCCGGGATCGCCAGGTCCACCCCCTGCAGGTTGTTGCCGGAGGCGCCGCGCAGGTGCAGCTGCATCTGCGGGTTGGGCCGGTGGCGGCGCCTGGGCACCTCGATGCTGCGCGCGCCCGACAGGTACTGCCCGGTCAGCGAGCGCGGCTCGGCGATGATGTCCTCGTAGCTGCCCTGGGCCACCACCTCGCCGCCGTGCACGCCGGCGCCCGGGCCGATGTCCAGCAGGTGGTCGGCCAGGCGGATCGCGTCCTCGTCGTGCTCGACCACGATCACCGTGTTGCCCAGGTCGCGCAGGCGCACCAGGGTTTCCAGCAGGCGCGCGTTGTCGCGCTGGTGCAGGCCGATCGACGGCTCGTCGAGCACGTACATCACGCCCACCAGGCCGGCGCCGATCTGTGACGCCAGCCGGATCCGCTGCGCCTCGCCGCCCGAAAGCGTCTCGGCCTTGCGCTCCAGGGTCAGGTAGTCCAGCCCCACGTCGACCAGGAACTGCAGCCGTTCGCGGATTTCCTTGACGATGCGGGCGGCGACTTCGCCGCGCCAGCCGGGCAGGCCCATCGTCGAGAAGAACGCCAGCGCATCGCCGATCGGCAGCACCACGATGTCCGACAGCGGCCGTTCGGCCACCAGCACGTTGCGCGCGGAGCGGTTGAGCCGGGCGCCTTCGCAGGACGGGCACGCGCGCTCGCTGACGTACTTGGACAGCTCCTCGCGCACCGCCGCCGACTCGGTCTCGCGGTAGCGCCGCTCCAGGTTCGGCAGGATGCCCTCGAACCGGTGCCGCCGTTGGCTGCGGCTGCCGCCCTCGGTGACGTAGGTGAAGCTGATGGCCTGCTCGCCGCTGCCGTTGAGCACCGCGTCGCGGACTGCGTCGGGCAGCTCGTTCCACGGCGTGTCCACGTCGAAGCCGTAGTGCTTGGCCAGCGCCGCGATCAGCTGGAAATAATAGTGGTTGCGCCGATCCCAGCCGCGCACCGCGCCCGCGGCCAGGCTCAGCTCCGGATGCACCACCACCCGCTCGGGGTCGAAGAACTCGCTCATGCCCAGGCCGTCGCAGTCCGGGCAGGCGCCGACCGGCGAGTTGAACGAGAACAGCCGCGGCTCCAGCTCCGGCAGCGCGTAGTCGCACACCGGGCAGCTGTAGCGCGAGGAAAACAGCAGCACCTGCGATTCCGGATCGTCCAGCGGCCGCACCTCGGCCATGCCGTCGCCCAGCTTGAGCGCGGTCTCGAACGACTCGGCCAGCCGCTGCTTGATGTCGTCGCGCACGCGGAAGCGGTCGATCACCGCCTCGATCGTGTGCTTCTGGCGCAGCGCCAGGGTCGGCACTTCGTCGATCTCATGCACCACGCCGTCCACCCGCACCCGCACGTAGCCCTGCGCGCGCAGCTGCTCGAACACCTGCGCATGCTCGCCCTTGCGCTCGCGCACCACCGGCGCGATCAGCATCCAGCGCTTGTCCGCGCCCTCGGGCGTATCGCCCAGCGCCATCACCTGGTCGACCATCTGGCTGACCGTCTGCGCCTCCAGCGGGTAGTGGTGCTCCGGGCAGCGCGGGATGCCCACGCGCGCGTACAGCAGGCGCAGGTAGTCGTAGATCTCGGTGATGGTGCCCACGGTGGAGCGCGGGTTGTGCGAGGTCGACTTCTGCTCGATCGAGATCGCCGGGCTCAGGCCCTCGATGTGGTCGATGTCGGGCTTTTCCATCACGCTCAGGAACTGCCGCGCATAGGCCGACAGCGACTCGACGTAGCGGCGCTGGCCCTCGGCGTAGATGGTGTCGAACGCCAGCGACGACTTGCCCGAGCCGGACAGGCCGGTGATCACGATCAGCTTGTCGCGCGGCAGCTCGACATCGATGTTCTTCAGGTTGTGGGTACGGGCACCGCGTATGCGGATGTAATCCAGCGCCATCGGGAGTTCCGGGGATGTCCCGGCCGGGGCCGGGCGGGTGGGGGAGGGCAGGCAGTCGACCAGCCTACCGAGGGGGAGATATGGGGGCAAACCGGCATTTTCCCAGCCGCGGCAAGCATGGCCGGCGGCTGTCGCAGGGCCTGTGACCGGCCCCCGGGGGGCGGTTGACCCCAAATCCTTGAATCCCCTACAATTCCGCTCCTGTCCGCACTCGACTGCGGGCGGATCAAAGAATAACTACAGAACCGAACACCAAGAGAGGCACCACCATGTACGCAGTAATGGTCACCGGCGGCAAGCAGTACCGCGTGGCGCAGGGCGAAACGCTCCGCGTCGAAAAGCTCGAGGCCGAAGCCGGCAACGAGATCACCTTCAACAACATCCTGATGCTTGGCGACAGCGACGGCATCAAGCTTGGCGACGCGCTCAACGGCGCAACCGTCACCGCCAAGGTCGTGGCCCACGGCCGCGCCGACAAGGTGAAGATCATCAAGTTCCGCCGCCGCAAGCACCACATGAAGCGGCAGGGGCATCGCCAGTACTACACCGAAATCGAGATCACCGGCATCGCCGGTGGCGACAGCAAGTAAGGAGCAGCAGCCATGGCACACAAAAAGGCAGGCGGTTCGACCCGCAACGGCCGCGACTCCAACCCGAAGTACCTGGGTGTGAAGATCTACGGCGGCCAGGCGATCGAGGCCGGCAACATCATCGTCCGTCAGCGCGGCACCAAGTTCCACGCCGGCAGCGGCGTCGGCCTGGGCCGCGACCACACGCTGTTCGCGCTGGTCGACGGCACGGTCGAGTTCACCACCAAAGGCGCCAACAAGCGCCGCACGGTGAACGTGGTCGCCGCGGACTGACCCCGCGCGACAACCCGATGCATCCGAAAGGCCCCGCGAGATGCGGGGCTTTTCGTTGGTGCCTGATTTCCGGGGGTGTTTGGGGCGTGGCGGTCCGGGCTTCGGATGGACGCCGCGCCCCGCCGGCCGGGGGTATCGCTTTTCGCGCGGCGCGACGTCCATGTCGCGACGCGCGCGCAATACATCCATGTATTGCTTGTCGCGATACCCCCGGCCGGCGGGACGCGGCTCACTCCGTCGGACAGCCCTGCCGTTTCGTCACGAGTTGCACGGCCTCGCCGCGGCGGGGCCCGTCAGCTGCCGGCGTCCTCTCGAGTGCTCAACCCCCATCAAGCCTCACCTGCCACTCCGAGCCCTGCCTCAAGCATCCCGACCCACCCGTTAAACTCGTCCAGCCATCTTTCCGACAGAACACCGCCCATGAAACTTGTAGATGAAGCCGAAATCACCGTCATTGCCGGAAAGGGGGGCAATGGCTGCGTAGGTTTCCGGCGCGAAAAGTTCATCCCCAAGGGCGGCCCCGACGGCGGCGACGGCGGCGCCGGCGGCAGCGTCTGGCTGCAGGCCGACGAGAACCTCAACACCCTGGTCGACTTCCGCCACGAGCGCCGCTTCCAGGCCCAGAAGGGCGAGGGCGGCATGGGCCAGCAGAAATACGGCAAGGGCGGCGACGACATGACCATCGTCGTGCCGGTGGGTACCGTGGTCATCAACGTCGACACCGACGAGGTCATCGGCGACATGACCGAGCACGGCCAGCGCCTGCTGGTGGCCCGCGGCGGCAAGGGCGGGCTGGGCAACATGCACTTCAAGAGCTCCACCAACCGTGCCCCGCGCCAGTCCACCCCCGGCGAATGGGGCGAGGAGCGGCTGCTCAGGCTGGAGCTCAAGCTGCTGGCCGATGTCGGCCTGCTCGGCTTCCCCAACGCCGGCAAGAGCACCCTGGTGCGCGCGGTGTCGGCGGCCACGCCGAAGGTGGCGGACTATCCGTTCACCACTCTGTATCCGAACCTGGGCGTGGTCAGCGTGGAGGCGCACCGCAGCTTCGTGATTGCCGACATCCCGGGGCTGATCGAGGGTGCGGCCGACGGCGCCGGGCTGGGCGCGCTGTTCCTGCGCCACATCCAGCGCACCCGCCTGCTGCTGCACCTGGTGGAGATCCAGCCGCTGGATGGCACCGATCCGGTGGAGCAGGTGCGCGCGATCGAGCACGAGCTGGGCAAGTTCGACGCCGGCCTGCTGGACAAGCCGCGCTGGCTGCTCATCAACAAGGCCGACCTGATGGATCCGGACGAGGCGCGTGCCGAGGCCGACCGCATCGTCTCGGAGCTGGGCTGGGAGCAGCCCTGGTTCCTCGTCTCCGGCATTGCCCACGAGGGCACCCGCGAGGTGATGCTCAAGGTCCAGGCCGAACTTGACCGCCTGGACGAGCTGGAACGCGAAGCCGGTGACGCCGGCTGATCTGGCCGCTCAGCCGGGGTGGGCGAACGCTTTTCCCGCGCGCAAACGAAAAGCCCGGCCATGGCCGGGCTTTCGCGTGAAGCCGGACGCGCTGCCTCAGGCGGCGGTCTGCAGCGCCTTGATCCGTGCGCTCAGGCGGCTCTTGTGGCGGGCGGCCTTGTTGCGGTGGATCAGGCCGCGCGCACCGAAGCGGTCGAGCAGCGGCTGGGCGGCGGCGAAGGCCTCCTGCGCGCCGGCGGCGTCGTTGGCGTCAAGCGCCTTGATCACCTTCTTCACCGCGGTGCGGAGCTGCGAGCGCTGGCTGCTGTTGCGCTGGTTGCGCACGACGGCCTGCTTGGCGCGCTTCTTGGAAGACTTGATGTTGGCCACGATGGAATCCTGGAATCTGCGGGTGGTGGGGCGCGTACGATAGCGGGCCCGGGAACGGAATCTCCGGGGCAATCCCGGTAGAAAACACAAGCGAGCAGGAAATTATGGGGGATTCAATGGGTTGGGTCAACACCGCCGGTCGCGCCGGGGTCGGGGCGTGAGCGCGCCCGATCCGGCCGCCGTGCCGCCCGGGCAGCCCGCCCGCGGCGGCCTGCTGCGCTCCACGGCGGTGTTCAGCGCCATGACCCTGCTGTCGCGGATCAGCGGATTCGCCCGCGACATGCTGCAGGCGACCCTGTTCGGCACCGGCGGGGCGATCGGCGCATTCATCGTGGCCTACCGGATCCCCAATTTCCTGCGCCGCGTCTTCGCCGAGGGCTCGATGGCAATGGCGTTCGTGCCGGTGCTCAACGAGATCCGCGAGAAGGGTGACAAGGCCGCGCTGAAGGACTTCATCGACAACATGGCCGGCGCGCTGTGCGCGGTGGTGCTGGTGGTGTGCGCGCTGGGAATGCTGGCGGCGCCATGGCTGGCACGGCTGTTCGCGCCGGGCTGGCTGGACGATCCGCAGTTGCTGGACCAGACCGCCCGCATGCTGCGGATCACCTTCCCGTACCTGCTGTTCATCTCGCTGATGGCGCTGTCGGCGTCGATCCTGAACACCCACGGGAAGTTCGGGCTGCCGGCCTTCACCCCGGTGCTGCACAACCTGACCCTGATCGCGGCGATGTTCTGGCTCGCGCCGCGGTTCGAGGTGCCGCCGGTGGGGCTGGCCTGGGGCGTGCTCATCGCCGGGTTCCTGCAGCTGGCCCTGCTGTGGCCGGCGCTGGGGCGGCTGGGGCTGCGGCCGCGGCTGCGCATGGGGTTCGGCCACGCCGAGGTGCGCAAGGTCGGGCGGCTGATGCTGCCGACGCTGTTCTCCTCCTCGGTGGCGCAGGTCAACCTAATCGTGGGCACCGCCTTCGCCTCGCTGCTGGCGGCGGGCAGCGTGGAGTGGCTGTACTACTCGGATCGGCTGGTGGAGTTCCCGCTGGGGCTGTTCGGGGTGGCGCTGGGCACGGTGATCCTGCCGCACCTGTCGCGCCGGCACGCCGCGGCCGATGCCGAGGGCTACAACAAATCGCTGGACTGGGGCCTGCGGATGGCCCTGCTGGCCGGGGTGCCGGCCGCGCTCGGGCTGCTGCTGCTGGCCGGGCCGATCGTGGCCACGGTCTACAACTACGGTGAATTCACCGCCTTCGACGCCCGCATGGCGGCGATCAGCCTGTCGGCGATGAGCCTGGGCGTGCCGGCGTTCATGCTGACCAAGGTGCTGGCGCCGGCGTTCTTCTCCCGCCAGGACACGAAGACCCCGATGCGCGCCGCGATCTGGACGGTGGCGGCCAACGTCGGTCTCACGGTGCTGATCACCACGCCGCTGTGGCTGCGCGGGGTGGAGGGCGCCCACGGCGGAATCGCCCTGGCCACGGCGCTGGCCGGCATGGTCAACGCGCTGCTGCTGTGGCGCTACCTGCGCCGGGCCGGGCTGTACCGGCCGCTGCCGGGGTGGGGCGTGTTCGCCCTGCGCCTGCTGGCGGCCTGCGCGGCGATGGCGGCGGTGGTGCTGGCCGCGCGTGGCTGGGTCGGCGAGTGGACGGCGCTGGACGACTGGAAGCTGCGGGTGGGCTGGCTGCTGGCCGTGGTGGCGGCCGGCGCGGCGACGTACGCCGTGGCGATGGTCGCCTTGGGCCTGCGCCCCCGCCACCTGCGCGGGTAGCGGCTGCGTGGCTGCGGGGGTTGGGCCGGTATACTGCCCGGCTCGAATGATCAGGCTATTTCGCGACGTCGACGGTGGGCCGGTGTGCCCTGGCGGCAGCGTGGTCTGCATCGGTGCCTTCGACGGCCTGCACCTGGGCCATCGCGCGCTGGTGCGCCGCGCCGTCGAGCGTGCGCGTGCGCTGGGGGTCGAGGCGGTGGCGCTGGGTTTCGAGCCGCTGCCGCGCGAATTCTTCGCCGCCGGCGACCCGCCGCCGCGGCTGATGCTGCCGCGGGGCAAGGTCGAAGGCCTGGCCGGGCTGGGCGTGGACGTGGCCGGGCTGCTGCGCTTCAACCGGCCGTTCACGGCCATCACCGCCGAGGAGTTCGTGCGGCGGGTGCTGGTGGAGCGGCTGGGCGCGCGCGAGGTGTGGGTCGGGCCGCAGTTCCGCTTCGGCCACAGGCGCGGCGGCGATCTGGAGACCCTGCGCCGCGAGGGCGCCGCCCACGGCTTCACCGCCCACGAGATCGAGCCGGTGCTGGTGGACGGCGAGCGGGTCTCCAGTACCCGGATCCGCGCGGCCCTGGGCGCGGGCGACTTCGAGTCCGCCGGGCGGCTGCTCGGCGCGCCCTACGCCGTTTCCGGGCGGGTGGTGCGCGGGCGCCAGCTGGGGCGCATGCTCGGCTTTCCCACCGCCAACCTGCGCTTTGCGGGCAAGACGCCCGCGCTGGGCGGCATCCATGCCACCTGGGTGCACGGCGTCGGCGACCGGCCGTGGCCGGCCGTCTCCAGCTTCGGCACCCGGCCGACCGTCGGCGGGGTGGAGCCGCTGCTGGAAGCCCATCTGTTCGATTTCGACGGCGACCTGTACGGTCAGCGGATATCGATCGAATTCGTCGCCAAACTGCGCGACGAGGAAAAGTACCCCGACCTGCCGACCCTGGTCGCGCAGATGGACCGGGACGCCGACATGGCGCGCCGGGTCCTGCAATCCCACCCATCCCGACAGGCCTGCGCGTGAGCTCCGACCCCAACCGCTACAAGTCCACCATCCTGCTGCCGGCCACGGATTTCCCGATGCGCGGGGACCTGCCCAGGCGCGAGCCGCAGACCCTGGCCCGCTGGTACGACGAGGACCTGTATGCGCGCATCCGGGAGAACGCGAAGGGGCGGCCCCTGTGGGTGCTGCACGACGGCCCGCCGTATGCCAACGGCGTGATCCACATCGGCCACGCAGTCAACAAGGTGCTCAAGGACATGATCGTCAAGTCGAAGCTGATGGCCGGCTTCGACGCGCCCTACGTGCCCGGCTGGGACTGCCACGGCCTTCCGATCGAGCACGCTGTGGAGAAGAAGCACGGCAAGGTGGGGCAGAAGCTGGATGCGGCCGCGTTCCGGGTGAAGTGCCGCGAGTATGCCGGCGAGCAGATCGAACTGCAGCGGCAGGACTTCAAGCGCCTGGGCGTGCTCGGCGACTGGGACAATCCGTACCGCAGCATGGACTTTCGCTACGAGGCCGACATGCTGCGCGCGCTGGCGCGGATCTTCGAGCGCGGCCATGTCAACCGCGGCTTCAAGCCGGTGCACTGGTGCTTCGACTGCCAGTCGGCGCTGGCCGAGGCCGAGATCGAGTACGCCGACCGCATCTCGCCGGCGGTGGACGTTGCCTACCAGGCGCAGGATGCGGCGGCGCTGGCGGCCGCGTTTGGCGCCAAGATCGATGAAGGCACGCAAGTGGCGGTACCGATCTGGACCACCACTCCGTGGACCCTGCCGGCGTCGGTTGCGGTGTCGCTGGGCGCGGAGCTGGACTACGTGCTGGTGGACGGGCCGGCGCGCGAAGGCGGCCGCCAGCTGCTGGTGCTGGCCGAGGCGCTGGCCGGGCCGGCATTGAAGCGCTACGGCGTGGAATCGGTCGAAGTGCTGGGCCACGCCAAGGGCCAGGCGCTGGAGAACATGCTGCTGCACCATCCGTTCTACGAACGCGGGATCCCGCTCATCCTGGGCGACCACGTCTCCGCCGAAGACGGCACCGGCGCGGTGCACACCGCCCCCGGCCACGGCCAGGAAGACTTCGCCGTCGGCCAGGCCTACGGCATCAACGAACGCTATTCGGCCGCCGAACTGAACCCGGTGGACGCGCGCGGCGTGTACCTGGAGTCGGCCGCCCCGGCGGGCGAGGCCGCCATCGCCGGCCTGCACATCTGGAAGGCCAATCCGCTGATCGTGGACACGCTGCGCGGCAACGGCAGCCTGCTCGCCCACGAAGAGCTCCAGCACAGCTACCCGCACTGCTGGCGGCACAAGACGCCGGTGGCGTTCCGGGCCACCCCGCAGTGGTTCATCTCCATGGACAAGGCCGGCCTGCGCCGCGACGCGCTGGCCGCCATCAAGGACGTGCAGTGGTTCCCCGACTGGGGCCAGGCGAGGATCGCCGGCATGGTCGACGGGCGCCCGGACTGGACCATCTCGCGCCAGCGCTTCTGGGGCGTGCCGATCGCGCTGTTCGTGGAGCGCGAAACGCGCGAGCCGCACCCGGATTCGGCCGGACTGATGCGCAAGGTCGCCGAGCGGGTGGAGCGCGAGGGCGTGGATGCCTGGTACGCGCTGGATCCGGCCGAGCTGCTGGGTGAGGACGCCGCCCGCTACGACAAGGTCACCGACATCCTCGACGTCTGGTTCGACTCGGGCGTCAGCCACGCCTGCGTGCTGGAGCAGCGCCCGCAGGATGGCCTGCGCAAGCCGGCTGACCTGTACCTGGAAGGCTCCGACCAGCACCGCGGCTGGTTCCAGTCCTCGCTGCTCAGCGGCGTGGCCATGGACGGCGTGGCGCCTTACCGCCAGGTGCTCACCCACGGCTTCACCGTGGACGCGGCCGGCCGCAAGATGTCCAAGTCGCTGGGCAACGTGGTGGCCCCGCAGAAAGTGATGGACGCGATGGGCGCGGACGTGCTGCGGCTGTGGATCGCCGCGGCCGACTACCGCCAGGAAATGTCGGTGTCCGACGAGATCCTCAAGCGCAGCGCCGATGCCTACCGGCGCATCCGCAACACCGCGCGCTTCCTGCTGGGCAACCTCAACGGCTTCGATCCGGCCGCGCACCTGCGCCCGCTCGACGACATGGTCGCGCTGGACCGCTGGATCGTGCACCGCGCGCACCTGCTGCAGGAGAAGGTCACCGCCGCCTATGCACGCTACGACTTCCCGGAGATCGTGCAGGCGCTGAGCAACTTCTGCAGCGTGGAGCTGGGCTCGCTGTACCTGGACGTGACCAAGGACCGCCTGTACACCATGGGCGAGGATTCGCGCGGCCGGCGCAGCGCGCAGAGCGCGATGTACCGGATCGCCGAGGCCTTCGTGCGCTGGATCGCGCCAATCCTGGCCTTCACTGCCGACGAGATGTGGCAGCACATGCCGGAGGCGACGGACACCGGCGCGCGGCCGGACAACGTGCTGTTCGCCACCTGGTACGAAGGCCTGGCGCCGCTGCCGGCCGATGCGCCGCTGTCGGCGGAGGAATTCGGCCGCCTGCTGGAACTGCGCGAGCGGGTGGCCGCAGCGCTTGAACCGATGCGCGCCAGCGGCGAGATCGGCGCCGCGCTGCAGGCCGAGATCGTGCTGCGCTGCGGCGTGGCCGACCAGAACCGGCTTGCGCCCCTGGCCGACGAACTGCGCTTCCTGCTGATCAGCGGCGACGTGACCATCGAGCCGGATGAGGATGCCGTCGACATCGGCATCGCCGCCACGGTCACCGACAAACCCAAGTGCGTGCGCTGCTGGCAGCATCGCGGCGATATCGGCAACAACCCGGAGCATCCGGAGATCTGCGGCCGCTGCGTGTCCAACATCGAAGGCCCAGGCGAGGATCGACAGTGGTTCTGAACAACGCGCCCAAACCCAACGCGCTGCCGTGGCTGGTCGTATCGGTGATCGTCATCGCGCTCGACCAGCTGACCAAGTGGTGGGTGCTGAGCAGCCTGCCCGAGTACACCGCGATCCCGGTGATCGAAGGCTTCTGGAACTGGTACCGTACCTACAACACCGGCGCTGCGTTCAGCTTCCTCGCCGGCGGCGGCGGCTGGCAGAAATGGTTCTTCACCGTGCTCGCGTTCGGCATCAGCGCGCTGCTGGCGTTCTGGCTCTCGCGCACGCCGCGCGCGGACTGGAAGACCGCGCTGCCGTTCGCGCTGGTGATCGGCGGGGCGATCGGCAACGTGATCGACCGCCAGCTCCACGGCCACGTGGTCGACTTCATCCAGTGGCACTGGCGCGATTACTACTGGCCGGCGTTCAACCTGGCCGACGCGGCCATCGTCGGCGGGGCCATCGGCATCGCCCTGTTCGGCCTGATCGGTGGGGTTTCGGAGAAGCGCCGCCCCGGTTAAGGGCGGCGCACCGGGATCAGGACTCCGGGATTACGGCGGTGAACCGCCCCTCCCGGACCCGCAGGATCTTGTCGTCCCTGCGGGGTGCCTTGTTGATCGAGGCTCCTTCCATGAGTTCAAGCTCGAACCGGCCAGTCACCTGGCTTGCGTCCACGTGATCGATCACGAGCTTTCCTTCCAGTCCGTGACCCTTCCACTCCTCGGGCATGTCGTACTCCAGCGCCACGTTCGCGTAGCGCCCTCCGCGGTTTTCCATGATGTCCATGAAGTGGGCGGTGAAGCCGCCGGCGTAGCCGCGGGAAGCATCGGTCTCCGAAACGATCGGGTACTCGCCTGGAGTCGGTACGCCTCCGGCCTCCGACATGGCGGTCAGCCGGAGGCTGTAGGTCTGCTCCGATTCGACATGACTGTCCGCAACCTGGATGACAAACAGCTGACCCCGCGAATGCTCGACCTGGCGAACCCAGGCGACACCGCGATGCTCCGCTTCCAGTGCCCCGGAGACCGTGAACGCGACTGCAGAGGTGCTGTCCGGGGCGACGTCCGGGTCCTCGGTGGCGTCCACGCCCGTGCAGGCCTGGCATGACAGGAGCGTCGCCAGCATGATGGCCCGTCCGGCAGTGCCGGCCGGAGAGGTCGCGCTTGGGTGGCGCGAAGGCTGCAGCCAATTCCGTACGGACCTCATGGCTGGCCTCCCGAGCCGCCGTCAAGGATGTCCTGCAGGACATCGTCGCTGGCCACTTCGCTGTTGAAGCTGCCTTCGAGGGGGGAGCAACCCTCATCCGCCCCGGTGGCCGAGCCGTCCGGGCACAGGAAGCCTCTGAAATTTCCTTCGACGTGTCCGCCCTGGGCGTCCAGCTCGATCCGGTTCCATTCGATCTCCAGCTCCTGTGCTTCCCGCAGCACTCCGCCCGTATAGACGAACAGTTCGTGGCTGGTCACGGTGTAATCATCTCCCTGCGACATCAGTGTGGCCGAGAGCGTCGCCTGCCGGCTGCGGTCTTCCGTCGCTATGCCCTGCAGCGACAACAGCATCATTGGCCCCTGCGCGGCGATGCTGGCAGAGGGCCGGCGCAGTTCATCGCCGGGGACACCGGCAAGGATCTGCCAGGAGGAGTCCCGGCCGTCCACGCGCGTGACGAGCTCGCCCATCGTGGGCCGAGCGCTGGATGCAGCATTGGCGCTGGCGGGGAGTGTGACCGGTGGCGTGTCGGTGGTCGACATGGCATTTGCCGGGTCCTCGCCGGTTCCGTTGCTGCAGCCGGCAAACAGGAGCAGGGCCAGGGCCGCGGTGGCTCCAGGGATGACGCAGGGGTTGTTCATGCGGGTTCTCCAGAAGGTCTGTTGGGGGCGCGGGAATCAGGGATCTATTCCCAAGTGCGGGTTCCGTTCCAGTGGGGCACTGAGCTCACCGTGGACCTGATGGCATCGGGTCTCGTACTCGAGTGGGCCGGTGTAGTGGTCCACGCACACCGGAACATCCAGGAAAACGGAGGCGTGGCCGGTGCCCTTGTCCACGTCCAGGTCCATGCGGTTCCAGCGGATTCCGCTGTTGTCGTCATCAGCAGCGCGCGGCCCCACGCGCTCGAAGATGGTTCCGCTGTCATCGCGGTATGTCACTTTCTGGTTCAGAAAGACCGGTTCCGAAGCCTCGCCCAGAAACGTTGAGTGCACCTCCACGTAGCGATCCCCGTTGTGGGCGCGCAGGCTCACGGCCGTGGCCACGCCGTGGCGGTTGAATTGGGCGCCGGCTCTGCTTCCGGTCTCGGCGGAACCCGCCGGAATGCTCCAGGGCCCGTGCTCGCCGTCGATGCTCAGGGCGGTCCCGCCGGTCGCGCTCTGGTTGCAGCCCGCCAGGATCGCGGCCAGTAAACCGGTGAGTCCAAGCGTCCATGCAAAGCGTCGCGTGTTGGCCTGTGCCGCGTTGGTCATGACTGTGTATCTCCGTGGTTGGTCCGGGGCATGCATCGCGCGGCCCCGGACAGGCTGGATTACAGGTCGACGCCGAAGCCGACGCCAGCCGAGCGCTCGCTGCCACTGAACGCCGCGCCAAGGGAGAACGACGCGCGCTCGCCGACCCGGCGGCCGTAGCCGACGGAAAGCGCCTCACGCCCGCCCTGGACACCCGCGCCCACCGCGATCCTTCCGCGCTCCGAGCGGCCCCCTGCCGCGTTGATCGCCATGTTCAGCATGGCCGCGCTCATGGCGCCATGGCGGTCGATCCGGCGGTCCATGCGTTCCATCTGGTAGCTGATGTCGTCGAACCGGTCCTCGAGCAGGTCCATGCGATCGAGCATCGAGGTCGGGTCGAAGCCGGCGACGCTGGCGATGCGCTGGTCGGTGTAGCGGTTGGCCGATGCCAGAGTGGCCGCGTCTGCGGTCTCCATGTCGCTGCGCACCGCACCCTCCCGGTCGTCGGTGTAGGCATTCGCAGAGGACAGGGTGGCGGCGTCAGCGGTTTCCATGTCGCTGCGCACCGCACCCTCCCGGTCGTCGGTGTAGGCATTGGCCGAAGACAGGGTGGCGGCGTCCGCGGTCTCCATGTCGCTGCGGATCTCGACCTCACGGCTGTCGGTGTAGTCGGTGGCGGTGGCCACCGCCGCGGCGCTGCCCTGGGCGATGTCGGCGCGAATCGCCGCCTCGCGCGTGTCGGTGTAGGCGTTCGCGGAGGACAGGGTGGCGGCGTCAGCGGCCTCCATCTGCCGCAGGTTCACGGCATCGGTGGCCTGCACCGCGTCGGCCACGTTCGCCAGGTTGCGCTCGGCGCCGGCCGCCCCGATCGACACGGTGTTCGCGCGATCGGCGACGCTGTCGGTGCCGATTGCCACCGAATCGTCGGCGTGGGCGATTGCCCCGTAGCCCATCGCCACGCTGTTGCTCCCATGCGCTTCGCTGACGAAGCCCATCGCCAGGCTCGAATTCCCTGCCGCGGTGTTGCGGTAGCCCACGGCGGTGGCGAACTCGCCATCGACCACGTTGTTGGAGCCGAAGGCGCTGCCGGCACCGGCATTGGTGGTGTTGGAGAAACCTACCGCGGTGGAGGCATCGCCAGCGGCCAGGTTCTCCCGCCCCAGGGCGGTCGCGTGGGCGCCGGACGCGGTGTTCTCGTGTCCGTACGCCGATGCGTTCTCGCCGGTAGCCTGATTGCTGCGCCCCACTGCGGTGGAACCCGCTGCGGAAGCCTCATTGCTGCTGCCCAGGGCGGTGGACCAGTTGGCGGTGGCATGGTTGACGATGCCCACTGCGGTGGCATTGGCGCCCGAGGCGATGTTCATGTTGCCGAGCGCAGTGGAACCGACGTTGTTGGCCTCGTTGCCGCGGCCGACGGCGGTGGATGCCCGGCCGGCCAGGTTTCCCGAGCCGACAGCGGTTGCGTGCAGATCCGCCCCCGTGTTGCTGTGGCCGATTGCGGTTGCGTTTTCAGCGGCGGCGTGGTTTTCCCAGCCGATTGCAGTTGCGCTCAAGCCCTCGGCCAGGTTGTCAAAGCCCATGGCAGTCGCATAGTTGGCGCTTGCCTCGTTGAAGAAGCCAAAGGTGGTTGCGCTGTTGGCGGTGCTTTCGTTGGCTATGCCGACCGCGAGGGCACCGCCAACGGCCAGGTTGCTTATGCCCAGCGCCGTGGCGGAATTTCCAGTGGCCTCGTTGTTGCGGCCGAACGCGATGGAATAGTCCCCCGAGGCCTCGTTGTCGACGCCGCAGGCGACCGCGCCGTTGCCGTCCGCGGTGCTCGGCGTTCCGCCGTCCATCTCGCACACGTTGCCCGCGTGGACCGTGGTGGCGGTCATCGCCAGCAGCAGGGCGGTGATCGAAGCGGCCAGGGGGGCGATGGTGCGGACGCGCGCCGGACGGCGCTTGGCGCTGGTATCAGATTTGCACTGCATGGAAATCACTCCGTTCGATGAGGTTTGCACAGCCATGGGGCTCTGAACCCACATGTACGACGGGTATCGGGGAAAGCTGACATCCCGGCCACGACAGGTCGTTCCCACGTGCTAGCCTGTGTCGCGCCGTCGGGGGTGCTGGTTACGGCAACGAAATCCCAGGGGGAGTGATGGAGGAAACGGAAGGCTGCCCGCACGCGTGGGCGCTGTTCGATCGCCTGGTGGAGCTGTCGGCCGGGGATCGGCAGGCGGTGCTTGAACGCGAGGCGCAGGACCCGGCGCTGCGCCGGGAGGTGAAGGCCCTGCTGTCCGAGTTCGAGCGGATGGGGGAAGAAGCGGAGTGCGCTCCGCCGGAACAGATCCTTGCCGCCGGCACCGTGCTGGACAAATGGCAGGTGGAGGCGTTGATCGGCCGCGGCGGGATGGGCGAGGTCTATCTTGTGTCGCGCATCGGCGGCGACTTCGAGCAACGGGCCGCGCTCAAGCTGCTGAGCCGGATGGACTCGGCCGAGGAGCGGGCGCGCTTCGCGGCCGAGCGCCGCATCCTGGCACGGCTCGAACATCCCGGGGTTGCCCGCCTGCTGGATGGCGGCGAGCACGAAGGTATGCCCTACGCGGTGATGGAATATGTCGAGGGGGCGTCGATCACGTCGCACGCGCGGGAGCTGTCCCTGCGGCAGCAGATCCTGCTGTTGCTGCAGGCCTGTGCGGCGGTCGAACACGCACATCGCCACCTTGTCGTCCACCGCGACCTGAAACCCGGGAACATGCTGGTCGACACCCAGGGCAGGCTGCGCCTGCTGGACTTCGGCATCGCCAAGCGCCTGGCCCCGGATCGCACGGGCGGGGACGGGGCAACCCAGGTGATCCGCGCCTCGCCGGACTACTGTGCGCCGGAGCAACTCAGCGGCGAACCCGTCTCGACTGCAACCGACGTCTACGCCTTGGGCGTGATCGCCTTCGAACTGCTGACCGGGGAACGCCCCTGGAAGCTCGGGGGCTTGCCCATCATCCGGGCGATGGACCGCCTCCGCACGCAGGAGCCGCCGCGCCCCAGCGCGCGCCTGGCCGGTGCCCGCCGCAGGCTGGTTGCCGGTGACCTCGACAGCATCGTGCTCAAGGCGCTGCAGACGCGACCCGAGCGCCGGTACGCCACCATGGGCGCGCTGGCCGACGACCTGCGTGCCTGGCTGGACGGCCGGCCGGTCAAGGCACGCGAAGGTACATGGGGTTATCTGGCGCTGCGCGCGCTCCAGCGCCACAAGCTGGCGGCCGGGCTGGGTGCCGCGGTGCTGCTGAGCCTGACCGCAGGCCTGGCCGCGACCGCATGGCAGGCGCGCGAGGCTGCGCTTGAGCGCGACATGGCCCGCCGGGAAGCAGCGCGCAACCTGGCGGTGTCCGACTACCTGTCCCTCATGTTCCGCACGGCCGGCGAGCTGGAAGGCACCGCCGACGTCACCGCCCGGATGGTGCTGGACCGGGCGGCGGAGCGCCTGCACGAAGAGTTCTCCGACTCACCCGAAAGCTATGCCGACCTGTCACTGGCATTGGCTGAGCTGTACCTGCAGTTGAACGACTACGCCGGTGCGCGCCCGCTGCTGACCCGCCTGCTGGAGCAGCCAGGCCTGCCGCCCGGGCAGCGCGCGATGGCCCAGCACGACCTGGCCCAACTGCGCTTCCGCGACGAACACCAGGCCGACGCGGCCTCGCTGCTGCGCGAGGCCCAGGCGTTCTGGGCCACCGACCCGGGGCGCTACCGCGACCAGCTCCTCGACAGCCGCCTGTTGCAGTCGCAGATCGAGTTTGCCGACGGACAGGCCGAACAGGCGCTGCTCACCCTGACCGACGCGCTGCCTGAGCGGGTGGAGCTGTCCGGGGCCGGGCACCGGGATACCGCCGTGCTGGTCAACAACATCGGCAACGCGTATTTCCGGCTTGGCCGGTTCGAGGAGGCCATTACCCATTTCCAGCGAGCCGACGCCATCTGGCGTGCGCTTGGCCGTTCGCGCAGCACCGATGCCCTCAATACGCTGAACAACTGGGCGGGGGCGGAGTATCGCCTGGGGCGCATCGAACAGGCCGTCGGCTTGTTCGAGCGGGCATTGGAGCTGCGCCGCGAGCTCTACGGTCCGTCCGCGGCCATGGCCGCCCTGCTCAACAACCTCGGCAAGGCGCTGTTGCAGTTGCAGCGCCACGACGAGGCGATCGGGTTGCTGCGCGAGGCGATCCGGATGGGCCGCGAGCATGCCGGGGGTGACACCAGCACTGTTGTGTTGTCGGCGGGGATGGGCCTGGTCGATGCGCTCGTACTGGCCGGCGATCCGGCGCAGGCGCGCAGCGAGCTGACGTGGCTGGAACCGGCGGTGCACGAAAGCCGCGGGCCGGAACACCTGCTGGCGGGGATGCTGGGCATCTCGCAGGCGCGCCTGCTGCACGCCGAGGGCCGGACCGGCGAGGCGCGCGAGCGCCTGGCGTCGACCCGTGCACACCTGGAAAGCCTGGGGGCGCCCGCCACCGGTGCGCTGGCACAAGTGGCCGAACTTGAGGCGTCAATCCTGTAGCGAGCCCGCGTCCGGCGTGTGCTGGTCCCGTATGGAGCGGGGTGCTTCGGCGTCCAGCGCATTGCGCAGCCATGCCCGTGCCTTGACCCAGTCCCGCCGGACGGTACGCGTCGTGACGCCGAGGATCCGGCCGGTTTCCTCGTCGGTGTATCCGGCGAAGTAGCGGCACTCCACCACGCGCGCCAGCCGGGGGTCCACCCGCGCCAGGGCTTGCAGGGCATCGCCCACCGAAACGCACACTTCGTCCGGGGCTGTCCAACCGCTTCCAGGCGGTGCGTCGGCCTGGATCGCGCACTCGTCCAGTGATACATGCACCGCGCCTTCGCCGCGGCGCAGGCGCAGCCGCGACCGGGCCCGGTCGACCAGCACATGGCGCATGGCCACCGCGGCGGCGGTGAGGAAGTGCCGGCGGCTTTGCCAGTTGCCGCCGCGCGCCAGCTTGATATACGCCTCGTTGATCAAGGCTGTGGTCTGCAGCGTGCTGTTGCAACTGACCCGGGCGCGCACGCCGTGGGCGGCGCGCTTGAGATCCGGGTAAAGCTGCCGCGCCAGGGCTTCGGCGCTTTCACACAGCTCCGCGGTGTCGACGGCGTCCGGCGCCCGATCGGCTGGTCCTTCCATGGTTCCTTCCCCCTCTGGCCAACGGGGCCATCCTAGCACTGGGGCGGAAGGCCAACCTACCGGGGAACCGCGAGTATCGCCGCATCGTACGGCTCGCCACCCGCGGCGCGCCAGCGGATCCAGTGTGTCCCGATCTGGTCGTCCAGCACCACCGCGTTGCGCGCCAGCCCCTGCCGCGCACCTGCCTGGCCCTCCAGATCCTTGTCCAGGATGAACTCGAACCGCGCCGTCGCTGGCTCCATGCGCGGAATCGGCCGCCTCGCGTCCTCGCCGATTGCTTCGTGCAGGAAGGCAAGCACCGCGGCAGGACCGGCTCCATCCGCCCCTCCGGTCCCGAAGGGCAGTGGTGGCATCGCCGGATCGAGCGGCTGCCAATCGCCATCGGGCCCGGCGTACGCGTCCGGAGCCAGGCAGGACCGACCCAGGCAGTCCATTGCGCTGGCCTCGGCATCGCCCAGTTCCCGCCGCTCTGCATGGTGGATTGCCGCCTGCATGCCCTGTACCGGGCCCATCGTGAAGCGGAACGCCACGTGCGGTCCCGTTCCGAAGGCCTCCGGCGGCGCCAGGGGCAGTGCGGGATCCATGGTGGCCAGCCCGGCCCGGATGGCCGGGCCAAGGTTGAAGCGCACCACCTCCACGTGTGCCAGCGGTTCGGCCTCTTCGGTTGTGGCCGGAACCAGGTCGTATCGCACCCGGTAGCGGGCATGGTGGACTTCCGGTTCGCCGGCGTCGACCAGCAGTACCGCGCGGACCGGCGCCGGCAGCTCGGCGTCGGGATGGAACACCGAAGCGCCGATGTCGGGGAATCGCGCGGCATCGTAGTACCCGGGACCGGCCAGCGTGACGGGGTCGACCTCGACGAACCCCGTGGCCTCGCCGGGGGGTTGCGCATTGGCCAGGGGCGTGCACAGCAGCAGCATCAGTGCCGGGACCATCAGGCCCATGCCCGGCTTGCGCGCGCTCATCGGCGCACCAGCTCGACGCGGCGGTTCTGCTGCCGGCCGTGTTCGGTGTCGTTGCTGGCCACCGGCGTCGCGGCGCCGACGCCCTGCGCGGTCAGGCGGGCAGGCGACACCCCGTAGCGAACCACCAGAGCGTCCCGGACCCGCTCGGCGCGCCGCTGCGACAGCTGGATGTTCGCCTCGGCGCTGCCGGTGCTGTCGGTGTGACCCACCACCATCAGGTTCAACGCGGGTTGATCACGCAGCAGCAGGCCCACCTGTGCCAGCGCCGGATCCGATTCGGCCCGCAGGGTGTCACGGCCGGTATCGAAATGGATCCCCTCCAGGGTGACCTTGCCGTCGCGCTCCAAGCCGTCGGCCAGCGCGCTGGCATTGACCGACACCATGCCGGTGTCCATCTGGCTCGTCTCGACCACATGGATCAGTGTGTGAGGCGGGTACACCTGCAGCGAAATGAATGCGGTGCCGTCGTCCTGGTGCAGTCGGCCAGTGAGGTAGCGCTGGTCGCGCTGGTTGGAAGACTGGAAGCGGCCGATCTTCATCACGCCGCCCAGGGCGACGCCGCGGACGTTGAAGTTCGAGCACGCGTCAGGGCCGGAGCACTCGTATTCGATCTGCAGGCCGCGCGAGGCCAGCGCGTCCCGGTAGTTGCGGAAGATCTCGAACACCGAGCGGCCGTCCGGGTTGGTGTAGCACAGGCGGGTGTAACGCCCTTCGAGGGTTTCGGTGACGTTGAGGCCGTTCTCCTTGCCAATGACGCGGGTGGCCTCGTCGTAATCGGAGTATTCGCGCGCGCAGCGCTGCGAACCGGCATAGGGGGTGATCAATGGGTGGTCGCCGCCGGGATCGGCGCTGCCACGGGTGCCGCTGTCGATGACCTCCACCTCGCGGCCCTGGCGCCGGGCTTCGGCGATGCAGCGCTCGTCGCCCAGTGCGCAGCGCGTGGCCTCGCGGGTGCGGCGATCGGCCTGGCGGTGGACCTCGCTTTCGGCGGCACGCTCGATGGTGCGGCCGAGGCGGTCGAGGAAACTCTGGGCCATGGCGTGGGGGGCGGCGAGCCCGAGGGCAATCGCCAGGACCGCGGCGGTCCGGGCGGCGGAAGGGAAGTATCGCATCGAGGTAGCTCCGTTTCGGAATGGCGCCGGCGCCTGTGCCGGTTTGCCCTGCATATACGATGCCCGGGTCCGTTCGCGGACATGGGTCCGACAACGCCGTGGCTGCGGCACCAGCGCCGCGTGTCCGCGCCAGCGATCGGGCGCCGTACATGTTCCGGTCCTCCATCGGATAAGAACTGGTCGTGCGCCCAAAACCGATTGCCCTGTTTGCGTTTCCCGTACTGGCCGCGGTGCTGCTGGCCATGTCGCTGGTGGCCGGGTTGGTCCCGGCCAATGTCCAAGCCGCCGATGATCCGGAAGGGGGGCAGGCGCGGTTCGATCGAGATGCGTTCTTTGCGAGGGCAAGTGCCCAGATCAGGGGAGTGAGCGCCAGCTGGACAGGCTCGGTCAGCGGTGAGTTCGGCCGCTCCCTGGAGGGGACCGCCAGTTTGAAGTTCTTCGAGACGGGGGACGGCCGGCTCAAGATCGCCTTTTACCTGGGCGATACCCACGCGTACTACGATGGGATCACCATCGGTGGTCTGGTCAGCTGCGGAACCGGGCCGCGGACGTACCCGGTCTGGGTGCGGCGCAGGGCCGGCGAGCAGCAGCCTCCGGGGCGCCTGGAGGTGTATTTCACCGAATCGCAGGCGATCGCGTCACGGCGGGCCGGAGTGACCCCGGTTCCGCGGGACGACATGTACACGGCCGAGTCCGGTACGGTGTCGCTGCGGCTGGAGGAAGATTACCTGGAGGTCGGCCTCGACGCGGTGATGTCCAGCGGACCCCTCAGCCCGCAGGCCTCCACGCCGGCGCGCATCCGCCTGCGGGCACAGGCGCGGGTGGAGCGCACGCTGGAGAACGATGCGGAATTCAGTACCAGCCTGTGCGACGCCCCTCCACCGTTCGAGATGGTGAAGATCCTGCCGGAGGACGGCCGTGGCAACGTGCTGCTGGAGCGCCCGGAGATCCTGCTGGAGTTCAACCAGGACATCCATCCGCAAAGCCTGGAGAATCCGGACCTGGTCGTGGTACGCACGAAGCTGAAGGCGTTGGAACTCCGCCAGCCGTGGCTTGATGCCCTGCCGCCCGAGCTGCAGGAACGGCTCCGCAAGGCGTCATGGGAATTCCCGGCACAAGTGGCCGAACCCGCCCCACCGGGCCACGCTGTCGAGCTGGACTGGACGCCCGAGCACATGGTGCCGGCAATGGATGACGATGATCCGGACGGCGAGCACGTGCCGGGCACGGTCGACCTGGACGGGCCGCGGACGCTGCGCTTCGTTCCCTCCCGACCGCTGCGCAGTGGGGTGCGCTACCAGGTGGACGTCGCGCATGGCCCGGGCGGGGTGCGCAGCACGCAGTTCCACGAACTCGACGAGGTGCCACCCAACTTCTTCAGCACGCGCGTGCGGCCCGACGAGGTGCGAGTGCACGTCTACCAGACCACGCGCGATGCGCCGCTCCTGTTGCGCAAGCCGGCGATGGCCCGGGTGTTCGTGGACTGGGAAGCGGATCCCGAGATCGACACCGATTGGCAGGTGCGTGCGTACGAGGTCGACCTGGAGATCACCCGCGACGGGCACGAGGGCGTGGTGTTCCCGCAGCAGACCCACACCGTGCTGCGGCCGGACCAGTACGACGATCGCGACCGGCGCATGGCCGAGGACTCCATCAACCGCTTCGGCTGGTCGCCGCGGGCCCGGGACATCCGGCAACTGGTGGCGCGGGTATCCCCGCACGATCCCTGGCCGGGTGCGGGCAGGCGCAAGGCGCCGGAGGATACCGGCGAGCGGTCGGTGGAGTTCGCTTCCTCCCAGGTCGACGAACTCAGCGTGGAGGCCTATGTCGTGCGCCTTTGGAAGTGGCTGGCGCAGCCGCCGGACGCGGGCACCATTGCCAATGTGATCAGCGCGTTCCGGCAGGACAACGAGTTCGCGCGTCAGCTGTTCCCGGTGGTCCGGGTCCGGGGCCACTACGGCGGCGTGTTCATGCCGCCCGAGGACCTGCGTCGCTCCAGCGTGGGCTTGGCAGTGCAGGCGCGCATCCTTCATGACCATGTGGGTCTGCAGTCGGACGCGGACATCGTGGTCGGCTATTACCCGCCGAACATGCTGGAGGGGCGGGGCCAGGGCATTGCGAAGTACCCGGCCCAGCGGGCGAACGTCGTGCTGATGCCGGTCAGGGCGTCGGACGGCGAGGAGCACCCCGCGATCCTGGGCATGCCGCTGGTCACGCATGAGTACGGCCACGTGTTCGGGCTCGACCACAATCCATTCGTCAATGACGATGTCGAGCGGAAGACGCACTGCGGCTCGTTGGCCGCCTACGCCGCCAGTTCCGGGGGCATCGAGGGCTTTCGCATCGCTGCCGGTGGAGAGCATGGCTGGAGCAAGTCCAGCACGACGGGAAACGCCCAGGACCCGGACACGCTCAAGGACCTGATGTATCCGTGCGTCTACGATCACCGGGACTGGTGGTGGATCAGCGACAGGGACTACAAGCGCCTGGTCAAGGATCTGCCCGGGCTGCTCAACGCGCAGCGCGTTCAGCGATACCTGCGCCACCACGGCCGGCGCCCGCCCGATGTCTCGAGTTCGGTCCTGTTGGACCGGCCGGTCGCCGCCCCGGCACGCGGCCGCCGCCGGATGCTGGTCTCGGGCACCATCGAGGGTGACCGGGTCCGGTTCATGCCCACGGTCGACCTGCCGGAGGCGGGCCCCCTGCCGGAGCCGGGCGGTGACCTCACCGTGGTGGTCGAGGCGGCCAACGGAGCACTTCTGGCGACGCGCGACGCGGTCGTGGTCCAGGACGAGGACGGCGACGCGTTCGCCTATTTCTCCGCGGTGGTGGAGGTGGAGGGTGAACCGGCCCGCATCGCCCTCAAGCGCGGGCGCCAGGAGCTGGGCGACGTCGCTGCCCGGGTCCCTCCCGGGGCGCCCAGGATCACGTCCCACGCAGACGGCGCGCGCCTGGCGCACGGCGACTGGCTTCGCTGGGAGCCCGTCGATGTCGAAGGCGCACGGTACTCGGTGCGCTACCGGCCCGATCCGGAGGCCTCGCCACGCGTGCTGGCGGCGCTGGTCGATGCCACCGCGGTTCCGATCGACCTGGCAGTGCTGCCCGCGGGCGCCTCGCCCACCCTGGAAGTAGTCGCGCATTCAGGCATGCACGAAGCGCGCACCCTGCTGCGGGTGCAGGTGGTCCAGGACACGCGGCCGATGCTGGTATTCCCCGTGGATGATGCCGCCCCAGTGCATGACGAGGGCATCGGCGCCTGGTTCAACTCCACGCTGGAGGCCGACAGCGTCGGTGCCGACGCGATCCGGCTGTTCGACGCGCAGGGGCGCGCCATTCCGGTGGATGCCCGGCTGCTGCCATCTGGCGACGGCGTGCACGGGGTCCCGCGCGAGCCGCTTTTGGCCGGCGAACGGTACACGGTGCACCTCGGGGCCGGCTTGCGCTACGAGGACGGGCGGGTGATGGAGAATCCGGTCCGCTGGAGCTTCCATGCAGGCGGGGCACGGGTGACGGACGCGCGAGACAGCCCGAAGCAGGTAAAATAGGCCCATGGAGATCGTCCTCGCCAATCCCCGCGGTTTCTGCGCCGGCGTCGACCGCGCGATCGAGATCGTCAAGCGTGCCATCGAAACCCTGGGTGCGCCGATCTACGTTCGCCACGAGGTGGTGCACAACCGCTACGTGGTCGACGACCTGCGCGGCCGCGGGGCGATCTTCGTCGAGGAACTGGACGAGGTGCCGGACGGCGCCACCGTGATCTTCAGTGCCCATGGCGTGTCGCAGGCGGTGCGGGCCGAGGCCGACCGCCGCGGCTTAAAAGTGTTCGACGCCACCTGCCCGCTGGTGACCAAGGTCCACTTCGAGGTCTCCCGCAACTGCCGCGCCGGGCGCGACGTGGTGCTGATCGGCCACGCCGGCCATCCCGAGGTGGAAGGCACGATGGGGCAATGGCGCCGCGAGGGCGGGGCAGGGCAGATTTTCCTGGTCGAAGACCTCGAAGACGTCGCCCGCCTGCAGCCGGGGCAGCCCGGCAACATCGCCTACACCACGCAGACGACGCTGTCGGTGGACGACACGCGCGGCATCATCGACGCGTTGCGCGAGCGGTTCCCGTCCATCCAGGGGCCGCGGAAGGACGATATCTGCTATGCCACCCAGAACCGCCAGGACGCGGTGCGCGAGCTGGCCCGCGAGTGCGACCTGGTGCTGGTCGTCGGGTCGCCCAACAGTTCCAATTCCAACCGGCTGCGCGAGCTGGCCGAGCGCGACGGGGTGGAGGCGTACCTGATCGACGGGGCGGACGAGATCGATCCGCGCTGGCTGGAAGGGCGCGGCCACGTGGGCGTGACGGCGGGCGCCTCGGCGCCGGACATCCTGGTCCAGGGGGTGCTGGACCGGCTCCACGAGATGGGCGCGGGCGGGGTGCGCGAGCTGGACGGCGAGCCGGAAAACATGGTGTTCGCACTGCCCAAGGAGCTGCGGGTGCGGCTGGTGGACTGACCCGGCAGCGGATAGAATCGCTTCCCTTGCCGTTGTAGCTCAGTTGGTAGAGCAACTGATTCGTAATCAGTAGGTCGGAGGTTCGACTCCTCTCAACGGCACCAACTTGGCCCGCGCTGTTTTTGGCGCGGGCTTTTTTGTGCTCCTTCGCCGGGGCTTGTGGCGGGCTGGCGCGCTTTCATTGATCCGACATCCGGTTTTCACAGGATCTGCGACTGCGGTGCGGATCATTGCCGGCAGCAAACGACGGATCGTGATTCATGCATATCTCCCACATCGACATCCACCTGGCCGGCGACGGCTACGTGGTGGCGCCGGCCGGTGTGGCGCTGCCGGCCGAGCTGGGCGGGGCGCTGGGCGGGCTGCGGTTCGGCTGGTCGCAGGAAACGGCGGGGACGGTGAGGCTGGCCAGCTGGCGGGAGATTCGTGCCGACATTGATGCGTCCGGCTACGCGGTGGTGTCCGGCGAGGAGTTCGCGGCGCTGCTGGGCTGGCCGCTGGAGCGCATCTGCCAGGCAGGTGAAGGGCGCCGGCTGGCCGCCTGAGCGTTGCTTCCCGCGGATGTGGCAGCGCTGCGCCGGCGTGGCGGCAAGGCATCAGACGCCGATGATCTCCAGCCCCGTGCGCAGGCGGTCGGCCAGCCGCAGGGCCAGTGCGGCGATGGTGAACGTGGGGAACGCCCAGCCGCCGGTGGGGAACACGGAGCTGCCCGCCACGTGCAGGTTCTCCATTCCATGCACCCTGCAATCGCGATCAACCACCCCGTCTTCGGGGCGCCCGGACATGCGGGTGGTGCCCAGGTGGTGCGCCGTGCCGGCGAGCTCGGGCCGCAGTCCGGGGTCGCGTACCCATGGCTCGGGCTCGAAACGCCCGCCGCAGCCGCGCGCGGCCTCCTCGCCGAGGATCCCGGCGGTGGTGCGGTAGGAGGAGTAGTCGAAGTCGGACAGGCGCCAGTCCACCCTCACTTTTCGCATGCCCATCGCGTCGCGGGCGTTGGCCAGGGTGATGCGGCTGTCGCGATTCGGGGATTGTTCGAAGTAGGTCATCAGCTCCACGTGGCTGTAGGTTTCCAGCGGGCGCTTGCGGAGCTTGCGCGCCACCGCTCCGGCGAGGTGGCCGGCGTTCATGCCGGCACGCAGCATCAACCGTGCGCGCCCGGATCCGGCCGGGGCCGGGCGGCTGGACGGCAGCGGGATGCCGGTGTCCAGGGCCTCCTGCACCGTGGCTTCGACGTCGGTCTGTGCAGCGTTGGCGTCCCGGCGGAAGCTGGCCCGCAGTTCGCGCAGGGCCTGCAGCCCCGCCGGCGTCGAGGCGATGATCGGGTACGGGCGCGCCCGGCCGTTGAGCAGGTGCCGGTCGCGCTGCACGGCGTCGGACAGCGCCAGTTCGCGGTAGAACGGGAAGTCCCTGCGCTGGGCGGCGCTGTTGTAGGGTCGCAGCAGCGAGTGGAGGTCGCCGTCCACCACTTTGCCGGCGACGCAGCGTGGATGATCCATGAAGTGGCGCCCGACCTGGTCATGGCGGTTGCCCATCCCGTGTGGATGGCTGCCGTCGGACGCCAGCAGGATACGTGCGTTCTCGATCCCGCCGCTGGCGAGCACGTAGTGGCGCGCGCGGACGGTGCCCCGCCGGCCGGCAAGGCTGCCGATGCGGCCGTCCTGCACCCGGTTGCCAGCGGTGCCGGCAACCAGCTCCATGAGGTTGGCGTGGAGTACCAGGGTGATGTTGGCGGAGTTCCCCAGCAGGCTGCGGTACCGGGACTGGAACTTCACCGGGCTGATGTAGCAGACCCGGTCGACGGCGTGGCCGGTTCGCAGCGGCAGCGCGTCGGTGAAGCGCTGGTAGCCGAAACTGCCATCGCCGATGGCCTGCTCCGGGCCGATGCCGAGTACGCCGCGGGCCCGATCCCACCAGGGTGCGAGCTCGTCGAACCCGATCGGCCAGCCGCTGGCCGGCACCCAGTCGCGCGGCGCCATGTCCAGGCGGGTCAAGGGCACGCAGCCGCCGCCCCACAGCCTGCAGCTTCCGCCCACCGCCCGCAGGCGGCACATGGCGGGGTCGAAGTCCGCGGGACCGACCGATTCGCCTTCGCTCAGGGCGTGGGTGAGGGCGTCACTGTCGAATCCCCCGCTTTCGATCATGCAGACGCGAAAGCGGCTGTCCGCAAATGCACTGGCCAGGGCAATGCCCGCCGGCCCGGCTCCGATGATGCAGATGTCGCAGTGGTAGTCATCGGGGGCGGACGGATCGAGGTAGTCGAGGATCAAGGGGCGGTTCCAGTCGTTGGCGGCACCGATTGGTGCAACGTGGAGCCGGGCCGGAAGCGGTCAGCGCGGCGGCCTGCCGAAGGGAGGCAGGCTGGCTCTGATCGCCACGTCTCCCCGGCTGCGACCGCGGGCGGCTAAAGTGGCGGGGAGTGTTCCCAGGATCCCGTCGATGTCCCAGACCGCCGCCAGGCCCGGCCGCGCAGCCTCCAAGGCCAAGATCGCCTATGTGTGCAACGAATGTGGCGCCGACCACTCGAAGTGGCAGGGCCAGTGCGGCGAGTGCGGGGCCTGGAACACGCTGAGCGAGTTCGTGGTGGAACCGGCGACGGCCGCGGGCAAGGGCGCCGGCCCGGCGACCCGCCGCGGCGGCTGGGCCGGCAAGGTCGATCCGCCGAAGGTGACCGCGCTCAAGGACGTGCGCCACGCCGAGGAGGCGCGTGTTTCAACCGGCATCGGCGAGCTGGATCGGGTGCTGGGCGGCGGCCTGGTGGAGGGCGCGGTGGTGCTGGTGGGCGGGGATCCGGGCATCGGCAAGTCCACCCTGCTGCTGCAGGCGGTGGCAAAGATGGCGCCGGTGCTGCCGTCGCTGTACGTGACCGGCGAGGAGTCGCTGGCCCAGGTGGCCGGGCGCGCGGTGCGGCTGGGACTGCCGCTGGACGGGCTGCAGGCGCTGGCCGAAACCGGGGTGGAGACCATCCTGCGCCACGCCGCGGAGATCCGGCCGAAGCTGATCGTGGCCGATTCAGTGCAGACCCTGTGGACGGAGACCCTCACCGCCGCGCCCGGCTCGGTCAGCCAGGTGCGCGAGAGCGCTGCGCGGCTGGTGCGCTACGCCAAGGAGACCGGGGCCGCGGTGTTCCTGGTCGGCCACGTGACCAAGGAGGGCGGCATCGCCGGCCCGCGCGTGCTCGAGCACATGGTGGACGCGGTGCTGTATTTCGAAGGCGAGAGCGGCAGCCGGTTCCGGGTGCTGCGGGCGTTCAAGAACCGCTTCGGCGCGGTCAACGAGCTGGGCGTGTTCGCGATGGGCGACAAGGGGCTGAAGGAGGTGCCGAACCCGTCGGCGATCTTCCTCTCCGGCGCCTCGCAGCAGCCGGGCAGCTGCGTGATGGTCACCCGCGAGGGCACCCGGCCGCTGCTGGTGGAGGTGCAGGCGCTGGTGGATTCCTCGCCGCTGTCCAATCCGCGCCGGGTGGCGGTGGGCATGGAGCAGAACCGGCTGGCGATGCTGCTGGCGGTGCTGCACCGCCATGGCGGGGTCGCGGTGGGTGACCAGGACGTGTTCGTGAACGTGGTCGGCGGCATCCGCGTGCAGGAGACCGCGGCCGACCTGCCGGTGCTGCTGTCGGTGCTGTCGTCCCTGCGCGACCGGCCGCTGGCGGACAAGACCGTGGCCTTCGGCGAGGTCGGGCTGTCGGGCGAGATCCGGCCGGTGCCCAACGGCGAGGAGCGCCTGCGTGAGGCCGCCACCCACGGGTTCAGGCGCGCGATCGTGGCCAGCGGCAACGCCCCGAAGTCCGGCACCTTCAAGGGCCTGGAGGTGGTCGCGGTGGAACGGCTTTCCGACGCCCTGGACGCCGCCTGAGTGGGACTGGCCCGCTTCGACGCCTGGTTGATGGACGCCCGTCCGCCGGCCGGGCTTTCCGGGCCGCGCAGGTTCGCGATCGAGTTCCTCTGGTTCGGGCTGAAGGAGGCGCGCGCCTGCCTGTTCGCCGGGCTGTTCTTCGCCTGCCTGTTCCTGGTGCCGCGCGAAGGCGTGCTTGGGGTGCCGCGCTACGACGTGCTGCTGGTGGTGATGACCTTCACCATCGTGGCCGGCCTCAAGCACATCAAACAGAGCATCGACGTGCCCGTGTCGGTGCTGCCGGCGGCGCGGAAGCAGGCCTGACGCCGCGCGGGGCACGCCGCGCTATGCTCGCTGTCCCGGTTCGGACGATGCGTGGACGGCATGCAGGCAGAGACCCTCGAACAGCTCGATACCCCAGCCCTGGTGCTCGATCGCGGGCGCATGGACGCCAACATCGCGCGCATGCGCGAGCGCGCCGCGGCACTGGGCGTCAGCCTGCGGCCGCACCTGAAGACCTGCAAGAGCGTCGACGTGGCGCTGTGCATGGCGGGCAAGGGCGATCCGGTCACCGTGTCCACCCTGCGCGAGGCGGAGTACTTCGCCCAGGCCGGCTTCACCGACATCTTCTACGCCGTGGCGATCGCGCCGCACAAACTTGAACGGGTGGCCGCGCTGCAGCGGGGCGGGGCGCGGATCCTGCTGGCGGTGGATTCGTTCGAGGCGGCGCGTGAAGTCGGCCTGGCCGGGGAACGGCTTGGCGCGCGGTTCGAGGCGCTGGTCGAGATCGACAGCGGCGACGGCCGCTCCGGCATCGCGCCCGACGCGCCGCAGCTGGAGCACATCGCCGGGGCGCTGGCCGGCGGGGCCGCGCTGGCGGGCGTGTTCACCCACGGCGGCCATTCCTACGCCGGGCGCGACGCGCAGGCGCATGCCGCCGTGGCCGAGCAGGAGCGGGCCGCGGTCACGGCTGCCGCCGAGCGGCTGCGCGCGCTGGGCCATGACTGCCCGGTCGTCAGCCTGGGCTCCACGCCCACGGCCGTGCACGCGCGCTCGCTGGCGGGGGTGACCGAGGTGCGTGCGGGCGTTTACGTGTTCGGAGACCTGTTCCAGGCCGCCATCGGCAGCTGCGGGCGCGACGATATCGCCGTCAGCGTGCTCACCACCGTGATCGGCAACCATCCCGAGCGCGGCCAGCTGGTGGTCGACGCCGGCGCGCTGGCGCTGAGCAAGGACATCAGCACCGCGGCGCTGGGCGCGGCCGGCGACTGCGGCTATGGACTGGTCGCCGATGCCGACACCGGCACCATCATCGAAGGCCTGTACGTGCACGGCGTCTCGCAGGAGCACGGCATCATCCGCAGCCACGGTGCCATCGAGCACGCCGGCTTCCACATCGGCCGCCGCCTGCGCATCCTGCCCAACCACGCCTGCCTGACCGCCGCGGCCTACGATCGCTACCACGTGGTCGCAGGCGGCACCGTGATCGAGGCGGCCTGGCCGCGCGTCAACGGCTGGTAGCCGGGCCTCAGGTGCGCTGCAGCACCAGTTCCAGAACGAACTTGGTGCCGAAGAACGCCAGCACCAGCAGCGCCATCGCGGTCAGCGTCCAGCCGCTGGCGCGCGCGCCGCGCCAGCCGTAGCGCCAGCGCCCGAGCAGCAGCGCGCCGAACACCAGCCACGACAGGAAGCTGAGCACGGTCTTGTGCAGCAGGTGCTGGGCGAAGAAGTCGTGCACGAACAGGATCCCGGTCAGCAGGGTGGCGCTGAGCAGCACGAAGCCCACCCCGATGGTGCGAAACAGCAGCGTCTCGATCGCGGTCAGCGGCGGCAGCGCGCGCAGCCAGCGATGGAACTCACGCCGGCGCAGGGCGCGCTCCTGCGCCCACAGCAGCAGCGCCAGCAGTGCCGCCACCGCCAGGGTGGAATAGGCCAGCAGGGCCGACCACGCATGCAGCTGCAGGCGCCAGTCCAGTCCCTCGTGGCCCACGTGCGGAACCCGGGCGTAGAGCACCGCGGCGATCGCGGCCAGCGGGAACACCACCACCCCGAGCGCGCCCGTTTCCCCACGCAGGCCGACCAGCACGGTGAGCGCGGCCATGCCCAGCGCGGTCAGCGACAGCGCGGCGAAGAAGTGCATGTCGGCCCCGCCGACCTCGCGCCAGACCAGCGCGTGGTACACCGCGTGGGCCGCCACGGCGCCCAGCGCAGGCAGCGCCCATGAGGCCGAACCGTGCGCGAGGCCGCGCGCGACCCGCCGCACCAGCAGCGCGGCGGCGACCAGGTAGAGCAGGGCGGCAATGAGAACCGTTGTCATCGCGCCAGTGTCGCATATGCCGGGCCCGGCGGGGCGGGATTCGTCCAGGGCGGCATCGGCCGGAACGCTATAATGGGCAGTCCCGTCCCCGAGTCATTCTTCGCATGTTCGAATCCCTGACCCAGCGCCTGTCCGGCACCATGGAGCGCCTGCGCGGGCGCGGCCGGCTGACCGAGGAGAACATCCGCGAGGCCACCCGCGAGGTGCGCATCGCCCTGCTGGAGGCCGACGTGGCCCTGCCGGTGGTGCAGGCCCTGATCGAGCGCATCAAGGTGCGCGCCGTCGGCCAGGAAGTACTCAAGTCGCTGACCCCGGGCCAGGCCCTGATCAAGGTCGTGCGCGACGAGCTGACCGCGGTGATGGGCGCCCAGGCCAGCGGCCTGGAGCTGAACGTGCAGCCGCCGGCGGTGATCCTGATGGCCGGCCTGCAGGGCGCGGGCAAGACCACCACCGTGGGCAAGCTGGCCAAACACCTCAAGGAGCGCCAGAAAAAGAAGGTGATGGTGGTCAGCGCCGACGTCTATCGTCCGGCCGCGATCGAGCAGCTGAAGACCCTGGCCGAACAGGTGGGCGTGCAGTTCTTCCCCTCGGCCACCGACCAGAAGCCCGAGGCCATCGTCCGCGCGGCGATCGAGGACGCGCGCAGGTCGTACATCGACGTGCTGCTGGTCGATACCGCCGGCCGGCTCGCCATCGACGAGCAGATGATGGCCGAGATCAAGGCCCTGCACGCCGCGGTCGACCCGGTCGAGACCCTGTTCGTGGTCGACGCCATGACCGGCCAGGACGCGGCCAACACCGCCAAGGCCTTCAGTGAGGCGCTGCCGCTGACTGGCGTGGTGCTGACCAAGACCGACGGCGACGCCCGCGGCGGCGCGGCGCTGAGCGTGCGCTACATCACCGGCAAGCCGATCAAGTTCATCGGCACCGGCGAGAAGACCGACGGCCTGGACGTGTTCCACCCCGAGCGCGTGGCCAGCCGCATCCTCGACATGGGCGACGTGCTCAGCCTGGTCGAACAGGTCGAGCAGCAGGTCGACAAGGACGCCGCCACCCGGCTGGCCGAGAAGGTCGCCAAGGGCCGCAAGTTCGACCTCAACGACATGCGCGAGCAGCTGGGCCAGATGCAGAACATGGGCGGCATCTCCGGGCTGATGGACAAGCTGCCGGGCATGGGCAACATCCCCGACCACGTCAAGCAGCAGGTGCAGCAGGGCAAGGAAGTGCCGCAGATGATCGCCATCATCAACTCGATGACCAAGAAGGAGCGCCGCAACCCGGCCCTGCTCAACGGCTCGCGCCGCAAGCGCATCGCCGCCGGCGCCGGCGTCACCCCGGCCGAGGTCAACAAGCTGATGAAGCAGTACCAGCAGATGGAAAAGATGATGGGCAAGATGGCCCGCGGCGGCATGAAGGGCATGATGCGCGGCCTGCAGGGCATGATGGGCGGGCGCGGGGGCATGCCGTTCCGGTGAGCCGCGAAGCGGCCGCCGACGCCGGCCACTTCACCACCATGCAGGTGCGCGGTGGCCGGGTGCAGGGGCGGGACGCGCACCTGATCCGGCTGGTGAGGGCCTCGCGCGCGCTGTACGGCGGCGACCCCGGCAAGGCCGCGATGTGCGGTGACATCCGCAAGACGCTCCTGGCCGCCGGCCAGCAGGGCCGCGACTGCACGCTGCGGGTGCGGGTGCTGCCGCCGCGGCCCGGCTATCGAAGCGAAGCCGCTCCGGGCCGGCCCGATCCGGAGCTGCGGGTTGAAGTGGACGTTGAGCCGCCGCGGCAGCCGCCGGAGTCGCCGCTTCGGGTGCGCAGCCACCAGGGCCTGCGGACGTTCCCGCAGGTCAAGCACCTGGCGCTGGATGCCCAGCACGACGCGCGTGCGCGGGCGCGTGAAGCGGGGTTCGATGACGCCCTGCTGCTGGCCCCCGATGGCCGCATCGGTGAGGGCACGTTCTGGAATATCGCCTTCTGGGACGGCCAGGCCGTGGTCTGGCCCGACGCCCCCGCGCTGCGCGGGGTGACCCTGCAGCTGCTGTCGGACGCGCTGGAGCGGGCCGGCGTGCCGCAGCGGCGTGAGGCGGTGACTGTGGGCGCGCTGGGCAGGCTTCGCGCCGCCTTCGCCCTCAACAGCACCGGGATCGGGGATATCCGCGCCATCGACAGCCACCGGTTCCCCGGGGATCCGGTGGCCGGGGAGCTGCTGCGGCGGTTGCTGGCGCAGGCGCTGGCCGAATCGGCTGCGTAGGCGGGGGCTACCGCAGGCCAGTGGCGTGCGCTACAATTTCCGGCTTACCTCGCCGTCCTGGCGACTGGGCAACACAGGAATACACCGAAATGGTCAAGATCCGCCTGACCCGTGGCGGCGCCAAGAAGCGCCCCTTCTACCACATCATCGTCACCGACTCGCGCAGCGCGCGCGACGGCCGCAACATCGAGCGCCTGGGTTACTACAACCCGGTGGCCGCCGGTGCCGAGCAGCGCATCGTGCTGGACACCGCCCGCGTCGACCACTGGGTCGGCCAGGGCGCGCAGATGAGTGACAAGGTCCGCGCCCTGTACAAGGAAGCGAAGAAGGGCGCCGCCGAAGCCCCGGCCGCGGCCTGATTGCCCCGGCCGCGCCCCGCGCGCGGCCGTTCCCCGCATGAACGATTCCGGACGTCGCATCCTGCTGGGCAGGGTCATCGGCGCATTCGGCGTGCGCGGCGAGATCAAGCTCGACTCCTTCACCGAGCCGCGCGAACAGATCCTGCGCTACCAGCCGTGGATCCTGCGCGACGCCCGCGGCGGCGAGCGCGAGGTGTCCGGCGTGCGTGCGCGCCAGACCGCCAAGGGCATCGTGGTGCGGTTTCCCGAGGTCGAGGATCGTGACGCCGCCGAAGCGCTGCGCGGCTGCGAGGTGTACGTGCCGCGTTCGGTGCTGCCGCCGCCGGCCGAGGGTGAGTTCTACTGGGTGGATCTGGAAGGCCTGCGGGTGCAGACCCTGGAAGGGGTCGGCCTGGGCACGGTGTCCCACCTGTTCGCCACCGGCGCCAACGACGTGGTGGTGGTGCATGACGGCGCCGACGGCCGCGAACGCATGATCCCGTTCGTGCGCCCCGACTTCGTGCGCGACATCGATTTCGAATCCGGCACCATGACGGTCGACTGGGATCCGGAGTTCTGACCATGCGCATCGACGTGATCAGCCTGTTCCCCGACTTCGTGGCCGACTGCGCGGGCTTCGGCGTGGTCGGGCGCGCGGTTGAGCGCGGCCTACTCTCCGTGCACGGCTGGAATCCGCGCGAGCACGCGCAGGGCAACTACCGCCGGGTGGACGACCGCACCTTCGGCGGCGGCCCGGGCATGGTGATGATGATCGACCCGCTGCGCGCGGCGATCGCCGCCGCCCGCGCCGCGGATCCGGCGCCCGCGAAGCTTGTCTACCTCAGCCCCCAGGGTCGGCGCCTGGATCAGGCGAAAGTGCGCGAGCTGGCCTCGCGCGAGCGCCTGATGCTGCTGTGCGGCCGCTACGAGGGCGTGGACGAGCGGCTGCTCCAGGCCGAGGTGGACGAGGAGCTGTCGATCGGCGACTACGTGCTGTCCGGCGGCGAGCTGGCCGCCGCGGTGGTGATCGACGCCGTGGCCAGGCTGCAGGAAGGCGCGCTGAACGACGCGGAGTCCGCCTGCCAGGACAGTTTCAGCGCCGACGGCCTGCTGGACTGCCCGCACTACACCAAGCCGGCCAGCCACGAGTTGGGCGACGTGCCGCAGGTGCTGCTGTCCGGCAACCACGCCGAAATCGACCTCTGGCGCCGCCGCCAGGCCCTGCTGCGCACCCGCGAGCGCCGCCCGGATCTGCTGGAAGCCGCCGAACTGACCGAAGCCGACCGCAAATTCCTGGCTTCTTGAAATCCCGCTCCGCAATCCGGCTATAATAGGCGGCTGCGTCAAAGCGCAGCCCATGCCAAGAGCGTGCGTCCACGTGCACCACGCCTACAACGACACCAACAGGCCATCGCCATGAACACCAAGCCTTCCCTGAACACCCTCCTGCAGGACTTCGAGTCCGGGCAGGCCACCCGCGAGCTTCCGGACTTCGGCCCCGGCGACACCGTCGTCGTCAACGTCAAGGTCAAGGAAGGCAACCGTGAGCGCGTCCAGGCCTACGAGGGCGTGGTCATCGCCCGCAAGAGCGCCGGCCTGAACTCCTCGTTCACCGTGCGCAAGATTTCCCACGGCTTCGGCGTGGAGCGCGTGTTCCAGAACCACAGCGCCGCGATCGACTCGGTCGAGGTCAAGCGCCGCGGTGCCGTGCGTGCCAGCAAGCTGTACTACCTGCGTGGCCTGGAAGGCCGCAAGGCGCGCATCAAGGAGGATCTGTCCTCCCGCGCCCGCGCCAAGAACGCCAAGGCCCGCGAGGACGCGGCCGCCGCTGCCGCCGCCGCCAAGGCCCCGGCCGCCGAAGCAGCCGCTGCCGAGCCCGCCGCCGAGTAATCGGGCCGTCGCCTCCCCGGGCGACGACACCAGGCCCAGCCGGAAGGCCCGCGAAAGCGGGCTTTCCGCGTTTGTGCGCCAGCCATCGCGGGCCGGTTGCGGCCGCGGGGCACCGGCGTACCATGGGACGCGTCTCCCGATCCGGTACAGGCAGAAGCCGCCGATGAATCCGACACGACCACTTTGCGCCGCGCTGCTGGCCCTTGCGCTGGGCGCCTGTGCCACCGATACGGATCTCGCCCACCGCGATGCGGCCAGCATCGATCCGGTATGCGAGCGCGAAATGCGTGCCGCCCGCGCCCAGCCGGTCGCCGCGGAGGCCAGCGAGCAGGAGGCCAGGGCCCTGCGCGGCCAGCACATGTCCCTCAGGTGCCAGCGGGCCTGGAACGACGCCCATGGCGCCGAAATCAAGTTCACCGGGCGCGACCGGATTCCGTCCCCGGTGCCGCCGCGACCGCGGTGAGCAGCGCCCGGTACCAGCCGTGAAGCCATGACGAACGCGGCCGAAAGCGTCCGCCTGGATCTGTGGCTGTGGGCGGCGCGCTTCTTCAGGAGCCGGGCGCTGGCAAAGCAGGCGGTGGAAACCGGCAAGGTCGAGGTCGGCGGCCAGCGTGCCAAGCCGGCGCGTGCGGTTCGCGTCGGTGACGCCCTGCGCGTGGTGCGCGGCGAGGAGGTCTTCGAGATCGAAGTGGCCGGGTTGTCGGATACGCGCGGGCCGGCACGGGTGGCGCAGGCGCTGTACGTGGAATCGGAGCCGTCGCGCGAGGCCCGGATCGAGCGCCTGGCCCGGCTGCGCGCCGAACGCGCCGGCTACCGGCCCCCGGAGCAGCGCCCGGACAAGCGCGCCCGCCGCCTGATCCGCGCCCTGGGCGACATCGACGCGAGCTGAGGCGCGCACAAAAAAGCCGCGGCTCCCTGCGGAGTCGCGGCCCGGATCGTACTCCCGGTCTCCCCCGCCGTGGCGGGGGAAGCCGGCCGGCCTCAGTCGAGGCTGTTGGGCGAATCCTCACCGGCGAACGCACCCAGCTTGCGCAGCGCGGCCTCCACGCCCGCGCCGTAGGCCGGGTCGGCCTTGCTGCAGTTGTCCACGTGGCGGCGCTTGATGAAGTCCGGCGCGTCGCCCATGGCGCGGGCGGTGTTGTCGAACAGCGCCTGCTGCTGCTCCGGGCTCATCAACCGGAACAGGTCGCCGGGCTGCTTGTAGTAGTTGTCGTCGTCGTCGCGGTAGTTCCACCAGTCCGCGTTGCCGTTGATCTTCAGCGGCGGCTCGCGGAACTCGGGCTGCTCCTGCCACTGGTTGAAGCTGTTGGGCTCGTAGTGCGGCAGGCCGCCGTAGTTGCCGTCGGCGCGGCCCTGGCCGTCGCGGTGGTTGCTGTTGACCGGGCAGCGCGCGGCGTTGACCGGGATCTGGTGGTAGTTCACGCCCAGCCGGTAGCGCTGCGCGTCGGCGTAGTTGAACAGGCGCGACTGCAGCATCTTGTCGGGCGAGGCGCTGATGCCCGGCACCAGGTTGCTGGGGGCGAACGCGCTCTGCTCGACGTCGGCGTGGAAGTTCTCCGGGTTGCGGTTGAGCTCGAACTCGCCCACCTCGATCAGCGGGTAGTCGCCCTTCGGCCACACCTTGGTCAGGTCGAAGGGGTGGTAGGGCACTTTCTCGGCCTCTTCCTCCGGCATCACCTGGATGTACAGCTTCCACTTCGGGAAGTCGCCGCGCTCGATCGCGTCGTACAGGTCGCGCTGGTGGCTTTCGCGGTCATTGCCGACCAGCTCGGCCGCCTCGGCGTCGGTCAGGTTCTCGATGCCCTGCTGGGTGCGGAAGTGGAACTTCACCCAGTAGCGCTCGCCCTTCCTGTTCCAGAAGCTGTAGGTGTGCGAACCGAAGCCGTGCATGTGGCGGTAGGACTTCGGGATGCCGCGGTCGCTCATCACGATGGTCACCTGGTGCAGGGCCTCGGGCAGCAGGGTCCACCAGTCCCAGTTGTTGGTGGCCGAGCGCATGTTGGTGCGCGGGTCGCGCTTGACCGCCTTGTTGAGGTCCGGGAACTTGCGCGGGTCGCGGATGAAGAACACGGGGGTGTTGTTGCCCACCATGTCCCAGTTGCCTTCCTCGGTGTAGAACTTGAGCGCGAAGCCGCGGATGTCGCGCTCGGCGTCGGCCGCGCCGCGCTCGCCGGCCACGGTGGTGAAGCGGGCGAACATCTCGGTCTTCTTGCCGACCTTCTCGAAGATCTTCGCCCGGGTGTACTTCGTGATGTCGTTGGTGACGGTGAAGGTGCCGAAGGCGCCCGAGCCCTTGGCGTGCATGCGCCGCTCGGGGATCACCTCGCGCACGAAGTTGGCCAGCTTCTCGTTCAGCCACACGTCCTGCGACAGCAGCGGCCCGCGCGGGCCGGCGGTGAGGCTGTTCTGGTTGTCCGGCACCGGGGCGCCGAACTGGGTCGTCAGGTGGGTGACGGGACACTTCTTGTCGTCGGACGGCTTGCTCATGGCTGGCGCTCCCGTTGGGTGGTGGACCTACCTTAGCGCGGCCCCGTGACAAGGGGAATTCGATAGAAGGCAATGGATCGATAGCGCTGAACTATCGACATGCGGTTCCTCAGCGCTTGCCGCCCAACAGCCCGCCGCCGATCTTCAGCACGTCGCCCAACCCCAGCTTGCCGTCGCCGTCCTGGTCGAGCACGGCGCCGAGCAGGCCGGCCGCGCCGCCGCCTTCCTGCCGGATCTGCTGCTCCTCCTGCCCGAGCATGGCGCCAAGCGCCTGCGGGCTGGCGTCGCCCTGCTGGGTCTGCCGGGCCAGGAAGGCCATTACCAGTGGCGCGAGCATCTTCATGAGCTGGCCGGCCTTGTTGCCGTCCAGCCCGGAGGCCTGGGCCAGGCCGCTCTCGGCGCGCTGCTGGCTGCTGCCGAGGATGTGGCCGAGGATGCCGGCGCCGTCGGTCTGGCGTCCGCCGCCGCCGCCCAGCACGCTGCCCAGCAGGCCGGCGATGTTGCTGCCGCCGCCGGCGTGATCCTTCTGCAGCGCACCCAGCAGTGCCTGCGCGCCCTGTGGCTGGCTGGCGTTCTTCCCCAGCGCGCCCAGCAGCAGCGGCAGCGCCGTTGCCACCGCCTGGCTGGTCTGCTGCTCACCAATGCCGAGCTGGCTGGACATCTGCTGCATCGGGGCGCCCTGGAGCTGGGCGAGCAATTGCTGGGTGAGGTCGGCCATGGTCGGCTCCGGTCAAGGATGAACCACCATCCTACCCCCGGGATGTGTCGAATGTGGCCGCCGGCGGTCGCGAGGCGGCGCCGGGGCCTTTTCGCTATTTCAGCGCCTTGAGCCGGTACAGCGCTTCCAGCGCCCGCTTCGGGGTCAGCTCGTCGGGATCCAGCGCGGCGAGTGCGTCGTGCACCGCGGAGGAGGGCGCGAACAGGCCGATCTGCCGGGGCGAGTCCAGCGCTTCGGGGCGCATGCCCGCGGCCTGGGTGTCGTCGCCGCGCTGCTCCAGTTCGGCCAGGCGGGCGCGGGCGTCGGCGACCACCGTCTTCGGCAGGCCGGCAAGCGCGGCCACCTGCAGGCCGAAGCTGCGGTTGGCCGGGCCGTCCTTGACCGCGTGCATGAACACCAGTGATTCGCCCCCGCTCCTGTCGGTATGTTCGACCGCGTCCAGGTGCACGTTGGCGATGCCGCTGCCAGGCGCCGCCAGCGCGGTCAGCTCGAAGTAGTGGGTGGCGAACAGGGTCATGCTGCGGCTGGCCGCCGCCAGGTGCCGCGCGCAGGCCTCGGCCAGGGCCAGGCCGTCGTAGGTGGAGGTGCCGCGGCCGATCTCGTCCATCAGCACCAGCGATTGCTCGGTGGCGTGGTGGAGGATGTAGCTGGTCTCGGCCATTTCCACCATGAAGGTGGACTGCCCCTTGGCCAGGTCGTCGCCGGCGCCGATGCGGGTGAGGATGCGGTCCACCGGCCCGATCCGCGCGCTGTTCGCCGGCACGAAGCTGCCGATGTGGGCCAGCAGCACGATCAGCGCGTTCTGGCGCATGTAGGTGCTCTTGCCGCCCATGTTGGGGCCGGTGATCACCAGCATCCGGCGCTGCGGGTGCAGCACCAGGTCGTTGGGCTCGAACGGCTCCTCGCGCACCGCTTCCACCACCGGGTGGCGGCCGCGCTGGATCGAAAGACCCGGCTCGGCCGTGAGCTCCGGGCGCGACCAGTCCAGCGCCTGCGCGCGTTCGGCGAAACAGGCCAGCGCGTCCAGCTCGCTCAGCGCGCCGGCACAGCGCCTGAGCGGTTCAAGGCGCTGGTTGAGCGCGTCCAGCAGCTGCTCGTACAGCAGCCGCTCGCGTGCCAGCGCCCGCTCGCGCGCACTGAGCACCTTGTCCTCGAACTGCTTGAGCTCCTCGGTGATGTAGCGCTCGGCGTTGGTCAACGTCTGGCGGCGGGTGTAGTGGGTGGGCGCCTTGCCCGACTGCGCCTTGCTGATCTCGATGTAGTAGCCGTGCACCCGGTTGTAGCCGAGCTTGAGGTTGGGAATGCCGCTGGCCTCGCGCTCGCGCGCTTCCAGATCCACCAGGAACTGGTCGGCGTTGGCCGAGAGGGCGCGCAGCTCGTCCAGCTCGGCGTCGTGCCCTTCGGCGAATACGCCGCCGTCGCGCGCCAGCACCGGCGGCTGCTCCACCAGCGCGGTGGCCAGCAGGTGGGCTTCGGCCGCGTGCTCGCCCAGGCCGTCGGCCAGCTGCTGCAGCCGCGGGGAGTCGAGGGGGGCCAGGGTTCCGCGCACTTCCGGCAGCATCGCCAGCCCGTCGCGCAGCGTCGAAAGATCCCGCGGGCGCGCCGAGCGCAGCGCGATGCGCGACAGGATCCGCTCCAGGTCGCCAAGCGCGCGGAAGCCCTCGCGCAGGTCGGCCTCGGCGCCGCTATCGATCAGCGTCTGTACCGCGTGGTGGCGCTGCTCCAGCACCTGGCGGTCGCGCAGCGGCCGGTGCAGCCAGCGCCGCAGCAGGCGCCCGCCCATCGGCGTCACCGTGCTGTCGAGCACGCCGAGCAGGGTGTTGCGGGTGTCGCCGTCCACGCGGGTGTCGAGCTCAAGATGGCGGCGGGTGGCGGCGTTCATCGCGATCGCGCCGTCGCCGGTTTCCACCGCGATCGAGGTCAGGTGCGGCAGCTGCTGCTTCTGGGTTTCCTCCACGTAGCCGAGCAGGGCGCCGGCGGCGGCGATCGCCAGCGGCCGATCCTCGATGCCGAAGCCGGTGAGGTCGTGCAGCTTGAAGAACTTCAGCAGCTGGCGACGTCCGCTGTCGGCGTCGAACAGCCACGGCGGACGCGCGCGCAGCCCGCTGCGCTCGTCCAGGAACTCCGGCAGGCCTTCCTCGTCCGGCACCAGTACCTCGGCCGGATCCAGCCGCGCCAGCTCGGCTTCCAGCTGATCCTCGTTCTCCACCTCGTTGGCCAGGAAGCGCCCGCCGGCGAGGTCCGCCCACGCCAGCCCGAAACCACGCTTGCCGCGCGCCACCGCCAGCAGCAGCGTGTCGCGGCGCTCGTTGAGCAGCGCCTCGTCGGTCACCGTACCCGGCGTCACGACCCGCACCACCTTGCGCTCCACCAGCCCCTTGCTGGCGGCCGGGTCGCCGATCTGCTCGCAGATCGCCACCGACTCGCCCAGCGCCACCAGCCGCGCCAGGTAGCCCTCGGCCGAATGGTGCGGCACGCCTGCCATCGGGATCGGCTGCCCGGCCGAATTGCCGCGCTGGGTCAGGGTGATGTCCAGCAGCCGCGCCGCCCTGCGCGCGTCGTCGTAGAACAGCTCGTAGAAGTCGCCCATGCGGAAGAACAGCAGCTCGTCCGGGTGCTCCGCCTTGGCGGCGAAGAATTGCTTCATTAATGGGGTGTGTTCTACCGCGTCGGCTTTGCTTGGGCGTTGTGCAACAGAATCAGACATTTAGAAATACTGGTCAGGGAGCGAGTGGGAGTGTATGGGAGCCCCTGGGAGGGTTCATCCGTCCATCGGGTAGCCAAGAAGTAGCCATGGATCGCCTGCAGGTGGAAATGCTGGCATTCTTTGGCTACCCGGCCCATTAGACGGGGCGGTAGCCAAACCTTGGAGGGCGGCCATGGCGTTCCGATTGCGCTTCACCGAAGAACAACTCCGACAGCTTCGCAGCACCCAGCGCCCGAAGCTAGACAAGCAGGGTCAGCCCGTCCTGACCCGCGGAGGGCTGGCCACGCTGGAGCCGTCGCCGGACGGCAAGGCGTGGCGCTTCCTGGATGGCAGCCAAGGCGCGCCCACCGGCTTTGGCGTGTATGTGGGAAAGACGAAGGCGACTTACGAGGTCCAGCGCAAGCTCAACGGCAAGGTGATCCGCTTCAAGGTCGGCAGCACCCGCGATATGACCCTTCAGCGGGCCCACGACCTGGCGCGGACCAAGGCGGCCCAAGCCGAGGAGACCGACGTCCATCCGACCGTGTTGGAGAAAGGCAACGAGGAAGAGGCGAAGGTGCTCGCCACCACCGTCAATGACGCCATTCGGGCCTACCGGGACATGTTGGCCAGGCGCACCAGCCCGCCCGTTTCCGAAGGGACGATGACCATGCTCAAGTCCTCGATCATGCGACTGAGCCGCAAGGGCGTGGATCTTGGGGATCGCAGAATCTTGGAGATCACCGAGGACGACGTGCTCCGGGCCTTCGATGCAAGCCGCCTGGCCTCGGCGCTGAACTCCAACCGCCTGACCCAGCCCGTCAAGGACTACATGCGAAAGGTCGGACGCGTGAATCTCACCGACGAGGAGCTGATGAGTCTAGGGGTGGAGACTGACGCCAAGCGTGCGCGCGTGAGGGCCGCAGGCGTGTCCGCCACCGAGCAAACCTTTGCCACGGCCAATCGCGCGGTGAACTACGTCTTGAGCAAGGAGTCGCGCGCGGCCAAGAAGCTGGGCAGGAATCCGCTGCTGCGCGGCAACGATTTTCAGGTGCTCTGGGAAGAAGGGAAGATGCGCGATGCCAAGGCATTGCAGCAGCACTACAAGGATGCACGCGTGCGCAATCCCTTGGGCCAAGCCGACGGCACCCTGGGGGCCGCTATCGAATACCTCTGGTCGCGTCGACGGGCCCAGAAGGGGCAGAACGAAAGCGGGGTGTATTACCTGCTGACCACCTTGTTCCTGGGCGCTCGAAGGAACGAGACGGCGAGGCTGGCGTGGTTCGATCGCGTGCCCGAGCATCTGCGTGCGACCACGTCCTGGGTGTGGCTCGATGAAATGGATCCCGTCGCCATGCGCGAGGGCCGGCCATCCATCAACCCGCGCACGGGCAAGTCGGGTCCGCAGGCATTCTTCGCCAAGACCAAGAACCGCCTCGACCACAACATGCCACTGGGGCCCTTCGGCCTGGCGTTGGTCCGACACCGCTTCGAGCGCCGACTGCCTGCCAGCGACCCCCGGGCGAAGTGGGTCTATCCGGCCAGGAGCGCCAAGGCGAAGGAAGGGCACTACAAGGACAGCAAGGCCATCCTCAAGGGCCTGGCCAGCGAACTCCCCGTGGAGTTCGGCCCCACGCCTCACGACCTGCGCAGGACCTTGGGACGCTACTCCGGCAAGCTCGATTTGCCCGATCGCATCACCAGCCGCCTGTTCAACCACCTGCCACCGCGAGACGAGGACGATGATCAAGACAAGGGGTCCCAGTCATCGCGGCGCTACCAGGAGCCGGAGTGGTACGAGCTGGAGCGGGCGCTGTCGCAAATTCAGCAGCTGATGGCCTCCAGCGCGCCCACGTTCTACAACGAGACCAAGCCAGTCGACTGGCCTCTGTTGCCCGTCCCGCAAACCGCCTAGTTACACTGGCGCCATGGACGGCACCTTTCCACTCCATCGGGACCCGGACACCCTTCCACGTCCCGACGTGGCCCAATGGGCGCAGGAAATCGACGAGCACCGCGCTGGAACCCGCGCGCGGGTCAGCACGAAGGCCGCGGCCTACTATCTGGGCGTCCACTACAAGACCCTGCTGGAATGGGTGCGCAGCAACCGCGGGCCGCAGCCAGTGAAGCACCAGGCCGCGCCGGGTTCTGCCGCGCTCAATCAGCGCATGGGCTTCACCATCGAGGCACTCGACACGTTCGTCGCCAGCCGTTCGGGAGACGTGCTCACCCGAGGGCGGCGCACTGACGTGGAGGACGTGCGCCAGGAAACCGCCCGAATCGAGGCGGCCATCGCCTTGAAGGAAGCCGAGGACCAACTGGCCCGTGCCCGCGCTCGGGCCAAGCGCCTGGGGGTGGTGTGCTTCGCCACGCTCACCGACGCCATGGAGATTCATCCCTGGGCGATGGACGGCGACAAAGTGGTGGGACATTTGTGGACGCTGGACGAACAGCGATACGCCCGAATCGACCCCGCGGACGCCTTCGAGGGAACGCTGGAAGAGGCGTTGAGCCAGCCGTGGGAAAGCGAGGTCGACCGGGCTCCGTTTCATGAGGCGATGAATGACGTGCTGACGTCTGCGTTCCGGGATCTGGAGGCCGCACGCACGCGGCAGCGGGGCCTGGATCTGGACGCGCGACTGGATGAACCGACGGAGTCAGCGCCTGAGCGCATCCGTCCATTGGGCAGCAGGCGCTTTTGAAGGGCGATCCCAACATTCTGGGAAGCAATCCCCGAGGCAGGCCTCGTACGAAGCCCGTAGGCCAGCTCACGCCCTCGCAAGAGGAAGAGTATGCGAAAGCCAGGGCCGGGCAGGTGGAATGGGTGAGCGCGGCGGTGGCGGCCTACATGCTCGGAATCTCTTCGGACACGCTCCGTAAGCGACGGCAACGCAAGGCCAGCGGGCTGCTGCCGGAATGGCAGGAGCCCAAGTCCAATCGCCAAGGTGCCCGCTACCGATGGTCGTCCGTCCAGCGCTGCGCCATGCCCGGTCACGACGACAGGCTGGAAGAGCAGCGGCGCAAGGTGGAGCAGCTGCAGGACCAAGTGGCGGACATGGAGGCATTGCTCCGTGCCGTCCTGGCGGAGAGCGGGGCAGGGGCCCAGGCCCTGGCGAAGACCCAGGCATGGGCCGTGGACGAAAAGCAGCGGGTGTTGGGCTTGGCGGCCCTACATCCATCGCACCCCTTCCAGCCCCTGGACTGGATTGAGGCATTGACGCGGCCGTGGGTCAGCGAGTCCGCTCGTCAGCCCTACCACCACGCCGCAGAGCTTCGCCTGGATGAGGTTCGCCACGCCCTGACGGCGCGCGCCCGCTCCGGATAACGCAAAAGCCCCCCTGATAAAGCCACGCCCGCCAGCACTAGGGGCGCGGGACGTTGTCGGGACAAATGTCCCGATAACGGTACGAGATCACCTGGGCGCGGTTCCAGGCTGTCTTGTCATCGTCTCTCCAACGCTTCGACTGGCGAAGCGATTAACGGAGATAGACATGAAAAAGGCTAATCACAGGCAGCGACATTCTGCCAAGGCGCGACGTTCGAACATGCCCGATTTTCAGGGTTGGACGCTGGAAACGCATGGGCAACTCGATGCAGTCAAGGCCATCGTGGCAGCCGTGCCGGGCGAAGAATACGAGGCCTGTCTCACCCGCGTTTCGAGCATGGCCGTCGCGACTTATGTGCGAACTGGCGTGCCCGATCTCCATCTGACCGCCTATGGGGCCGAGATCATCGCTCACGTCCAGGCTCCGAACTTCATCGACCGCGTGCTGACCGTCGAACTGACGCTGCCGCACTAGCGTTCACAGCTCTTAACCCTCCCAACCTCAGACCAATGCGGCCCCGAACGGGGCCGCGGCGGAACCCTTTGCCTGGAGATTCCAATGAACCGCCGTTCTTCGAATGTGGCGCCCAATCGCAGCGAAAGCGTGGCCGAGATCATCAAGGCCATTGAGAGAATTCCGGCCGACAGTCCAGCCACCCGACTGGCGGCTTTTACGCAGCATGTGCTTGCCACCGTGTTGGCTGTCCATAAGGCAGCTGGTCGCCCGGTATTCCTGGCGCTCAGCGATCTTGTCCGGTTCGGATTTGTCCCGGTGGACCCGGACGAGCCGATTGAGGGCATGGAAAAGATTGAAGACACCGTTCGGACCTACCAGCTTGCCGTAAGGAACAACCCACCATTCACGGACCTTCTCACGCCCGTTCATGAACACTTCGCGAGCCGGCGCGGGATGCATTTGGGTCAGTTCTTCAGCACCAGCAGCTTGGCAGACGGGGTGGCTGGATTCGTTCCACTGCCTGAGGACGAAACAGTAAAGGTGCTCGACTTGTGTTGTGGAATCGGAGCTCTTTCGTTGGCCTATCTGCGTCAGTGCTTGGCTGCGGGCATTGCCCTGGAGTGTATTGAACTACTGGTCCAGGACATCGATCCGACATGTGCCGCATTGACCGCTTTGCAGTTGGTCACAAATCAATGGTTGCACATCAATCCGCTTGGAAAGATCGAGGTCCAGGTGGGGTGCGTGCTCGGAACGAGTGAAGTCACGGCACTTCGATCAATCCATCGCAGCCGCAATCCCGCGACAATCCTGGCGCCACTGCGAAAGCAGGGAGCAGATTTGGTGTTGTCAAATCCGCCGTTTGGCAATGCTGCGGCGGTGGCATGGGAACGAGCAATGAATGACCTGAAGCTCAAGCCGCGCGAAAACTAGACCTTCCTGGAACAGGCACCTGTTCCGACCTTGTTCCGGTTTTTGCACACGTTTTTCTTAGTCGCATCAGTGTCTTACGAAGTCTGGAACGGGTGGAACGGGCGGAACGGGTGCAAGTCGCAGTCCTATATGCGTGTAGCTCGATCTCGGCAGGTATTTACCTAACAAAGAATGAAAGTTTTTCTTGCACGGACTTACCACCCTGTTCCACCCGTTCCACCTGTTCCAGCCCTTATGTATCAAGGCTTCCAGCCGGAACAGGGTCGGAACAGGCACCTGTTCCAAAGTTAGCTATATGCATGAAATTTCGGGATTAAACTCGCAGAAATGGGATTCATGGAATTTAGTCAGGAATGTCGTATTGCCAAGCGGGGATTTTCTGCTTGTATCAAGTCGTGGCACACGTGTGCCACAAACCCAACTCCCAAGCACTGGAAACTCCATGGATACGAAATCGATGACTCATTCGCTCAATGACGATCTGGTCAGGGCGCGTGTCAGCAAGAAACTGAAAGAGCAGTTCACCGCCACAGCCAGAGAACAGGGGCGGAGTCCCTCCGAAGCCTTGCGAGAGGCAATGGCCGAGTGGGTGAGTCGGACCAGGTTAGCTGCATAAACCAAAAGAAAAGCCCCGGCTGCAACCGGGGCTCGTGTGAAACATACAACGGACAATGGATATGAAAGTAGACAACAGCACGGGTCGTGTCAACACTCGACCTAGCAAAGTGGTGGCTTTTCCTGGTTCCAGCGCCAGGCAACCCAATGCGCCCGCCGAAGAGCTGATGGCTGCGCTAGATGCCAGCGCCGAAATGCGCTACGCCGAGTTCCTTGCAGACGCCGATGATTTCGTGGTCGGGGGCGTGTCGGAATCTGGAAACATCGACTCCACGCTGTATCAGTGGACCGGCGAGTTCTGGGCTGCCCTTCCTGACAAGGTCGCTGCCGCCAAGGCCTACCGCTGGCTGAAGACAGCCGAGTCGGGCAAGGCCAACCGGAACCTGGCCTACGCGTGCTTGGACACGGCCGTGCTCGAGTTCATCGAGCGCGAGGACAAGTTCCTCCCCGACAGCCGCAATCGGGCCATCATTCCGGTGCGTGGGGCCTACCTTGAGATCGAGAAGTCAGGCCAAGTGCGCGTGCTGGCTCCAGACCGGAAGCTGGGAATCACTTACCAGGTCCCGGCGAACTTCGACATGTCGTTGGTGGCCGACGACGGCACCTACGAGCCGCGCCCGGTCGATCCCAAGTCCCACTGGGGCCAGTATCTGGACCGGTTCATGCCCGACATCGGTGTGCGCGAGCTGCTGCAGGAAGCCACGGCCAGCTCCCTGCTGCCCATGTGCCTGGAGAAGGGATTTTTCCTGCTGGGCAGTGGCAGCAACGGCAAGTCGACCTTCCTCCACATCCTGCGTGCCCTTCATCCGAAGAACACCGCCATTCGCGTGGACAAGCTCGATGGGCAGTTCGCCATGAATTCGCTGGTGGGCAAGACCTTGGCCATCGCCACCGAGATGCCCAAGGTTCTGACGGCAGCCGTTCAAGAGGAACTGAAGAAGCTCATTTCCTGGGACCCTACGGAAGTGGAGCCAAAGGGCCGCGATCCATACTCGGCCGTCCTCAGGGTCTCGCTGTTCGTGGCGCTCAATGAGTGGTTCACGGTGTCGGGCCACGAGCACGGTTTCTGGCGGAAGGTGATGGCCATCCCATTCAACGTCCGCCTGGAAGAGGGCAGCAAGGATCGAGTGGCCGACTTCCACAAGCTGATCACGGACGATCCAGCCGAGATGGCCCAGGTGCTCAACTGGATCCTGGCTGGGGCAGTCCGCCTCATCCAGCGTGGCGGTTTCCCTAGTGAGTTGCCCGAGGCAGTGGTCAAGCTGGCCGAACAGAACCGGCAGGTGTCGGACACGGTGGTGGCCTACCTCAACGACCGCGAAGCAGTGGAGTGTGAGCTCACCCAAACCTGTAAGAAGGCGGTCTACAGCGACTACAGGGAGTTCGTGCTCACCGAAGCCGGCAAGAAGCCGGTGGCGGCCGAAGAGTTCTGGAAGCGCGTGCGCGAACGCATGCCCTACCTGACCTTCAAGCACCTGACGATGTCGGGAGAGAAGGTGCGCACCGCCGGCATCTTCCTTGAGGGCGTCAAGGTGACCCGAAACCTGATTGCTGGGAACGTCCATCCGTCCCAGGCGCAGGCGGGCATTGACGACGTGCCGGCATGAGCACGCATCCGACCATCGACGCCCTGACGAAAGCGATCCAAGCCATCCCCACGGGGGCGCGCTGGGATCCCGGGCGTGCGCTGACCTTGTTCGCACACGCCGCAGTGTTGGGGACTACGCAGAGGGCGCAACAAGGCTACAGGTTCCTGCTCCACGCCAAGAGCTACCCACCCATGAGGGAGGCCTTGGAAGGGCTCCTCTTCCCCGAGGCCCAAGCGATGGCCATCAGACATGCCACCTCCGCCTACATGGACGCCGTCGACGCGGCTTCACCCTTTGAAGATGTGCTGACCCAGGTCCACGCCCACTTCCTGGGGCGCAATGGCGGCAATGGGCTGGGGCAGCACTTCACCCCGCCGGATATGACCAAGCTGGTCGCCGCCTTGGGTGCCGACCATCGAAAACGCCATCCGACGGGCCGGGATCTCTGTCGAGTCTATGAGCCGTGCTGTGGAGCCGGGGGTCTGGTGTTGGCTCAGATTCAAGTCCTCGTTGAGGAGGGCAAGGCCATCACGGTTCACGCCACCGATCTGGACCCCTTGTGCTCTGCGATGACCGCACTCCAGCTCTTGGCCAACCAGATGGTCCATGGCGTGGCGTTGCGCGAGTGCGTGGTGACGGTGGGCGACGTGCTGACTGGTCGTGAGCGGCTTGCATTCGCCTCGGCAGCGGTTCGTGGATGGCAAGCGCCGAACGCGGTTGATGGAAGCTGGAAACAGGCGGAGAAAACCCACCTTCACGTCTAGACCTCCAGCAAATCCACCAGAAGCGGGCGCGGCGCTAGGGTTGTCGGTGTCATTTTGACAACGCTGGCCTTGCCCTTTCTCTCTGCTGAGGTAGAAAGAAGCAAGTCGTAGTTCGTCAGGTTCCCCGCCAGGGGTAAGAAGTTCGGATCCCAACTCTGGGGTAGCGCCAATGGGGCGCACCGCCGGCGCACGTTCGCGCCGCCTACGGAGAACCAATATGACCAAGCACGAATCCCGCGACCAGCTGGAGCGGTGGGCCGAACGACTCGATCTGGAGCTGACCGAAGCCGACCGGCACACCCGAATGGAGGCCGCCAACAACGGCGACCCGATTCCCCGCTGGCAGCTCCATTCGGCACGGGTGCCGCATCGCGACACGGTTCGCGGCTTCAGCACGCTTGCCGAGGTCAGCCAGGCGCTGATCGAAGAGGGCATCAAGTCGGACCGCCAACACCTCAACCCGCAAATCGCGCAGCTCGGACCAGTGGGCTCCGAGTGGCGATGGAGCGCAGAGGCTGGAGAACCGCCTTGGCATCCAGCCAGCAGGGGCAGGGCAGCGCAGGCGGGCTGGCTTGAGCCTGTAGCGCAACCTCCCCTCCGTGCCCGGCTAAACTGACCGGAGCACGGGGGGAGCCATGTCTGATCTGAACTCACGAGAACGGCGCAAGCTGGAACAACTGCTGGGCATGGGCGGGGGCTACGTGCTTCAGTTCGGAAACCGGACCTTCGCCGAATTCTTCTCCGAGTTCGTCCGCAAGGACATCGACGACCCGAAATACTCCGTCAACGGCGAGTCCAAGGCCCGGCGATTGCGCGTGTTCTGGGACATCGAGCCCAACCACGTCGTGGCCAGGTCCCTCAACGAGATGATTGCGCACGCCAACGACGAGGGCTGGTCTCTGGACCCCCAAGTCCTGGCCGACTGTGCCCCAATCCTCAGCCGGCTCTCGCAAGGCCAGCCCGTGGCCGACATCGACGCCATCACGGGGGACAAGGACGACCGCAACTTCGAGCTTGTGGCGCAAGCCGTGCGCGAGGCCATTGAGAAGCACCAGCCCGAGTTGGGGCTGGACCGCTTGCATACTTGGGTCGTGAAGTTCGTCCGCCAACTGTGCGAGACCCACGGCATCGCCCATGACCGGTCCACGTCACTCAACAGTCTGTTCGGCGCCTACGTCAAGCACCTGGAAAAGTCGGGCCACCTGACCTCGGACATGACGAAGCGCATTCTCAAGTCCTCCATCGCCAACCTGGAGGCCTTCAATCTCGTGCGTAACAACCATTCTCTAGCGCATGACAATGAGGTGCTCCCCTATGACGAGGCGCTGCTCATCTGCAACCACGTCGTTAGCGCCGTTCGATTCGTGAAGGCATTCGAAGTTCGGCGTGCGGTCAATCACGCCAACTAGGCTGGCCACAAGGTACCTACGCAACTATCCAAGGAGCTGCACGTCCCAATGGAGTTCAACCCGTTCTACGCTCGCATTCGAACGCTCGAAGCCCAAATGCGCACATTGGAGTCCCAGAGATCGCAAATCCAGGATGACCTTGAGTCGCACGATGCTGAATCTGTCGAGGCGGTAACCAAGGCCATCGCCGCCGGCACCAAGCGCGCCGAAGACTTGCAGGTCGAAGCAGCAAAGATCGAGCGCAGCATCGAAGAGATGAGAGATCGATCACTTCTTTCTGCCGAGACAATCCAACCTTGGGGCTTGTCGAAGTCCAGCGGCTGGGCGGCACCAGTGGCTGCCGTTGCGCTTGGCGTGCCTGGGTTGGGGGCTGCGGCGCTGACTGGTTGGATGCTTCTTGCGCGCAGAAAGGCCAAGGAGGAAGGAAAGCGGCATGTCGACATGCAGGAGGCCGCACGTGAGCAGCTATTGACACGGGCGAAAGAAGAGTTGGCCAAGGTCGCGAAGCTACGTTCGGCCAACGCTATGCTCATCAGCTTCGATGCGGAATCCGCGCGCAGAGCGCTAGCAATAGTTGATCAGGACCTTCAGCGACTTCAAACGGAAGTCGCCGTCCTTGAACGAAAGAAGGCAGAGCTTGATCGCCAGCTGGGTTCGATCCCTGAGGAGATTGCCGATACTCGGCAGGCCATCGAGAGGCTCAAGAGAGAGCAGGAGCAGTTGAAGCGGCTGTCGCTGGAGCTGAAGGAGCTCAAAGGCCCGCAGAATGGCGCCAAGCGTGCGGCCATTCACTTTCGCTGCCGGTCCATCTTGGGGTTCTCTGACCACAAAGAAGATTACGAAAGCGACAAGGCGTTCAAGGATGCAAGTGATCCGGGGCGCAATGCTCAGCACAAGGTCGCCGAGGTCAATCGTCTGAGCCGGGACCTGGAAAAGCTGCTGGAGAGAGCGTACGAGATCAAGCAGCACGCAGAGACGCCAGTCGAAAGCCTATTCATTGATGGGAGCAACTTGTGCTCGGAGAACGGCGTCTTTGTGGGCGTCGGACCAGTCGTTGCGGTGGCTCGCTGGATGGTTAAACATCGCCCCGACTGCGCTGTTCATGTCTTCTTCGATAAGAAGAGCTTGGGCAAGCTGACCGGACATGAAAGCGAGAAGAGAGGGCAGAAGATTCGTCATCTGTCCGAGGCTGACCTGAAGCGCGTGTTTGCTGGGCTTGCCAGTTTGAACGTAGTCGACGGCCGAGCGGACAAGGTCATACTGGCGTCCGCGGCTGAGGCGGGTGGTTATGTGGTCAGCAACGATCGCTTCGCCGAGTTCTCCAGCCAGCCGCCCGTTTCTGACGGACGAGTGTTCTCGCACAACATTGTGGCCGGCACGGTCATGATTCCCAGTCTCGAGTTGGTTGCCAGGTACGACAAGGACTTGATGCTGTCCGAGGCTCCTTAAGGGACCCGTCTTGCCTGTTCCGACAAACGATCAATGCTAGAGGGGTATCCACTAGGAGCCCCCCATTGCCCCAGAATCGCGACGCACTGTTTGAAGCAATCCTGGACGGCGACAAGAGCCTGGAAAAAGTCCGCCACTTCCTGGCCGACGGCGCCGACCCCAACGCCCTCGAGCCCGCCATGCTGTGGTCGGCCTTTCATTGGGCGATTCGTTCTCAGCAATACGCCCTGGTCGACGTGCTCATCGCCCATGGCGCGAATATCCACTTGCCCACGTGCCGGCAAGGCTACTCACCGCTCCATCTGGCCGCCGAGGCCAACGACGTGCCGCTCATCGAGCAATTGTCGGCGCTTGGCGCTGACCTGGAGGCACGCGACCACCGAGGACGCACGCCGTTCATGCTCGCCACCGATGCCGCGGCCCTGTCGGCGTTGGTTCGATGGGGGGCGGACGTGGATGCGCAAGACGAGCAAGGCTATTCAGTGCTCCACCACGCCGCCCGGGCCAACAACGAAGACCTGGTGTTCGCTTGCCTGGTGCTGGGGGCCAATGCCCACCTGAAGAATGAGGATGGTGTCGTGCCAGCCATGCTCACCAAGTCGGCCGAGATCGCTCGGCTGCTGGACTACCCGACCGTGGCGTGGATCCTCGACGGCGAGTAGTGGGGCTACGTCTGCCGCATTGAGGACGGCGCCTGCTTCCAGGCATGGTGCTCCCGGAGGTATTCGGACAATCGCTGCCCCGCGTCCTGGCCGAACTTTTCCAACAGCTTCTCGAGCTCTTGGGGTGGAGGCGGGCCGAACCGCTCGTCGCACGGATCCAGCCTCGCGGCGTAAGCCACCTGCTCGGGTTCCCCATGCTCGCGACGGTGCGCGTCGAGCACGGCGTCGATGGCTTCCGAAGACGGCCCCGCCGCCTGCGCGGTGCGATACAACTCCTCGTGGAAGGTGGGCACCGGCACATCGTCGAACAGGGTGGAGCGCCAGGTTTCTCCGGGCTCCAGGAGGCTCTTTGGGTCTGGCGTCCATCCGCTCATTGCTGCGTTCCTTGCCACTGTCGAGCCAACGGGCGTACGACGTTGGACGACATGCCAGAGTTGGTCGATCCGAACGAGTGCCGGTCGGTCCCCGCTGAAGCGCAGACGCCCCAGCCCTTGGCCTCGCGCGGGCGGTCGATGTCGGCCTTTGCCTGGGCGCTCAGACCCTGGGCACCGAACTCATCGAACGCCCCGCGAGAGGCGGGCTCAGAGCGCTTGGAGCGGAACGACTGGAGCCACCTCCACATGTCAGCGAGCCCCGATGGTTGCCGTGCGCACGGCCTGGTCGAAGTTCATCTCCGGCCCCACTGACACGTCGACCGGGGCTGCGATGACCATGGCGGGCCCGGGTGCCCAGGTGAAGTGGAAGGTTTCGCACGCGTCCGCGTTCCAGCTCCCGACGCTGACGTCGCAAGCGTCGATGCCGGTGGGATCTAGTCGTGCTTCAGGAATCAGCGGCACGACCCGCGTCTTCTTGCCCTTGCCCACGAGGAAGACCCGATCGCCTTGCCGGATGTCCACGTCCATGTCTTGGACGATGGCCAACACTCGGCCGCGCCGGTCGTCGATCTCGCGCACGTAGATTTCGAGCGCCCGCCGCTGGCTCAGCCGGTTCTGAATGCCGGTCCCGGCGACCGCACCCAAGGCGGTGCCTGCCACTTGGGCCGCCCGACGCTGGTCGCCCTTGACTTGGTGCGCCACGCCATAACCCAAGGCAGCGCCAATGGCCGAACCTGGGTTCACGCGCTTGTCCGAGCTCAGGCTGACCTCCCGGACCATGAGTACCTCTGCCAGCCGGGCGTCTTGAACCGTCAACGCTTCACTGGTGCCGTAGTGGCGTGCCGAGTAGTTGGCGGCCTGCGCGGCGACGGGCACGGCCAGGGTCAAGGCCACGGCAAGGGTGATTCGTTTCATGAGCGTCTCCATGGGTTGATAACCCAGGATTGATCGAATCCGAAATAGGGCAAGCGGTTATGGCTATTGCCTTAAATAGGATTTCAAACATATTGGATTGAGCACACGAAACAGGAGAGCCCATGTCCACCGCTTACGACGATGCGTTCATTGAGGACGCCATTGCGCTCGAGGACGCGCTGGACGCGGCCGACCGGTTCTTCCTACGTCGCGAAGGCCGTGGGTTCGTCATGCGCCTGGAGCGCCACCCGGCGGCGGGCGTGAACCTCGTGTCCAAGGCCGAGCTCATGGAGCTCGTCGACCACCACATGGAGCGCGGTGGCGAGATTCGCCTGTCCGACTGACTCCCCCAACGAGAAGAGCCATGAGCCACACCCCCAGCAAGAAGGAAGAACACGCCCGCAACGTCGCCCAGGACATGATCGACCGTCTCAAGGCGGGCACGTCTCCCCTCCAGCAGCTGTGGGTGCCAGGCCAACACGCCTTCCGCATGCCCTACAACGCGGTCTCTGGCCGGTCGTATTCCTTGGCCAATGGCCTGCGGCTGTGGGCCCAGCAAGAAGCGTTGGGATACACCGACAGCCGATGGTTGACCCTGCGACAAGGCAATGGCCTGGGCGCGAGGGTCCGCAAGGGAGAGAAGTCCACCGGCATCCTGAAGCGCTTCACCCGCAAAGCGGAAGCGGAGCATACGAAGCCTGAGCACGAGGCCGAGGACGACACGTCTCGTCCGTATTTTTCGATGATGCCGGTGTTCAACGCCCAGCAGTTCGACGGCCTGGCGCCTCAGCCGGCCACGCCCGTGCCCGGGGAGTTCGAACGCCACGCCCGATGCGAGGCCTTGATTGAGGACGTGCGGACCTCAGGCGTGCTCATCGAGCACGACGGCGGCAACCAGGCCTACTACCGTCCCTCCACGGACAGCATTCACTTGCCCCTGCGCGAGCAGTTCCGGGACAGCTCCAGCTACTACGGTGTCGTCCTCCACGAATGCGGGCACGCCACCGGGCACCCCAGCCGACTCAACCGGGACTTGTCCGGCAAGTTCGGGTCGGCCAGCTATGCCCGCGAAGAGCTTCGAGCCGAGCTGGCCAGCCTCATGGCCGGTGACCGGCTTCAGATTGGCTTCCAGCTGGGCCAGCACGACGCTTACGTGGGCCACTGGATCAAGCTGCTGGAGAACGACTATCGCGAGCTGTTCTCAGCGTGTGCGAACGCGGAGAAAATCTGCGAGCACCTGAAGATCGAGAAATACGAACACCTGCCCACGCCAAAACTCGTGCGTGCCGAGGAGCAAACGGTGGAGTCCCAGGAGGAAGGGAAGGGCAGGCACCGTCGACAGCGCAAGGTCGAGCAGACCATGGGCCTGTCGCTATGAGGCCTGATCGAGCCGTGGCTGATATGGGTGTGCAAGGACAATGACTGATCTCCTGGCCAAGATCGTCAAAGGCAGCTTCCGCATGCTCGGGCCATTGGCGCGGGTGTGCGGCGTTCCCTTGCTGGATCTCAGCCTGGCTTTCGATCGCATGGACCTCGTTCAATGGTTGGTCCAGCGCGGGGTGTCGTTGACCGAAGCCGACGACCGCGGCCGCACGGCCTTTCACCGCGCCCAATCGCCCGAGCACGTGGATGCGTTGCGCCAGCTTGGTCTGCGCGTGGCCCAAGTGGATCGGGCAGGGCGCCAGCCCGCGCACGTGGCCGCCAGAGCAGGGCGGGTGGGTGTGCTGGAAGCACTCCATGCCAGTGGCGCGGATCTGGGGGCCGTATCCGCGCGGGGACGAACCCCGCTTCATGAAGCTGCGGGGCGAGGGTGGGAGGCGTGCGTGGCCTACCTGTTGCGCCACGGGGTGGACGCAGACGCATTGGATCGCCGAGGGCATTCGGCGCTGAGGCTGGCCGCCTTGGGCGGGCATGTCGCCGTGGCGCGCATGCTCATCGAGGCCGGTGCCTCGCAAGCCTTTCGTGCTCAAAGCGGGTTGGCCTGGGGGCACGGGGTCCCCCAGCGGGTGGCTGGAGCCATGGCCGCACCGGCAGGGCCAGCCCCTTCCCCGTGGAGCCCGTCGTCGTCCGACACGGATCGGTTGGCGGCCAAGCTGTCGAGTGTCCAGGGCACCGGCCGCGCGTGGCGTCCGGCCAACTGGTCGATGGATACCGGGGTGTAAGGGCTCGCCGCGGCTCGATTCTTCCGAAGGCTGGCTGCTTCCATGCCTTACCGGGCGCTGCGGTCCCCATGGCGCATATCCCCTCCCGGGGATTGCCTTGAAGGAACCCTACCCACGTCGGTCCCACGGACAAGGCCAAGCCTGCTCCTCTTCGTTGCGCCCCTGCGGGTGCCTGCGGTCCTGTTCGACGCGGGTGGTTGGGCCCCACGGCAATCACGCCTGGGAGAACAACGATGCGCACCAACGACTTGTGGACCTTCTACAACGCCGACCGGGAAGAACAGATCCTGGAAGCGGCCGACGCCATCCTTCGCAAGAGGCTGTTCCGCCAAGGCAAGATCGGCGAGCCCACCGACGCCACCCGATACCTGCGCGCCCACTTGGCCCACCTCGAGCACGAGGTGTTCGGTGCGGTGTTCCTGGACACGCGACATCAAATCCTGGCCGTGGAAGACCTGTTCCGAGGCACGGTCGATGGCGCCGAAGTCCATCCGCGGGAAGTGGCCAAGCGTGCCCTCCACCACAATGCCGCGGCCCTCATCATTTACCACAACCACCCGTCGGGGAATCCCGAACCCAGCGCCGCCGACCGCGCGGTAACCGCCCGGCTCAAGCAGGCCTTGTCGCTGCTGGATATTCGACTCCTCGACCACTTTGTCATCGCCGGTGAAACCTACAGCAGCCTGGCGGCTCGAGGTTGGATCTAATCATTCAACCGATTCTCCACCCAGGGCCCGCAAGGGCCCTTTGTCTTGCATTTTCAATGACTGCGTGCAAACGTGCGCGCAATCCCTTTATCGGAGTATCCGATGGCAGACCTTGAAAGCCTGAAGCAAAAGCATGCCACCACTACGGCCGACGCCAAGAAGCTGGAGCGAGAGATTGCCCGGCTGGAGCGCGACGCGGCCAAGGGCAAGTTTCCGGAAGTCATGGCCACGTTGAACGACTACGCCAAGCATTTCTCCGAGTCGCAGAAGCGTCGCATTGTCGCAAGCCTGGGCCTGGACGATGTGGCAGCTGCGCCGACGAAGCGTGGTGGCAAGGCCGCGGCCGGAAAGGGTAAGGGATCTGCGGGCACTGTGCCTCCGAAGTTCATGCTGCCCGATGGCACCACGTGGGCAGGTCGGGGCCAGATCCACAAGGCCTTTGCCGCATGGGGAAGGTCTGCCGAGGGGCGTCAGTGGCGGAAGGACAACCCAGGCGAGAAGTGGCCCAGCAACCCCAATGCGCCAGCGGGCAATACGGTCGCGAAGAAGGCCGCCAAGAAGGCCACCAAGAAGCCCGCGAAGAAGACGACGGCAAAGCGCCCCGCAGCCAAGAAGACAGCCAAGAAGGCGGTGAAGAAGGCGGTGAAGAAGTCAGTCAGGAAGAAGGCAACCAAGAAGGCCGCCTGACCGCACCAAAAGCCTAAGGCAAGGGTGGGATAAACCCACCTCACCCCCCTCTAATGCAGCGGCGCCGAGAGGCGCCGTTCGCATGAGGAGTCCAGAATGTGAAGTGGGTTGCAGTTTATCGTTTTAGCCTAGAAACCCATGCTTTAGTCTGGAAATGTATCGTTAGATGGCTTTACAAAATGGCAGGGCGATCTATGGTGAAGGTGTAGCCACCCTTTCACCTTCCAAGGAACCCGCCATGAAACTGCTCTCCTACTTCTTCGCCATCCCCGCCGCGCTGACCAGCCTCATGCTGCTGCTCATCCCGTCGCTCGAGCTGTCGGCCATGGCCACCATTGCCATGGGAATGTTCCTGTATACCGCCTTCGAGGATCTCGAAGAGTTGTTCGGCGCCACTGCCGCCCAGTTCACGGTCGCCGTGTTGGGCGTGGCCCATGGAATCTTTATGGCGGTGATGGTGGGTCCCTACGGCCTGCTGTCGGGGATGTTCATCACGGGCCTGGTGGTGGCCATGGCCACCTTCAGCCTCTCCCGCAAGCCCTACGACTGGGCGTAAGCCCCCGACTCCCGGAATACGCACTGAGGCTCCCTTCGGGGGGCCTTGAGCGTGGTGGATGCCTTGGTGAGGCAAGCCCGGCCGTGCGACCAGTTGGAGAACCTGGGCTTCATGGTGGGGACCATGGAAGGCATGCGTGGGTTGGGCGGCGAGGTCCCCATGGCCAATCCTTTTCGAGCAGCCATCGCTTTGTCGGGCACCGTCGGTCGGCGACGCCTGATGGGGCAAGTGGTCACTCCTTCGCGCCGTCGACGCGGGCTGGGGCCGCTTACGTGGGCCTGTAGGTTCCCACGACACTAGACCCCGTCACGCCCGCTGCCTTTGCTGCGGCCCCGCGGGTGGCCCACGGGGTGCTCCTGGCTCACACCTCCCTTCTTCGGATCCCGAGCAATCCGCTCGCACGAAAAAGGAACGTCCCATGTCCAAGCAGACCAAGCCTGCCACCCCCGAGCGCCTCGATGCCTTCCTGGTCGAGGAATACGAAGCCCAGGGCGAGAAGCGCTCCAGCTGGTCGAAGATCGGCTCGGCCTGGCCCCACACCGACGGCAAGGGGTTCCGCCTCGTGCTCAAGGCCGTTCCCACCGATGGCGTGGTGGTCCTGCGCATCCCGGAAGCCCGGGAGTAAACCTCAAGGGGCCTTCGGGCCCCTTTTTCATCGCGATGAGAAACATCTATTTATTCAGGGTCTAAACCTTGACAGAAACCGTTTGTCGTCTTGACTGGAATGTATAGCAATGCTTTACATTCCTTCACATCAGAGGTTATCGACTTGGACGCTTTCATCCCATATCCCCCAAGGAGAACCTCACATGCCTCGTTCCACCTTCAAGACCATTCGTACCTGCGCCATCTACCTCGCCTTGCTCGTCTTCTTGAGCAGCATGTTTGACGCCATCTTGTTCAACGCGAACAAGATGAGTAATGCGGCGAACTCCATTCGTGCCACGGCCCACGCCGGGACGCCCATCCAGCTCAACATGCCTGACTGGCTGGAGCGATAAGAAAAGCCCCCGGAATCGGGGGCTTTCGGTTCGCAATCCGCAGTGGTTTGATTACTGCGCGGCGCGCTCTACGCCCGCTGCGCCGGAGGTGTGGTCGCGCGCCACATCCTGCCCATCAAAGCGCCCAGCAGCGTCAGAGGCAGCCAGCCATATACCGCCACGCCCAGGATGGGCATCGTCAGATCGTCGGGCAGCCAGCCCATGAACAGGCCGGCGACGCCCAGCGCGGCCGCTCCCAGCCACAGCCCAAGGCCGATTAGTGCGCCCTTGCCTGCGCCCCCGGGCGGATTGTCGTGAGACAGGTAAATGTTGTTGTCTCGCGCCTTGTCCCGCTGGTATTGGCGCACGCACACGGTCAACAGAAAGCCACTCAGGAACCACACCGGCAGCGCGAGCAGCATGCCAGGCAGCGGGAAGTCCATGAAGATGCAGCCGATGAAGAACAGAACGAAGGCAATGATTGCCAGGGGTGGGTTAGCCATGAGCTCTCTCCTTGATATGGGGATTTCTTCATCCAATCGCAAACGCCGAAAGGGTCAAGCGAAAACAGAACGAAAGAGGCGAAAAATGGGTATGGATACCCTTGACATAACCCGGTTCTCGTCTTGACTGGAATGTATAGCAAACCTTTACATCCAGGAGACGCAAATGCTCAACCCCTTGTCCAAAGCCGTTCATAAAACGGTTGAACCCGACGCCAATCCAATGGAGACCACCGACTGGCGGCCGCCCGCGATGCCGAAGGGAAAGGGTCAGATCACGTTCTATGTCTACGATCGCGGCCAGTGCTACGTCAAGGGTGAGGAGGCCATCCTAGCCATGGTCAATCTCAATGGCTGCGCCGCGCACTACATGTGCAAGCGCAACGACCAAGCTTGGGCGTTCGTCCAACTTCCTCACTTGAACACCGAGCAGCGCGCGGCGGATCGGATGGGCTATCCCAGCATTGCCCGTATGCACGACCACCTGTTCGCCCTGTTCGGCGAATACCTGCTGTCCATCGGCTGGGCCAAGGGCGAGGTGGCGGCATGACCCAGTCCAGCCAGCCCACCAAGTCCAAGATCCTGCCGCCGGTGAGGGTGGACGCGGAGCTTTACGAGTGCCTGGCCGCGGAAGCCGCCCGGCAGGAGCGCACGCTGTCGAGCTTGATGCGCTTCCTGCTGACCCAGGCCTTGGAGCAGCCTTGTCCATGATGTGCGCTGCCCTTTCCTTGGCCTTGCTGGTCAGTTCCGCTCACTCGCCCGTCTCCCCCGCGTGGCCCCAGGTCATGGATTACGGTCCGTGGCACGTGGAGCTGAGCTCCGACGAGCTTCCCGTGGCCGAGGTGGCCCGCCAGCTGCTCGACGCGGGCGAGCGCTTCGCCGCCCTGGCCGTGTCCATCGAAGGCATCGCCACGAAGGCCTACTGGGACGCGGCGGGGCTCAATATCGGCATGGGCTACTGCATCCGGTGCCGGGTGGCCTCGTTGGGTGCCGAGCGTGTGCGCGCCGACTTCCGCATCGCCGGGCTGTCGGAGGCCGACATCGATGCCTTGCTGGGTCGCGACCGGGCAGCCCAAGACCGTGTGCGCCTGACCCAACTCCAGGCCGTGGCCCTGCTGGGCGCCACGGAAGAGGGCTATCGCACACGGGCCCGAGACATCGTTGGCCCGGCTCACTTCGACGGCTTGCCGCCACACCGGCAAGCTGCGCTCACCTGGCTGTCCTACAACACCGGCGACGGGCTGACTCGCTTTCACCGCCTGCTGTCGGCGGTTCATCAGGACCGCCACGTGGACGCGCTGGGCGAGTTGACCCCGCATTTCCACCACGCCGGCCAGCGGGTGCCCAATGCCCGGGCCGGCGCTTGGCTCATGGCGGTCTACTGGTCGGAGGAAGGGCTAACTGCCGCAATCGACAACCCGGACGCCCTGGAATACGGGGCGCGTATGGGGCGCTCGCCACTGGAGATCGTGGCCCGCACGGACGCCCGGCGCTTGAGCCGCGAAGGCCGGCTACCGCGCTCGCCCTACATCCGCCCCGCCCGCGAGCCCGTCAGCGTTGCGGCCGTGAGGCTCATCCCCGAGAACCGCCAATGACTCCCGACGATCACGAAATGGACGACTACGAGCGCGAGCTCGTCGAGGAGGCCTGGGGTTTTGCCGAGCAAACCTCGCCTCGAACGCTCACCGAGGAGGACCGGGAATGGTTGGCACAAGCCGTGGCGGCTGAACTCCGAAGGCAGCTCCCGAGCTGATAGTCTCTCGTTGGGGCAGCGATGGATTCGCTGGGAAGAAGGGTTTCGTGATGGCATACGACTGGAGCCGGCAGGAGCTGGCGCGTTCTCCATGGCGCAGTGAAGTCGTGCCGCGGATTCCTTCCATCCTCATCCAGCGGGCCAAGATCGGCCGGCCCATCACCTACGGGGAACTCGCCGCCGAGCTCGAGCGGCTCTATGGCTTGGAGTCCAAGGCCCGCAAGACCTTGTATGGCCCGGCCGTGGGCGCGGTGGGTTTCGCCATCCAGGAGCTGGGGGAGCAGTGGGGCGAGAAGATCCCACCGCTCAACCTTATCGTGGTCCAGGCCGACACCAAGCTGCCAGGCCATGGTGCCGACGAAGTCGCCCACTACTACTTCGATGATGGCGGCGCGGGCATGGCCGCCAACCGGAAGACCTACATCGAAGCCGCCATGCAAGCCGTGTTCGACTACGGGCCGAAGTGGGACCGGGTGGCCCAGGCGCTGGGGGTGGACGTGCTCGAGCCAGACCTAGCCAACCCCGACGACGGGCACTCCATTGATCTTCCGAGCATTCCGACCGCCTACCGGCCGGAAAGCGCGGCGCACAAGGCGCTCAAGGCCTGGGTGGCCACCCATCCAGAATGGTTCGAGGATTACGGACGGTTCGACGCCGGGGTGAAAGAGCATCGATTGAGCTCCGGCGACAGTCTGGATGCCTACTTCACCAACGGGCGCGAGAGCCTGGCCGTGGAGGTCAAGGCCAGCAACGCCAGCGACGCCGAGCTCATGCGCGGCATCTACCAGGCCATCAAATACCGGGCGGTGCTACGCGCCGAGTGCCGGGCCCTGCGTAAGCCCGCCTTGTGCGACGCGGTGCTGGTGAGCACGCAGCCCTTGAGCAAGGCGGGCAGGGCACTGGCCAAGCGCCTGCATGTGGACTTTGTGCGGGCGCCCCGGCAAGCCGAGAAGTAGCCGTGTCGCAACAATCCAGCCCTCAACGCTGCAGTTTTTCTGAGCCTTCTCATCTCGACAGGTATGACCATGCCAAGCAGTGATTCGGTTACCCACGCATACGTGCTGCGAGTCGCTCCCGGGCGCGAGAGCATGCTCGACGCTTGCTTGGCTGATGACCGAATCGTCATCGGGTGGTCTGGCATGGACGGGCTGCTGGACAGTGCCATGGAGTGGGTAGCGTTTCGTTCCGTGGTATCGGACGGCTATTACCCAGACGCCCCTTCCTTGAGGAAGGCCGGGGCAGCCGCCGGGCACCTGTGGCGCTTTATCCGGGACATGAAGCCTGGGGATTTCGTAGTGGTGCCAGCGCCGGGACGTCAGTTCTACGTCGCCCGCGTTGTTGGCGGTGCGCAACAGGGATCTTCGGCCGGAGTAGGCTACTGGCGTCAGGTGGAGTGGCTCAACGACAAGCAGGCGATCGACCGCCAATTGGCCAGTGCCGCTCTCCAATCGCGCATGAAGATTCAGGGCTCCACGGCTGGGGCCTCGGACCTCGTGGCAGACATCGAATCTGTGCTGGCTGACGGCCGCTCCATCGCCGCCGGAGAACCGGCCCCCACGTTCGAGCGCGACATCCGCAAAGCGCTGCTTGCCACCACGCTGGAGCAGCTACGGTTCGGAAGGCTGGACCCCTTCAAGTTCGAGAAGGTGGTGCAAGTGGTCCTCGACAGCCTGGGCGCGGTGGACAGCACGATTACTGCCCGCTCGCTGGACCAGGGGGATGACATCGTTGCCAGCGTCCTGCCACTGGGGCTGTTCGAGCTCAAGCTCGTGGCTCAGGTCAAACACTACAACCAGGTGGACCGGCCTCTGGGATCCCACGTTGTCGACGAGCTAATCCGAGGGATGGAAAAGCACGAAGCGGACCTGGGCGTCATCATCACCGTGGGCGAAATCGGCCAGGACACGGAAGCTCGCGTTCAGGAGCTCAACGACACCGGCAGTCGCATCGCGTTGGTCAATGGGGAGCGCTTGGCGGAGCTGTATCTGGACCACTGCCTGGAGGCCAACTGAGTCAACGAATGCGGCGGCCGAGGTACGTCCTGTCGCTAGATGTCATCTTCTATTCCCTTCTCTTGGAGTGTGGTTTTCATGAGTGACGCGATTCATCCCTACAGTGCCGAAGGATTCGAAGAACTGCGGACCTGGTCCGAGGAAGGTCGCCGACATGTGGAGACCCTCCGCTCGGAGTTGGAGCGGCGCCACGAGGCCGCGGGGACCTCATTGGACGAGGCGCTGAAAGAGTTCGGTCCGCCAGGTCTGCTTGAAGCCGCTGGGCTGCTGGGCGAGGACATGGAGGCCGTCAATGGCGATCCCTCACCCGCGGCGTTCTACCGCTATCAGTTCTATCTCAAGGCCCAGATCAAGCTCGTCGCTCAAGCCTACATGCTGGAGTTGGCCCGCACCCAACCGAAATGCTCGCCGTCTAGCGCACTTTGAGCAACTGATCCCACTGAGTCGTATACGCGGGCGAGAGGTGCTCTTGCCGCATCCGCCACTGGGCCGGCGTGCGCCGGTGGGCCGAGGCGAAGCCCATCGTTCCTCGGCCGAAGCGCCGATTGGCCTGGTCGAGCACGGCCATGAGCTTCTCCGACCGCGGGTCCACGCCGGCGAACAGGTCGGCCTGGTGGGTGTCGCCGTGGGTCAAGTCCAGCAGGCCAACGCCGGCCTTTTTGTAGGCGTAGCCCTTCCGATACATCGAGCGCACCAGGGCCTGGGCCACTGCCAGCACCTCGCGCGTGTCGCTGGACGGGGCGATGAGCGAAATGGCCCGGCTGGGGTGGTATTGCTTGGCTCCGGGCTTGAAGGCATTGGTGTTCAACCACACCCATACGCCCGAAGCCTGGAGCGATCGGGCGCGGAGCTTCTCGCAGGCACGGATGGCGAAGGTGGCCACCGCCTGGCTCACGTCGTCGAAGTCCACGACCTCGCGCCCAAAGGAACGCGACACCACGATCTGCTTTCTATCGGGCTCGGTTCCTTCCAGCTCCGAGCAGGCGATGCCTTGGAGCTCGCGTTGGGTGCGCGCCAGCACCACGCCATAGCGGGCCCGCAGCGTGTCGGGATCTGTCCGAACCAGGTCGCCTGCCGTGAGGATGCCTTCGGCGCCCAGGCGTGCCGCCCACTTCCGGCCCACGCCCCACACGTCCTCCACGGGGAAGTCAGCCAGCTGCGGCGCACTACTGACTTCCTCCACGCCCGCGGCTGTCGACTTCGCCCGCTTGTTGCCAAGCTTTGCCAGGGTTTTGGTCGACCCGATGCCAACGCAACAAGGAATGCCCGTCCACTGGCGAATGCGGGCGCGGGCTTCGGTTGCCACGCGCACCCGCTCATGCGAGGGGATGCCGTCGAACGACACGAACGACTCGTCGATGGAGTAGACCTCCACGGCGGGGAACAAATCCCGCAGGATCGACACCACCCGGCCTGACAGGTCCCCATACAGCGCAAAGTTGGCCGAGCGGACCTTCAGCTGCCGGCGGATGGGGGAGGGCACTTCATGGATGGGCTGCCCCATCTTCACGCCTAGCGCCTTCGCCTCGTTGCTTCGGGCAATGGCGCACCCGTCGTTGTTCGACAGCACGACCACGGGCTGGCCCAGCAAGGACGGGTCGAACACCCGCTCGCAAGAAGCATAGAAGTTGTTGCCGTCGACCAGTCCGAACATCACGCCACCTCGGGCGGCTCAACGCGCGTGGCCAAGGCATACGTGGGCGTGGAGTCGTGCGCAAACAGCTTGATGCGAACCGCCGAAGCCCGGCTCCCCTCTTCGGATTCCAGCGCCTGATGATGGAGCAGGTGAAGGGCTTGCCCGCCGGAGGGCAGGGTGTCCGAAAGCGTCGTGCCAATCCAGTTCAGCGCGTCGGAGCGCTGGCCCAGGATGATAGGCACCAGCGGGCTTTGCTCCAGCGGAAACACACCGTGAATCGCCACGTGATAGCTGTGCGCGACCTTGGCAAGCATTTTGGCGAACGCCCATAGGTCCATCCGGTCCTCAAAGCGCATGCCCTGGGCCTGGTATTCGCGCACGAGCTCGCCCTGACCGACGCCGAAATGAAGCGTGTCCAGCGCCATGATTTCCAGCTGGCTTACGGCCGGGTCCATCGCACGCCGCGGATCGAGGAAGGCCGGCAGAACGAAGACTGGCAGGTGCATCACTTTGACGCCGTCGTCCCACGGCACGTCGTGATCGATCGTGGACTCGTCGGCCTGGATGAAGGTTTGCGTGAGCGTATCCGCTGCTGGGCGCTTGTGGCTCTTGCGCCCCTTGATGCCCATGGCCTGGCGGCCTCGATCAAGAAATCCCCGTAGCACCCGCATCTCGAATTGCGAGGTCAGGCGCGCGCAATCGTCGCAGCTGGCTTGCGGCAGCACCAACGTGCCGCCCAGGCCCTTCGGAACGACGTGCTCGTCGGTCAGGCGGCCTTCGGTGGCCCCGCAGTAGATGCACGCGCCCGCGGGCGCTGTGCGCACTGTGTGGGGTGCCTTGATTGCCTTGTCGTCCATCATCGCCTCCGCTGCCAGGATGGACAGGGTAGGCCTGGCGCTCTCACCGGCCGAGATTGCCGTCCTGGCAAGGACTTACGAACCGTGATGGTGAAGTCCTACCCCCACGAGGGCAAAGTCCGATGGCCAAGCAATCGCCAGTCGGGAACACTGGTCCTGCGGTTCAGGCCAATGCCCACCCGGGTGGGCCGGGAGCAGTCCCCTCCCCCCAGCGCCGATAAGCCTTCAACGCCCCTTCGGGGGCGTTGTCGTCAGCGCTTCCGGCGAAACTGTTTGCGGAACGACCAGGTCACCACGCCCCACACCTCGACCTCTTCCTCCGGACCTACCCGGATGGGGGCGTGCTGCGGGCTTCCCGAACGCAGCTCCAGGCCCCGGGCGGTGGGCCACCACTGCTTGACGGTGTAGCCGCCTTCCCACAACACCATGACCACATCGCCATGCCGAGGCGTGAGCGATCGGTCCACCACCAGCGTGTCGCCGGGGAAGATGCCGAACTCCACCATCGACGTGCCCGTGTCCGCTTCGACGAAGAACGTGGCCGCGGGGTTGGCGATCACCCGTTCGTTGAGGTCGAGATCGTCGCCCTGGCCGTAGAAATCCTCGGCCGGGGAGGGGAAGCCGCAGGTGGCGCGGAAGGGTAGCAGCGGCCGGGGCATCCGCGACGGGACAGGCACGCATGCCCCCAACAGTCCGGGTGGGTTGGGCAGTCGGCGGGGCAGGCGGTAGACGGCGGCAAGTTCAGACATGGGGGCCAGGATCCGGGGTCGGCACCCGCTCAAGGCGGGCCAACAGGGTAGGAGCCCGAGCTCGGGAAGGCCATTAGCATTTCGCTGAACGGGGTTCGTGGACCGAACAGCTTGACCACTTGGGCCAGCCGTCGATGACCAACAGACCGACGTTGATCAGTGGCACCCAACGGCGGCTTTCGGCCAAAAGTGGACCTCTGCAACCCAGCGACGTGGGCCTTAGCCATCGTGTGTTGGGGATACGCTTGATCGTTGCCGCCACCGAGCTTGCCAGTTCGTGTAGTTGCACATTTCCGAAGCGGTCGGCGATCTTGATCATGAGGGCATCTTTTCGGCCCGGCTCGCCCGCATCCGTCAGCCCGGAACTGGGAACAACTTCATCTGGCTAGGCAGCCACTACCACCGGGAGTACGCGTTTTAGGATGTCGGCAAGCGTGACCACTCCGCGCACCTCGCTACCGTCCATCACTATTGCCAACTGCACGCTGGACGCGCGCATGCGTGCCAGCGCCTCGTACACCGGCGTCTGCGCGGCCAGCATGAAGGCTGGCCGGGCGCACTCGATGGCAGGCTGGGCATCTGGCAACAGCAAGGTGTCGCGTACGTGGACCACGGCCGGCGGCGCCCCGGCGGCGCAGATCAGCAGGATGCGCATGTGTCCCGAGTGCAGCGCCGCCGCGCGCACGTCGGCAACGGTCGCCGCCTGCCCGACCTGGGTCGGGGCCGCGTCGACTATCAGGGCCTCCACCGGCATGGTCCCGAGGTCGATGAGCCCGGAAATCTGCTGTTGCATCCGCGGCTCCAGCGTGCCCACCTTCGCCGAGTGCTCCACCAGCTGCCGGATCGTCGCGATATCGCGTCCGCCCACGGCGGCGCTCTCCACCGGCTCGACGCCGGCAGCCCTGACCAGGCGGTTGGCGAGGTTGTTGACCCAGCGCAGCAGTGGGCGCAGCGGCCAGAGGTAGGCCCGCGACACCACGCCTATCGCCACGGCCGCCCGCTCCGGATGGGCGATGGCCCAGGACTTGGGCATCATCTCGCCAACTACCAGGTGCAGGAACGTCACCACGAAGATCGACAGCGCAAAGGCGGAACCGCCGGCAGCCCACTCGGGAAACCCCCAGAGGGCAAACACCGGCCCCAGCCAGCCGTCGACTGCCGGCTTGGTCACCGCGCCGAGGGCGAAGGTGCAGGCGGTGATGCCCAGCTGGGCCCCGGCAAGCATCAGGGTAAGGTCGTTCATGCCGCGCAGCGCGGCCCGGGCGGAGCGACTGCTGGCGGCGAGTTCTTCCAGGCGGTGCCGCCTGGCACCGAGCAGGGCGAACTCGATCACCACGAAGAAGGCGCTTAGGGCGATCAGGACGAACGTGGCGAGGGTGACCATCAACGGATCGTTCATAGCGTGCCCCCCGGCAAGGTCACCCGGACCAGCCTGACCCGCACCTCGGTCGGAACGTGGCGCTCCACTCGCAGGACGTCGACCTCCAGCCGATAGTGCGCCGGGTTCTCGGCTACCAGCTCGGCGGGGTCCAGCGGCAGGTCGACCGTGACAGTGGCGCCTTCGACCGGTAAGGCGCCCAGTTGGGCGATCAGCATGCCGGCCACGGTCTCGACATCACCGCGCGGCAGGTCGTGGCCGATGGCGCGCTCGACTTCGTCCAGACGCACGTCTCCTTCCATGATCCACACGCCGTCACCTTGGGAAACAAGCGCATCGCCTGTCACGACGTCGTGCTCGTCGGTGATCTCGCCGACGATCTCCATGGCCAGGTCCTCCAAGGTGAGCACACCGGCAAATCCGCCGTACTCATCGATGACGCATGCCAGCTGATTGGTGGTGCTGCCCAGGCGGACCAGTGCATCGGGCAAGGGCATCATGTTTGGCACCACCATCGGCGGCCTCATCACCGATCCGACCAGATCACCGGCATGGCCGGCGGCCAGGTGACTCAGCAAGTCGGATAAGTGGACGACGCCCACAGGGGTGTCTTCCTCGTCGATGACCGGGTAGCGCGTATGGGCGCGCGCCATCAGACCGCGCAGCTCCTCCAGCGTGGTATCCGGACTGACCCAGTCGACCTGCGAGCGGGGAATCATCGCGTGCCCGATGTCGCGCTGGGGGAAGTCCAGGATCCGGTCCAGCATCAGCGAAAGCTCTACGGGCAGGTCCCCGCTGTCCCGCGAGTCGGCGATAATGCGCGGCAGGTCGTCGGCCGAAGCGCTGACATCTAGGTCATGGACCGGCTCGATGCGCAGCGCCCGCAGAAGCAGGTTGGCGGACTTGTCGAAGAATCCGATGAGCCACCCGAAGACCTTGAGGTAAAAGAGCGTGGAGCCGGCCAGCCGGCGCGCGAGCGGTTCGGGATTGGCAATCGCGAGGTTCTTCGGGAACAGTTCGCCGAAGATCATCTGGATGATGGCGGCGGCCACCAAGGCCATTACCGTGCCCACTGCCACCCCAACTTCGACCGGAACACCTACTCCACCTAGAAGCGCGCCCAGCGACCTGCCGACAAGTGGCTCTGCGACATAGCCAACCAGCAGTCCGGTGACGGTGATGCCGAGCTGGGCGCCGGACAGCATGAAGCTGGTGCGCCCGGTCACGGACAATGCGCGCGCCGCCACCGCATCGCCCTCGGCAGCCCGGGCCGCAAGCTTGGTGCGATCGACCGCCATGTAGGCGAATTCTTGGGCGACGAAATAGCCGTTGGCCGCGATGATGGCCAAGATCACTAGGATGCCCAGCAGCAGCACGAGGATGGGTTCGATCACAGGACCCGCGCCACGCCGCAGTCCGATCCATCTTTCCCCGGAACGTGCCCGGGCCCAGTAACCAGCCGCCAGACTCCAGCTACGCGCACTGCACCCACTTCGGAAGACACGGCGACGACTTGCGTTGCCGGAACCCCTCTCACTTCACAGCTGAACATACTCTTCCCTAGGACCGCCGAATGGCCGCCCACTATACAGTTCGAGTGCACATTGTAGGTTAGACCCACCTCAGGCGAACGACATCAGCGGCCAAGCCAAGGTGCCCCGTCTGCGTGATGCTAAGCGTGAGCAAATGTCCTAGCCATGTGCCGGAGAAGCTTAAGGTGGCCGGCGACGCACTCTCGCGAACCTGTTGTCTAAGGGCCAAGAAGGAGGAGGCGCTGGCCTAGGGGAACAGGGCCACCAAGGCGGCACCACCACCCGCGACCAGGATGGCAAAGTAGGTGACGGTGGCAAGTTGGGCCAAGTGTCCGGCGAGTACAGCACCACCATCGCGCTGGATGAAGCCGATCGCATAGAACAGCAGCGCCATGGCGGGAAGGGTGTTGCTGAACGGCACGAACCCGAACGGCGCCATCAGTAGGAGCGAGGCTGAGGTGAAGGCGAGATTGCCAGTCAGGCGCCCGCCTTTCCGTTCCACCAGCCAAGCCAACCGATGCGGCCGGCTGATGCGCTCGAATCGCCAGACCCACTTGAGGCCAGCCCTCAGTGCGATGCTTACCTTCTGGCTCGGTAGCTGGCGTTCCCGCAAACGCTCAGGCAGCCAGAGCGGGCGCCCGCTCAGTCGACTGATTCCCACCAGCAAGATCGCACCGCCAAACACCGTGCTGACACCCGGAATAGATACGGGCACCAAAAACACCAAGACCATCAGCGATGTCAGGAGAAGCAGGCCCTCGTCCCCGAATATGTCCATCAGGTCGCCGAGTCGCATCGAGCCTTCCGGAAGGCGGGTGATTGCCATACCCAGCTGCTCGCCGAGCGATTGCGTCTCGTCAACTCGGATGGTCATCTCAAGATCTTCGACATCTGCGGTCATCACGCCCGGTCTGTTCTGGAGAACCATGCGAGGGACATTCTCCGGTCCCTCTACGGTTGCGCGCTCAGCATAGAGAACCGCATCGCAGTGTATCGTCTTGAGCGCCCTCCGATCCGGGTCCGCTTTCGGCCAGAAGCGGGCATCGGCTCTACCTTGCCATTAGGCAAGAGCGATCTATTTGTCGCCTCTGCGACCAAGCATCGGCCTCAGGTGGTCCCAGAGTCCATCCTCGAGGACTTGGACCACAGGATCGCCGAGCCCGGCGAAACGGTAGAGGTGGAACTCGACGTCCAGCTCGATGTTGTGCGCCCATGCGGTGAAATGAATCGCGTACGTGCCGGAAGTGCTTGACAGGAGATGCTGCTTGAAACGCTGGCGAGGCGCGTAGGACCGACCGACATAAAGCGCCCGGCTCGCCTGCGAGCGCAGGTTCGGTCTGCAAAGATTCTTCTTTCCCTCGTAGCCCGCGGCCTGCTGCACCGCTCGCCCGGCATTGAAGGCTTCGAGTATCCTCTCGTAAGGGAGTGGGCTCGGAGGAACGACACGGAAGACATAGATATACTCCGCGTCCTCGTCTTCTTTCGTGCGGCCGGTCGGAATCTGTCTGGCGAGTTCTTTCACATCATCTTTCGACAGTTTGCTGGTCGAGAAAGACAGAACCAGGGAGCGAGGAAGGACCACCCTCCTGGCTTTCACGATCGCCTCGTCCGCAGTTCGCGCGAAGTCTTCGATGGCGACGGACAAATCGGATTGCGTCAGCATGCTCGTTCCTGTGTTAGCCGGTTGCGGCGGTGTCCGTAGCGAACTTCACCGTTTTGCAAGCATATGGGATTTGAGCGGTTCACGATCCCTGTGTCTCCCGGCGGTACGGCAGCTTTCGGCCAAAAGCGGACCTCCTGATAGCCGCGCATCTTGATATCTGTCGGAACTTGTAGCCGTCCCCGTTCCCGTTAGAGCAGACGCAGCTCTTCCAAGTCGTCGGTGGTCTGCTTCAGGATCGCCTGGTAACAGGCGTCGCACACGCGGCGCTTGTTGGCGAATCCGCCGCCAAGCTGCGGAATGGCGATACAGGCCGTGCCCGCCGGAAGATCTTCTTCGCAGCGATAGCACGCTGAGCGGCGCGAAACCCCTACGCGAACTGGCCGCCCGTTGGTGCCGCCGATCAGCGACGGCACGCGCCCTTTAGGAATTTTCTTTTTCATGCGTCGACCTCGCCATTCTGACCCGCTTCGCCAACGTCTGAATGAGGTCGTCAAGGTTGTCGAGCACCGACCTGAATTCCTCGATCGAGGCAGCCTTGCGATCCTTGCCCAAACGCTTGTTGATCTCGTGGTTCACCATGGTCAGGGCAGCGATGAAATTCGACGGCCCCGTCAACTTGAGCGATTTGTACTTGTAAATCAGCTCCGTTCCGGCGGGCGTAAGCTCGACGTGATTGAGAACCACGGTGGCCAGACGCTTGGCTTCTTCGTTTAGCCGCTTTCGCGCCTCCTCCCATTCGCGCTGGGGCTGAACTGCGAATGGTTCGGACGGAGACAACTTGCGGACCGGCGACTGCTGAGCCATCCGCACCATCTCTTCAATCTTGCTGTCGTCCAGACCGAGAAGCTTGAATCGTTCGCGCAAGTCTTCGACGATCTGCTGGTCTTCAGGACTGGTGAAGTCCTCTTCCCAGAGCGAGTCAACAATCTCGTTGTGGACCACCACCTGATCGCCAGCGCGCAAGCGCGTCATACCATCGAGCACCGCCTGGGGCACTTCGGGCTCCTCGCCACCAATGACCCTGTCCCAAAACGCCTTGTCGTCATTCTCGAATTCCTTGAACTCTTGGAACCGAGCGTCGAGATTCATGCCAAGGTGCGTCACGATATAGCCCAGGTTGTCGGGATGCCACGGATTGTTCTGAACGACGACGCGCATGATGCGGCCGACGAACTGAAGATATGGACCAAGCGAGCGAAACGGCCGGAAGATCGCCGCAACGCTGAGCTTGGGATGATCGAATCCTTCGCCGAGCATCTGCACCTGAATAATGCAATCGAGGGTGCCGTTGCGAAGTGCTGCAAGAATTGCCGCCTGCTCATCCTCCGTCTGCTTGCTGTGAATGACGTCAGCTGTAAATCCGCGCTCCTGATAAAGCGAGCGAATCTGCCGAGCATGATTGATCGAGCAGGCCACCGCGATGAGCTGGTGTTGCGTGCCGGTCTGCCGAAGTTGCTCGAGCCGCTCCAGGCTAGTATCAACGATGTGCTTATTGCATAGCGGCGCCATCGCCACGCCCCGGCTGAACCACTCCTCCTCCTTGAGCTTCATGACCTCATCCAAGCTATAGGTGCGGCCGCGATCGTCAGCGAAGCCCAGCTCGATCGTTGAGGGCGCCACGTACGTCGATTTCAACCGCTTGATGTAACCCTTGAGCGTCGCATTGCGGAACGGGTAGCGATACACGAGCTCTCCGTCGAGCTCCTGCCGGTCGCTCCGGAACGGCGTTGCGGTGAGCAGGATGACCTTCGCCTTGGAGAACCGATCGATCACACGCTGCCAGCTGGCGGCAGCACTATGGTGCGCTTCATCGACAACGATCATGTCGAAGAAGTCGTCAGGAAACTGGTTCAGCCACTTGTCGACATTGGTGGCCAGCTGCTGCACGTTGGTGATGACCACGTGCGACTTGGTGGCGACGCTAATGTTGCCGGTATCAAGCGTCGTCGCCAGGGGGCCGGAAATCATCTGATCTGCGGTGAGTACGTTCGCCTTGCGCCAGAAGCACTTCTGGCGGTTGGTGATGTCCATCGCCTCATAGAGGCCCTGCTTGATCGTCAGGTTTGGTGCGATGACGAGGACGCGCCCTTCGGCCAGGCCGAGCGGCAGTAGCGACGCGAGTCCCGTTTTGCCACATCCAACGGGAATTTGGAGGATGGCCTTGTTGTTGCCGGCGCGAAAGAATTCGTAGGTGCGCAGATAACCTTCGCGCTGGGGGGCGCGCAGCTCCTCATTGCCCTCAATCTTGAATTCGATGTCGGTGAAGAACGACTGCACCGGCCGATGACCGCGAATCCAAGCGTCCAAGCCCGCCTTCTCGAACGTCCACTTCTTCCCGACCTTGCGCGCGGGGATACCACCCTCCCTCGCCATGGAATAAAGCGCCGTCTTGCCGAGACCGACGTAGGCCGCAGTTTCCTCAAGCGAAAGCCAAGTTTCGTTCATTTGTGCTTCCTCAACACCATTTGATGCCACACGATAGCAAATGGCAGATAGAAGTAAAGTTGCCCGGCGCGAACGCGCGGTCCGGCGGCGCCTCTGGGGGCAGCTGAGCCGGGCCGAATGTCCGCTTTGGGTCGGAAACCGCCTGATCACGCAGTCGGCGGCTTGGTCACCATAATTCGGTCTGTTGATGCTGTGCCTCCGGCGCACGCAAACGGGGCGTCCTAGCGATCCGCACGTCCTCGCCCGGCCACCGCCGCAATGACCTGTCGGCACCCCTCAGGGTCCAGCCGCCCGATGTGGGCTTGGGGTTCGGGCACGCCCAGCTCGCCGGCCAGCCACCGATACACCGACGAGCGCAATTCCTGACCGCCTTGCCATAGCGGGTCCAGGGCTTGGTGTGCCAGGTGGCGCCAGTGCCGGGTGTCGGAGTCGGCCAAGGTGCCCAGTGGGGTCGTGGTGCCCCGGTAGCAGCGGATGTAGGCGTCGCAGGCGGCGCACTTCCACGCCGGATCCCAGTCCGCGGGGTAGGGGTAGCCCTCCTCCTGCCAGTAATACAGCCGCGCCGGGTGCTGGCAGTAGGGGCATGAGACCGTCAAGGACGTTTGATGACGCGGTCGTCCCATTCCGGCGGACGGGCGTAGCCAGCGTCGTCGCAGTCTGCCGTCAGCTCCAGCAGGTCCTCACGCAGCTCCGCTTCGTCCTCGGGCGAGGCTTGGGCAAGCAGGGCGTTTTCCTGCTCAGAGAACCACCGCCAGAACTCCCGGTAGGTCTTGCCATACCAGTGTTCATGCCGGGTGCCCAGCTGGAACTCGCGCAGCGCTGACTTGAGGGCGTCGTCCATCGGCCTACTATAGACCCGAGACCCCCGTCCCTGGAGGACCCCATGGCCACGCTCGAGGCGCTCACGGCCCAGCTCGACGAGCTGGAAGCCAGCCTGCCCCAGCTCATCGCGGACTATCCCGACCATGGGGAGTTCTGGATGGCGTTCGCCGGGGTGGCCGACGTCATCGAAGACCAGGCGGGCGAGCACGGCCAGGCGGTGGGGAAACGACTGGCGGCCATGCTGGCCCAGCACGGGCGCTACATGTCCTACATGGAGCTCGACTGCGAGGAGGACTGAATGTGCTACTCCGCCCAAGTGTTCGCCGGCTTCCGCAAGTTCCAGCGGCAGACTGGCTCGAAGATGGCCATCCGGGACTACGTGAAGCTGTTCTGGCGGGACCTGGGTAAGGATCCCCACGCCAAGCGCCCGAAGGTGCCCCGGGCCATGGAAATCGACCTCCTCCAATCGGGGCCTGACGAGGTGGCCGAGCTCATCCGGGCGTGGGACGCCGACGAGATGACGAGTCTGTCCCAGGAGCTGTTCAAGCAGAAGAAGCGGGTGGCCGACGGGCAGCGCAAGCTCTTGGAGAAAGTCACCAAGAAGGCCCAAGAGGACGTGCGCATCGGCACGGACAAGATGGCCCGGATCCAAGCCCGCATCGACGCGCTCAAGCGCACCGAGCCCAAGCCCAGCGACTCGCGGATCTTCCCCGGCTACTTCGTACCGGTCATGGTCATGGAAGACGGGGAGCGGGTGGTCAAGCCCATGCGCTACCAGTGTCGGCCAGCCGGCAAGCCCGCGTTCTACGACACCAAGTTCCCGGGCACCTACAACGCCCGGCGGGACAATCTCGAAGGGTTTTGGAAGGATCTCTTCGGCAAGCAGCACGCCCTGATGGTTGCCGACGTGTTCTACGAGAACGTGGAGGTGGACGGCAAGAACCAGGTGCTGGCCTTCACCCCGCGCGACCACGAGCCCATGCTCATCGCGTGCTTGTGGTCGAAGTGGACGGATCCGAAGGGCGAGCAGCCCGACCTGCTGTCGTTTGCCGCCATCACCGACGAGCCCGAGCCCGAGGTGGCCGCCGCAGGCCACGATCGGACCATCATCAACATCCGGCCCGAGCACATCGACGCCTGGCTCAATCCCAGCCGGGACCTGGCGACGATGCAGGCCATCTTCGACGACAAGCGGCACCCGTATTACGAACACCGAGAGGCGGCCTAGTCGTCCGCTCGCCCTTGATTGCCGTCCAATGGCACCATGGGGCTGTGCTTCACGAGGGGGAAGGGAGTGTCCCAACGCACCGATCTGGGGAATTTCGTCATCCTGCTGCTGGTGGCCGGCGCGGCCGGGGCATTCCTGGGCAACTGGGCAGGCCGTGCGGTGCTCTACCTGGGCATGGTGGGCATGGTTCTCGGCCTGGTGCTTCATGTCGCCAAGTCCTGGGGACGGCTGGATGTGCGCCCCGCGAGCCCTCGCTCAGAGCCCGCCCCCACGCCCAGGGTGCGTCGTCTGTCTAACGAAGGCGTGCCTGAGTTGTTGAACGCGGTCCAGGCCCGCGATTCGGCGACCGTCGAGCGCCTGGTTCTCAAACACAACATCAGCCCGTTCCAGCTGGGGCCGTGGCAAGGAGACTCCCTGAGTGCCCGTGCCCTGGCCGACCGTCTGGGCTACGTGGAAGCGGCCGACTTTTTCCAGGATTGGTCGACTCGCGGGAACCTGGCGCGCATCGGGAGCGCCCTTCAGCCGACAGCAGAGGTCCAGTGATGCGGATTCCCCGGCAGCCCAAGGTCGAGCGCTTCCGCCCCATTGAAAAGGTCATCATCGCCACGCAGGTGCTGGTGCTCATCGTGGGCGAACGCATGGATGAGGCCCAGGCCGGGCGGTTCCTGCGTGAGGCGGGCCTCCGCTGGTCGCTGCTCAACTGCTTCCAATACCTGTCCGGAAAGCAGGCCCGGGAGGCCATCGAGCGACTGCCGGACGACTGGTCAGACGGGACCTTCAACAAGGCCCAGCTGGAGGCGGCCGTCAACGTGGCCGCGCACACCGTGGGCAATGCCCGGCCTGATGGCGTCCCGCTTTGCGCCAGCGACCTGGCCGTGTCGATGAAGGGCAAGCCGGCCCCCTGATGGGCCGGATCATCCCCTGCGACGGGGGTTGGCTAGAATGGGTGACAGGAGCCATGCGTTGGCGTGGCGGGGGATAGTTCATGCCGTGGTTGGAGTGGCTCGATCGCCAGCGGGATTTAAGTGTCTCAGCGAAGGTTCCCTACCGGCTGCTTCAGCCGGTCCAGGACCAAGATCGCGGTGCATCTGATAGCCCAAATATGCTGCTTGAAGGCGACAACCTTGCTGGCATGAAAGCACTTTTGCCCTACTACGGTGGGCAAGTCCAGTGCTGCTACTTGGACCCCCCATACAACACCGACAACATCTTCAAGCATTACGACGACAACTTTGAGCACTCGCTCTGGCTGTCTGTGATGTATCCGCGCTTGGAGCTTGCACGACGGCTGCTAGATGAGACCGGCGTAATTTTCGTATCCATCGACGATCAGGAAGGACACTATCTGAAAGTCATCATGGATGAAATCTTCGGACGAAAGAACTTCATCGCTACCTTTATCTGGCAGAAGGTCGATAGCCCTAACGACAACAAGCCCGCGGTCACGCCAGATCATGAATTCATCCTGTGCTATGCCAAAGACAAGAGCAAAGCTTATTTGAGAAAACTGGGGGACACCTCAGTTTTGGACGCGTATCCATACGTGGATGAGGCAGGTCGACATTATCGCGATCGCCTTGTCAAGAAGAACGGTAAGAACAGCCTACGCACAGATAGGCCCACGATGTGGTTCCCAATCACGGCCCCAGACGGCACTGACGTTTGGCCGATTCACGACGACGGCAAAGAGGCTCGTTGGGCCTTGGGAAAGAAAGGCGTCCAGAAGGCCATTAAAGATGGTCTTCTTGTGTGGAAGAAGCGAATGCGAGGGGGCAACGAGGTTTGGGTGCCCTATAAGAGAGAGTTTGCGCCGCCTGAGCCTGCCAGGCCTCATCCAACCATCCTGCTAGACGTGAAAACGTCAAGGCAGGCTAAGGCTCACCAAAAGGAGATGCTGCCGGACGCCGTGCCGTTCGACACCGTCAAACCTGAGCAGCTACTCCGGCGGCTGTTAGAGATTTGCACCCGACCGGGCGACTTGGTTTTGGACCCTTACCTGGGGACAGGCACGACCGCCGCCGTAGCCCACAAGATGGGCCGGCGGTGGATTGGTATCGAGGAAGGAACCCAAGTGCTCACGCACTGCCTCCCTAGGCTGTCGATGGTGGTTGAAGGTGAGCCAGGAGGCATTTCTGACGACGTCGGCTGGGAGGGAGGCGGAGGGTTTCGCTTCTGTCGGCTGGGCAGTCCGGTGTTCGATGAGAATGGGCACCTTCACGACGGAATCCCTTTTGCGCATCTAGCCGCCCACGTGTGGCATATCGAGACAGGAAAAGCTCAATCTACGCGCGCCATGAAGTCGCCGTTGCTGGGTATTCACGAGGGCACGGCGTATTACCTGCTCTACAACGGTGTGCTGGGCGACAAGCGCCCGGATGGCGGCAACGTCCTGACCCTGAAGCTCCTGGCTGAGCTGCCAGAGCACGACGGCCCCAAGGTCGTCTATGGCGAAGCCACCCGGCTTGGCGCTGAGCGTCTGAAGTCGCTGGGCATCGTTTTCCGCCAAACCCCCTATGACTTGAAGGCGCGCTGACATGGAACTGAAGGACTATCAGAAGCGCACCCTTAAGCGCCTGGGCCTGTTCCTGGCCCAGGCTCGGGTAGAAGGGCCGGCCGCGGCATTCGACGCCACGGTGGAAGTCCAGGACGACGAGACGCCACCCACCTATCGGCCGATCCTCAACGAGCACAAGAACCCGGTGCCGTCCTTGGAATCCGTGCCTTACGTGGCGTTGCGCATTCCCACCGGTGGCGGCAAGACGGTGTTGGGTGCGCACATCATCCGGCAGGCTGCGAGGATCTACCTCGAACGCGAGTTGCCCCTCGTGTTGTGGTTGGTGCCATCCAGGCAAATCAAGGATCAGACACTCGAAGCCTTCCGGAACCCACGGCACCCGTATCGCCGCGAGTTGGATGCCGCGTTTGGCGTCGGCAAGGTTTCGGTGTTCGACATCGCCGACAACGCCCAGATTCGGCCCCAGGACCTGGCGGACAATCTGTGCCTTGTGATCGGCACAATGGCGTCCGCCCGCGTTGCCGACACCGACCTGCGCGACTTCTACGCGGACAAGGAGGCGCTGGAGCCGCACTTCATCAAGCTCGCTACGCTGGAAGGCCTGACGATGAAAGACGGGGCCGCCAGGCCCAACTTCTCGTTCGCCAACCTGCTCAAGATGCACCGTCCCTTGGTCATCACCGACGAGGCGCACAACGCCAACACTCGCCTGTCGTATGAGGTCTACGAGCGGCTATCGCCCAGTGCGATCGTCGAGCTTACGGCGACGCCCGACTGGGCGGCAAGCAATGTGCTGGTGCGCGTGTCAGCCAGCGAGCTCAAGGCCGAGCAGATGATCAAGCTGCCGGTGGTGCTCAAGGAGCACACCGACGGCTGGGAGGAGTGCCTGCAAGCTGCCCTTCAGCGGCGCGCTTACCTGGGGACGCTGGCGCCGGGAGAAGCGCCCGACTACCTGCGCCCGATCCTGCTCATCCAGGCGGAGAACAAGAACCTGGAGGCCACGGTTGAGGTGGTTCACGATCACCTGGTGAACAACGAGAACATCCCGGCCGAGCACATCGTGGTGGCCACCGGCGATCAGCGGGGATTGGATGACGTCGATCTGTTTGACCCGGACTGCCCCGTGCGCGTCATCATCACCAAGGACGCGCTCAAGGAAGGCTGGGATTGTTCCTTTGCCTACGTGCTGTGCTCGCTCACCCAGCAGCGCTCCGGCACGGCCATTGAGCAGTTGCTCGGGCGTGTGCTGCGCATGCCGTATGCCCGGGAGCGAAAGAACGACGAGCTGAACAAGGCCTACGCCCATGTCGTCAGCCGCGCCTTCGGCGAGGTGGCCCAGGAACTGACGGACGAGCTCGAGCGCATGGGCTTCAACCCCGTTGAAGCCGCCCAAGCCATTGAGCAAGGGACGATCGAGCTCAAGGGAGGCGAGGGCGGCGCGCTGGCACCCCAGACCCTGATCCTCTCACTTCCCTCGGCGCCTGATCTCACGAACGTGCCCGCCGCCGACCGTGAACGCATCCAGGTCGAAGGGGGCAAGGACAAGCAAGGCGTGGTGGTGACCGTCAACGGGGTCATCGACGAGGCGACCCAAGAAGCACTAGTGGAGACGCTGCCGAAACGACAGCGAGCCGAAGCCAAGAAGCGGCTGGTTCATCACAACGTACGGGCGGCGGCGGTGCGTGAAACGCCTGCGCAGAAGCAACAGGCCTTCGCCGTGCCGCGCCTGATGTTCCAGCAGGGCAAGCTGACCCTGGAGGTTTCCGCCGACCTGCTCCTGGATCTCCATGGGTGGAATCTGCTCGACCACCCCGCGGACTTGTCGTCCTACCGTTACAACGAGGCCACTCGCACCTACCTTGTCGACCTCGACGGCAAGGAGGTGGGTTGGGAGAAGGTGGACGAGCCCCAGGCCGCGTATGTCCAGGGCCTTGCGGGCGAGTGGAGCGAGCGCGAGCTGGTCGATTTCCTCGATCGCCGGGTGCGCCAGATCGACGTCACCCAGGAAAAACTCGTGGAGTGGGTGCGCCGGGCGGTGTCCACGCTCATGACGCGTGGCTACGACCTGGCCCAGCTGGTGCGGGGCAAGTATGTCATCGCCCGCAAACTCGAAGAGCAGATTGAACTGGCTCGGCAGAATGCCGCCGCCTCCACCTACCAGGACACGTTGTTCGCCAACGATGCACCCGTGCTCGCTTCGTTCGCCCACGCCTACACCTTCGACCCCAACGCCTACCCGATGCGCTACCCGTGCGCAGCGAACTACCGTTGGAAGAAGCACTACTACGCCGTGCCCGGCGACTTGCCCCACAAGCGCAAGGACGGAAGCCTGGCCGAAGAGTTCCAGTGCGCCATTGAGCTGGACCAGCTCGATGCGGTCGAGTTTTGGGTGCGCAACCTGGTCCATCCGTCCCAGTTCTGGCTGCCCACGGCTACGGGCCGTACCTATCCGGACTTCGTGGCCAAGCTCAAGGACGGCCGCCTGCTGGTGGTGGAATACAAAGGCGGGGATCGTGTCAGCAACGACGACAGCCAGGCCAAGGCCCAGATGGGGCATTTGTGGCAGAAGGCGTCCCAAGGCCAGGGCCTGTATCTCATGGCGACAAAGAGCCAAGAGGGCTTGAGCGTGGGTGAGCAACTGGCGCGCGTCGTCCAGTCTTCGACCCAGTAGAAAAGCATCTAAAGCACCCCTGGCGGGGTAAGTAGTTGGGGCGCACACCGTGCGCCCCTCGGCTTGCGGGGGCGGTTGTTAGCCAATAAATGAGCAATGGGGCCCACTTCTGCACATTGGCTCATTATGTAGCGTTTAGAGACTTTACAAAATGGCGGATTGGTCTAGTCTGGAGGCATGGAAGCCCCCACCCACTAGACCAAGGAAATCCCCATGCTCCCGACCTTTTTCCCCCAAGCCATCGTCTTCATTCCCCTGGGCTACATGCTCGGCGTCAGGCTGTCGAACTTCCTCGAGGGAATGTGATGAAACTCGTACCCAAGAGCGAGCGCGATCTCGGAACGCTGCCCGTCGTGCGGGAAGACCCCGATGTGGTTCAGCGACTGGCTGACACGGCGGACAAAGCAGGCGTATCCAGCCCCGAGGCCATTCGGCAGCTGCTGGCCGCCTACGTAGCCCGACCTTACGACCTGGAAAAACTCCCCATCGCCCGTCGTGGCCTGACCTCGCGCCTGGGCCCGGTCAAGCTCGACGCCGGAGTGCTCAAGGCCTTCCAGGCTCACGCAGAGGACGCCGAGCTGTCGATGGGCGAGGCGGTGCGTCGCGTGGTGCGCCGCTTCCTGGACAAGCAGGGCGGATGAAGCCCCGGCGCCGCCGCTACTACGCCTACGCCCGGGCCGATGGCGCTACAGGCTGGGAAGACAAGGCAAGCCACGAGTGGCTACAGCAAGACGCGGGCCGGCTTCTTGGCTACCACTACACCAAGTTCACTGGGCAGACGCGATTGATGACCGTGGCTGAGCGCAAGCTGGCCCACTGGGGAACGCGGGAACGTGGGGTCGCTGAATGCTGAAAAGCAGCTCGAAGCAAAAGCACCAGTTGGGATTTCATCCCCGATAAGAAGCAAGAGCGAAGGCGCCCATCGGCGCCTTTTTCTATGCGGATTTTTCACTGTGATGAGTTTCTCAGTTTGCATGTTTAGTCATAATTAGCGCGTTTTAGTCTGAAACTGTAGCGTTAAGAGACTTTACAAAATGCGAGGCTGATCTAGCCTGAAGTTGTAGCAAGAAGCAGCACAAACCCCTCACAACTTCAAGAGATATCACCATGAACAACCAAGCCACTATCGCCAGCCCGTCGATGACCGACCATCGCAACGCCATTGCCGAGAGGATCGTCAAGGGTGAGTTCGACCGCGCACATCACGACTACGTCCTTCGTATGCGGAGGGCCAACGGGAAAGAAGTAGCAGCGCTGCATCTGCTTCCCTGGATCAAGGACGACCTGGCGGCAGGGCAGAGCCAGTTCAATGGAATCGGAATCACTCATCTCCGTCGCGCCGTTCGCCTCCACTTCTAATTCACCCGGCCAAGGACGGCCATCCCTTCTCCACGTTCTATCCCATCCCCCATCGAGACGACCCCATGAAATCCATGACATACCGCACCGCCCGCCAAGCCATCGCCCGTGCCGACCTGGCCGGGTCCTACCAACCCATGCCCGGGGTCTACCTCCACACCAGTGAGGCGATTCGCGATGACTGGAAGGCACTGGCCCCCGATCTCGCCGCCGCCGCGTCTTTCCGCAGCTCGCCCTACTGGCTGACCGATGCCGCAGGCCACGGGCCCACGCGCATCCGCAACGCCCGCGACCTGGCTCGCGAAGTTCGCTGGCATGCCCGGAACGTTCAAGAGGCAGTGGCCTAGGACCAGACACGAGGACTGTCTCGAAGGGTGAGACGGCGGCGGGCACAATGGCCGCATGACCCACACCCCGGCTCCCGAGATCCACGCCCCCCGGTTCGGGCTGCTCCTGGGCTCCATCGACTGCCACCTTTGCCAGGCCCCCACGCCCACGGCCGCCCTATGGGTGTCCTCGTATCGCGAGGTGGAGGAGGGCGAGTCCATCGCTGCCGGCGGCCCGGCCCTGTTGCGCTACATCGAGCAGCTGGACCCGCCCACGTTGGCGTTCGTCCAGTGCCGGGCCCCGTGGCTGCGCATGAGCGCCACACGCACCTCAGGCCTGACCTACCTGGCCCACCACTGCATCACCTGCGGGGCGGTCCAAGGCGATCATTTCGTGTACGCCCCCGACGGGCCCTACTGGCCCCAGGACGACAAGGCCTTGGCGACGTTGACGCTAGTCCACGGCCAAGGAGCATTGACGGCGCAGGCCGCCGCGGCCGAAAGCGCGTGGATGGAGCGACTCGAGGAGGTCTGCCATCGCGAATAGCTCACCGCGGCGCATAGTCCCCGCCCACGAGCGCTCCCATGACCTGGTCTGGGACCGCGACATAGGGCATGTGATTTCGCTGGCTGACTACATGGCCGGGGTCAACTACCCGCAAGCCGTGGAATCCAAGCGCGTGGCGCTGGAAATCGAAGTGGTGGAAGGAAACCCACGCTTCACCTGCCCGTGGTGCGCAGGCGCCATGGTGCTGCGCTCCACGCGCACGCAGGACAAGACCGAAGATCGGTTCTACTTCAAGCACAAGCACGACACGGGCGAGTGCTCGGGTAAGGCAGGAAAATCCGCCGCCGCCATCTGCGCGATGAAGTATGCCCGGGCCAAGGAGGGCGCCCGGCACAAGCAGATCAAGCAATGGGTGCTCGAGAGCCTGGCGGCGGATTCGAGTTTTTCCAACGTCGACCCCGAGAAGCGGTGGACGTCCATAGACGGTACCAAGTGGCGCCAACCCGACGTCCAGGCCACGTGGCGGGGGCAGCGCGTGGCCCTGGAGGTCCAGCTGTCGACGACCTTCCTCCACGTCATCGCCGAACGCATGAGCTTCTACCGCGGCGAGGGTGGGCGGCTGGTCTGGCTATTCGGGGAGCTTGATCCGGCCGAGTTCCGCATGGCCGAAGACGACCTGTTCTACTCCAACAACCGCAATGCCTTCCGGGTGAGTCCGGAAAGCGTGGCCGCTTCCAAGGCGCAAGGCCGCTTCATGGTGGAGTGCGCCTGGCATGAGCCGGGGGAGCAGGGCGACACGCTTCGCCGGGCGATGGTGGGGTTCGAGGAGCTCACCCTGGACATCGGCCCTTCGGGCGCGCCTCGCGCCTACTACTTCGACTACGCCCAGGCAGAAGCAGAGCTCGACGAGGCCATGGTTCGCCAGCGCAGGGAAAAGGACGACCAGGCACTGAGGGACGCCATGGAAGCGCACATGGTGGCGTTCCGCCTGGATGGCGATGACGCTGCGGCGTGGTCTCGGTTGCGCCAGCGCTTCGCCCGCCGAGGCTTCACTCTCCCTCAGCGGCTGTATGTGCCCCAAGGCGTGTTCTACCTGCTCCAGGCCGCCTACTCGGCCAAGCGCGGGGAGCCAGTAGCCACTAGCGTTCCCAACCTCATGAGCGTGGCCAACAACCTGTTCTCCCGCCACAAGGAAGTCCTATGGGTGTTCACGGTGCTCTTGGGCCACTACGACCATGGGCCGACCCTGATCGCCAACGGCAACAAGGAGGCCTGGCTGAAGAAGCGCGATCGCTATCGGCAGGCCTGGCTCGATGAGGATCCGGAGTTCGAGCCGGACGGTAGCTACGATGACCTACTGGCCTTCCTGTTCCCTGAAGCCGCCAAAATGTTGAGGGCGTCTCCCGCCAGTGAGGAGGTTCAGAGGCTGGCACGGCAAGGTGGACCGCCCAGATTTTCATAGACACTCATCGGCCGCTTTGCGCGTAGCGCCTTTCGAACTCTACCGGTGAGACATCGCCAGCGGAACCATGCCGACGAACCGGGTTGTAGAACATCTCGATGTAGTCGAACACGTCCGAGGCCGCCGCGGCCCTGGTCGGGTAGATCCGCCGCTTGATCCGCTCCTTTTTCAGGACGCTGAAGAAGCTCTCGGCCACCGCGTTGTCGTGGCAGTTCCCGCGGCGGCTCATGCTCGGCACCATCCGGTGCACCTTCAGGAACGATTGCCAGTCGCTGCTGGTGAACTGGCTGCCCTGGTCGGAGTGCACCATGACGCCCGGTCCCGGCTTGCGCCGCCATGCCGCCGCCACCAGGGCCTGCAGCACCAGGTCGCTGGTCATCGTCGGCGCCGTGGCCCAACCCACGATCTGCCGCGAGTACAGGTCCATCACCGCCGCCAGGAACAGCCAGCCCTCGTAGGTGCGGATGTAGGTGATGTCGGTGACCCAGACCTTGTTCGGCGCGTCGGGGGCGAAGTCGCGGTTGAGCACGTTGTCGACCGCACCCACCGGGCCACCGCGATGTCGCGGCTTGCTCCCGTAGCCGACCTGCGCCCGCAGACCCTCGGCCTTCATCAGCCGCTGCACGCGGTGGCGGCTGCAGGTCTCGCCCGCTTCGCGCAGGTCAAGCGTGATCTTGCGGTGGCCATACACGCCACCGCTGGCCAGCCAGAAGTGCTTGATCAGCCCAAGCAGCCGCTGATCCTCGCGCTCACGCAGGCTGGCCGACTGCCGGACCCAGGCGTAGTAGCCGCTGCGGTGCACGCCCAGCACCCGGCACATCGCGACCAGTCGGAACTCGCCGATGTGCGCACGCATGAACGCGTACTTCGCCCTTACCCCTTGGCAAAGTACGCGGCGGCTTTTTTTAGAATGTCGCGCTCCTCGGTCACGCGCCGGAGCTCGGCCTTGAGGCGGCGCATCTCCGCCGAGTCGGTCCCCACCAACGCAGAGCCTGCGGCTGCCTTCTCGGCCTTCTTCGCCTTCTGCACCCAGTCGTACAGCGTGTGCTTGGGGATCCCGATCCGCGCGGCCACATCCACCACCGTGAAGCCCCGCTCGAGCACCTGCTTCACCGCCTCCGCCCTGAACTCATCCGTGTATCGCTTGCTGCTCATGAACACCTCTGCTGTAGCCATGAATTATGGCCTGCGGGTGTCTACAAAAGGCTGGGCGGTCCAAGGCGCCTCACATGGATCAACCATGAGGAACGATACGACCCGCTCAGCCAGCACGGGCAGCGTCGATGATGCTCCCGGGAAGGTCTAGCTCAGGCCCCATCGCCAGCAGCTGCTCGTAGAGCGGGTTGACCGCATCCGCGTCGTAAGGACCACACACCCAGCACATGCCCATCACCGCCAGCGCCGCCATGCGAATTGCATTGGAGAGCAGGGCGGGAATCAGGTCAGGATCGTAGTCCGGGGCCAGGTGCGGACGGTTGCCATAAACGGCCAAGGCCGCACTGCCGCCATGCGTGAAGGAGTGATAGAGGCTCCACTCTTCCTCGCTCAGTGTTGAGAAAAATCGGGAATCGCGAAAGGGCGGGTGCTTATCGATGGCTTCAGCCACGACCATAGGCCGGCGATAAGGGAAGGTGTCTTCCTCCAGAAACGCCCGCGTCTGCGCGTCATCGGCGCATAGGGTGAACCACCACCCGCGCTGAAGCGTTTCGAGCATGGGGCGGGCCAACGCGAAGGCGCTTGCGGCGTAGGCCGTTCCATGCCGCTGGGCATGCGAGGCGATCGACACCGAGTGCTCGAAGGACACGCCAAAGAGCTGATATCCAACCTGGTGGCGATCGGGCGCGGCATCGGGCGGCATCGGTATCGGCGTGGCCAATTCGGCAAGGCGCGATTGAATCGCCAAGGCATGCGTGGCCTGGGTGCTCAACGGGTCAGCGTTCATGCGACCGATCATACAAAGACGGCCATCCCTGGCAACTTCGCTTCGCTGCGCGCCCGTCCGTGGGCTTGCGAGCCTGGCGGCAGATGAAGCCCGCCGCCGGGCAAGGAAGAGCAAAGAGCAGATGGAGCCAGGTGGGGATTTCATCCCCGAGAAAGCAACGGCTATGAAGCCATCACACAATTATGGCCCGCTCAGGCCAGTGCCCTTCTTCCGAACGTCCTGACCCGTCTTCTCAAGCTGCTTTGCAATCGCCTTCGCACTCAGCTCTGGCGCCTGACCAGAAAAGGCTTCAGTGTCGACTTTGGTAGGAAGTCCGACGGGCAGCTTCTTCTTCACCTCCCTCGGAACATTGAGCTTCTCACGGAAGATTTCATGAGCGGCGTCGACTAGCTCAAGAGTCATGGCTTTCTTCTTCGTCTCGCCCGCTTCGTGCTGTTTGATTGCTCGATTGGTGAGGACGCTAAGCACACGTTGCAGGGCCACCTCAGTGAGGCGGCTCATGTCCTCGGGTGTCGGTGCGCGGTTGTGGAGGAGCTTCTGAACCGCTTCCAATCCGGACGCCTCGTTCAATTCCTTTACCAGCTTCTCGTCAACCATATTCGCTTCGTCCGCAGGTGGAACCCCGAGCGTAGCTCACGGGCGTGTCCGTGAGCACTGTAGTCACCTATTGCACTCAGAATATTCGTCGACCATGCGTGGCGCCTGAGCAGGGTCAATGACGTTGGAGCCCCGCTGCGCGTCGGGCCATCGGCAAAGCTCCAGCCCGTCCCGGTCTGTACCCTTCGGGCTTCTGTCCCTGGCTCAACCGCCCAAGCATTCGGTGTGCCAAGGCACGCCATCAAAGCCCCTCATGCGCTGCGCGCCGCCCCAGCGCCCGGCTTCTCCGGTCAAGGGCCGTTCCAGGGCCCGAGTTGTCGGCCGATAGAGCAGGCCTCCTGCCCGCGCCAGCCCTTCCACTTCCTCCCTTGACCGCGCCGCCCCCCGGGGCCGTGGGGTTCCCATTCCAGGTCATCGGGAACCGGTGCCCGGGTTCGGGCCAGTCAAGAAGGAGCGAAGCATGAGCCGTTGTCAGTGGGTCATCACTGTCGATCACATCACCCAGGGGAAGCGGGTCGGGACCGTGGGGCCGTGGGATGCCGAGCTTTCGGCCGAAGCGATCCAGCACCACCCCGAGGGCCAGCCTTTCCGACTGAAGGACGATGACGGGCAGCTGTATTTCGAAGGCGTCTACGTGGGGCCCGATGACGGGGACCTGTTCGCACCGCTCGACGACTTCGGCATGCCAGACGCCGGATGCACCCAGATTCTCTACCAGGACAGCCAGGGCCGGTGGGAGTTCTTGTGAGCACCCACCCGACTTTTTCCAATCCCTTTCAGGAGCACCCCATGTTCACCAACGCCGATGTCGTTTCCTCCTATACCCGCGCCCAGGCCATCAATGATGGCGTGCTCGTGAATTGCTCGAGCCTGGCGCGCGAAGCCGGATTCCGGGTCCCCCTGGCCATGACGGCCGCGGTGTGGCACTCGTGCGTGGCGTGGACGGATGACAACGAGCAGGACAAGCCCATGGGGCAGTCCGAGGTAGGCCGGTTGTGGGATGTGTTGTGGATGGCCCTGCTGGCCGCCAAGCGCACGGAAGGCGATCGTGCGCCGTTCACCGTGCTTCGTGTCCCCAGGGAAGGCGCGGGAGTCTCGCCGCAGCCGGTGGAGCTGGTGCTTCACATCGGGCCGGGCGATGCCGGGGAGCCGGTTTGCACCATCATGGAGCCGGGGGAGGAATGAGCCGCGGGGCTTGGAAAAACTTCCCTGACCTCATCGGCAGCCCCAGGTCTTGGGGCTGCCTGCGGCCACCACTAGCTGCCCGTGCAGGTCACATTGACGTCGCACTGGGTGTAGGGCTGCTCGCACCAGCTGATGGTGCCGGGCTGGCTGCCCGCAGGGGCTCCCGCGCACGCGGCTTGGGCCCGGTCCTCCCACGTGCTCGGCCACACGCCGGGTGGGGCGCACAACGAATCCTGGCCGCAGTTCTGGCTGTCCACGGTGTAGGACGGCGCGGCCGGGCACACGGAGGGCGCCGCGTAGCCGAAGCGGTTCTCCATCCCGCCGCCGTAGTTGGTGTATTCGGTCAGCTCGTAATAGGCCCCTGCGGCCAGGGGGCGCGCCGGGATGGAGTTGCGGCATGCGTTGAAGGCACTTTGATCCGTGTTGCCGGATCGACCGCCCCATTCCGCGAAGCATCCCCCGCCCATGCCGTCGTTGTAAGAGACAGACTCCCCATCGAGGTTCCCCCAGTTGGGGGCCAGCGAATACAGAACGTTCTCCCACTGACCGCACGACGTGGGCGAGCAGGTGTTGACCTCGTTGCGGCGGGCGGTTGCCCAGCTGCCGTTTGTCCAAGGTGTATAGCTGGGGGGCGGCAAGCTCGTCGTGCCTGCCGGGCATGCGTAGGACACCGTGCGGGATTGATGGCGTTGCTGCTGCCAGGTGTGGGATCCCAATTGGCCACCCGGGCACGCTTGCGATCGGTCTTGCCAGACCAGTTGCGACTGCGTGGTTGGCGGGGGGCATGGAGCGCACGTCCCCGAATGGTCGCGCGTCGCCCCCGTGTCGGACCACATGGACCAAGAGCCTAGGGCAGGTGGGGGAAGCACCCACGACGGGGAGGGACAGCTGTAGGAGACCGTGCGTTGGCGCCGCTCCTCCCGTTGCCAGTCTCGCCGACCATAAGCGCCCGCGGGGCACAAGGCCGACGCCGGCAACCAGCGCGTGTCGGCTTGTATGGATGGAGCCGGGCAGAGTTGGCAGGTGTTGCCCGCCGGGCCCCAAGCCGACCACTCGAACACCGGATGGTCCCAGGCTTCCGGGCACGAATACGTGCCAACTCGCCGCTCTAGGACGTGGCCGTAGCGGCCTGCGCCACACGTGAGCATCTGGTCTTCGTCGACGGACGGTGGAGGCGAGCACATGGGCCCAGGGGGTGGAGAAGGCGGCAATGGCGGGGTCGACGGTGGAGGCACGGGAATCAGGACTGGCGGAGTCGTGGCTGGGGGAGGGCAGGAGCCCACGAGCTGCCAGCACGCGGGCGCGGGATGCAGCACCATCGCCCAGGACCCACCAGGGTTGGCACAATGAGGGACGGGCGGGGCGGAACCGCAGCCGGGCGTGGCCGGCACCCCTGGGCTCACGTCCGGGACACCCGGATTGGGTGGGATGGTCAGCACGGGTGGCGAGCCGGGCGGGGGAAGCATCGGTGGGGTCGATGGCGTGGGGAGCGTCAACGGTGGTGCGGCCACCGCATCGCCGGAGCTCAAGCCGGAATGGAAGACGAAGGACACCGTGGAACCTTCGACGCACAACTGGCCCGCCTGGCCCACGTCGAACTGCCCGCCCGTGTCGCGCAACACCGACACCCGGTTCACCTGAAGATCCCACGCGTGGGGAGCAAGGTTGGCCAGCAGAGGCACGCAGGCCTTGGCCGGCAGCTGGATGTAGTCGATGGCAAAGGCATCGTTGCCTCGGACCACACGGGTGGGGCGAACTTCCACCTTGCCTCCCCAGGTATGGGTCAGGCCCGCAGGAGAATGCGTGAGCGAAGCGGGAGCCAGCCCGTCATCGAACACTCGCCGGCCACTGACGCCTTCGAATGATCCAAGCAGGCCCCAGGTGCCGTCGATGGCAGAGGCCATGTCCTGGATGTTCGTGGTCTCGTTTCGCACGTCTGCCTTGGCCTGGCCGTGAACGTAGAAGCCGAACAGGACAGCCACCGCAGCCATGCTGATGCCCGCGGCAAGCAAGGCCTCCATCAAGCCAAACCCTCCCACGTGCGAGTGAAGGGCCAAGGCCAGGGGGTGATGTCGAGGGACGCGTGGAGAGGTCATTGCTCCAGCATTGCGGAAAATAGCAAAGCCGCAAGTGGGGTAAACCTTTTCGTCAAACAAACCATGAACAGATAAAGAAAGATCAAAAATATAAAGTCAGAACGCTTGACAAATGCTTCCTGTCGTCTTGAATGGGGTTAAGAGGTAAACCAATTCAACGCCTCCCATCCCATAACCCCCATCAGGAAGAAACCCCATGAACAAGCGAAACAAGCAAGCCGGATACACCCTCACCGAGATCATGCTGGGCCTGGCTGCGGCCACCGCCATTTCCGGTGGCATCTGGAGTTCGTTCGGCACGGCGACCACTCAGGCCGAGAATTACAAGGCCCAGGTCGAAATGAGCCAGAAGGCCAGCGAGTTCCAGGTCAGCCCGACCGATTGCTACTTGAACGTAGACGGCACCTTGCCCGAGCACTGCTGGCCCAAGCAGCCGCAGTAATGGCTCCGGGTTGACGCGCCCATGAACGCGTCTAGGTTGGGTAGGACCTCCCTACCCACCGCCCGACCATGTCCTTCCAACGTTTCCATTCCCGCGTTTCTGGCTTCCTCCTCGTGGAGGCAATGCTGGTCGCGGGCGTGGTCGTGGTGGGCTGCCTGGCCGCCCTGCTGCTCTACAACGCGGCCACCAATAAGGGCGGGGTCCATGAGACGGTCGCCCACACCCGACAGCTCATTTCCAACGTGGAGCGCGGGTGGGGTCTGGCGCAGTCATACCACGGGCTGACCGCCAGCGCTGCTCACGCCCAGGGCCTGATTCCTACGCAACTTATCCGAGATGGCAACGCCCACAGCCCGTGGGGTCCGATCGATCTGGAAGGCGTTCCGACCAACTATCAGAGCTTCCGCCTTCGGTTCCATGGCGTGCCCGACTGGGCCTGTCAGGACCTGGTGGTGGCGCTGATTCCGTCCATGACGCAGGTAAACATCAAACAACGCTCGGTCATTGCTGGGCGGCAGTGGGACGTGGGCCAGGTGGCCGGTGCGTGCGCGGAAGGCGGCACGGTGGAGTTCGATCGATGGCAGTCAGGCATGGGGCTCAAGGCCAGTTGGGAAGCTTGGTGATAACTCAATAAAGTATTAAGTCAAAAGTATTTGTGCTTTAGTCAGAAAACACCTATTGACAACGCATTCGGTTCGTATTGCATGGGGTTAAGAGGTAAACCATTGGTTATCTCGAATCCCTATATCCCCCACAGAGCCGTTGCCATGAATAGTCCCCTGTTTGACTTCGATAACCCCGCCCGGCGTGAGTCCATCCGCCGCCAGCCCAAGGCCGACCCCCAGGCTGTTCATGCCTACTACGGCCAGCTGCTGGGAATGAACTCCGTCGCTCCGGCCGTGGTTCGCGCATACGAGAAGAATCGCCGTCAGGAACGACTGGCCGAGCGCGCTCGAAAGGACCGCCTGCGTCGCATGAACCGGGAGGACTACTGATATGTCCGCTGCCTCCCTGATTGCCGCCATCCAAACCACCGACCCGGCCGTGCTTCGCGCCGAAGTTGAGCGCCTGATGGCCAAGCACCGCGAGGCCAAGCGGCGCAGCCCGTCGAAGACCGTGCCCAATCCGCTGGATGAGACCATGGGCGCACTGGAGCTGACCGCGCTTCACGTGGCGGCCAAAGCCTATTCCGTCCATCGCGCCAACCCCACCCTGGCCCGCGCCTTCGATGAGATGGTTCAGATCCTCCTGGACGAGGGGGCGAACCCGGCCCTGGAGATCGGCGTGAAGCGTGAGCGTCGCTGGCTGATGGGTCGCTACGTGATGATGGAGGTGGCGCCGGGCCAGACCGTGGCCGAGGTATGCGAGCGGCACCTTCCGCCATCGCTGGCCTACCACTTTGAAACCTACGTCGGCGGACGCAACCAGAACATCGGCACCTTATGGGGCAGTAAGAACCGCGAGTGCCTGAGTGCAGCGATGAAGGAACACTGGCGTAAGCGCAAGGCCGAGGACAAGAAGGGCAGGCCTGAGTCCGCCACCGCCTGACGAAGGGGCTCAGCCTCGCCGAGTGTGCGGCCCAGGCAGCGCGAAGGTCTCCGGCAGGATTCGGGTCGAGCAAGCGTGGCCCCACCGCGGGCCCATCAGCACCTTCGTCCGCTCGCGCAGGTTGAAGTAGGCCTCGCCCTTGTCGACGACGTCCCTCAATAGGGGCTGATAGTCATCCAGCGAGACCGTCCGAGGATGCCGAGCTCGCTCCTCGTCGAACCGATTGAGCCTGGCCTTGGCCTCCTCCAGTTCGCGCCTTGCGCCGACAAGGCGCGCAGGAGCCGCCTCGATCTGCTTTCGAGTGCGCCATGCCACGGCCTGGGGATCTTCTGACAGCTCGCGTGGCTTTCCGGGAGCCGGAATGAGTCCGCCACCACGTGGGCGACGACGCCTCAGGTCTGCCAGGTTGTCGAAGTAGACGGGCCAGAAGTGCTGCCAGTCTGACGGGTCAGCGGCCACCGGTTCGAGGCTGGGGCCATCCATGCGCAAGGGCGACACCAGCGCATTGGCGTCGATGAGCTGCCACACCAGGTCAAGGAGGCGCGAGGTCGGAAGCGAGTAAACCGTGGCCGGGGATTCGCACTCCAGGACGGCCTCATGAGCCGACGAGGCGAGAAGTCGGACGAGGCCATAGTCCACCGGAGCGCCGCGGTTCACGACCCAGCCAAGGTAGGAGGTGTCGGCACCATGGAGGGCATACACGCGCACCCGAGGCATTGCCCAGCGCTGCCGAAGCGTGGCCACAAGACGATCCATTTCTACGCCGGCTCGGAGCGTGGTTAGGTGGTTGTCGGCGTGCTCAAGCGCCTTCAGTCGCAGCGCCTTCAGATCGGCGGCGTGGGGAAATTCGTTGAGCCTGGGCCACGACAGCAGGTCATGGGACTGCTTGGAGGCCGAGCAGTTGGGGCAGGCCAGGACCAGGTTCTCGCGGTTCGTCTTGCCTCCGTGTGCGTGGGGCACGAGCAGGTCAACGACGTGCGAACGGCGGGCCTTTGTGTCGATCGCCGTGCGGCAATAGATGCAGTGATCTGGGTTGAGGTGGGCCACGGTCTTGCGTCGAGACTTGCTCGGGGTTGCGCTGGACAAAGCGGCGTTGGCGTCGACGATTGCCTGGGCGACACGAGTTGCGGTGCTAGGCGATTGCGTCGGGTCATTACTCATCATGCCCTCCATACGGTTTGACTAAAACGGAAAGAGATCCCGGATGAGATGAGGCGTGATGGGGTGTCAGGAGCTTGGAAAAAGTCGAATGAAGATCCTGGCGAACGGTGACCAGCCTCAGCACTGGACGACCCCTAGACAGCGACCCGAGTTTTTCCAATCGCCCCCTAGCAGTCGATGGGCGAGGGCGTGGGTGGGCGGTTGTTCGGTGAAGGAGCTGGGGCGGGGCAATGAACATGGGGGCAAGGGATCGGGTGCGTCGGAGATTGGGGAGTGGGGTGTGGAGGGGTAAGTCTTCGTGTGCTTCAGGAATACCAGAGCGCGTCAGATGGGCAAGGCGAGAGCGTGGGCTGTGGCGTAGGGCGAGCGCGTGGGTGGAGCGATGAGCGGGAGCCTGGAGCGCTGCAACCCCCGTCCAGCTTTCCCCGGTCCTGGGTAGAGCGGTGACCTGGAGAAAGAGCACGGGGGTGGGCATACACATTACGCACTAAAGTGATTTCCCGATTGCCGGGGTGCATGCGTGTGCGTAATGCCTCAATCCCGCGCCGTTGCTGGCTTTCTGCCCTTTTCTCGGCGCCGGCGTTGGCCCCGGCGTCCGGAGCCATTAATTCGACCATATCCCGCATTCCATAAGGGGTTTACGGCACCGGCTTGCCTGTTTTGGATTTTCCTCTAGTTGTGGATTAAGCCACTTTTGAGGAAATCCAATGGAGCGTGTCGAAACCCGGCTCGAGCAGCGCGACTACCAGGCCTTGCTTGCGGCCATGGCGCAGTCCGGCGTGGGCATGGCGCCGTTCATCCGGCAGGCCGTCATCGAGAAGCTCGATCGCCAGCACTACCTCCAGGCCGTGAGCGTCCAGGTGGATGCGCTGGAGACGTGGGGCGCCCGATTGCTCCACGAGTTGACCCAGGCCCGCGCGAGCTTGGCGGACGACCACCGGCAGCACCAGGACGCGGTGCGAGCCGAGCTGGCCGAGAGCGCACGTCGGAATGAACAACTCATCCGCAGTTTCCTCGTCGCGCTTCAGCAATCACTAAACCAAGACCCCCCGTCCCCGACCTCCTCGGCGCCCGCGCCGTGGAGCCCCTTGCCGACCATCGGCTGATTCACCCCTCCCTCCCCACACAAGGAAACCAACCCATGAACATCAAGCACTCCCTCCTCATCACCTGTCTGACCCTGGCGGCGTCATCCCACGCCCACGCGTCAGTGAACTCGCCGGCACCACAGGCCGAGCCCACCACCGCCGAAGAAGCCCAGGCTCCCGCCAAGCGCACCGACCGTCGTCGGCTGTTCAGGGCAGGTGGCATCGGCTGCGCCACGGGCGCCATCGCCGGGCTGTTCACTGGAGACAAGAAGTCCGCCCTGCGCGGTTGCGCCATCGGTGCGGCCGTGGGTGGATTCGCCTCCTGGCAAGCCCAGCTGAAGGAAGCCCGCGAGGTCGAAGCGGCGGCGAAAGCTGCCGGCATGAAGGCAGAAGTCCACACCGAAGACGCCACCGATGAAGAGGGCAAGAGCGGGCCGAAGCTCCAGTCGCTGGTCATCGATTACGAGGCCTCGCGGATGCAGGCGATGGGCACTGACACCCAGGCCATGCTCGATCGCCTGGCGGGCCTGACCACCCGCGCCAAGAACGAACTGACCATCCGTTTCGAGGGCACCACCGCCTGCGCCGTGCCTCTGGCCGAGCTCAACCGCCGCGGCGCGCTGGAGCGCCACACCGTCATCGACGCGTGCGGGTCCGGGTCCCACCGCATCGTCATCAGCCCCATCCCCGACGTTCGCTGACCCACCCGGGCCGGCCTTCGGGTCGGCCCCTCTTTTGCTACCAGGAGGCCCCATGGATCCCAAGCTCATTCGACAACGCCAGAAAGAACGACTCGCCCGACAGCAAGCCGGCACAGCCACGCCTGCCCCAGCTGCCAGCGAAGAGCGGCTGGTGTCCGAGGAAACTCAAGAGGCGCTGAAGAGTGCGGGTCAGTGGGTGGGCAAGGGTGCGCGAGCGTTGGCCGAGAAGGCGGCCGAAAGAACCCGACAGGCCAAAGAAGCGGCCGCCCAGCGTCTGGCTCTGGTCCAACAGGCGAAGGAGCAAAAGACGACGGTGGACGACTCCCCCGAGTCCCAATCGGATCCTGCCGAGGCGGCCACTGCCGCCCCATCTCCGGAACAACCTGCGCCCGTCCCGGTCATCCAACCCCTGCCGGACCGGGTGGACGCCGGCACTGACTCGGACCCGATGGAAGGCACGAGCGCGGAGGTAGTTGGGGTGTCCAGCGCTCCAACGACGGAGAAGGAAGCGGTGGTAGTGGGTCCCGCGCCGGAGGTCGACGAAGCATCGGCGGCGCTCATGGAAGGCTTGGCAGGCGAGCAGGTGAGCGAGGCCCTAGTGGCAGTCGAGCCGGCTGATGAAGAGTCGACCGAACGACCTGAAATCAAACCCGCGGACATGGCCGAGCCGGGCCATGTGGTGGAGGACCCGACAACCCACACGGCCGCCCAGGATGCGAACGAGCTGGACCATGTAGTCGTCATTGTTCCGGAACCGCCACCCGTCCCCCGATCTCAAGGTTCGGCCCAGGCAGGATCGCTTAGCACCCCAGAAGCGGCGGACATGGATAGGCCAGTCATGGCGCAAGTGCGCTCGCGCGTGGGGTGGAAGGTGGGCGCAGGCCTGGCAGTGGCGGCGATCATCGCGGGCGCTGTCGTCTACTTTTTCCAAGCCGCTGGGGATTCTGAAGACGATGCGAGGCAGCCCGCGGCCGTCGTGGAGTCGGCCCCATACGCGGTCCCCGGCCCTGTCATTCAAGAGCCGGAGGAGGACGCCCAGTCGCCCGTCGAAGAGACACCGCCTGCCCCGGTCGTTGAAACGCCCGAGGTGGAGGTGGCGCAGCCTGTGACGCCGGCACAGGTAGCCGAGGACGTGGTTGAAGCGCCCGAGGTGGTGACTGAACCCGCACCCGAGCCAACCCCTGCGCGCGAAGCCAAGCCCGCCGCCGCGCCTCGGGCGCCGGCTCGTCCGGCGACACCCGCGTCCCCGAAGCGGGCCCCGGTTCCCGCAACTACTCCCGCCATCGACCAGCAGCGATTGCATGAAGCGCAGATGCAAAAAATGGACGAATGGGCGAAGGAAATGGGCCTGGACTGACTGATCAGCATGGCCTTTCCCTTGACCGTTTTTGATTCCCTGGTTGATTGGAGTGATACCCCATATCACTCCTCGGAGGCCCCATGACGTTCGTCAAAAAGCTCCTTCAAAAAATCAAAGCGCTGCCACGGCGAATGCTCGGTCTGCTGTTCCTCCAATACAACGACGGAAGCTCCCTGCGGTTCGGTTCGAAGTTCTCCATCCTCATGGGCAACATATTCCTGGGGCGCCCCGAGTCGCGCGGCCTGGATGTGCTGACCAGTGAGCAGCGTCAGCAGTATTACCGTCTCACGTCCGACCGAACCCTGCCTGTCGAGCCCGACGCGCTCCAGGAGTGGCAGCGGGAAGGAATCTTTGTCGCTCAGTTTCGCAACTTCGCCGGAGCCCAGACTGCGCTGACCGTAGCCATGGTCGGCATCGTCTTGTGTTTCGCAATGGTGGGTGGCAAAGGCCTGATGGTGGAAGGCGTCGACCAGGTCAAGGACGCCTACCACTGGACCACGGACACGGTGGTGGGGTGGTTCGATGACTCCACGCCCGAGGAACGCAAGGCCAAGGCCGAGGCACGCAAAAAAGAAGCGGAGACACAGAAGGCCAATAAGGAGCGGGAGGAGCTCCTCAAGAAGCTAGAGAAGGAAATAGCTGACGTTGCTGAAGACTGGCCCATGGATCGCTGTCAAACCCTGTTCGCAAACATGTTCAACCAGGCCTCTAACACGGAAGTGAGCCAGGCTGTCTACGCGCACTGCGATCGACTCATCAACCCATCGGAGGCCCAGCAATGAACACCGAATCTAACGCAACCGATATCCAAGCCAACGCGCTGGGCTGGACCGAATCCGCCAAGGAGAAGTGGCATCAGCTGCGCCAGCGCTTGGCGGAAAAGCAGGATCAGGCCAGCTCAGCCGCCTTCGATAAGGCGTGGGCGATGTTCGAGCTCATCACCGCCCGCACCGACGCCCCCGATCGCATTGCGCACCCCAAGCGCCTGCTGGCGAACGTGAGCGACGACGACGTGGCCGAGGTTCAGGCACTCGGGGCCGTTCGCAATGAAGAAGGCGAATGGGTGGTGCCCGATGGGCTGGACATGGGCAACTTCGAAGACTGGTGGCACGACGTGGCGGAGGATCTCCGGGACAAGACACCCCGCTACATGACCACCCGCCACGGCCGGGCCATCGAAGGCTACGTGCTTCCTGAGGATCGGGCCAAGGGTGAGGACAGCGAGGCCACCATCCTCATGTATGGGGCGCTGCCCATCATCGCGGCCCTTTCCTTCGTATTCGGAGGGACGGAAAACATTTGGGGCTGGTCAGCGCTGCTGTTGCTCGTGCCCTTCCTCGTCACCATTGCCCAGGGCGAAGGCGTGTGGGACGCAGCCAAGGCCTTCGGCATCACCGTGCTTGCACCTATCTTGATGGCGTCGGGCATGGGTCTGAACCAGGCAGTGGGGGCCACTGGAGGAGCGGGTGCGATGGCGCTTGAGATGGGCGGCATGTTCGGATCTGTCCTCATTGGAATGGTCCTGGCGTTCCTCGCGGCGTTGGCGTTCTCACTGTTCGACGATCGAAGCAGCGTGTTCGGTGGCGCCATGGCCAAGTTCAAGGAAATCTTGAAGTGGGGTGTGGTGCTGGGCGCGGCGTGGGGGCTCTCCGTCTCGCTGCTTCCCGGATTCTTGCAGCCGGCGTTCTACTTCGCCGTGGCCTGCCTGTATCCGATGTATTACATCCAGGGCAACCGCGTGGCACGCGCCACGAAGCTCAAGGCGCACGAGCAATTGGTCAACATTGCCACATCGGGTGCGCTGAGCTATGCCCACATTGAGACCCGCCAGAAGCAAGCCGCCCGGGCGGTGGAGGACACCTCACCGCTGTTTGAGATCGGCACCGCATTGGGCTGGCAGACCCGCAAGCAGTATGCGTTTGCGCCAGACAAGGGCAGCAAGATGGTCCTGTCTCTGATGGATCTGAGCATGCATACCTTCATCTACGGGTTCACCGGCCAGGGCAAGACGGAAAGCGCGCTGCGACCGTTGTTCAAGCAGTGGGTCGACCAGGAGTGCGGCGGGACCCTCGTGCTGGACGGCAAAGGGGACCTAGGGAACGACTTGGCTGGCTACATCGACATCATGATTGAGCCGGGCATGAGCTTTGCTCCCTTGTATGGCCTGTCTGCCCAGGACGTGAGCATGGCACTCAAGGCCCTTGGCGGAAACAACACCGACGAGAAGAGTCGCATCTGGGTGGACGGAGCCAACGACCTCATTGACCACATCACGACGGTTCATGAGGCGCTCAAGGACCACGAGAGGAACTATGGCGTGTATGCACGCCATGCGGGTCGGCTGCTGGAGCTGGAAATCGATCGCCTGATTCTCGAGCGGGTGCGCTTGGCCAAACTCGGCGAGGACACCACCCAGGCAGAGGCCAATCTTGCAGTTGCCGAGGAGAATCATCGCAGCTGGGTGGCCAAGTCCAACCAGGAGCGCGAATGGTTGTGGAACATCGAGACGCTGCAACGGATGGTTGACCTTGTGGAGCAGGTCCGTGAGGTCAACGGCCTGACGCTCCCCAGCGAAGAGCTCCTCCAGGCCGCCGACATGCTGGGCTATGCCGCTCAGGCAGAGCGCGCGGCCCACCATCCAGCCACCATCCACCCAGAGATCGGACGCGGACTTCAGCTCGACGATTCGCTGAACTTCCTGCTCAAGACCTGGCCGAAGATCCACGCGGACGCCCGTTCCAGCTTCCTGATGAACGTGCGTCAGCGTCTGGTGCCGTTCACCCGCGGGCCGAAGCTGGTCAACGAAGACGGTATTCACTGGAAGAAGCTGGAAGTGGGTGTGGACCTGGGGCAGGTGTTGTGGGGTGCTCGTGCCGCCCTGAACATTCCATCGATCATCCACGGTCGGGCAGGGGAGGTGGTGTCGGCATTCGCCAAGCAACGCATCTACTCTGGCATTGGCAAGCGCGCCGGTCGCGACTGGAAGGCCGAGGGCGAGGTGCCGGTGCTTCTCATGATCGACGAGGCGCAACTGGTCGTGGGGGATGACGAAAGAAACTTCCTGCCCATTGCCCGGTCTCTCGGAATGCCGGCGGTCATGGCCTCACAAGGCTACGAAAGCATCGAGGCCAAGTTCGGTTCGGAAGTCCAGGCCAAGATGTTCCTCAACACCTTCCGCAATCAGGTGTGCCAGAACGCGTCGCCGCAGACCGTCAAATACATGATGGAGCGTCTGGGAACGGCGCCGATGGTCACCTTCAAGCAGCACACGGTGGGCCTGGACATGGACGCGGCGGTGAGGAAGCTGGCGTGGGGCGTGAGCAACGACGTCCACCACCCTGACCGGGCGATCTTCAAGCGCATGGAGCGAGGCGGTGCTTTCCGGCTGGCGGTGTTCAAGCGCGGTTTCCAGAATGCAGGGGCGGGTTGGAGTTCGCGGACCGTCCATCGCATTGACGACGACTACGTCAACGACTTCATCGAGGTGCCGCAGGGCGGCACGCGCGAAGTCCAGCCGGTGTTCAAGGAAGAGGAATACTCGATGCTGCTGGCAACCCAAGGCCACGCCATCGTTTCCCTCCACCGCGCCGGCGCGCCTCGCGTGGACCTGGTGGAACTCAACCGGGTGGGCGCCAAGGCGCTTCGAAAGAAGGAGCCTGAGCAGGAGCTTGAGGAAGTCAGCGCATAAGAAGGCGATAGTGCGAGGGGCCGGTCATCCGGCCCCCTTGGTTACAGCCCTTGCCTGTTTTCGCCTTTGTGGGACCTTGGATTCATCCCCACTGGAGAACCACAATGGCGACAGAGAACAAGACCGACCCCCGTCATAAAGCCGCTGCTGCGAGCGTGGCGCCCAGTCCGGGTGGTCCTGCCGGCGCGGCCGAGACGGTCTCGGATAGGGAGGCCAACCGGGCGCTTGAGGACACTCAGGCACTCTACGAGCTGCGTCATGGCAAGCGAGGCTCCGATGACGAGATCCGCACATTCGAGGCAACGGAGGCGGCCAGTCGTGAGGCAGGCGACGCAGCCCCTGATCTGAACGAGAAAGCCCGCCTGGCTGAAGCGGATCAGAAGTTCAGGGAGGACATGGAGGCGAAGGCAAAGCTGGACCCAGACGCCCAGCGATGGGTCGACGCGGATCGACGTGCTCAGACCCAGGAACAGTCGATTGAGAGTCTGCAACGCGACGCCGACGGGCGCGGGCTAGCGTTCAATGACGCTGAGAAAGCGTTGACTCAGGCTCGGACCAACCGGGACGACTGGCTGGCCGAGAACGAACGACCCATGGCCTTCAACATCGCCGGCCGGCGCGCATGGGACGCCGAGAAGGGCGCCCACGACAAGGCGGTGAAGGAAGGGCGCGAGGCGTTGAAGGAGGCGGCCGAGCGGGCAGAGCCCGAAGCCATCGAACAGGCCCAGGAGCGCATCCGCGAGCAGCAGGCGGAACTGGGAAAGTCGATGGCCGAGCGCCAGGGCATCGCCAAGCTCCCCAGTGAGAAAGCGCAAGCCCAAGACGGGGAGGGCAACGCCCAGCAGGAGCAACCCACGCAGCAGCATCTGGAGCGGCTGGACGCACTGATGAACCGGCCGCTGTCCGAGCGTCGCACGGGTCAAGCTCAGGGTGGAGAAGACCAGCGATCCCAATCGGAAAGCCAGTCGGCAGCACCGTTGGGATTGACGGACGACGCCATGGGAGACCTGCGTCAGCGTCGCACGCAACGCCAAGGCATGTAGTCCAGAAGCAAGAACAGACAACCCCGCTCCGGCGGGGTTTTTTGCGTTCAGTGGGCTTGGCTTACTTCGTTCTTCTGCTTACCTGGATGTATAGGCATCGCGTATCGCCTGACCCATTACCCGCCATCCAGGAGAACCCCATGAAGCCAATGATTCGAGCCGCGATGCTCGCCCTCGTCATCGCATCAGTTCAAGCACAAGCTCACACGAACCCCGCTCCCGTAGGGCCATGGCAAAGCGCCGTGGCGTGGCAGGCAACCCCTTCCATTGTCCAGGACCTGCTCGAGCTTGCGCCTTCACTGGACGCGAGCGTGGCCACCCGTGCGCTTCAGGCCGCTGAGTGTGCTCTCGGCGACGGCCAACTGGTCGACCGGTTGTTGGTCGTGGACATGGGAATGCCTTCCACGGAAAAGCGGTTGTGGGCCTTCGATCTAACCGACATGAAGAAGCCCCGGCTGGTGCTGCATGACTATGTGTCGCATGGCGCGGGCTCCGATCCGCAAGCCACTGGCAAGGCGCAGCGCTTCTCCAACACCCCCAACTCGAACATGACGAGCCTGGGGCTGTATCGCGTAGCCGAAGCCTACACAGGCAAGCACGGAGGCTCCCGCCGTCTGGATGGCCTCACGCCTGGGTTTAACGACAAGGCCAGGGCTCGGGCGGTGGTGATGCATCCAGCTTCGTATGTCGGCAATGGCAGGGCTGGACGAAGCCACGGCTGCCCGGCCGTCAGCCCCCAAGCCATGGCTGCGCTGGAGCAGGTGGGGCTGACCGATGCGCTGTTGTGGATTGACGGCCCCGACGCCCAGCTTGCCCGCCAGGTTGCGTCGTGTGCGCCGGGCAACCAGAGCCAGTCGCTGGCCCAGGTCAACTCGAAGAAGGCGCGGTGACCCCATGGCCTACAACCGCGAAAAACGCGTGGCCCCGGTGCGCTCGCACCGCCTCATCACCAAGGTCGACGACAAGACCCATGACGCAGTGGAGGCCTTCGCCCTGGAGCAGGGGCTGACGATGTCGACCGTGCTCCATTGCATCCTGCGTGAGTGGACACGGGCGGGCGATCGAAAAGCCTTTGTCCCGGTGGAGCGAGGGGCCCCCGTGCGCTCCGTCAACCTCATTGGCCGGGTTGAGGCGGCCACCTATGACGCGTTGCGATTCTACGGCGCACGCCACCGATGCACCTTGTCCACCGCCACCTTTTCCATCCTCAGGGCGTGGGTCGAGAGCCAATCCCTGGCTGGGACGCCCGAGCCAATGCGCTGTCCGTGACTTGCGCATTTGCACGCGTCCATTAGAAGAATGGGATGGACACTCGAACTCAAGCCATCGATCACCTTGCGCAGGTCTTGCGCCCCTACCGTCTACACGACCTGACCGACGTGTGCGAGCGCTTCTACGCGGAGGCGGGCGATGCAATTCCGCAGCTCCACGAGGCCACACTGCTTCGGCGTGCGGCTGACCTGTCGCGTATGCCGGTGGAAGGCAACGACGGCACGGATCGCTTCCAATGGCGCATCCACCCTGACGAGCGCGGACTTCCTTACGTCCGCTTCGAACTGGAGCACGATGGGCTGCGGTACGAGTTTTCTGCCCTCAAGCCGTTCACCCCCGAGCGGATGGGCGAGAGCCTGGTCCAAGCACAGGGGCAGGGGACGACGGCCCTGGCCGAGGTCTTTCGCCAGCTGGACCCGGAGGACCGCGCCGACACCCTGCGCTACTTGTGCGAGGACGCCGACGAGGCCCATCGATGTCAGCTCGGGGCGGAGCGGCTGGCCAACGTGGTCACCGCCGACCGGCTGCTTCGAGATGCAGTGGAGACCAATCGTCCCGAGGCGGTGGCAGACGCCTTGGCCATTGGGGCGAACATCAACGCCGTCGACTACCGCGGCAATACGGTGCTCCATGATGCCGCGCGCATCGGAAACCTGGCGATGCTGCGCCCCCTGCTGGAAGCTCAAGCGTGGGTGGAGGAAGCCAACCAGGACGGGCATACGCCGCTCCACATCGCCGCCGCGCACGCCCACGCTCAGGTGTGCCTCGTGCTCATGGCCAACGGGGCGGACCCTCAGCGGGTGGACAATCTGGGACGCACTCCGGCGGATCTGACCGGCCCGTCAAGAGCCCGCCGCCAGGAGCGCGTCCATGAGCAAAGTCTATGACGCCTTCGGGCCGGTGCCCGCCACCATCCCGCCCAGCCGACCCGTGCGTTACTGGGACCGGGCGCTGCTGGCCGCTTGCGGCACCTTTGCGCTGACCTATCCGACGCTTCTTGCCCTGGCCTGGTCAATCCCAGGGGGGCAACTGGTGCGCTTTCCGATGGCACTGAAAGGCGGCGCGCTGGGACTGTTTCACGTCATGACCGCGGGCATTTCCTTTCGCGAGCCCGCCCGGGAGTTCTTCACCATTGCCGCCACCCATGACCAGACGCTGCCACGCATCGCCATCGTCTGCGGCCTGTCGCTACTGGCGGCGGGGTGGGTGTTGAAGCGCGGGCTCGTGCCCGTCAAGAACGAATGGCACACGAAGGGCCCGCGGCTGCTGGAGGGCAAGGAGGCCATCGAAGAAGCTCGACGTCGGAGCGTGCCGGTCAAGGAAAGGCAGGATGATCCGTATCACCTGGCACTCCATCCCGACCTCGTGCTGTCCAAGCGCCAGTGGAGTCGTCATGCCTGGATCTACGGGTCCGTGGGCGCCGGCAAGACCGTGATCCTCTTGCAGTTCATTGAGCAAATCATCGCCAGGAACGACAAGCTGTTCCTCTACGACGTGAAAGGGGACATGACCTCGAAGTTCAAGCGCCCCATCATCGTCTCTCCCTTCGATGCGCGCTCGTATGTGTGGGACATCGCCGCAGACATTCGAACCCCCTCGCAGGCCGCGGCCTTCGCCGCCAGCCTCATTCCCGACGTGGAGGGCAACGGAAAGTTCTGGTCGGTAGGCGCCCAGCAGCTGGTCACCGGCGCGCTGCGAGCCTTGCAGAACACTCGAGGCACGGACTGGGGCTTTCCCCACCTGGCGCATGCCGTGACCCAAGGCGCCACAGACATGCTGCCGATGATTCGGGAGCACTACGCCAAGGCCTCGCCCCTCATTGAAAACACCGAAAGCCAGACCACTGCCTCGCTTCTGGCCACCTTGGCCGGCTATACCCGCGTCATCGACGACCTGGCCCTGGCCTGGCCGAAAGTGGGCAAGCGGCGTTTCGCTATCACCGAGTGGATTGGCGACGACTACACCGGGCGCAAGCAAGTCATCGTCCAGTCCGGCCCCGACGCTCAGCTCACCCGAGCCTACATCGCAGCCATGCTCAACGTGGCGGTGCCCTCCATCATTTCCTCCCAGCTGACCGACAATGAACAAGGGCGCTTCCTCGGGTTTGTGCTCGACGAGCTGACGTCATTGGGGCACATCCAATTGGCCCCGCTCATCGACAAGGGCAGGAGCAAGGGCGTGGTGGTCGTGGCGGCCGTCCAGGATCTGGCGCAGGTGCGCAAGGTCTACGGGCCCGACGAAGCGCAATCACTGACGTCCATGGTCGGGATGCACATCATCTGCAAAGTTCAGATGGGCGAGACCCGCGACAACCTGGCCCAGCAGATGGGTCGGCACAAGGTGGCCTGGCGCACCCACGACGACAAGTCCACGCTTCATGAAGACAGCCGCCCGCTCATTTCAGGAAGCGAGCTCACCGATCGCCTGGGCTATCGCAAGCACCGGCGCATGGGGCCTGAAGGGTGGGGCATCCGCGCCATCGTACAGATGGGCGACGACCCCCTGCTGCTGGATTTCCCTGGCAAGTCGTATCCCGAGGTGCGGGACGGTCTTGACCCAGCGGCATGGACCAAGGGCCCCGCCGGCGGTTCGGCGGCGTCTCCGGCACCGTCTCCCACCCAGGCGCAGAAAGATCAGACGCGTCAGGTGCTGGGAATGAGCCACGAGGAGCTTCAAGCGGAAATGGCCAACCTCGACGGCCAAGGCCCGGCCCGCTAGCCGCGACCTGCCGCCACCCGCGCCAGCTCATCGGCTCGCTTGAATACGCGTTTGGTGCCAATGCGGCTGGGGCGCATGTCTTCCTGCTCGTAAGACCGGGCGATCGCTGCCTGGGCCCAGACACGCTTTCGGCCTGCCACGCCCGTCGAGGGTTCATCGATCCAGGCATCCACTCGGTTCAGGCGGCTGGGGTGGACCGCAAACACCCACGTGCAACCGTTGGCGCGGAAGGACACTGGATTGACGTCCGAGAAGTCCTCGAAGACCTGACGAAGCAAGACGCGCACGCCGGCCACGTAGGCATCGGAAGACCCCAACAACACCACTCGCTTCACCGAGTCGGGGAGGGAGGTCAGGTAGGTGGATGCGCAGCGCTTCAGGACCTCGCTGGCCCAAGGATCAGACGGCGCGACCTTCATGATGGCCCCGCTGGTTTTGTAGTCCCGCTCACCCGGCCCCCGCAGGCCCAGGCTACAGCGCGCCAGCGACGAATACCCCAGGCTTCGGTTCCACTGGGTCATCGTCGCGTCGATGGACTGTCCATGCCGACGAATGCCCAGCGTGTTGAGGATTCGCTCCAGCTTGTGGCGATGCGTGTCGAACGCGACTTGCTCGAACTCTTTCGATCTGGCGGCTGCCACTTGCCGGGCTCCCATCGAGAATCCCAGCACCAGCGTGTCGGGCTCACTGGCGCCCCAGTAGGCCGGCCAGTGCTCCAGCCGCCACCGCTCCTCGTGGTAGGTCGTGCTCTTCCCCTTGGCGTGGCACCCGCCGCATGGATGCGTGCCGTGGGTGTATCCGTGATGCATAAGGCTCCCTGTTCGTATTGCGAGCGAAAACCCTAGCGCGGTGAAGAACTTCCTACAAATAAACAACGCCGTCGCATGGATGAGCCATGGCGAACGCATCGTGGGCTTGCCTCAAATCCATTCCGATCAACACTGGAATGGGTCGATACCGCCGCTTCGACAACGGCGAACCGAGGCCCATCCATGATTTCAGTTTCAAGACTCAACGCCCGCGGGAACAACGCCAATGGCGAGAACGTGGTCGATTACCTGTTGGCCACCGAGTATTACTTCGACAAGGAAGGTGAGCGCCAGGACACCATGCGCTGGGGCGGCAAGCTGGCCGCCGACCCTCAGCTCAACCTTGCTGGCCAAGCCGTCACCAAAGAAGACATGCTGGCGCTGGCCGCAGGCTTCGCGCCCGATGGCACGCCGTTGTGCAAGAACGCCGGCGCCCTTCCCACGGAGAAGGTCAAGCTGGACCGGGCTGGCAAGCCCCGGTTGGACAAAGACGGAAGTCCCATAGTGGTGCTCGAAGGCGGACACCGAGTGGGGTTCGATTTCACGTTTTCGGCGCCGAAGCCATTCTCCATCGCCTTTGCCTTGGCCGAAGGCGCCGAGCGCGATGCCATCCTGGCGGCGCATCGAAGGGCTGTGGACGTGGGCATGGGCTACCTGGAGAGCAAGGTAGAGACGCGTCGGGGGGCTGCCGGGCGGGACGTGATTGCCACCGCCGGGCTCATCTATTCCCAACACGACCACATGGCCAACCGGGATCTTGAGCCAAACTTGCACGTGCATACGCTGGTTTATGGCGTAGCAAAGGGCGAGGACGGCCAGTGGGGCACATTTGACGCGCGGGAGTTGTATCGCCATCGCATGAGCGCCGATGCCGTCTACAAGAACGAACTGGCGGCGAACATGCGCGAGTTGGGATACGCCATCGAGACGACTCGGGTGCTCAACGAGGAGGGCAAGGACACGGGGCAGGTGGAATGGAAGCTGGCAGGACTGTCCGACGAGATTTGTGATCGCTTCTCATCACGACGCCAGGCGATCCTTGCCTACCAGGCCGAGCACGACGTGGACGCACAGACCGCGTGCTTGGCCACGCGACGGCACAAGGATGAACCGGCCTACGCCGAGCTGGTCGCTATGTGGAAGCAGACCATCGACGACATGGGAGACCTGCCCAGCATTGAGCAGCTCAAGGATGCCGATGAGAAGCTGATGGAGCCCGGCACGACAGCCGACGTGCTGGAAAAACTCCACGCCTCCGAAGCCTACTTTTCCGACCATCACCTGATTGACGTCCTGGGCAACGAATACGCAGGGCAACTCCGGTTCGACGAGCTCCTGGCCAAAGTCGAGGCCTTCAAGCATGAGCAGGGACTGGTGCGAGTGGAAGCCGAGAGACTTCATGCCGACGATCAGGGCCGCAGCCTCTCCCGGCGTCACACCGAAGACCGCTATGCCGCGTCCTGGATGGTCGACTGGGAGCGCGAGGTGGTCCACCGCGTGGCGTCTCGGGTCGGCGAGGATCATCAAAAGGTGGATGCGGACAGGGTCGAGCAGGCCATCCACGACTACGAGCAGCGCAAGGGTTTCCAGCTTTCCGATGAGCAACGCAAGGCCGTGGAGCACCTGACCATGGGAACCGGAGGCGTGGGCGTGCTCCAGGGCCTGGCGGGCACGGGCAAGACCACCGTGTCCGACTGCTACTCGGCTGCTTTCCAGGCTCAGGGCCGGACCATGCGGGGCGTGTGCGTGTCCAACGCCGCGGCCGAGAAGCTTGAGCAAGAGTCCGGCATGCCCTGTCAGTCGGTGGCATTGTTCCTGTCCCGTCTGGACCGGGAGAAGGACAAGCTCACCCGCCAAGACGTGATCGTGGTCGACGAGGCGGGCATGCTCGACACCAACCAGACGCGGCGCATCCTGGCTCACGCGCACCTGGCGGGGTGCAAGGTCATCGTCCAAGGAGACACCCAACAACTCCAACCCATTGGGGCGGGGTCGGGGATGTCGCTGGCGCGGGCCGCCGTGGGCTCGGCCAAGCTCACCGAGATTCGTCGACAAGCCCGAGTGGAGGATCGCGAGACCGCGGGCCTGTATTACCCCCGCGACGAGCAGGGTCAGGTCATGGACTTGTCCAGCGCCACCCCACGCTCCCAGTCGCAGATGCTTGAGCATGGCCGGGCCGTGCTGGGCGCCTTGGACCGGGCTGGGGCGATCGACGAGTTCACCACCAAGAACCAGGCCATGGAGGGCCTCGTTCACGACTACTTGGAGCACGCAGCGCCGGTCAACGACAAGCTGGTGCTGGCCCACGCACGGCACGAGGTGTCGGCATTGAACCTGGCCATCCGCGACGGCCTGAAGACCCGGGGGCTCATTTCGCCCCGTGAGTCCATCATCCAGGCCAAGGAGAATGGCAGGGCGCAGGATCTCCCGCTGAGCAACGGCGACCGGGTTCGCTTCACGTCCCGCATCAAAGAGCTGGGCGTGGTCAATGGCACGCGCGCCGTGGTGCTGGCCAACCGACCCAATGCCGAGGGCGGGGTGGATCTGAAGGTGCGCGTCCAGTCGGACAACCCCAAGCACGATGGCCGGGTGCTGACCTTCAACTCCAACGAGCACAGCCAGCTGGCCCACGATTACGCCAGCACCGTCCACAAAGCACAGGGACAGGGGAAGAAGGAGGTGTTTCACCTCGCCAACCTTTCGATGATGGACAACCAGAGCACGCTCGTGGCGTTCACCCGCCTGACCGGTGGCAACTACCGCCTGTATGCGACCGAAGAAGAGGCCGAGCGACTGGCGGAGCGGTTTGGCATGGACCGGTTGAAGGGCAACGCCCTGGAGGCGGGGTTGAAGGACCAGGCCCACGCGTTGACCGGGAATGACACGGCCTGGTTCGAAAGCCAGGCGCAGCAATTCGCCGCGAAGCTGCGCGCCCGGCAAGGTCAATCCACCCGGCCGCGGCGGCTGGAGCACAAGGCATCGCTGTAGCGCCAACGAGGGGCCCGGGAGCGCCGTTTGGCGCCCCCGGGCGTCTCAGCTACTCGTCTCCAAACCCGGTGAAGTGATCGATGATGAGTTCGTCGAACTCGCCGGGGCGGAACTCAAGCGCTACGTCGCCCAACTCGTAGTTGACGGAGTCGCGGGCACGGAAGCGAGCTTCCAGATTGAAGCTCCCCTCCGTGCCTTGGGCATCCACATACTCTCCAGACGCTTCGATACGGCAGCCGTCGGCGTGGAAGTCCACCGCGGCGTATTCCACCCTGACGGGGCCGGAGTTGGCAGCCCAGGCTGAAACCGCTGCCCCTGACTCCACGGCGTCGACAAGCCCTGCCATGCGCGGGTTGGCGAGCACGCACCGCCGTACGAAGGCGTGGACGGCGCGGGTCTCCCGCCCACTGGGGAACATCAAGTCGGCCGTGCTGGCTTGGTCGAGGATATGGCGAATCCGGCGCACGACCAGCGGACCATCGAGATCGGCACCCAAGGAGCGGCATCGCTCCAAGGCGAGCTCGGGCTGGGTGTGGACGACCATGGCGGCTGCCGGGCTACCTGCATTGAGGACCGCACTCTGGCTGAAAGCCGCATTGGATTGGAAGCCGAAGAGGGCGGCCAAGATCTCGTGAACCTGGCTGCTTCCCAACGGCTGATTCTTCGACGCAAGGTCATGCTTCGCCCAGTGGGCGACGCGCTTGAGGACGGGGGCTTTCATGGGACTGCTCCAATCACCGAAAGGCAACTGAGCGCTTACTGCCTTCCGGGCCGCAGGCCATGAAGAAGAAGGAATAGCAATGGGTGGAGCAGCCGGGTTTGAGTCGCTCAGAGCTCGGGCGGGCGCCGAGCTGTCAGTGTAGACGGAGGCGGGTCAGGGCTTCAAGCGGTCCACGGCCCGTCCCCAGCGTTGCCGTCCGGCTGGGCAATGGACAAGATGGGGCATGGTCCAGAGATATGTCCCCGATACCAACTTCTTCCTCCATGCCAAAGCAGCCGCAGAGCTGCCATGGGCGGAACTGACGGATGCCGCACGCATTGAGCTGATCGTTCTTCATCCTGTCTTGGCAGAGCTAGAGAGTCACAAATCCAAAGGCAACAGCCGGGCGGCCCGACGGTCGAGGGCGACGCTGACGAAAATCGACCGTTTGATCGACGACGACGCCGACGAGGTGGTGGAGCGAAACGATAACCCTCGCGTCGTGTTTCGCTTGGCGCCCCCGCTGGACGTGAAGCGCAAGAAGCCGGACCTACTGGACCTGGACACGCCAGATGGGCGCATCGTCGAGCAAGCGCTTGCGGTGAGGGAGCTGCTGGGCGGTGAGCTGACCTTCCTCACGCAAGACAGGGTTCCGCGGATCACCGCACGTGCGGTAGGTCTGCCTGCCCAAAAAGTCCCAGATAGCTGGCTACGACCGCCAGAGCTTGACGATAGAGACAAGAAGATTGCCCAGCTTGAAGCGGAGGTGAGAGAGCTATCGAGTCGCGAGCCACGAATCGAACTGGAGCTAAGAGCCGGGGAGGAAGCGATCGAGCAAGTGGCAGGTTCACTGGTCCGCTATCGCACCCTGCCGGAACCCTTTTTGAACCGCGCCATGGCGGCGATTGACCACCGTTATCCGCCAGAAACCGGCCATGTCATGGGCTCGATCATGGTCACGCACGAGGTCGATCTCAAGCAGTATCAGATCAAACGCGATCGGTGGTGGGAGCAGATTCGCAACGACTTGGAGCGGCATGGGGCATTCCTGACATTTCAAGACGGCTTGCTCCCGGTGACCTTGACCGTGGCAAACACCGGCACGGCGCCTGCAGACGGATTTCAGGTGGACGTTTGGATCGAAGGAAACATGAAGCTCGTGGATGTTCGCAAGCATCAGGAATACTTCTCTCAATCACGACTTTCGTTGCCTAAGCCTCCTGCGTTAGAGCATACCTTTGGCATCGGGATTGCAGGGCGTTCGCTGGCCATTGACGCTCAAGACTATATGTCACGAATGTATAACCCCCTTCAACACATCCGGCCCGTTCGGGACGTGGACGGGTTCTATATCGACTACGACGACGATGAGCTCGTTGCGAGCGGTCTGAAGGGTAGCTGCGCTGAGTTTCGCCATCAGCTTGGAGGGTTCGAGATTCCACTGCTTCTCACCCTGCCGTGGGACACGGATGAGAAGCCGCGTGGCTGCTTGAAAGTGCGCTACTCGGCAAACAATATGCCGAAGCCCATCGAGCAAGTGATTCCAATCAAGCTGGAACTGGAATGGCGAGACGCCGAAGACTCGGCGCGAAAAATGCTCATGGATAGCCTGGGTGTCAACGTCTAGAGCGAGATCAAGGCAACGAGCCCAATCAAGACCACGCCCAGCCACCACGCCCACGCCCACGATCGAGCTCGCTTCAACGGCCATCGCCGGCCCCGGATGAGGCGGCGTGAGTCAGGCGTCAGCAGTGCGCCATGGCGACGGATGAGGATGCCGGGGGGCTTGGCATACACGCCGTGCCCCGCGCGGTGCGCAATCGCCCGCCAAGCCACCTCGTGGTCGCTGGCCTGGGCCTGGGTGGCCTGGATGGTTTCCAGGTGGAGGAGGGTGAAGTCCCCATGCCAGCCGCCCTGCCGGGAACGGTGCTGGCGCTCGCGCTGCTTCAGGTCGACGGTCTGTCCGACGTAGACATGGCCGTTGGCGAAGTGGAGGGCATACAGGTGCCGGGGGCGGATGAAATACTTTTCCGCCCGGCCGTAGGCGTGTGATTCTGCTGCCATGTGACTTTCCTCAGATGGGTAACCATCCAGGAAAGCGAAAAGTCGAAAACGCTCAAGGTCTCAGTCTTGCTCGTTGCTGGCGAGCCAGGAAGCAGGTCGGAATCACAGCCCATCCGGGAACACATGTGAGTCGTTATGACAGCGGCGCTGAATCCAGGTAGCCACCTTGGCGTCGCACAACCCGGTGTCGTGCCCCGCAATCCGGGTCATCTCATGCGGCGCGGAATCCCACATGTTCAACAGCACCAATCGATGGTCCACGCCCATGCGAACGAGATATCGGGTAATGCCGCCATAGACCGGGTCATCGAGCGCGACGGCGGACCCGTCGCCTCGGGCTACCTGGTGGAATCCCAACTCCGGGTAGGGCGACCAGATCTCTCGGTTGTTTCCAGCCATGAACACCAGCGGGCAGGCGGAGAAGCAGCCACTCCACAAGACAGTATCGTAGCCGTGAAGACGGATGTATTCTCCAGCGCGCATGGCTTCCATGACTAAGCCGCCACCGCTGCCCAAGCTCACCGTCTTGACCGTGGGGTTGGCTTGAAGGGCGGATATGACCTTGTCTGCGAACCCTGCCTCAATGTCCCCCAAGACCATGAGGACCCGGCCCTCGTTCATGATCTTGTAGAACGAGGCCGTTCCAGTTTGCTCCAGTCGGGCTGTCTCCGGAATGCCGTGCTTCCCAGGACAGTCGAGATTCCATTCCAGCACAAGTTCATCCCGGTCCTGGCCGAGATGCCCCTCGATCACGCCAGCGAAATTCAGGTGGGTCAACGCAAGAACGCGCACTTCATGAGCGTTTTCGTTTGTCCGAGTGTGGAGATCGGGGTTTCCGTCGTCGTCTAGGTGGGCGACAAGCCCTTCCATGCCCAGCAACACCCCCTTGGCGAAACACCGGGCTTCGGGCACGCCGACCTCGTTATACATGGTCCCGATATGCCGCCAGTCATCAATGGTGTCGGCGAACGATTGGAGCGGCACGGCCAACTCCTCGCGTCGGGCACTGACAGCCAGCAGTCGACCTTCTGCCGCCTTCCAAGCCGCTTGCGCCGGGTCCTCGACAGACGTCTCTTCCCCTTCGAAAGTATTGGGTTCGGGCGGTGACTCGACAGGCATTTCAACCGCGTCAGCTTCGACTTGAGCGTCGGGTTCGAGCGGGGGAGTCGGGGCTTGAGGTTGACTGGCTTCGCAGCTGGCTAGAAGCCCGACTAGGGCCAACAGCAGAATAGTTGAGCGCACGGCATTTCCCCCTGTTGCGCGGTCATTCTAGCCGCTGCAACAGCAAAGACCCCATGCGGGGCCCTTGCCGAGATACGAATCACCTCCTTTTCGCCAGCGACCCGAGGGCCGGGATTCCGGAGGCCCCCCGAAGGGGGCCGGTCGTTTACCGTCCGAGGCGGAAGCTGAAGCCGACGCCTCCCATGGCTCGTCCGCCGGATGCCACGGACAGGCCAGCACTCACACTCACGCGCTCGGACAGGCGGCTGGAGTAGCCCACCGCCAAGGCCGCCTTGTTGCCGTAGAAGCCAGGAGCCACGTTGAAAGCGACCTCGCCCACTTGGAGGCCATGCGGGCTGCCCGCTGCGGCCATCATGGTCAGGGCGGCCGACTGCGCGCCCAGGATGTCGATGCGCTCGTCGGTGCGCTGCAGGCGGTTGTTCACTTCCGTCCATCGGTCATCGAAGCGACGCTCCATGTCCCACAGCTGGCCACCGTTCACAGCGTCGGTCGAGCCACGCTCAATGCGGCCCGCCGCCACTCCGGTGACGCGCTGGTTGCCTGCGTCGATGCCCTGTCGGGTCATGGACGGGCCACCTTCGATGCGCACGCCGCCGTTCTCGGACAGCTCCACCATGTCGGACAGGTGGACAGAGCGGGTGCCGTCTGCGTTGTCTTCCACTTCGACGTTCCGGCCCGCGGCCACGTCGCTGCCGCCACCCGTGCCATCACGTCCATCACGGCCCTGGAGGCTTTCCAGCCACTTCTGTTCGTTGCCCTCGAACCCGTTGGCCACTGCTACCTCATACGCGCTGCGGCCGTCTGCGCCCTGGATGCCCTGCGGGCCTTCGGGACCCTGACCACCGCCACCGGAGTTGTTTTCCAGGTTCCACACACGAGCATCGAGATTGTCGACCGCAGAACCGACATTGGAGTGGTTCGTTCCGTCCCGGAAGCCGTAGTTGGGAGCGACGAACTGCCCGTTGGCGAATCCAGCGCCGCCTCCGAACGAGTCAGCGATGGGAGCCACCTGGCCCACGTTCACCGCGTCGTTGGCATCGCGCCCATCGCCCATGTTGACGACCCGACGCTGGATGGCAGCCCCACCGACGGAAAACTCGTCGGACTCGTCGCATTCGGAGTAGGACCCGAACGCCACGCAATCGTCAGCGGTGGCCCGAATAGACACGCCGCCTGCGACAACACGGTTGGCCGAAACTTGCACGTCCATGCCGTCAACGACGTTGCGCGAACCCGAGACCGAGTTCTGGGTGCCGCTCACCGAGTTGAGCTGCCCCTCAACAGTATTGATGTTGCCGTGCACGTGGTTTTGCGACCCGTTCAACTCGTTACCAAGGCCGAGCATTGAGTTGGAGTAACCGTCAATCACGCGGTTATCCGTGCCCGCCTGAGTGTTGTAGTTGCCGTTGGCCGAGTTATGGTTGCCTAATTGGACGTTCTGAGTGCCAAAGGCCTCGTTTGACCAGCCGAACTGCGAGCTGGAGCCCTCGCCATTGGTGATGTTCTCGTGCCCAAACTGATGATTGTTGGCTCCAGTGCTTTGGTTCTTATTCCCAAACTGGTTGGTCAAGATTCCATCGATGGAGTTTTCCATGCCCACCTGCGTAGAGAAGGTGCCGCTCCCACCAAAGGCGCCTTTGCTGTTGCTGTTGTTACGCCCGAAGACGGTGCTGTAGGAGTCCACCGTGTTGTCCGTGCCAACCACGGTCGCGCCATCGAGCAAGCCTGGAGCGTTGCCAGGCCCAACCGTGCCATCGGCACACAGGGTGCCCACACCCACGATCACGCTGCGAATCACGCCGGTCGCGCAATCGGGCGCTTCGCCGACGATGACGGCGCCGTTGGGATCCGGTCCCTCCTGGGCCAAAGCAGAGGGGGCGGCGCTAACCAAAGCGACAGCCAAGCAAAGGGTTTTCAACTTCATGGGGATCCTCCGTGAGTGGGCGTTTACTCCAATCAAGCGGAGAATCGAAAAGGGTCAAGGGGATTTCGACAAATAAGAAAGGCCCCCCGTTACCGAGGGGCCTTTTGACCCGTGAGGGTCATCCCATATACCCCCCATGAGGGGCACCCCAATAGGTATCAGAAACCCAACGTTTGGCAATAATGGGTTTGAGGTGGCCTCAGGCGTTCGTATCCAACGGCGCGAACTCATCGGCCCGAAGACGCTTGGCATCGGGATCGATGTCGCTGGTCGCCAGGAATGCCCGGATGCTGGCCAGTGCCTTGGGCCCCAGGCCCTTGATGGCCCTCAGTCGCTTGTCGTCGGCCGCCGCCACCTTGCCCAGGGTGTCCAGGCGCGATTCGAGTAAGCCTGCCCGGACGTTGGCGGGCACCGGCAAGCGGTGGACCGTTCGAGGCAACACCCGGTCCACCAGCTCCGCGGCCTTCGCGAACCGGGAGTAGGGCGTGCCGCCGGGGCCGGTGTCCTTCACCAGCGCCCGCAGCGCCGCTTCCATTTCCGCTGCCGTCCCGTCCCCTTCGCTGATGGCGCGCACGGCCTTGAGGAAGGGCAGGTAGTCCCCGCCGTCGGCCGGGATCGGCCCCACGTCGGAAGACATGGTGGCCCCAGCGGCGAGCAGGTCGAACTCCCGGCCTAGCTCGGGTAGCCAGATGCCGTGCCACATTTCATCCGTGAGCGTGGGTGGCCCACCCGGGGAGGCCGGGACCACCTTCCCGTGGTGCTCGAGCACCGCCAGAGGCGTGCGCAGCTGGAGCGTGGCGCAGTAGCGCCAACCTTGGATGATGTCCTCGTTGCCCGGAGGGATCTGAGGCATGTCGTGACGGCGAGGGTTGGGTGTGGGCTCCGGCGGCGTGGAGGCGCTTGCGCCCAGCAACCGCTTCAAGAACGTCAGCAAGGCTCTTCTCCCCAGCGAAGCGCTGAGGCCATGGTGCCACGAGCCCTAGGGAGGGTTGCCGGTAGCCGCCGGGTAGCCAAAAACATCAACGTCGTTGTTGACTTGAAATAAACCCATTAAGAACAGGATGATAGGCGCAAAAACTAAGCTTGCCGAACTACTGCTTCATCAGGGGCGTGTGCTCGGGGGCGGATTTGGAGGCGCGGGTGTTCAAACGGGTCTCGTGGAAGGGCTTTCGTGGGGGAAACCCCTCGATGATATCGTCTGGCCGCAGGCCTGAGCACCGGACTGATGGAGAACCCCGCAACGTGCTGGAAACGATTCCCGACGGCTGGCAGGTCATGCCCCGCGACTTCTACCGCCGCCACCCGGCGGAGGTGGCGCCGGAGCTGCTGAACAGGATCCTGCTGCGCGAGGACGGGCGCGCCGGGCGGATCGTGGAAGTGGAGGCCTACGGCGGCGGGGATGATCCGGCGGCGCACTCGTTTCGCGGCAAAACTGCACGCAACGCCACCATGTTCGGCGAGCCCGGGCATCTGTACGTGTACTTCAGCTACGGCATGCACTGGGGTTCGAACGCGGTGTGCGGGGAGGTCGGCGAGGGCGTGGGGGTGCTGCTGCGGGCGATCGAGCCGGTGCTGGGGATCGAGCAGATGCGCCAGGTGCGGCCGAAGGCGCGGCGTGACCGCGACATCGGCAGCGGGCCGGGCAAGCTGTCGCAGGCGATGGGGATCACCGGTGAACTCGACGGGGCCGATCTGGTGACTGCGGATCGGGGCGTGGTGATCGTGTCGGATGGCATGCCTCCGCCGCGCAAGCCGGCGGTGGGGCCGCGGATCGGGATCAGCAAGGCGGTGGAGTTTCCCTGGCGCTGGCATGTGCCGGGGCACGAGCACGTCTCGGTGCGTTCGCCCGTGCGTTCCGCGCCGCGCCCGCGCCGGAATTCCTGACGTCCGCGCCTTCACCCCTCTGTAGGGGCGCGCATGGCGCGCTCCTACGGAGGGGCACGAACCTGTGTTGTCTCATCTCCTGAGTCACCTCCCGGCGACACTCGGCGGCCCTTCGCCCGCCGCCGCCAGATGAACGCCATCATCCACGAACGCCCGCTGCCCGCGCCCGCCCCGTCCGGCACCCGCCTGGCCCGCAAGCTCGCCGACCGCTACGGCGACCGCATCACCGGCCACTTCACGATTCCCGCGCATCCGGCCGACATCCGCCCGCTGCCGCCGGACCTGCCCGCGGCGCTGGCCGAAGCCCTGCGCGCGCGCGGCATCAGGTCGCTCTACTCGCACCAGGCCCAGGCCTGGCAGGCGGCCAGGGACGGCCGCCACCTGGTCGTGGCCACGCCCACCGCCTCGGGCAAGTCGCTGTGCTACACGCTGCCGGTGGTGGCCGCGGCGATGGAGCAGGGCGCCAAGGCGCTGTACCTGTTCCCCACCAAGGCGCTGGCCCAGGATCAGGTGGCCGAACTGCTCGAACTCAACGCCGCCGGCAGCCTCGGCCTGCGCGCCGCCACCTTTGACGGCGATACCCCCGGCGATGCCCGCCAGGCCATCCGCATCAGCGGCGACATCGTGGTCAGCAACCCGGACATGCTGCACCAGGCGATCCTGCCGCATCACACCAAGTGGGCGCAGTTCTTCGAGAACCTGCGCTACGTGGTGATCGACGAAGTGCACACGTATCGCGGCGTGTTCGGCGCGCACGTGGCCAACGTCATCCGCCGGCTCAAGCGCGTGTGCGCGTTCTACGGCGTGCGCCCGCAGTTCATCCTGTGCTCGGCCACCATCGGCAACGCCGTGGAGCACGGACGCGCGCTGATCGAGGACGAGCTGAAGCCGATCACCGAAAGCGGCGCGCCCAGCGGCGCCAAGCACGTACTGCTGTGGAACCCGCCGGTGGTGAACCCGGATCTGGGCCTGCGTGCCTCGGCTCGCTCGCAGTCCAACCGCATCGCCCGGCTGGCAATCCGTTCCGGCCTCAAGACCCTGGTGTTCTGCCAGACCCGGCTGATGGTGGAGGTGCTGACCAAGTACCTGAAGGAAGTGTTCGACAGCGACCCGCGCAAGCCGCGCCGGATCCGCGCCTACCGCGGCGGGTATCTGCCGACCGAGCGCCGCGAGGTGGAGCGCGAGATGCGCTCGGGCCGCGTGGACGGCATCGTCAGCACCAGCGCGCTGGAGCTGGGCGTGGACATCGGCAGCCTCGATGTCGTGGTGCTCAACGGCTATCCGGGTTCGATCGCCCAGACCTGGCAGCGCTTCGGCCGCGCCGGCCGCCGCCAGCAGCCTTCCATCGGCGTGCTGGTGGCCAGCAGCCAGCCGCTGGATCAGTACGTGGTGCGGCACCCGGAGTTCTTCGCCAGCGCCACCCCGGAGCAGGCGCGGATCGAGCCGGACCAGCCGCTGGTGCTGATGGATCACATCCGCTGCGCGGCGTTCGAGCTGCCGTTCCTGGACGGCGAAGGCTTCGGCCCGGTGGATGCCGGCCCGTGGCTGGAGGTGCTGGCCGAGAGCGGCGTGCTGCACCAGGAGGGCGGACGCTGGGAGTGGATCGCCGACAGCTATCCGGCGCAGGCGGTGAACCTGCGCTCGGTGGCCGACGGCAACTTCGTGGTGGTCGATCGCACCAACGGCCGCCAGACCATCGTCGCCGAGGTCGACTACTCGGCCGCCGCGCTCACGCTTTACGAAGGCGCGATCCACATGATCCAGTCCGAGCCGTTCCAGGTCGAACGCCTGGACTGGGAGGGCCGCAAGGCCTACGTGCGCCGCACCCACGTGGACTACTACACCGACGCCATCGACTACACCAAACTCAAGGTGCTGGACGAGGCTGACGGCGCGCCGGGCGGGCAGGGCAGCGCCCACCACGGCGAGGTGCACGTGGTACGGCGGGTGTCGGGCTACAAGAAGATCCGCTTCCACAGCCACGAGAACATCGGCTACGGCCCGGTCAACCTGCCCGACCAGGAGCTGCACACCACCGCGGCGTGGTGGCAGCTTCCGCAGCGGGTGCTGGAGCGGCGGTTCGACCGCCGCCAGGACGCGCTGGACGGCTTCCTCGGCGCCGCCTACGCGCTGCACCTGGTGGCAATGGTGTCGGTGATGGCCGAGGGCCGCGACCTACAGAAGGCGGTGGGCAGCGGCGACGGCGCGTGGTTCGTCGCAGCCGACCTGGGCGGGCGCGGGCAGCTGCGTTCGGCCGAGGACGGCAGCGTGGCTGCCGACGAGGTGCGCGGGTTCACGCCCACGATCTTCCTTTACGACAACCATCCCGGCGGGGTCGGGCTGTCGCTGCCGCTGTTCGAGCGGCGCGAGGAGCTGCGTTCGCATGCGCTGGGACTGATCCGCGGCTGCGGGTGCAAGGCCGGCTGCCCGGGCTGCGTCGGCCCGGTGCTGGCTTCGGACGAGGTCGCCGATGAGGGCATTACCGCCAAGGCCGCGGCGCTGGCGGTGCTGGAGCTGCTGGGGGATACGGCGTGACCGCATTGGCGCACAAGCTTGCCCGGTTGCAGCAGCAGGCGGGAGGGGCGCCGACTGCTGCGCCGGCTGGACGGCGCGCAGGACTTTCCGTGATCCCGGTGGATGCCGCGCCGGACGCGACGCGGGCCACCGCGGTGGCTGCGCCCGCGCCGCCACCCGATGCCCACGCGCAGCAGATCGCCCAGCTGCGCAGGCTGATGGGCCTGCGTCCCGGCGGCACGCGCCCGCAGGCGCCCAGCCGCGACCGCACCCTCGACGGCGAGGAGATCGCCCCCGGCCTGCGCTGCATCGAGCTGCGCCAGCCCGCGCAGCCGCCCGGGGGCGAGCTGGACCTGTCCGAGCTGCGGCACGAGCCCGTCGCCGCCTCGCGCATCCTCGCCTTCGACACCGAGACCACCGGCCTGGCCGGCGGTACCGGCACCCGCGCCTTCATGATCGGCGCCGCCGACTGGTTTGACGGCAGCCTGCGCATCCGCCAGCTGCTGATGACCACGCTGGCCGCCGAGAGCGCGATGCTGGCCGAGTTCGCCCGCTGGCTGGCCGACGACACGGTGCTGCTCTCCTACAACGGCAAGTCCTACGACCGGCCGCTGCTGTCCACCCGCTACACCCTGGCCCGGCTGCCCGATCCAGTCATCGGCCGCGCCCATATCGACCTGCTGCACCCGGCGCGCCGGCGCTGGCGCGGGACGTGGGAGAACTGCCGACTGGCCACCATCGAGCGCCAGGTGCTGGGCGTGGTGCGCGAGGACGACCTGCCCGGCAGCGAGGCGCCCGCTGCCTGGCTGTCCTACCTGCGCGGCGGCAGCGCGGAGAAGCTGCGCCGCGTCGGCCACCACAACGCCCAGGATCTGCGCAGCCTCACCGGCCTGCTCGAACACTTCGTCCGGACGGTCCCCTGATGGCGGAGGCTCAGGCCTCCGCGGCTTCCTCGTCGTCCCTGTAGGCGTCGATCGGGATGCACGAGCACATCACGTTCTTGTCGCCGTGCACGTTGTCCACCCGAGCCACCGGCGGCCAGTACTTGGTGTGCCGCAGCGACTGCAGCGGGAACGCCGCCAGCTCGCGCGGGTAGCTGCGCGTCCACTCGCTGGCGCTCACCTGGGCCGCGGTGTGCGGGGCGTTGACCAGCGGGTTGTCGTCACGTTCCAGGCGCCCGTCCTCGATCGCGCGGATCTCGTCGCGGATCTCGATCATGGCGTCGATGAAGCGATCCAGCTCGTGCATCGACTCGCTCTCGGTCGGCTCCACCATCAGCGTGCCGGCGACCGGGAAGCTCAGGGTCGGGGCGTGGAAGCCGAAGTCGACCAGGCGCTTGGCCACGTCCTCGGCGTTGACGCCGGTGGAATCCTTGAGCGGGCGCAGGTCGAGGATGCACTCGTGCGCCACCAGCTCGCCGCGGCCGGCGTACAGCGTCTGGTAATGATCAGCCAGCCGCCTGGACACGTAGTTGGCGTTGAGCAGCGCCACCTGGCTGGCCTTGCGCAGCCCGGCCGCACCCATCATCACGATGTACATCCAGCTGATCGGCAGGATGCTGGCCGACCCAAAGGTGGCCGCCGATACCATGCCGCCCTTCGCTTCGCCGCCATTGCCGAACGCCTTGGGCAGGAACGGCGCCAGGTGCGACTTGACCGCGCACGGGCCCACGCCCGGGCCGCCGCCGCCGTGCGGGATGCAGAAGGTCTTGTGCAGGTTGAGGTGGGAGACGTCCGAACCCCAGGCGCCGGGCTTGGCCAGTCCGACCATGGCGTTCATGTTGGCGCCGTCGGTGTACACCTGGCCGCCGTTGGCGTGCACGATCTCGCAGATCTCGACGATGCCTTCCTCGAACACGCCGTGCGTGGACGGGTAGGTAATCATGATTGCGGCCAGCTTTTCGCTGTGCTTCTCGGCCTTGGCGCGCAGGTCGCCGATGTCGACGTTGCCGTTCGCGTCGCAGGCCACCACCACTACCCGCATGCCCACCATCTGCGCCGAGGCCGGGTTGGTGCCGTGCGCGGACTCGGGGATCAGGCACACGTCGCGTTCGCCCTCGCCGCGCGAGCGGTGGTAGTCGCGGATCGCCATCAGCCCGGCGAACTCGCCCTGGGCGCCCGAGTTGGGCTGGAAGCTCACCGCGTCGTAGCCGGTGATCTCGGCCAGCATGTGCTCCAGGCCGTCGATCAGCTCCCTGTAGCCCTCGGCCTGGTCGGCCGGCGCCAGCGGGTGGATGTTGGCGAACTCCGGCCAGGTGATCGGCACCATCTCCGAGGTGGCGTTGAGCTTCATGGTGCACGAGCCCAGCGGGATCATGGTGCGGTCCATGGCCAGGTCCTTGTCGGCCAGCTGGCGCATGTAGCGCAGCAGCTCGTGCTCGCTGTGGTGGGTGTTGAACACCGGGTGCTGCATGAACTCGGACTCGCGCGCCAGCGCGCCCGGCAGGGCGTCGGCCACTTCGCCGTCCAGCGCGTCGATGTCGTCGATCACGGCGCCGAACAGCCCGGCCAGCTCGATCACATCGGCGCGGGTGGTGGTCTCGTCCAGGCTGATGCCGATGCTGCCCGCATCGATTTCGCGCAGGTTGATGCCGGCCTCGCGCGCCTTGGCGGCGACCGCCGCCGCGTCCACGCCGGTGATGTGCAGGGTGTCGAAGAAATCACCGCCCACTTCCACGCCGGCCTTGCCCAGTGCCGCGGCCAGGATCGCGGTCAGGCGATGGGTGCGGCGGGCGATGCGCTGCAGGCCTTCCGGCCCGTGGTAGACGCCGTACATGCTCGCCATCACCGCCAGCAGCACCTGCGCGGTGCAGATGTTGCTGGTGGCCTTCTCGCGGCGGATGTGCTGCTCGCGGGTCTGCAGGGTCAGGCGGTAGGCGGGGTTGCCTTCCACGTCCAGCGACACGCCGATCAGGCGGCCGGGCATGGAGCGCTTGTAGGCGTCGCGGCAGGCCAGGAATGCGGCGTGCGGGCCGCCAAAGCCGAACGGCACGCCGAAGCGCTGGGTGTTGCCGACCACGATGTCGGCGCCCCAGTCACCCGGCGCGGCGATCAGCGTCAGCGCCAGCAGGTCCACCGACACGGTGACCAGCGCGCCGCGCGCGTGCACGGCCTTGGCCAGGGCGCGGTAGTCGCCGATGCGGCCGAAGGTGTCCGGGTACTGCAGCAGCACCGCGAAGCAGTCGGCCTCGGCGGCCTTCTCTTCCGGGCCTACCTGCAGCTCGATGCCCAGCCCCTCGGCGCGCGTGCGAAGCACCTCCAGCGTCTGCGGGTGCACGCGGTCGGAGACGTAGTACAGGTTCGACTTCGAGCGGCCCGAGCGCTTGGCCAGAGTCATCGCTTCGGCGGCGGCGGTGGCCTCGTCCAGCAGCGAGGCGTTGGCGATGTCCATGCCGGTCAGGTCGGCGCACATCGTCTGGAAGTTGATCAGCGCCTCCATCCGGCCCTGCGAGATCTCCGCCTGGTAGGGGGTGTAGGCGGTGTACCAGGCCGGGTTCTCGAGGATGTTGCGCAGGATCACCTGCGGCACGTGGGTGCCGTAATAGCCCTGGCCGATGAAACTGCGGAAGACCTTGTTCTTCTTCGCCACGGCGCGGATCTTCGCCAGCGCTTCCTCTTCGGTCATCGGGGCCGGCAGGCCCAGCGCGTCGTTGCGGATGTCGCCGGGGACGACCGCGTTGGTCAGCGATTCGAGCGAATCCTGGCCGACCACTTCGAGCATGCGGGTGATTTCTTCGTCATTGGGGCCGATGTGGCGGCCGACGAAGGCGTCGTGCTGCTCGAGGTCGCGAAGGGTGTGCTTGGGGCTGGTGGTCATGGCAGGCATCCGGCAGGCGAGGGGGCGGGTGGTCCGGCGTTCCCCGACCGCGCTGGCGGCCGGACCGCAGGTCCGGGTTGCCCCTCTGTCCTTTTGCCTGAGAGTTTGGAGGCGCAGGACGCTGCTCCTCGTGCCCCTTCGGCGCCGGCGCGGGGCCGGTCTCTCCAGAGTTGTGTTGCCTGGGTGGTATCTGGCCTGAGCGATTACGGGCGTTGCGCCTTCGGCAGCCGGCAGCGCCGGCTTCTCCCACCACGGATATCCCGCGATTATAGCCCGTGGTCCAGGAGGCGGGCGTTAAACTAGTCGGCTCGCCTCCCCCTCGAGTCCCCCCATGAACCACCGCAGTCCCCGGGCCGATGCCGCCGGTCCCGCGTGGCCGCGCGGCCTGCCGTGGCTGCTGGCCGGGCTGGCCATGTTCGGCCCGTTCACCATCGACACCATCTTCCCGGCCTTCGTGCAGATGGGCCAGGATCTGCGCGCCGACAAGCTGGCGATGCAGCAGACCATCAGCGTCTACCTGTTCGCCTACGCGGTGATGAGCGTGTTCCACGGCCCGCTGTCCGACGCCATCGGCCGGCGGCGGGTGATCCTGGGCGGCCTGGTGGTGTTCACCCTGGCTTCGGTGGGCTGCGCGATGGCCAGCGACATGGGCACCCTGCTGGTGTTCCGCGCGCTGCAGGGCCTGTCCGCCGGCGTCGGCGTGGTGGTCGGCAGGGCGGTGATCCGCGACCTCTACGACGGCCCCAACGCCCAGCGCCTGCTCAGCCAGGTCTCGATGATCTTCGGCATCGCCCCCGCCATTGCCCCGATCATCGGCGGCTGGATCCTGGGCTGGGCGCGCTGGCCGGCGATCTTCTGGTTCCTGGTGCTGTTCTCGCTGATCCTGCTGCTGGCCACCTGGCGCTGGCTGCCCGAAACCCTCCCGCCGCCCCAGCGCCGCTCGCTGGCCCCGCGCAGCCTGCTGCGCGACTACGCCACCATCTTCCTCAACGGCCGCTTCCAGCGCCTCGCCGCCGCCAGCGCATTCAACTTCGCCGCGCTGTTCCTGTTCATCGCCTCGGCGCCCGCGTTCATCATGGACATCCTGGAACTGGACGAAAGCCAGTTCGGCTGGTTCTTCGTGCCCATGATCAGCGGCATGATGGCCGGCGCCTGGCTCTCGGGCCGCACCGCCGGGCGGGTCAAGGGCCTCACCCTGGCCAATGCCGGCTTCGCCTGCAGCGCGGTCGCCATCGCCGCCAACATGCTCTATTACCTGCTGGTCGACGACCCCACCGTCCCCTGGGCTGTCCTGCCGCTGGTACTCAACGCCTTCGGCATCGCCCTGGTGTTCCCCATCGTCACCCTTGCGATCCTGGATCTGTTCCCCGCCCAGCGCGGCGCCGCCGCCTCGCTGCAGGCCTTCACCGGCCTGCTCCTCAACGCCGTCATCGCCGGCCTGCTCTCGCCCCTGGTCAGCGCCACCGGCCTGGGCCTGGCCGGCCTTGCCGCCGGCTTCCTCGCCATCGGCTGGGTTTTCTGGTGGATGGAAACCCACCAGGGCCGCACCCGCCCCAAAGTCCCCGAAGAGCCGGCCGCGTACGAACCCACCGATCACCTGTAGGTTGGGGCTACGCCCCCGACGCCCGGCAAACCGCGTAATCAAGCGTCACGCGGCTTCGCGCGCATGGCGCGCTCCTGCCAGGAGCAGCTGTCACGCTCCAGGCAAGCGCCATTGCCATCCGAAGAGCCGTCACTACCGTTGGGGTGAGCCGTGCCCCGGTAGCGGGGGTATCGCGTCAAGCAATACATGGATGTATTGCGCGCGCGCCAGGGCACGACGCCCTGCCGCGCGAAAAGCGATGCCCCCGCTACCGGGGCACGGCGTCAGTCCGAAGAAAACAGCCAAAGTCCCCGGGCTATCGGAAACACAGCCCGGCTCTGCGAAACACTCCGCGTCACACCCCGGAACACCCCGGAACACCCCGGAACACCCCGGAACACCCCGGAACACCCCGGAACGCGCCGGAACGCGCCGGAACGCGCCGGAATCAGCTGCCGCCCGGCCACCCGCAAGCCAGCCCCTCGTTCTGCGCCTCCAGCCAGCCCTGCAGCGGCGCGAAGTACTCCAGCACCGCCGAACCATCCATCTGCTCGCCGCCCGTGATCTCCTGCATCGTCTCCTGCCACGTCTGCCCCGCGCCCCGGCTCAGCATCGTCCAGAAACGCTCGCCCGCAGCCTCGTCGCCATGGAAATTGCAGTCATGCAGCGGCCCGTCATACCCGCTCGCCCCGCACAGCGCCTTGTAGAACTGGAACTGCAGTACGTGCGACAGGAAATAGCGCGTGTACGGCGTATTGCCCGGCACGTGGTACTTCGCGCCCGGATCGAAGAACTCCTCCCCGCGCGGCTGCGCCGGCCCCACGCCCTGGTAGCGCGCCTTCAGCTCCCACCACGCCGTGTTGTAATTCTCCGGCGTGATCGACCCGTCGAACACCCCCCAGCGCCAGCGGTCGATCATCAGCCCGAACGGCAGGAACGCCACCTTCGACAGCGCCATGCGCATCTGCGAATTGATCAGCGCCGCCTGGCTCTGCGCCTGCTCCTCCACCAGCCCGATCGAGGCCAGGTAGCTGGGCGTCATCGACAGCACGATCACATCGCCGATCGCCTCGTGGAAACCATCGTGCGCACCGTTCTGGAACAGCGGCGGCTGATCCTTGTACGCCAGGAAGTAATAGATGTGCCCCAGCTCGTGGTAGATCGTGGTGAAATCTTCCTCGTCCGGCTCGATGCACATCTTGATCCGCACATCGTCGGCCATGTCCATCGGCCAGGCGCTGGCGTGGCAGACCACGTCGCGGTCGCGCGGCTTGGTGAACTGGCTCCTGGCCCAGAACGGCTCCGGCAGCTCCGGCATCCCCAGCGAGGTGTAGAACTCCTCCGCGCGCCGGGTCATGCGCACCGCCATGTCCTGCTGCGCCTGGCGCTCGATCTCCGTCCGCTCGGCCGGGGTCGGCAGGGCGTCAAGCCCGGCCAGGCGCCGATCCAGCCCTTCCCCGTACTGCGCCTGCAGCGCGCCGGTCACATCCAGGCTGCCGGCGTTGGGGTAGGGCTCCAGGATGTCCCACAGGTTGCTCCAGTCCTGCTGCCACATGTTGCCCATCAGGTGCGCGGGCAGCAGCCCGTCGACCGAGCCCTGATCCGGGTAGCGCGCCTCCAGGCGGTTGCGCGCATAGCAGTGCAGCTGCTCGTACAGCGGCTTGACCTGGCCCCACAGCCGGTCGGCCTCGGCGGCCAGCTCCACCGGGCTCATGTCATAGCCCGAGCGCCACATCTCGCCGGCGTCCGCGTAGCCCATCTCTCGCGCGCCCTCGTTCACCAGCTCCACGAAGCGCGTGTAGTCCTGGCGCATCGGCCTGGCGATCGAGTGCCAGCCCTGCCAGGCGTCCAGCTGCTGGTCGTAATCGCGGCTGGTGCGCAGCACGTCCTCCAGCTGGCCCAGTTGGCGGCAGTTGTCCGCATTGCCTTCCACGCAGTAGGCGCCGGCGCCGTACATGCCTTCCATGCGGGTGGCGATGGTGGTCAGTTCGGCCAGCCGCTCCGGATCGCGCGGCGCCGGCATCGCCGTGCCCAGCTTGAGCAGGCGGATCGCGCGCGCCGTTTCCGGCGACATCTGCTGGCCATCGAAGCGCCGCGCCTGTTCCACCCAGCCGTTGAGCGCGGTCAGCCAGCGCTCGTTGCCCTTGGCCGCCAGCAGCTGGCTGTCCTCGTTGATGTAGGTCGAGGAAATCCACTGCGAGGCGGTCATTTCGCGGTACATCGCCCGCATCTCGTCGTTGACCCGGGCCACGAACTGGTCGGCGGTCTCGTCTTCCGGCACCCCGGCCGCGGCCGGGGCCGGGCTGGAGTCCTGCTGGCAGGCTGAAAGCACCAGGCAGGCGGAAAGGGCGGCGATGCTGAGCAGGCGGCTGGTGGTCACGTCGGGTTCCTGTTGCGGCCGCGGGCCGCCGATGGGACGAATCCGGCAGGCTAGGGGAGCCCCGGCGGCTCCGCAAGTGGCCCGAAGGCGGGGTGGCCGCGGCTCAGGCGGCGGCGGGGGGCAACGGGAGCAGGTTCCGTTCGGCCAGCCAGGCGCGCGCATCCTCGGCATCCTGCTCGAACCAGGCCCGTGTGCTGCCCAGCCGGAAGCTGTAGCCCCAGGCGTCCATGTCCGCCATCAGCCGGTCGCGGCCGGCGCCGGGGATGTGGTCGGCCAGCAGGATCTGCAGGTAGCAGGTGGCGTCCTCCTCGGCCACCGAGTCGGTGGCGTCGGTGTGCACCGCGGCCCGCCGCTCGGGCGGCAGCACGATCAGGTGGCAGGCCTCGTGCAGCATCGAGTGCACCGGCGTATCCGGGCGCACGAACACCTCGCTGCCGATGATCCCGGCCTCGGGCTCGCCCCAGTAGCTGCCAGGGATCGGCGCACCGTCCTCCACCACGGTCAGGGCCAGGCCGTGGCCTGCCAGCATCGCGGCGGCGTCAGGCGCGTGGATGTCGCGCACGCACAGCACACTGGCCTCCGCGGCCGGGGTGCCGGGCGCGGAGCGCCCGTCGGGCCCGTTGTCCACGCCGGTTCCGGTCAGGCGGTGCCGGCGCGCTCTTCAGGCAGCGCCACCGAGATGTCGAGCACGTCATGCTCGCCATCCTTCACCAGATCCACCTTCACCGCCTCCGCGTCGATGCTCACGTACTTGCGGATCACCTCCAGCAGCTCGCGCTGCAGCAGCGGCAGGTAGTCCGGGGCGCCGCGGCTGCTGCGCTCCTGGGCCACGATGATCCGCAGCCGTTCCTTGGCGATCGAGGCGGTGTTCTTCTTGGTCTTCAGGAAGTCGAACATTCCCATTGCGTCAACCCCCGAACAGCTTGCTGAAGAAGCCCTTCTTCTCCAGCTGGGTGAAGCGCATGGGCCGCTCCTCGCCGAGCAGTCGCGCGACCGCGTCCTCGTAGGCCTGGCCGGCGCCGGATTCCTGCGACAGAATCACCGGCTCGCCCTTGTTGGAGGCATTGAGCACGTCGCTCGACTCGGGGATCACGCCGATGGTCTTCAGCCCCAGCACTTCCTCCACGTCGGTCACCGACAGCATCTCGCCGGTTTCAACGCGGGCGGGGCTGTAGCGGGTCAGCAGCAGGTATTCCTCCACCCGCTCGCCGGCCTCGGCGCGGCGGGTCTTGGACTGCAGCAGGCCGATGATGCGATCCGAGTCGCGCACCGAGGAGACTTCCGGGTTGACCACCACGATCGCCTTGTCGGCGAAATACATGGCCAGGAACGCGCCCTTCTCGATGCCCGCCGGGGAGTCGGCCACGATGTAGTCGAAGCCCTCGTCGGCCAGTTCCTTGAGCACGCGCTCCACGCCCTCGCGGGTCAGCGCGTCCTTGTCGCGGGTCTGCGAGGCGGCAAGGATGAACAGGTTGTCGAACCGCTTGTCCTTGATCAGCGCCTGTTTCAGCGTCGCCTCGCCCTGCACCACGTTGACGAAGTCGTAGACCACGCGGCGCTCGCAGCCCATGATCAGGTCGAGGTTGCGCAGGCCCACGTCGAAGTCGATAACCGCGGTCTTCTTGCCGTGCCGGGCCAGTCCGCTGGCGATGCTGGCGCTGGTGGTGGTCTTGCCGACGCCGCCCTTGCCGGAGGTGACTACGATGATTTCGGCCAATGTCGTGCTCTCCGTATTGTTCTTCTGATGTAATGGATCGCGGGGGACGCGCTCAGTCAAGCGCGGCGATCCGCAGTTCGTCTCCGTCGAGCCAGACCTGGACGGCCTTGCCGTGGAGTTCGCGGGGGATATCTTCCAGCACTTTGTACTGTCCGGCCACTGCCACCAGTTCGGCGTGGAAGGCGCGGCAGAAAATGCGCGCCTTCGCGTTGCCCTGGGCGCCGGCCAGGGCGCGCCCGCGCAGCGGGCCGTAGATATGGATCGAGCCGTCCGCCAGCACCTCGGCGCCGGGGCTGACCGCGCCCAGCACGCTCAGGTCGCGGTTGTCGGCATACACCTGCTGGCCCGAGCGCACCGGGACGCTCTGGATCATGCCCGGCTGCGCGGCGGGTGCGGCGGCCGGGGCCGGCGCAGGCCTGGCGGCCGGTTCGGGCGCGGGGGCCGCAGCCGGCGGCGGGGCGGGCGTGGCGCCGCCTTCGCGCTCGTACTGGGCCCGGAACCGTGCCAGCACCGGCAGCCCCAGGCGCACGGCCAGGGCCTCGTTGTCGCTGCTGCCCCAGGCCAGCGCCACCGGCAGGGCGCCGGCCTCGCGCAGGGCGTCGATCAGGGCGCGCGCGCCGGCCTCGTCGGGCACGCCCGGCAGGCCGCCGAAGTCGATCACCAGGGCGGCGCGGGCGAACAGCTTGGGCGCGCGCTCCACCCGGTCGCGCATCTCCGCGGCCAGCCGCTGCACGTCCAGGGTCTTCACGCGCAGGTTGGCAATGCCGACCTGGCCGAACTTCAGTTCGCCGGCCGGCTCGAAATTCGCTGCGGTCATGCTCAGGTTCCCGTTGCGCGCTGGGGCGCGCCATCGCGGCGCTGGCGGGGCTGCAGCAGCCACGGCACGTCGGGCAGGCGCCCGCCGTAACGCTCGTCCACCCACGGATAGCTGCACATCGGCTTGGCCAGCATGGAGGCGCGCACGCCGGTCTCCGGCATCACGTGCTGGCCTTCCTCCTGGAACCCGAAGCTGCCGTGGAACAGGCGCGCCGGATCGTTGTCGTGTTCGATGAACACCTCGCAGGTCAGCAGCGGCCAGCGCACTTCGGCGAAGCTCTGCACGTCGGCGTAGAACGCGCGGCCCACGCCGCCGCCGCGGCGGCGGCTGGCGACCACGATCCGGTCGATGTAGAAGAACGATTCGTGGCGCTCGCGGAACCAGGCGAAATTGCCGCTGTCATGGTCAGATTCCGAGCCGAAGCCGACCAGGAACCCGGCCACGTGGCCGTCCCGCTCGGCGACCCGGAAATAATCGGCGGTGTCGAAGAACCGGCGCATGCGGGCCGCGTCCAGGGGCAGGATCGCGGGCCCGGCGGCGTTGTTCAGGGCGAGGATGGAATCCAGCTCGTGTTCACGCACGTCGCGGATCAGCGTCGTCATTCATGACTCCAGGAAATTGCGCCCGCGCGGGCGGGCAGCAGCCGCATTGCAGCACCGCCCATTATCGCACAGGCGACCTTCCCCAGCGAATCGCGACCACCCGCGCGGCGCCGACCATGCCGTTCCGGCCTTGCGCTGCCGGTGGCCCTGCGTTAACCCTGCACACCCCGTTTCAAACGCCCGGAAAAACCGCTTTGATCCGTCTCGGCAACAGCCAGATGCTGCGCTATGCAGGCCTTTTCACATGGGCCGCGGTCGGCCTGTGGCTGATCATCTTCCTGATCGACCCGCAGGCGCTGCCGCTGGAGGATCTGGACGGCAATCCGATGTTCCGGGTCATGCGCTGGCTGGTGGTGTACCTGCTGTTCGGGGCCGCCTACTGGCGCATCACCCGCTCCCTGGGCGACCGCAAGCCCGGCGTCTGGGATCACTTCGGCCTGCTGCTGCTGACCGCCTGCGCGCTGGGGGTGAGCTATTTCTCAGGCACCGCGCTGGGCAGCATCCTGCTGATGGTGGTGGCCGGCCTGCTGCCGTGGATCCTGCCGCTCAAGGTGGGGGTGGTGTGGCTGGTGCTGGGCAACCTGGCGGTGGTGCCGATCTACACCGGCCCGCTCGGCTTCCCGCTGCTGATGGGGCTGATGCAGGCGCTGGGCTACATGGGCTTTTCCAGCTTCGTGTTCACCACCGCGCTGGTGGCCCGCCGGCAGGCCCAGGCCCGCGACGAGCAGCGGCGCCTGAACGCCGAGCTGCGCGCCACCCGCGCGCTGCTGGCCGAGAGCGTGCGGGTCAACGAGCGCACCCGCATCGCCCGCGAGCTGCACGACCTGCTCGGCCACCACCTGACCGCGCTGAGCCTGAACCTGGAGGTGGCCAACCACCTCACCTCCGGCACCGCCCAGGAGCACGTGGGCCAGGCCCACACCCTGGCCAAGCTGCTGCTGAGCGACGTGCGCGAGGCGGTCAGCGCGATCCGCGACGACGACGCCATCGACATGGTCGCCACCCTGCGCCCGCTGGCCGAGCACGTGCCGTCGCTGCGGGTCGACATGCACATGCCCGAGCCCTTCCTGCTCGAGGACGCCGAGCGCGCCCACGTGCTGCTGCGCTGCACCCAGGAAATCATCACCAACACCGTGCGCCACGCCCAGGCCTCGCGGCTGCGGATCGATTACGGCGTCGCCGGGGGCAGGGTGCGGCTGCAGGCCCGCGACGACGGCCGCGGCGCCGATCCGGAGGCCTTCGGCAACGGCCTGCGCGGGATGCGCGAGCGCCTGGCCGCGTACGGCGGCTCGATGGAGGTTCGCACCGCGCCGGGCGAAGGCTTCGCCCTGGACCTGAACCTGCCGCTGGAAGCCCCGGTGGAGCCCCCCTTCACGCCGGCCTGCGGGCCGGTGGCTGCAACCGGCGATTGAGGCTTTATCATGGACGGAGCCGAGGAGAAACCGATGATCCGAGTGTGCCTGGTGGACGACCAGACCCTGGTCCGGGAGGGCATCCGCTCCCTGCTGGCCCTGGACGATGGGATCGAAGTGGTGGCCGAGGCCGCGGACGGGCGCCAGGCGGTGGAGCTGATCCCGCAGGCCGCGCCCGACGTGGTGCTGATGGACATGCGCATGCCGGTGATGTCGGGCCTGGAGGCGCTGCAGTCGCTCTCGCGCGACGGAAAGCTGCCGCCGACCATCATCCTGACCACCTTCGACGACGACCAGCTGGTGCTGGCCGGGATCAAGGCCGGGGCCAAGGGCTACCTGCTCAAGGACGTGTCCCTGGAGCAGCTGGTGGGGGCGATCCGCACCGTGGCCGGGGGCGGCTCGCTGGTGCAGCCGGCCATGACCCAGCGCCTGCTTTCGGGCCTGGAGCACATGCGCAACGAGTTCGTCAGCCTCGACCGCCCGGATCCGCTCACCGACCGTGAGACCGAGATCCTGCGCCTCATGGCGGGGGGGTTCTCGAACAAGGAAATCGCCAATTCACTGGGCGTGGCGGAGGGCACGATCAAGAACCACGTCTCCAACATCCTCAGCAAGCTGGGCGTGCGTGACCGCACCCGGGCCGTGCTGAAGGCCTTCGAACTCAAGCTTGTGTGACATTTGGAACCACCCGTCGCGGGAAAAAAATCGCTCCCGGTTGTCGCCCGCGCCCTCTCAACTTGTTAGGATTGCCCGCTGCAAGCCGGCACGGCCGGATATTGGTCTGGAGAACCCTGAATGACCCGTTTGCTCGAAATGCTGATTGCCCTGTTGATTGTCGGCGTGCTGTTCGTGGTGGTCGGCGTATTGCTGCCTGCCGAACGCACGCTTGTCGAGCAGGTGGAAACCAACAGGCGCCAGACGATCGTGTTCGACACGATCAACAGCTTCCGCCGCTTCCATGAATGGCACCCGATGGTGCTCTACGCCCCCACCATGGACCTGCAGCGCAGCGGCCCGGAGGAAGGCGAAGGCGCGACCCTGACCTTCGATTCCGACGTGCGCACGGTGGGCAGCGGCACCTGGACGATCACCGAGTCCGAGCCGCGCCGCCGCGTCGCCATCGCCATCGAGGACGACCGCCAGGGCACCAACAAGCGCACCGAGTTCAACCTCCGGCCGACCGGCCGCGGCGGGCGCAACGTCGAGATCACCCAGACCTACAACGTTGAATACGGCTGGAACCTGATCGGCCGCTATTCCGGCCTGTACGTCAGCCGCAGCGTGGGCGACAGCATGTCGCTGGGCCTGGCCCGCCTGTCCAACATGCTGGCCTCGGTGCCCAACGTCGACTACGCGGTCGAGGGCAGCACCCTGGCGGATCTTCGCTTCGTCGAGCGTCCGGCCGAGAACCTGCTGGTCGTGCGTGCCGGCGCCATCGAGCGCCGCACCAACGAGATCCAGGCCTCGATGACCAGCAACATGGAGTGGATCAACCGCACCCTGGACGCCAACGATCTGGAAGCCGCCGGCCCGATGCGCATCATCACCACCGAGCTGGGCCGCGAGGTCTACAACTTCGACGTGGCCCTGCCGATCCGCACCGCCGGCAGCGGCCCCGCCGCGGCCGACGAGGACGAGGCGAACGGCGAGGGCAACGGTGAAGACGGCGACAACGGCGAGCAGGCCGTGGCCGAGGCGCCGGTGGTGGACGAGGGCGAGCTGACCGACCTGGAGCTGCTGGGCCCGGTGGAGTACGTGCGCCTCGAGCCGTCCATGGCCGCCGTGGGCGACTACACCGGCTTCATGGCCGAACTGGAGAACGTGCGCAACGCCATCCGCGCCTGGGCGATGACCCAGGGCCGCGAAGTCACCGGCCGCCCGTACGAGATCTACAAGTCCGGCATCGACGACTCGTTCACCGCCGATGGCGAGTACGAGGTCTACTGGACCCTGCAGGAGCGGTAACCGCTGCCGCGCACCGTTTCCATGATGGATCCCCGACAGGCCGCGCCTTCCAGGCGCGGCCTGTCGCTTTTCGGACGCCTGGTCGCGGCAGCCGGAGCGCTGTGCGCCGGTGCGTGCGTGGGGCTGGCCGCCTATGCCTCGCACGGGGCCGAGGGCCAGGCCGCCTCCTGGCTGCAGACCGCGGCCCTGTTTGGCTTCGGCCACGGCGTGGCCCTGGCGCTGCTGGCGCCCGCGGCCGTGCGGGCGCTGCGGCTGGCGGCGGCCGGCCTGCTGCTGCTGGGCATGCTCCTGTTCTCCGGCAGCCTGGTGGCGGCCGCGCTGCTGGGCTGGCCCACCGCGCTGGCGCCGCTGGGCGGCAGCCTGATGATGCTCGGCTGGCTGCTGCTGGCCGCCGACCTGGCGCGGGGCTGAGCGGCCCCGTGGCGCGCTACCGTCGCGGATACGACACCGAAGCCGCCCAGGCGCATCTGGCGCGGGTGGATCGGCCGCTGGCCGCCTGGATGCGCCGGGTCGGGCCGCTGGAGCCGGATCCGCGCTGGCGCCGCCCGTTCGACCCGGTCGACGCGCTGGCGCGGGCCATCCTCTTCCAGCAGCTCAGCGGCAAGGCCGCGGCGACCATCGTCGGCCGGGTGGAGGATGCGATCGGAAGCCGCCGCCTGCACGCCGAGACCCTGGGCCTGATCGACGATGCCGCGCTGCGCGCCTGCGGCGTGTCGGGCAACAAGGCGCTGGCCCTGCGCGACCTGGCCCGGCGCGAGCAGGCCGGGGAGATCCCGACCCTGCGCCGGATGTCCACGATGGAGCCCGAGGACATCATCGCCGCCCTGGTGCCGATCCGCGGCATCGGCCGCTGGACGGTGCAGATGATGCTGATGTTCCGCCTCGGCCGCCCGGACGTGCTGCCGGTGGACGACCTGGGCATCCGCAAGGGGGCCCAGGTGGTGGACGGGCTGGAGGAGATGCCCAAACCCCGGGAACTGATGGAGCGCGGCGAGCGCTGGGGCCCGTGGCGCACCGCCGCCAGCCTCTACCTGTGGCGCATCGCCGACCTGTCCTCGGGGGCCAGCGCCCCTGTCAAGCGCTCGCAGGAGTAGTCCGCCGCGCTACGCGGCGGTGGCGGGCTGGAAGCGCCAGTGCCAGGGCTCGTAGACGATCCCGTGCGGGTTGTCGCGCGGATAGCTCATGTGGAACCCGTGGGTGGCCGCGTTCTCCGCCAGCCAGCCGAATGCGTCCGTATCCTCGAACGACTCCTCCGCCGGCGGCTCCCCCGGCGCGCCGATGTCCAGCGCCAGCCCCGAGTGGTGCTCGCTGTAGCCGGGCGCCGCGTTGACCTGCAGGATCTGCGCGACCTCCTGGCCGCGGGCCAGCTTGCGCTCGAAGATCCCCAGCTGGTAGTCGTGGCTGCGGTAGCCGGAGATCGCCTCCAGGATCACGCCGTCGCGCCGCGCCGCCCCGCGCAGCCGCTCCCAGCCCCGCGCGGCACCGGCGTGCAGCCACAGCGCCCGCCGGTAGCGATCCAGGCCGGCGAAGGCCAGCCAGGCCGGCTCGGCCACCAGCGCCAGGCCGGTGCGCCGGGCGTAGCCCTCGGCATCGATCCCCAGCCGCTGCATGCGCTCGTGCAGCCGGTACAGGGGCAGGGCGGGCACCGGCCCGGTGCCCGGCCGCAGGCCCGGATGGGTGGCCATCGCCGCCAGCGCCTCGTCGACGCCGGGCTCCCGCCGCCAGCCCGGCAGCAACTGCACCAGCCCTTCGGGAAGCTGCGCGGCCAGGTAGTGGCCGTCGCGCTTGCGCCGCAGTACCCGGGTGGCCCGCGCCAGCACGCGCGCGTCGTGGCCGGCGCGCGCGCGCAGCAGCCCGCCAGGCCACAGCTCGATGGCCGGGGTGTTCAGCAGCGGGGCGGGGTGCCGGCGCAGGTCAGGCTCCCGTGGTTGGCGTGGGGGCGCTGGCCATGCGCTCAGTCCTTGCCGCCCCAGCGCCACCGCGGCGGCTCGCCCTTGATCGCGCACACCGCGATCAGCAGCACGGTCAGCACCCCCGCGCTGATGAAGAACGTCCGTTCGTCGCCCAGCACCGCGGCCAAAGTGACGCCGGCCACGTACGCGGCCAGCACCACCCACCCCTGCCAGGCGAGCGGCAGCCCCCAGCCCCAGCCGTACTGCTTGGCTGCGAACCAGTAGCGGGGAGCTTCCTCGCTTCGCGAGCGGGAGGTGGTGCGCATCGCTCAGTGTCCCGTCTTGCGGAACACCGCGACCATGCTCAGGATCGGCACCTGGCTCAGGCTGACCAGCTCCCACCCCTGGACGGCCATGCGGTCGAACTCCTTCTCCATTTCCGCCGGATCGGGTTTGATCACCACGACTTTGTGCCTGGTCTGGGCCATTGCGGCTATTCCGTGTCGGCGGCGGCAGGCGGGGCTTCCGCCGGCTGGACGAGCAGCCCGGCGATCCTGCCTTCGGCATTGAAGGCGATGCTGACGTTGGCCAGGGCGCGCTCGTACTGCACCGGCACCACCACCACGTCGTGGCCGTCCTGCCGGGTGGCCTGCGGCTCGCCGCGCGACTGCACCGCGCCCAGCTGCTGCGGAATCGACCCCCACACCTGGCCCAGGGTGGCCACGTCCATCGCCGCGGCCATCTGCTCGTCGAAGTTGTCGGCGACCTCCTGGTACTGGCCGGCGTCGAGCTGGTCGAGCACCTGGATGGCGCGCTCGGAGGGATCCTGCGCCCACGCGGCGGACACGGCGAAGGCGGCAAGCAGGGCAAAGCCAATGCGCAATACGGTCTTCTTCATCTTGAATGCTCCATTTCCAGGGAAGTTCGGGTTGAGTCTAGCTGCTTGATTGCGGGCGATTTCGATCATGTTCGGCTGGCAGACGGCCCGCTTTGCGCAGCGCATCGCGCAGCACGTATTCGATCTGCGCATTCAGGCTGCGCAGCTCGTCGTCCGACCAGCGCTGCACCGCCGCCAGGATCTCGGCGTTGATGCGCAGCGGGTAGCTCTTCTTCTGGCTCACCCGCGGCCGTGCCCCCGGCGCCGGCGCATCACGTCCCAGAGCACGAACAGCCCCAGTCCGTTCACCGCCACCGCCAGCCCGACCGCCACTGCCAGCGTCCGGTTCGGATCACCGCCGGCCCAGGCCAGCCCCACCGCGCCGGCCAGGATCGCCATGCCCACCAGACGCATCAGCGTCGCCAGCCGGGCCCGGTCGCGGGAGAAGGCGCGGGCGGCCAGGAACGCCGGCACGCTGCTGGCGGCAACGATCAGCGGGATGGCCAGGCTGCTGTCCATGTCAGTACAGCGACCCGGTGTTGAGTACCGGCTGCGCCGAGCGGTCGCCGCACAGCACGACCAGCAGGTTGCTCACCATGGCCGCCTTGCGCTCCTCGTCCAGATCCACTACGCCGCTCTTCTGCAGCTCCTCCAGCGCCATCTCGACCATGCCGCAGGCGCCGGCCACGATCCGCGCCCGCGCTGCCACCACCGCGTTGGCCTGCTGGCGCTGCAGCATCGCCTGGGCGATTTCCGGCGCGTAGGCCAGGTGGCTGATCTTGGCTTCCAGCACCTCCACACCGGCCGAGGCCAGGCGCTCGTCCAGGTGCCGCTTGAGCTCGTTGGAGATCTCCAGCGGGTGGCTGCGCAGCGACATCTGCTCGTCTTCATGCTGGTCGTACGGATAGCTGGTGGCCATCGCCCGCAGCGCCGCCTCGGACTGGATGTGCACGAAGCTCTCGTAATCGTCCACGTTGAACACGGCCTCGGCCGAGTCCACCACCTTCCACACAATCACCGCCGCGATCTCGATCGGGCTGCCGTCCAGCTCGTTGACCTTGAGCTTGCCGCTCTCGAAGTTGCGGATGCGCAGCGAGATCTTGCGCTTGGTGAAGAAGGGGTTGTTCCAGCGCAGGCCGTTCTCCTGCACGGTGCCCACGTAGCGGCCGAACAGGCTCACCACCGCCGACTGGTTCGGTTCGACCATGTACAGCCCGATCAGGGTGAAGATGGCCGCCGCGCCGACGATGACCGCGGCGATCAGCAGCAGGACGTTGCCTTCGCCCATGACCATCAGGAAGAACGGATAGACGCAGGCCAGCAGGGCGGCCAGCACCAGAAGCAGCACGGGGATGCCGGGCAGGGAACGGATGGGGTTTTCTTTCACGTGGGGGCTCCAGTTGGGCGGTGGCTGTTATTTGATATCAAAACGATATCACTCCGTCAACTTCTGCCGGCCCCGCGCCTCTCCCGCAGCCCCGCGATACCCGCCGTGCCGCTACGGAATGCGCAGATCCACCCAGACCAGCCGGTGGTCGCTGCCCTCCACGATCGGCGCCGACGGGTCGCCCGGCGGCGGCCAGTACACCCGGCCGCCCAGGTACTCGAAGCCGGTCGAGGGCAGGGCATAGTCCACCCGTAGGTTGCCGGTGCGCGGCCCGAACGCGCCGGTGTCGTGTGCGTGCGCGCCGCGGTGCTCCAGGTTGGTGCCGCCGTCGGCCAGCGCCGCCTGCACGGCGCCCTCGCTGCGCGGGGTGGGGTGGCGCAGCACCCGCGGGTGCTCCAGCAGCTCCACGATCGCCTCGTCGATGCCGGTGCCGTCGGCGGGATCGTTGTTCAGATCCCCGGCGATCACGAACCGCGCATCCTGCGCCAGCCCGCCGCAGCGGCCGGCGTCGTCGCACAGCCACGGCCGCTCGCCGCCGGAGATGTACTCCTGCCACAGCCGGATCTCGTCGGCGTTGCGCGCCCGGTTGCGGCGCTCGGGGCCGTCGAACGCCGGCGGGGTGGGGTGCGAGGCCAGCAGGTGCACCACGCCGCGCGGCGTGCGCACCGGCACGTCCCAGTGCGACTTGGACGACAGCCGCATCTGCTCCCACACCGCGTCCGGGTGCCAAGGGGCGCCGGTGTCCGGATCCAGCGGCCGGCGCGCGCCGGGGAGGTCGCTCCACCTGAACAGCTGGAAGGTGCGCACCGCGTCGGCGTCGATCGGGTGGCGCGAGAGCACCAGCATCCCGTACTGCCCCGGGTGCAGCCCGTAGCCCCAGGCATCGTCCCCATAGGCGCGGCCCTCGGTGCCCACGCGGCCATTACCGTCCAGATCCAGCCCGCTCGCCACCCCGGTGTTCACCGGCGCCAGGTAGCGGTAGGGGTAGCGCAGCGGCGCGCCGCCGCCGGGCTGGGCGCGCTCCAGGTAGTCGCTCTGGAACAGCTCGGCCACGCTGCCGTCGGCCACGTAGTCGAACTCGTTGAGCAGCACGATGTCCGGCCGCACCCGCTGCAGCACCGCCGCCACCCGCCGCGCGCCGTCGTCGCCGGCCTGCAGCCGCCGCGCCAGCCCGCCGGCCTCTTCCGAATACAGGGAGACGTTGTAGCTGGCGACGCGGAGCGTATCGGACATGGCGGCCTGGGCGTGGTTCGGGTCGCCATATACGTTGACGCGCACGCAGGCGGCCAGCGCCAGTGCGGCGGCGATCAGTGGGAGGAGACGCACGAAGCGGGTGGTCATGGGGAGCGGGGTTCCTTGTCGAGCGGATGCCAGCGGCGGCCATCGAAGGCCTCCAGCGGGTGGAAGCGGCGCTTGTAGTCCATTTTGCCGTGGCCGTCGATCCAGTAGCCCAGGTACAGGTGCCGGCGCCCCTCGCGCCGGGCCCAGTCGATCTGGCGCAGGATCGCCAGCGTGCCCAGCCCGCGCGCGGCCTCGTCCGGATCGAAGAAGGTATAGACCGCCGACAGGGCGTCGTTGACCACATCGGTCGCCGCCACCGCCAGCAGGCGCCCGCCCGCGCGCAGCTCCAGGAACCGGCCGCGCGTCCAGCTCCCGACCAGGAACTGGTCGAATTCCTGCGAGCCGTGCCCGTCCATGCCGCCGCCCGGGTGGCGCGCCTGCAGGTAGCGCCGGTACAGGTCGAGCTGCTCGTCGGTGCGTTCGGCCGGCAGCACCCGCATTTCAACGTCCGCGTTGCGCGCCCGGCAGCGGCGCTGGCTGCGGTTGGGCTGGAACGCATCGACCGGGATCCGCACCGGCACGCAGGCGCGGCAGCCGTGGCAGTGCGGCCGGTAGACGATGTCGCCCGAGCGGCGGAACCCCCACGACAGCGCCTGCGGATAGAACTCCGCCAGCCGCGGATCGTTCGGATCCAGCACCAGGTCGCGCGCGGTGCGCTCGGGCCAGTAGCCGCATGGATGAAGGCCCGTGTGGAACAGGCGCAGGGATTCGGATTCGCCCATGGGCCAGCAGCATACTGCCCGCGGTCGCGGATTCCGCGACTGTCCGCTGCCTGAACGGATCCACCCCGGCGTCAACCGCGCCCGGGGCTGCCGCGTTGACCCCTCCAAAGGCGGCAATCACGCCGCTGTATGGAGAATCGCCCATGAAGACCAAAGCCCTGTTCGCTGCGACCCTGATCGGAATCGGCGCCCTGGCCGCGCAGTCGATGGCGGCCGAGCCGGCCGCCGCCGCCCAGCAGGAGGCCGCCGTGTCCGAGCGCGCCGACGCGTCCAAGGCGCGCGCGCACCGCGGCGGCAAGCACCGCCATCACGGCCACCGCTTCGCCCGCATGGGCCACGGCGGCGGCATCGCCCGCCTCGACGCCGACGGTGACGGCCGCATCAGCCGCGCCGAGATCGAGCAGGCCGCGCAGGCCCGCCAGGAGCGTGGCGCCCGTGGCATGCGCGGTCATCGCGGCGCCGGCGGCGGCTGGCTGCTGGAGCACTTCGACGCCATCGACGCCAACGGCGACGGCCACATCGTGCGCAGCGAGCTGCGCGCCTGGCAGCAGGCCCAGCGCCCGCAGCGCGAGGCCGAGCGCGAGCGCCGCTTCAACGAGCACTTCGCCGCCGCCGACCTCAACGGTGATGGCCGCCTGAGCCGGGTGGAAGTGGAAGAGAAGATGCCGCGCCTGTCCGCCAGCTTTGCCTGGATGGACGAAAACGGCGATGGATTCCTGAGCCGCGAAGAGCTCAGGCCGCAGCGGATGCGCTGAGTCCGCAGCAACCGGGGGTGTTTGTCCCAGCCCGCGTGCCAGCCACGCGGGCTTTTTTTGAGCCGTCAGCCCGCGCCCAGCGAGCGCACCATCACCAGCGCCGCCAGGATCGCGATCACCACCAGCAGCAGCCGGCGGTAGCGCATGATGCGCTGGTGGGCCGGCGGCACCGCCGGCTTCTCCGGCGTCATCGAAGGCACGTTGATCGATGCCAGGTAGCTGTCCGTCATCGGCCGGGTGGTGGGCGCGCCCGGCAGCCCCAGCTCCCGCATCAGCTGGCGCGCGCGCGGCTGGTCGTCCGAACGCACTACCCACAGCGCCGGCAGGTTGCGCCTGTTGGCGCTGTCGCGGTAGCTGAAGGTGCGGCTGCGCCCGCTCATGTAGCCGCGGCCGTTGGTGATCTGCACCTCGATGCCGTGCTCGCGCATCACCTCGGCAAGGCGCTCGACGTTCTCCACCCGCTGGCTGCTGAAAATCTGTCTCATTGCATCACTGTCCCGGCGGCGTGCCGCCTGTCGTGGCAGCGTCCATTGCCGTGCGGATCAGCCCTTCCTGGGCGGTGCTGGCCACCAGCCGGCCTTCGGTGTCGTAGATCATCCCGCGCGCCAGGCCGCGCGCGCCGCTGGCGCTCGGGCTGTCGGTGGAATACAGCAGCCACTCGTCGGCCCGGAACGGGCGGTGGAACCACAGCGCGTGGTCGAGCGAGGCCATCTGCACGCCCGGCTGGTAATAGCTGAACCCGTGCGGGAACGTCGCCGTGCCCAGCAGGTGGAAGTCCGAGGCGTAGGCGAGCAGGGCGCGGTGCAGTTCCGGCGCGTCGCCCACCCGGTCGGACAGGCGGAACCACACCTGCTGGAACGGCGGCCGCTTGGGCGGCGCCAGCTCGTCGCGCGGGTACACGTGGCGGAACTCGAACGGCCCGGCCCGATCCAGCCAGCGCTGCACCTTGGCCGGCAGCTTTTCCAGCACGTGCGGCGGCAGCGGCGGCGCCGGATCGATGTCCTCCGGACGTGGCACGGCCGGCATCGGCAGCTGGTGCTCCACGCCCCGTTCGGGCTCCTGGAACGAGGCCGCACAGAAGAAGATCACCTTGCCGTGCTGGATCGCGCTCACCCGCCGCACCGAGAACGAGCCGCCGTCGCGGGTCTGGTCGACCTCGTACACGATCGGGTGATCCACGTCGCCCGCGCGCAGGAAGAACGCGTGCAGCGAATGCGCCGGCCGCGGCTCGGCCATCGTCGACTGGGCCGCCGACAGCGCCTGCCCCAGCACCTGGCCGCCGAACACGAAGCGGGTGCCGATGTCGCGGCTCTGGCCGCGGAACAGGTTCTGCTCCAGCCGCTCCAGCGACAGCAGTTCAACCAATTCGGAAACGGGCGGGGTCATGCGGGGGTCACGCGCGTGGGGGCCGCAGATTGTACCCGCCCACCTACCGGGCGAGGCGTTCCAGCGGCACCTGCGCCAGCACCTCGGCCCACGGAAACATCGGCCCCGGATCGACCTTCCGCGCCACCGTCAGCGCCGGATCGTCGCTGGCCTGCACCCGGTCGGTGTCCAGCGCCTCGTGCCCGGCGATGAAGCGCAGCCCCGGCAGGGTCGCCGCCAGGTGTCCCAGCAGCCGCACCAGCGCATCCACCTGCGCCTGCGGGTACGGCTCCTCCATCGCCTGGTGCCGGCTGTCGTACCAGTCCGGGAAGCGCCCGGTGTTGACCAGCTCGATGCCCACCGAGCGCGGGTTCCAGCCCCGCACGTGGTGGGCCACGCGTTCGGCCGGCACGTACTCGGTGATCGCCCCGTCCCGATCCACGTACCAGTGGCCGGCCGCGCCGGTGCCGGCCTCCGGATACAGCACCCGTTCGCCGTACTCGCGCGCCATCGCCATGTCCGGCAGCTCGGTGCAGTGGATCACCACCAGGTCGATGTCGCCGGGCGCGCGCTGGGCCAGCCGTTCCACGTAGGGCAGGTGCTGGAGGGTGATGCGGGGGGCGTCGTTGCTCATGCCCCGGATGCTAGGTGATTTGGCGCCGCCCGTCGCCGCAATCGGCGCGCCGCCGGAAATGCTCTAGCATTCCCGCATGAATACGCCGAGCTTCCCGCGATGACCATCCGCGGCCACTGCATCCTCTCCCACGGTTTTGAAAGCGGCCCCGACGCCACCAAGGTGACCGCGCTGGCCGACGTCTGCGAGCGCCTGGGCTGGACGCACGAGCGCCCGGACTACACCGACCTGGATGCGCGCCGGGAGATCAGCGAGCTGGGCGACGTGCCCACCCGCGCGCAGCGCCTGCTCAAGCGCGCCCGCGGCGCCGCCGCCCGCGGGCCGCTGGTGCTGGCCGGCTCCAGCCTGGGCGCGTGGATCTCCGGCCACGTCTCGCTGCAGGTGCCGGTGGCCGGCCTGTTCCTGATGGCCCCGCCGGTGCGCATGGGCAAGGCCCCGCCGCTGGAGGCCGCCGAAGGCGTTCCGGTGTCGATCGTGCACGGCTGGGACGACGAGCTGATCGATGCGGCCAGCGTCGTCGACTGGGCCCGCCCGCGCCGCGCCCGCCTGCTGCTGGTCGACGACGCCCACCGCCTCGAGCGCCACGTGCAGGCCTCCGCCGACGCCTTCGCCGAACTGCTGGCCGGGCTGTAGCCGATGGATTTCTTCGTCTCCTGCGCCAAGGGCCTGGAATACCTGCTCGCCGACGAGCTCACCGTGCTGGGCTGCGAAAAGGCCACCGCCACCGTTGCCGGCGTCAACGCCGCCGGCAGCCAGGCCGACGCCCAGCGCGCCGTGCTGTGGGCGCGCACCGCCAGCCGCGTGCTGTGGCCGCTGGCCGACTGGGACTGTCCCGACGAGGACGCCCTGTACGCCGGTGCCCGCGCCCTGGACTGGCCCGCGCACATGCACGCCGGCATGACCCTGGCCGTGGACGCGCACGTGTCCGGCAGCGCCATCACCCACGCCCGCTACGCCGCCCAGCGCACCAAGGACGCCGTGGTCGACGCCTTCCGCGACCTGGACGGCTCGCGCCCGGACGTGGATCTGGACGCCCCCGACCTGCGCCTGAACCTGGTGGTGCGCAAGGGCAGGGCGCTGCTGTCGGTGGATCTGGGCGGCGGCCCGCTGCACCGCCGCGGCTGGCGCCGCGCCCAGGGCGAGGCGCCGCTGAAGGAGAACCTGGCCGCCGCCGTGCTGCTGCGCGGCCAGTGGCCGCAGCGTCATGCCGAAGGCGGTGCGCTGCTCGACCCCATGTGCGGCAGCGGCACCTTGCTGGTGGAAGGCGCGCTGATGGCCGCCGACGTCGCGCCTGGCCTGCAGCGTATCGGCGGCGCGCCCGGCGGCGGCGAGGCGGGGCAGGTGCCCGCGCCCACCCGCTGGCTGGGCTTCGACCTCCAGCAGTGGACGGCGCTGTGGAACGACGCCCGCGAGCGCGACCGCGCCGGCCGCGCCGCGCTGCGCCCGGTGTTCTTCGGCAGCGACCTGGACAGGCGCGCGATCGATGCCGCCATCGCCAACGCCACCGCCGCCGGCCTGGCCGAAGCGATCAGCCTGCGCGTGGCGCCGGTCGAACGCCTCGCCCAGACCTTCCCGCAGCTTGCCGGCACTTCCGAAGCCGAACCGCCCGCCGGCCTGGCCGTCTGCAACCCGCCCTACGACGCCCGCCTGGCCGCCGATCCGGCCCTCTATCGCGCCCTAGGCGACGCCCTGGCCGCCAGCGTTCCCACGTGGCGCGCCAGCCTGCTGTGCGGCGACGAGGAGCTGGCCTTCGCCACCGGCCTGCGCGCCCGCAAGCGCTACAGGGTGTTCAACGGCGCGCTGGAGTGCAGCCTGATCGTCAGCGACCCGGTCATGCCCGAGCGCCGCGAGCCGGCCGCCCCGCGCGCGCTGGGCGAGGGCGCGCAGATGGTGGCCAACCGCCTGCGCAAGAACCTGCGCGCGCTCAAATCCTGGCGCGCCCGCGAGGGCGTGGACTGCTTCCGCGCCTACGACGCCGACCTGCCCGAATACGCCGCCGCCATCGACGTCTACACCGAAGCCGACGACCCCGGCCGCCGCTGGCTGCACGTGCAGGAATACGCGCCCCCGGCCAGCGTCCCCGAGCAGACCGCGCGCCGCCGCCTGGGCGACCTGCTGGCCGCCGCGCGCGAGGTGTTCGAACTCCCGCAGGAGCGCATCGCGGTCAAGACCCGCGCCCGCGGCAAGGGCGGCAGCAAGTACGGCCGCATGGACGCGCGCGGCGAGTTCATCACCGTCCGCGAGGGCGGGGCGCTGCTGCGGGTGAACCTGTTCGACTACCTGGATACCGGACTGTTCCTCGACCACCGCCCGCTGCGCGCCCGCATCGCCACCGAGGCGCGCGACAAGCGCTTCCTCAACCTGTTCTGCTACACCGGCGCGGCCACCGTGCAGGCCGCCACCGGCGCCGCCGCGCACACCACCAGCGTGGATCTGTCCGCCACCTACCTGCAGTGGCTGGCCGACAACCTGCGTCACAACGGCCTGGGCGGCAGCGACCATCAGCTGGTTCAGGCCGACGCCATGGCCTGGCTGGCGGCCGAGCGCGGCCGCTACGACCTGATCTTCTGCGACCCGCCCACCTTCTCCAACTCCGCCCGCGCCGGCGACTTCGACATCCAGCGCGAACACGTGCCCCTGCTGCAGGCCGCCGTCGCCCGCCTGGCGCCGGGCGGCGTGCTGTACTTCAGCAACAACTTCCGCCGCTTCCGCCTGGATGACGAGGCGGTGGCCGGCTTCGCGGGCTGCGAGGAGATCACGCCCTCCACCATTCCCCAGGACTTCTCCCGCAACCCCCGCATCCACCGGGCCTGGCGCCTCACCTCCCGGTGACCCCGACCGCGGCCCGGGCCCGCCCCGCCGACGCTCCGTTCCATCTGTGCCGCTGTGCCGGCCAGGCAACGCCCCCATCATCCTGTTTCCCGCACAGGAGCAGCCCGCCATGACCGACACCACCCGCCACGCCCGCATCGCCCGCAAGCTGCGCGGCATGCCCGCTTCCGACGGCGCCGGGGTCAAGCTCACCCGCGTCATCGGTGGCCCGCAGCTGCCGGATCTGGATCCGTTCCTGCTGCTGGACGAGTTCGGCACCGACCGCGCCGAGGACTACATCGCCGGCTTCCCCGACCACCCGCACCGCGGCTTCGAAACCGTCACCTACATGCTCGACGGCCGCATGCGCCACCGCGACAACCACGGCAACGAAGGCCTGCTGGTGCCGGGCAGCGTGCAGTGGATGACCGCTGGCCGCGGCCTGGTGCACTCGGAGATGCCCGAGCAGGAAGAGGGCCGCATGCGCGGCTTCCAGCTGTGGGTGAACCTGCCGGCGAAGGACAAGATGACCGAGCCGCGCTACCAGGAGTACGGCCCCGAGCGCATCCCGACCGCCGCGCCCGCCGCGGGGGTGGAGGTGAAGGTGATCGCCGGCAGCGTCGGCGACGTCAGCGGCCCGATCAGCCAGCCGGCCACCGACCCGCTGTACCTGGATATCGCCCTGCAGCCGGATGCCGCCTGGGAGTTCGAACTGCCGCCCGGCCACAACGCCTTCGCCTATGCCTACGAGGGCGCGGTGCAGGTGGGCGCGGATGACGATGCGCGCGCGCTGGATACTTCGGAAATCGCCGTGCTGGGCGGCGGCGACCTCCTGCGCCTGCGCGCGGGCGGCGCCGGCACCCGCCTGATCCTTGTCGCCGGCAGGCCCCTGCGCGAGCCGGTCGCCCGCCACGGTCCGTTCGTCATGAACACCCGCGAGGAGCTGATGCAGGCCTTCGTCGACTTCCAGGAAGGCCGCTTCTGAAAACACGGAAGGCCGGCATGGGCCGGCCTTCCGTCATTCCCGTGGCAAACGGCCCGGGCGGCTCAGTTGCTGCTCAGCCTTGGCGCATCGAAGTCCAGGCGTTCGACCAGGCCCATGCCCTGCGCCAGTTCGCCTTCCGATTGCGTGCGCACCCAGATATGCGCCACCCGGTCGCGGTCGATTTCCACCAGCGTTTCGCGCACCAGCAGGTCGGGCTGGGTGCCGACCTCGGCCCGGTACCAGCGCACGTCCTGGCCGGCCACCACGCCGCGCTCCTCGCGGTTGGAGCGGCGCGGCTGGAACGCCGAGTCGGCCGACAGCGAAAGCCCGAACGCTTCGGCCCCGCTGGCGTCCACCGCGCTGCAGATCAGGAACGCGTCATTGCCGCGCTGCTCCCAGCTCAGGCCGGCGTCCGCGGGAAGCTGCGGGCACGAAGAAGGCCCCGACTGGGCGTGGGCGGCCGAGGCCATGCCGAGCATGCACGCGCAGGCCAGCAGCGATCGTCGAATCAGTGAATTCATGGTGCTCCCCCTTTGTCATCGTCAGGCGTACCCGCCCCAGGCGGCGGCGGACTCCCTGCCTGAACACCGACCATACCTGCCCGCGACCCATGAAAGCGTGACCGCCGTCACGCTGTTGGCGAAAAAACTGCCGCATTGCACCATCCGCCGGATGAGCGGCGCTGGCCGGGCCCGTTCAGAATGCGCCGTTCAGGGCGCGCGGTTCAGAAGCGCTCGCGCTCCAGCCGGGCTTCGCCACCGGCGGCGATCCGCACCAGGAACAGATCCCCGTACTCCGATTCGGTCATCGGATCCACCGGGCAGGCGCACAGCGCGGTCACGATCCCGGGCACGGTATTGCTGTGCCCCACCAGCAGCACCGTGTCCCCGGCATGGCGGATGTGGAGCATGGTCGCCAGCTCGCTGGGAGCCAGCTCCGGGTCGTAGTCGCGCACTTCCAGCATCATGGCCGCGGCCGTCGGCGCCGCGGTTTCGCGGGTGCGGCGGGTCGGGGTGGAGTAGATCGCCTTGAGCGGAACATCCGCCAGCACTTCGGCCAGGGCCTGCGCGCGGGCCTGCCCGTCGGCGTCCAGGCGCGGATCCTCCGGATCCTCGGTGGACTTCTCGGCGTGGCGGACGACGATGAACGTGGTCTGCAGTTCCTGCCCGGCCTCCTGCGCCTGGCGCCCCAGCGGACTTCCGGCGGGGTGCAGCGCGCAGCCGGCGAGGGCGGCGAGCAGCAGCAGCGGCAGCAGAAGGCGCATCGGGCGCTCCGTTTCCGAGTGGGGGCTGCCATGATGCCCGCCCGCTCCCGGCGGGAAAAGCCCCGGACGTCACACCCGCGCTGCAGCACGCAGCCGGTTGCGGCATGCTGGCCGCATGTCCGTTTCCCCGCCACCGGCCTCCCGCCACCCCGTCGCCCCCGGCAGCGTCATCCGCGCAGTCCGCCGCCTGCGCGGCAGCAACGAGCGCATCCTCGACGACCACGTCGCCGAAGAAGTCCCCGTCGCCTTCGTCTACAACGACGAGCCCTTCGCCGTGATGATGGCCACGCCCGCCGACCTGCCCGACTTCGCCACCGGCTTTGCGCTCAGCGAGGGCATCGTCGAGTCGGCGGACGACATTGCCATCGAAGGCATCGACCAGCTGATCGAAGGCATCCAGATGCGCCTGCGCATCCCGGCCGCCCGCGCCGCGGCCCTGGAAAACCGCCGCCGCAGCATGAGCGGGCGCAGCGGCTGCGGCATCTGCGGCAGCGAACTGCTGGAAGCCGCCATGCGCTGGCCCGCCCCGGTCAGCGCCGATCCGCGCGTCACCGTCCCGGCCCTGCGCCGCGCGCTGGGCGAGCTGCAGACCGCCCAGGCCATCAACGCCCGAACCGGCGCAACCCACGCCGCCGGCTGGGCCGCGCTGGACGGCAGCCTTCAGCTCGCGCGCGAAGACGTCGGCCGCCACAACGCCCTGGACAAGCTGATCGGCGCCATGCACGCCGCCGGCCACCACCCCGCCAACGGCTTCCTCGTCGTCACCAGCCGCGCCAGCTATGAAATGGCCATGAAGGCCGCCAGCGTCGGCATCGCCCTCATGGCCGCCGTCTCCGCCCCCACCGCGCTGGCGATCTCGCTTGCCGATCGCGCCAATCTCACCCTGGTCGGCTTCGCCCGGCCCGACGGGCATGCCGTCTACACCCATGGCGGCAGGCTGGAGGAGCTGGAGTAAGCGCCGGCCCCGTGCCGCGCCTACACCCCCAGCTTCTCCTTCAGCCGATCCGTTGCCAGGTGTTTGGCGACGTCGAACGGCTCGCACTTGCCGCTGGCAGAGGTGAACTCGATCGGTCCCACGTCCCGGGCGACCTTCAATGCGGCCTTGTTCAACGCCGCGCTCCGCTTGCCGATCCCCATCAGGGCCGTTGCCATCGACAGGCGAACCCGCTCCGGCTCCCCGTCGATCGTGTCCGCGATGCGCTCGACATGGGCCAGGAAGAACGCCTCGTCCGGCGCCTTTTTTCCGGAGAACTTCGACGCCTCGTAGAGCAGCCCGTAGCCGCAATCGCGACGAACCGGGTCGTCGCTCCGCACCCACTGTGCGGCAAGCTCGACCACGAACGGCGTCTTTGCCAGCGTCGCATCGCAGGACGCAAACACGTGCGCCAACGCGCCGCCGGCCAGCTCCTCGACCTGCCTCTCGGCCTGCTCACGGGTGATCTGCGCCGGATCGTCGATCAGAAGCGCGATGACCCTGGCGTCGTAGACGTCGGTCTTCCACAGTGCCTGCGCGAGCTCCCGGCTGCGGCCGATCTGCTTGGCCAGCTTGCGAAGCCGCGTGAGCCCGATCCCGTAACTCCGCAGCCCGGCGGTGTCCGGGCCCAGCCTGTCCCAGTGCTTCATGCCACGCTCGTCGCGCTCGGCGTCGAGCAGTGCGAGGACTTCGGAGACGGTCATTTCAGGCCTCTGCGATCAATTGGATGCAGGTCTCTACTTGAGACGTGATACCGCATTGCGGTGACAACAAACAGAACAATGCCAATGGCTCCCAGGACCTGCCGGTACGTTGTATCCGAAAAGGCAAATGGCGCCAGGAAGGCAAACAGCCCGATGACTACCAGCTTGATGGCCTTGTCGCGAGCGGATGCCTGTCGCAACGCAAGTTGAGTCCCGCATTTCGGGCAGGGAACCTCTCCGTCAGGATGAGATCCCGTAGCCCGGATAAGGTGATCCGGGATTTTGCATTTGCATACGCTGCAGGTGAAATCGGACATGGGCACAAAACACCGGAATCAAGTCACGCCGCGAAGCAGTGTCGGCTTGAACGAATTGTCAGGCAACTACTCGTTGTTGTTACGAGCGTCTAACCTTTCTTGAGCCTCTGCTAATGACGGCACGCCCAATGCGGCTCTATCAGCGTCACTTACGGCATCCGGCTCCACGGGAACAAGCACGAACTTGCCCGACGGGTCGCGTGTTGATTGAGTCCCATACCACTGCGGCCTGTTCATACGAGTCATAAGCCTGTCCCAAGATGCTGCCATAAGCCACTTGGCTCGCGGGTGTTCCGGATCAATGGCGGCTGCAACTGTCGAGAGTGAGTGTGCCAGCCTTATGTCTTCCGCAGAGCCTCCATGTTGAAGGACGAGGGCTGCATTGAAATAGTCCCAAGCGCTACTGAGCTGGCCAGATCTAAGGATTTCCAGAACCCGCTCACGTCGTTCTTGGTCTCTGACCATAATTTCACGCCACTGCTCCGGCGTGCTTGCTGATCGCCTGTCGGCTTGATCGGCTTCTTTGATAGAACGAAGCTCGGCGTTATCCGCTGCATAGATAGCAAATGGTGCTGACAGCAAAAGGCAAAGAATCATCTTTACTCGAATCACGGCAATCTCTCCATAGTTGCCTAACACTTGAGTTAAGCCGTGCCGCGAAGCGGCGTCGGCTTGAACGAATTGTTAGCCATCATTGCACTGAACCGTCCGGCAGATCGAAGCAGAAGTCAGGATGATCACTGTCCATCTGCTTGTAGGTTCTGGGCACCGCAAAGCTGAGGTCTGATGGATCTTGCCGCTTGAAGCAGTACATAGTGTGTGCGGGTGAGATCTGCTGGAGATAATAGTCTGCGCCAAGCAACACTCTTTGCTCTTCGCTCTCAATTGGCTTGACGGCGAAAAGTCGAAGGCTTCTCTCGTACTTTGGAATGTACTCCGCGTGTTGGATGGTAGCGGCCGTAATGCGTCTGCTCAACGTTGGCCCAGACAGCAAATTATCAACACGCAAACGCCAGCGGAACCACGCATCCATACAGATGCGCTCTTCCGGGCAGTCCACCCTTACACCTTCAATGACTTCATGATCTATTGCGCGACCGTAAAACACGGATGATGGGTCGGCACTAAGCGCTGGTGGCGTAGCTGACGCAATGATCAACGCAGCGAAGATGCTTCTCATGATGCCTAACACCTGAATTAAGCCGTGCCGCGAAGCGGCATCGGCTTGAATGAATTGTTAGGCGGCAGACCCACTACCTGCCACCTGCACCTTTGGTCTCTGCGACAACGGCTGCTACGTCCTTGGGCGACAAAAGCTCGAGTTCCTGGAATGCCGGCTCAGTTGCCGCCTTGTCTCCGACGCCCTCTCCGTAGAGCTCTACGTCGTCGGTGCCAGGAACCAGAATGAAGTAGAACTCAAAGGCCGGGTTGTCTGGCTTTGCGACAACTACGATCGAGCGGTTGTCCGAGCAGCTATAGACCAACCAGTCCGTCTCTCCGTAGGTCTTTGTGACCGGACCGGTGTGGCAGTCCAACTGCGGCCTCTCAGCCACGGTGGCCGAGCCGGAGGATGCGAGTGTCAGAAGGAGAGGAATTGCAGCTGCGATCATGTTTGCTCTGCCGCCTAGCACCGGAATTAAGCCGACCCGCGAAGCGGGTTCGGCTTGAATGAATTGTTAGGGCACACCTGGAGGCGAAAGAGCGGCTAACTGGGCCAGTCGCAGTTGGAGTGTGGCCTTAGGAGATTCGGGGACAAAGGCGTGAATCTGGGTGCCGGCGCCCAGCGTAGCCAGCGCTTGACGGGAAGTGTGGCCCTTTGCCTTGACCCAGCTTACGGGTACGCCAGCAATTTGGCCGGGTCCCATGTCCTCTTGCTCGCGCGGCATGTCTACCCGTGTTGTTCCGAACCAAAAGCCGAATGCAATCGAGCCATCGGGTTGGAGCGCGTAGCAGGTCATGCCATCTTCTAGTTGCTGGGCCTGCCAAACGAGACCAGCTTGATCGGGAAGCGCAGGACAAGTGGCGCCCGCAAGCAAGGGTAAGAGTAAGAGCGAGGCACCGAGAAGCTTACGCATTGAAACCTCCATGTAGTGGCCTGTGCGGCCTAACACCCAAGTTAAGCCGAGACGCGTAGTGGAGCGAAGCACATGGCAAGCTGTATCTGCCATGTGCTTTGCGGAACGAAGCGGCTTCGGCTTGAACGCATTGTTAGGCCGCCGATACCCCACCTGCCGCGGCCCAACACCAGAGCCGAACAGTACAACAAGACTTGCCGACGAGCACCGGGCTGGCGCCTGCTGGGGCGAAGCGGCGGCGCCTGGAGCGCGCGGCCGAAAGCTCTCACCGTCAGCAACCCCGAAGCCGACTCGGGGCGATCGGGTAATCCCCCCATTTTTAGCAGTCGCCAGAAGTGGAGCTATGCAGCGAGTGCCAGCTTTTGGATCGGAGTGATGCCGCCGAGCGCCATATTCGGGCGTTCGTGATTGTAAGACCATAGCCAGCGTG
>NZ_JBMPPO010000002.1:0-470645 GCF_049339425.1 Luteimonas dalianensis | reverse complement strand
CCTGGGCCTGCTTGAGCACGGCGATGATCTGGCTGTCGGTGAAACGGGACTTCTTCATGGAACCTCCTCGGGAAAGGGTACGAGAAAATTCCACTTCTGGCGTCAGCTAACCTGTGGGGGGATTACCATGTGATCGATCTTTTCTCCCAGTATTCGTCTCACAGCGCCAAGTCTGTGGGAGTCATATAGATGAAATATCGCGTCGTCCAAGTCTACGCTGAGCGGCACGGATTCCGGAAGTGCGTTTCGCTCTAGCAGCCAAGGCACCCAAGGAAAAACTTCCTTTTCCAGATGTACCAAGTCATACGACTTGGTACTTCGCATCTTGAACGCCCGCCTGGCGTACTCACGCACAACCGTGGACGCGACGGAACGGCCTGCGTACTTTGCTGCCAAGTATTCATCAGTCAACAGGCAGTCAAACTCGAGCTCAATTCCTTCGGATCGAAGCGGCTTCGAATACTGCATGCTACGGAGACGGCTGCTCGCGCCCTTTCTGCCATATTTACAAAGTGCGAGAACTTTCATCAGCTACCGCACCTCGACGGCATACGTCCACCAAGGCCGCCTCACGGCACATAAACCGGCAGACGATCTGCCGGCACCTCGGCGAGGAAGGGTGCACGAGCGTCTTTGTCGGACAGCAGGGGCTCGGCCACAGGCCAGTCCACTGCCAACGCGGTGTCGCTCCAGCGAATCCCAGCATCGGCCGCGGGGTCATAAGTTGCGGTACAGAGGTAGGTGAACACAGCGCGCTCGCTGAGCGTTACAAACCCGTGCGCGAAACCTTCCGGAATCCACAAATGACGCTTATTGTCGGCGCTCAGCACCGCGGCAGTCCACTTTCCGAAGGTGGGGGAACCCTGACGGATGTCGACGGCGACATCCCATACCTCGCCTTCAATCACTGAGACATACTTGCCCTGCGGCTTCGGCCACTGATAGTGCAAGCCACGAAGCACGCCGCGCGACGACGCGGACACATTGCCCTGCACGAACGTCGGCGCGAGACCGTGTTGCGCGAGTTTGCCAGAGTTGAACGATTCGTAGAAGAACCCTCGAGCGTCTCCGAACACCTTTGGCTCGATGATCACGCAGCCTGGCAGGTCGGTTTCAACCACGTTCACCGGACGACCCCGCGCTTGGCCAGTGACAACAGGTACTGCCCGTAGCCATTCTTGGCCAAGGGAGCGGCCAGCCGCTCCAAGTCGGCGTCGCTTATCCAGCCGTTGGCCCACGCGATCTCCTCCGGGCAACACACCCGCAACCCCTGCCGCGCTTCGATGGTTTCGATGAAGTTGGAGGCCTCGATCAGCGACTGGTGGGTGCCAGTGTCGAGCCAAGCGTAGCCGCGGCCCAACTGCTCCAGATGCAGGCTGCCTTCTTCCAAGTAGCAGCGGTTGAGATCGGTGATCTCTAGTTCACCTCGCGCCGATGGCGTTAGCGACGCCGCGAAGTCACTGGCGCGGCCGTCATAAAAATACAGACCTGTGACCGCATAATTCGAGCGCGGCCTGGTCGGCTTTTCTTCAAGTCCAACCACCTTCCCCTGGGTATCGAACTCGGCAACACCATAGCGCTCGGGGTCTCTTACCCAGTAGCCGAACACCGTGGCCCCCTCCTCGCGTGCATCGGCGCGCTTGAGAAGGTCACTGAAACCGTGGCCGTGGAAAATGTTGTCGCCCAGCACCAAGCAACTCGGCTTGCCGTCGACGAATTCGCGCCCGATAAGATACGCCTGCGCCAGCCCGTCCGGGCTTGGCTGCACCGCATAGCGGATGTCCATGCCCCACTGCGAGCCGTCGCCCAGCAGCTGCCGGAACAGCGCCTGCTCGTGCGGGGTGTTGATGATCAGCACCTCGCGGATCCCGGCCAGCATCAGCGTGCTCAGCGGGTAGTAGATCATCGGCTTGTCGTACACCGGCAGCAGCTGCTTGCTGATCGCCTGGGTGATCGGATACAGCCGGGTGCCGGAGCCACCGGCCAGGACGATGCCGCGGCGCGCGGTCATGCCACACCCCCGATGCGTTCGAGCCGGTAGCTGCCGTCGAGCACTCGCTGCACCCAGGGTTGGTTGTCGAGGTACCAGTCCACGGTCTCGGCGATGCCGCGCTCGAAGCTGTACGCAGGCGTCCAGCCCAGTTCGTCGCGCAGCTTGGACGCGTCGATCGCGTAGCGGCGGTCGTGCCCCGGGCGGTCGGCGACGAAGGCGATCTGCGACTCGCGCGGCTGGCCGTCCTCGCGCGGACGGCGCTGGTCGAGCATCGCGCAGATCGTCTTCACCACCTCGATGTTCTGCTTCTCGGCGTTGCCGCCGACGTTGTAGGTCTCGCCCACGCGGCCCTTGGCCAGCACGGTGCGGATCGCTTCGCAGTGGTCGCTCACGAACAGCCAGTCGCGCACCTGCCTGCCGTCGCCGTAGACCGGCAGCGGCTCGCCGGCCAGGGCCTTGGCGATCACCAGCGGGATGAGCTTCTCGGGGAAGTGGTACGGGCCGTAGTTGTTCGAACAGTTGGTGGTCAGCACCGGCAGCCCGTAGGTGTGGTGGAAGGCGCGCACCAGGTGGTCGGACGCGGCCTTCGACGCCGAGTACGGCGAGTTGGGCGCGTAGGGCGTGGTCTCGGTGAACAGCCCGGTCTCACCCAGGGTGCCGTAGACCTCGTCGGTCGACACGTGCAGGAAGCGGAACGCGTCCTTCGCCTCGCCGTCCAGCGCCTTCCAGTAGTCGCGCACGGCCTCGAGCAGGGCCAGCGTGCCGACCACGTTCGTCTGCACGAACGCCGCCGGGCCGTCGATCGAACGATCGACGTGGCTCTCGGCGGCGAAGTTCACCACCGCGTCGGGGCGGTGTTCGGCCAGCAGGCGTTCGACGAGCTCGCGGTCGCCAATGTCGCCGTGGACGAACACGTGGTCCGGATGGCCCTCGAGCGAGGACAGGGTGTCGAGGTTGCCGGCGTAGGTGAGCGCGTCGAGGTTGACGATGCGCACACCCGCGGCAACGGCTTCGAGCACAAAATTGCCGCCGATGAAACCGGCTCCGCCGGTGACTAGCCACGTACTCATTAGTTTACTCACGCCCCACGGAAGAGAGAAATGAAATCATGCTTCAAAAATTATCGCGTGCATCACGACCACGACGCGCACCTATTACGGAAACCAGAAGAAATATAACCATAGGGACGAACATCCACTTCTGCCGCATGGAAATACCAAGATTCGCCGTAGTTAGAGAGAGAAGCAACCAACCGAACAGAGAATACGCCAAAAGGAACATCCAATTAACGCCTGCAAGATAATGACGACCGCGCCTGACGCTCCAAACACCAAGGAAAGTCAAACCAAGCAAAACCATATTGTCAATCGACGCGGCAAAGGATGGAAGATTGTGCGCTTCAAACGGCAGCGGCCTGAACAGGTAAGTGAACATCTTCATCGGGAGCGACATTGACGATATGTCAACACCTCCCCCACCTTCCATATTGTATCCCTGTCTGCGTTCAACATAATCGGCGACGGCCTCAACACCACCGGCATTACCCAGACCCGAGGTTCCGATCGCCAAGGGAATCAGGACAGCACTGGCACCTGCAGCTGCGATTCCCATAACACACCTTCGGAGAAGCGACACCCGCGGGTTAAATACAACGGAAACGGCGAGCGCCACGGAAAGGAGTACTGCCATGTGCGGACGCACAGACAGCATCAACAATACCGCAACGCCCATGAGCCAAAAGCGACGCTTCATATCTATCGCCGCCCAGAGGGCCAAACCTGTTGCACAGAATGAAATGGCATCCTTTCCAATCGCGGATGACCAGAAACTAACGGATGGCAAGAACACAAGAATGGATGCGACGCGGCGCATGCCCCTACTCTTCCCCGAAACCCCATGCCGAAGAGCCCCATCAAACGCCAAGAGGCCGACGGTGCCGATGATGTTGAAAACGGAAAAAACACCAAGTATGGAAAGGCCGAGAAAATAGCTGAAAAGACGGGTAACGGACAGGACCGCAGCGGTTCCAAAAGTGAAGTCCACACTATCAACCATCGACGCATCGTAGTACATCAGTGCATCGCCGCCACTTTCACTGACATACATCACGTAAACGACACAGAATATCGAATGCCACACATAAAGCAGCAACGAACGCCGCTGCCCGACACGGAATCTGGGCCCCAACTTCATGCACACGAACGCACCAGAGACAAAGACAGCTCCGGTACTGATCACACTCCAGGCAGAGGGCAAGAGTTCCATATTTCGATCACCGACCTGCGTGCAGTCCACCTAGAGCCACACGGTACCTCTCAATACTTGATTCGAGCGAGAACCGCTCAATGCCAAGCGCCCTGCAACGCTGCCGAAACCCCTCGCGATCGCCCAGCACAACCTGCACAAACCAGTCAGCGACACTCTGCAACGACTCATCATCAACCATGTCGACGACCATTCCGCAATCGCCACTGATCAGTACCGTGTCGCCAATCCCCGAGGTGGTCACAACCGGAACGCCAGACAACAAATACTCACCCCACTTTATCGGGGCGACAGCAGTCATTGAGTAAGACTGAAGGATCAATGCAAGACCGAGGTCTCCACACTCCAGTAAAGATGGCACTTCACTAGGTGCAACACTCATGACATGAGTGCCATCCGCGATGCTTGACTCCGACTCCACCAAGGGCAAGACACGTGACGGATCATTCGTCAGAATAAGCAGGTGCGCATCGCTGCGCTTCGAACGCACGAATCGAAACAGCTTGAGCATCTCCGGAAGAAGATACTTGGGGCCCATCGAGCCAACGTAGACAAGCAATGGCGTTTCAGGAGCCAAGCCGATCTCTGCTCGAATCCGGCTGCGCCGACCATCGTTGGACGGAAAAAATTCACCCGGATCTCGTCCGTTCCCGACTACGTGGAACTTGCCATCAGAGGTACCGGCGCCAGCACGAGAAACAAGCACACTGATTGCGCTACGCGATCGAACAAGCACTCGACACGCGCGACGCACGATTTCGGCTTCTACGTCTCTAAGCAGACGAAGCACAACACCAGACGCATTCTGTCCCGCAAACTCGACCCTCTCGTCCAGCGGAAGCCCATCTGCGTCATACACGACATGAGTCGAAGCGGGAATCCTGGCCAGTAGCGTTGCCAATGCAGGCATCGTGCTTCTTGATAAAACCACATCTATCTCGTACCGACGAATGAGCTCACGGATGCGATGCGCGCCCCGAACCGCGCTGAAAATCCCGCCAACCGATCGCGGTCGACGCCAAACCGAAATCATGTCGTAGGTAACTCCTGCCCTTTCGCACGCAGCACGGTTACGCTCGTGAGTACGCGACTCACCCCAAGTGAACTGCAAAACATGAAAGCTTCGCGTAGGAGATGAAAGTCCGGCTAGAATTGGAACGAAAAGACTCTCGAGATAGTTGGATTGAGGCGCATCCCAAGTAACGAAGAGCACCCTCTCAGAAGATTTTCCACTACTCATGAGGAACGGTGCTTGAGAGAACGAAGCATGACTTTCGCAATTTCCGCATCGCTCAATGCATAAACTGCCAGCTCCCAAGGGGTATCCGGAAATCCCTCATACGCTCGCAGACGACGACTGATCCTCCGCTCCAGCCAATCCAACTCGCGGCGCAACACACGACCATCACGGGAGAACGAGTTTGCAGATCGCGTAGCGAGTTCAAGATCCCGCCTTCGCTGGGCCAAGCCCGTCAACGCCCATCGATTCCGTCGGGCAGCCGCCTTGTAAACAGACAACAGATCCTTGCCTGCTGCAAAGTTCGTAAGATTATCCATGTGGGTTCGATATCTTACTAACGTCTCATCCAAGAACTTTACCGCGCCGAGGAGATAGCTGCGGAAGGAGATTGCGTTGTCCTCGAACATCACATCACTCATAAGCGGTCCGAAGAACTCAAAAACTTCATTTCGCCATGCGTGCGTGGCACCGATCACGGGCAATCTGTTCCGAACCATGGACTTCTCGGTGTACCCGTCAGTATTCCCAGGAAACTCGCGTTGAAGGACGCTCCCTTGGTCATCAATGTATGCCGCCCGTGACCAAACTGAGTAAACGGGCTCGTCAGAAGAAATGAAGGCGTCAACAGTGCGGCTAGTTCTATCTGGCAATGAAACATCGTCCCCAGCCGCTGCGATTATTATCTCGCCTTTGGCAATCTGCATGATGCAGTTCACATGAGCACCAATGCCTTCATTCTTTTTGTTCTGTCTTAAAATCACCTCATGCGGACCATCGTAGCGACTCATTGCTTCCTGCATCAACTCGAACGTCCGGTCAGCAGAAGCGTCATCCGAAAGAATTATCTGTAGCTTGGGATAGCGTTGAGAGAGAGCTCCGTTAACGGCTTCAGTTACGTAATTCTCTTGGTTATACGCAAGCAACGCGAACGTCACCAAGGGCAGATCGTCAGTCACGCCACACCCCCATTCTGGTCATCATCGTCTTCGTCACGGAGGCCAGCTTGGCCACTGGCCCTCGCAACTCACTGGCATGCGACAGCCGTACCAATGCATACGTACCAAAGCCGGCCGCGGCCAGAGATCCCAGCAACCCAGCCAGCACCTCAGTCGCACTGGCTAGGGCCGTGATTCCGACCGCGGCCAGAAAGGTCACTGCCAGCAGCCGTTTCACTGCTGGCGACCACGCGAAACCCGTTCGACGAACAGCAAGCAGGTAAACCAGAGCCAGCAAGACTAGATACATGCCAAGAAACGCGATTCCTGTTGCATCAATACCGATAACAGGAAGCAGAACGAACGTCAGCACAACAAACATGGCGACGGCCATCCACTCCGTCCCCATGAAGGTCTTGCCTGCACCAGACGCCAATAGAATAAAACCAAGCGGCCAACTGGCAACCTTCAGGATGTCGCCCAGCACCTGCCAGCGCAGCACATCCACCGCCTCCACGAATTCGCTCGTGTACAGCAGTCGGATGACCCACGGCGCCAGAGCCAGCATCCCCAGCAGCACCGGCGCGGCAAGGAGCAGCGCGACTTCAGTCTGCTCGTTAACCAAGCGATTCACCGCCACTCGATCCTGGATGACCGCCGTCAGGCGCGGGTAGTAGTCCGTACCCATGGCCCCTAGCACGAAGCCAACGTAGGTCATCGAGATGGCCCATGCCGCCTGGAAGTGACCGAGGGCCTCGACACCCAGCTCCCGCTGCACCAGGGTCCGGACCAGCAGCTGTCCCACGCTGGCCGCAAGCCCCGCCACCATGAAGGCGACCCCGAGGCCCAGCATGGCTCGCCACTGACTGGAAAACTGTGCAAGCGGTGCCGCCGCAGGAGATACGCGCGGAAGGCGCGACACGTACCAATACCCCAGCAGGAAGCTCGCAACCGGCGCCGCCAGGACAAAGACCACGATGCCATCCCGCCCGAACGCCCACAGCGCAATGAGCGCCGCGAAAGTGGAGAGCACTGCCGATCCCACGCTGATGCGAGCGATATCACCGACGCGGCGCACGCCCCGGAGCAACGCGTTCTGCGATGCAGCCGCGACACTGAACACGACTGCGATAGACAGCCATCCAAGCGCGCCTCCGAGACTCGCATCACCCAGTACTCGCTCGGCCAGGACATGTCGCAACAGCCAGAACGCGACACCACCGAGCACTGCGAGGCCCAATGTCAGCCAGAACAGCGCTCGGCGTACCAATGCAATCCTCTGGGGGTCGTCTTTCCCAGCCGCCTCTGCGATCTGGCGCGTGCCCACTGTCCCCACACCGACGCCGGCCACGGCCGTCGCCGTTCCCACCAGGTTGGTGAACAGCCCAATCAGGCCCACACCTGCAGGCCCCAGCAGCACTGCCGCGGCCTTCATGCGCAGGAGTCCGACCATGATATTGATAACCGACGCGCCACCGATGATCGATGACGAACGCAGGATCTGGCGGTAGGAGTTGCCCATCTAATTCAGGTTCCGCAGAACCTTGGCTGGCACTCCACCCGCAATCGTCATAGGAGGAACGTCCGCCAATACCAAGGAAGAGTTGGCAATGACAGCACCATGACCAATCCGAACGCCTTTCAGGATACGCACGTTGGAACCAATGAAGACGTTGTCCTCAACCAGCACCGGCGCAGCCCACTCTGGCTTTGACATGTTGCGATCTTCAAGCTTCAGCCCATGAAAATCGCTGTCGAGAATCTCGACATTAGTGCCTACAAGACAGTTCGCTCCGATTGAAATCAATGAGTGCTCTGCGATACAACGAAACCCATTGTTGATCCACGTGTTCTCACCGATGCATACCGTTGCCGTCGAACTACGAGCTTCAATATAGGCGTAGGTATCAAGGAATCCTGATGATGGAAATACGCCGATGCGGACATTCCTGTCGCACTTGATTGCCCCCGACCCCACCGCCTGCACCGGCTGATATCGAACTGGCGCGCCGTCAACTCGATTGGTTGACAGCATCCGATACCAGACCCCTCGAAACCACTGTATCGAGCGGATCGCCGTAATCGCCAATCGCCGTCGAATCTTCAGAATCAGCATTTCGGTACTGCGGCAATGACGCGCGAAGCTTGCTCTTTCGACAACTGAGGCCCCATCGGAAGACTCAACACTTCCTCGGCAATGCGCGAAGCGATCGGGAACGCTTCTCTGGGAAAACCTGCTGAAGCATAGGCGTCCTGCCGATGCGGCGGGATCGGGTAATGGATCAGCGTGCCGATGCCCGCTTGGGCCAGCTTTGCCTGCAAGGCGTCGCGCTGCGGATGGCGCACGACGAACAAATGCCAGACCGGGTGGGCCCACTCGGGCACTCCCGGCAGCGTCAGCCACGAGCCAGCCAACCATTCGAGATACTCGCGAGCGATGAGGGCACGGCGCGCGTTCCATGCATCAAGGTGCTTGAGCTTCACCCGCAGCACCGCTGCCTGGATCGGATCGAGGCGGCTGTTCCAACCCTGAACGTCGTTGACGTACTTCACTTTGGAACCATAGTTGCGCAGTACCCGCAGGCGCTCCGCGATTCCGGCGTCATTGGTGGTGACGGCGCCGCCATCGCCAAGCGCACCCAGGTTCTTGCCCGGATAGAAGCTCCAGGCCACGGCATCACCGTGGCCGCCGATGCGCGTGCCCTTGTAGCGCGCACCATGCGCCTGGGCTCCGTCCTCCAGCACGCGCAGGCCATGCTTGCGGGCAATGGCAAGGATTGGATCCATGTCCGCCGGCTGCCCGTACAGGTGTACCGGCAGGATGACCTTCGTGCGGGAGGTGATGGCAGCTTCGATCAGCGATGGATCAAGGTTAAAGGTGGCCTCCACTGGCTCCACTGGCACCGGAGTCGCCCCGCACTGGCTGACCGCCAGCCAAGTGGCGATGTAGGTATTGGACGGAACGATGACCTCGTCTCCCGGCCCCACGTCCATGGCACGCAGCGCGAGGTGCAGCGCATCCAGTCCGTTCGCCACGCCAACGCAATGCCCTGCCCCGCACCAGGTGGCGTACTCGGCTTCGAAAGCATCGACTTCCGGGCCGAGGATGTACCAGCCCGAATCGATCACACGCGCGACTGCCTCGCCGATCTCTTCACGTAGTTCGACGTGCGGTGCCTTCAGGTCAAGGAACGGAATCATGCTCTGGCTCCCGCGAGCTGCAGAAACTCGTCGTAGTTACGAATGTAGTCGTCCGAATCGTAGTAGTGCGACGCGAACACCAGCAGCAGTGCATCGGGCGAATACTTGTACTGGATCCCCCAGACCATGGGCGGGAGGTGCAGGCCCAGGTCAGGTCGATCAAGCAGATACTCACGACGCCTGGCCCCGTCGTCCGCGACCACGCTGACGCTGCCGCGCACGCAGATCAGGAACTGGTGGCACTCCCGATGCGCGTGTTCCCCCCGGGTCTCGACGCTGGGCACGTCGAACACCATGAAGTAGCGCTTGGCCACAAAGGGAACCGAGCGCTCGAACTCGCCAACTGTCAGGCTGCCGCGAATATCGATGAGGCGAGGCAGCTTCACGAGCTTTACATTCCAGTCGCCCGCTTCGGGTGCCTCCCCGGCATGGCTGGATTCAGCTGCACGCGACTCCATGCCACGAGCATTGACGTAACCGATGATCCGGGCGGGATTTCCCACGACGATGGCATTGGGTGGAACCGAACGGGTGACCACCGCGCCAGAGCCCACCATCGCGGACCTGCCAATCCTCAGACCGGGAAGGATCGTCGCACCGCCGCCGATCGAGGCACCGGCTTCAATGTGGGTGGCCAGGTATTCCTCCGGGTGCTGCTTGCTGCGCGGGTGCTTGTCGTTGGTGAACGTGACGTTCGGCCCGATGAAGACATCATCGCCAACCCGCAGGCCATCCCACAGCTGCACGCCGTTCTTGATGGTAACGCGATCACCGATGACGACATCACTTTCGATGAAGCAATGCGAGCAGATGTTGCATTCGCTGCCGATGGCGGCGCCATCCAGCACGACGACGAATTGCCAGATGCGGGTCTCTTCCCCGATGTTGCTGGACTGGACGTCAGCAAGCGGATGGATCGTTGCGGCCATGGAGGATCAGAGCCTCCCGTCGACCGCTTCCCGCGGCAACACATACTTCACGTCATACAGAATCGCCCCGGGCTTGCCATGCGCACGGATCCCCGCCGCGCCCAGCTTGCGGAACTCCTCGTGGCCCACCGCCACCACCACGGCGTCGTACTCGCCGTCGCCGGGCTTGCACAGCGCCAGGCCGTACTCGTGCTTGGCTTCGTCCGCGTCCACCCACGGGTCGCAGACGTCCACGCGCGCGTTGTAGCCCTTCAGCGCCTCGATGATGTCCACCACCCGCGTATTCCGCAGGTCCGGGCAGTTCTCCTTAAACGCCAGCCCCATCACCAGGATCCGTGAGCGCACGGGATTGATCCCGTTCCTCACCATCAGCCTGATCACCTGGTTGGCCACGTACTCACCCATCCCGTCGTTCGTGCGGCGCCCGGCCAGAATCACGTCCGGGTGGTGCCCCACCTCCTGCGCCTTGTGGGTCAGGTAGTAGGGATCCACGCTGATGCAGTGCCCGCCCACCAGGCCCGGGCGGAACGGCAGGAAGTTCCACTTCGTCCCCGCCGCCTCCAGCACCTCCAGGGTGTCGATGCCCAGCTTGTTGAACAGCATCGCCAGGTCGTTGACCAGGGCGATGTTGAGGTCGCGCTGGGTGTTCTCGATCACCTTGGCGGCCTCGGCCACCTTCATGCTGCTGGCCTTGTGGGTGCCGGCGGTGATGACGCTGCGGTACAGGGCGTCCACGAAATCCGCGGCCGCGGGCGTGCTGCCGCTGGTCACCTTCAGGATGGTGGTGACGCGGTGCTCCTTGTCACCGGGGTTGATGCGCTCGGGGCTGTAGCCGCAGAAGAAGTCCTGGTTGAAGGTCAGGCCGCTCACCTGCTCCAGGATCGGCACGCACACTTCCTCGGTGCAGCCGGGGAACACGGTGCTCTCGTAGATCACGGTGTCGCCGGCCTTCAGCACCTTGCCCAGGGTCTCGCTGGCCTTGCGCAGCGGTGTCAGATCCGGGCGGCGGGCGCTGTCGATGGGCGTGGGCACGGTCACGATGTAGACGTTGCAGTCCCTGATGCCGTCCAGCTCGCTGGAGAACGCAAGCCGCGTGGCTTCGGCCAGCAGCTCGGGCTCGACTTCCAGCGTGCTGTCGCGGCCGCTGCGCAGCTCGGCGATGCGGGCTTCGTTGATGTCGAAGCCGACGGTGTCGTACTGCTTGCCGAACTCCACGGCGAGCGGCAGGCCGACGTAGCCCAGGCCCACCACGGCGATGCGGGTGGCGCCCGGCGAGGGCAGGTTCTGCATGGTCACTTGGTCCCTGTGGCAGGCGCGCCAGGTGGGTGCGCGGCTGCAGAAGTTGAGTGGCTATTATCGCGGGTTTTTGTGATGCGTGTTGCGGTTGGGGTGGCCGGGGTGTCGGGGGCGTAGCCCCGACCTGTGGGGGTGCCAGTGGGGGCGCGATGTGCGGTGGCGATGATTGCGGCCAGGGCGGCGGCTACGGTGAGCATGGCCTGGGTGCGCAGGGGGTAGTCGACCAGGGAGTGGGCGGCGATGGCCAGCAGGGCCAGGAGGGCGCAGGTGCCAGCGGTGCGGGCGGGGGGCGGCAGGCGCAGCATTGCGCGGGCGGCTGCGATCAGGGCGATGAGGGCGAGCGCAAAGGCGGGGATGGCCAGCACGCCGGCCTCCAGCAGCCACTGGGCGTATTCGTTGTGGGCGTGGTTGACGTAGTTGGGCATGAGCAGCTCGCCGGAGGTGGCCTGCTCGAAGACGGGCACGAATGTGCCGGCGCCGCTGCCCAGCGGGGCGTGGGCGCCGGCCACTTCCAGCGTGGCCTGGCGCAGGGGCTGGCGCAGCTCCTGGGCGGCGTCCACGCGCATCCAGCGGGTGGCGGCGAGTACGCCCAGCGCGGCGATGGCGGCGCTGCCGGCCACCAGCAGGCGGCGCTTGCGGGGGGCGCGCAGGCGCCAGCCCTGGCTGGCCACCACGGCGGCCAGGGCGAGGATGAAGATGATGACGCCGGCGCGCGAGCCGGTGAGCGGCAGCGCGGCGATAGCGAGCACCACCACGGCCGCGGCGGCCACCCGGCTGATCACGCCCCTGCCCCGATCCTCGCCGTGCCGGCGGGTATCGGCGGGAGCGTGGAACAGCCAGCCGGCGGCCAGCACGCCGGCCACCACCAGCAGGGTGGCCTGGTGGTTGGGGTTGGCGAAGAAGCCGTTCATGGCCGGGCGCCACTGCGGATAGGGGTTGAGCACGCTCTCCTGCGGGGCGCCCAGCTGCAGGATGCCCAACAGCAGGCTGGCCATGGCCAGGGCGGCGATGAACCAGGCCAGGCGGCGGTGCATGTGGATGGGGAGCGCGAGAACCAGGCCGAAGACGGCCAGTGCCGGCAGCAGCGCGTGCAGGGAGGCACGGGTGGCGGCGGGATCCAGGGTTGCGCGGGTGGCGGCCGGGGCACCGGCGACGGCGAGGTCGGCCTGCAGCAGGGCGCGGGCCTCCCCCATGGATGCGAGCGCGGACGGGACGGGAAGCAGCTGCAGCAGCGGGACGGCAAGGATGGCGGCCACAAGCGCGGCCCACTGCCAGGGCCAGGGCCTGGCCTGGCCGCCCAGGTGCTGCCAGGCGAGCCAGGCGATGCAGGGCAGCGCCGCAAGCTGCAGGATGACGACGCCGACGCCGGATTCCTGCGAGCTGCCGCCGGTGAAGACCGCCAGGGCCAGCAAAACGACAGCGCCCGCGAAGTTGATGCGGGCACTGCGGGAGGTGTGTGGCTGGGTCATGGACGGAATGGTACGCAAGCGCCCGTGGAAGCGCCTGCATGGGCGCGCAGCCAACGCGGCGCTTGCACGAAAACACCCTCCGCCGATGGGCGGAGGGTGCGAAACATGGGGGCGCGCGGCACCCCCAACGGGGTTTTAGCGGCTGACCGGCGGCGGCGGCGGCAGCGGGTCGCCGTCGTCCATCTGCGACAGGCCGGCAGCCACGGCGGCGGTGCCGAGGAACAGCCAGCCGGCGGAGGCCCAATCGATACCGGCGGCGGTGGTGGTGCCAACGGCGGCCTGGTTCTGGCTGCCGGCCTGGCACACGGCCGGGACGGCGTGCACGCCGGCGGCGCTGATGGAGGCGGTGCAGCCGTTGGCGTAGACCACCGAGGCGCTGGAGTTTTCCGCCAGCATGATCCGGCTGCCCGGGGCGAGGCTGGCCCCGCTGGCGACGGTAACGAACTCGCCGCCCTCGCTGGCCATGACGTTGCCGGCGTCGACGCGCACGGTGACGGCGTCGTCCTGGGCGTTGGCGGAGAAAGCGGTGGCCGCGATGGCGGCGAACAGCAGGCTGCTGGCGAATTTCATGGTGACTTCCTTGGAGCGGCGTGGGGGCCGCGCACGGGATACGCGGATGGTCAGGCTAATGAATTTCACCGCACTGTGCAACCTTATGTGGAAAAATTTCCCTTACGGATCAAGGCTGTGTGACGGCTTTGTGAATTTCGCCGCGATGACCGCTCAGCGGCTGACCGGCGGCGGGCTGGAGTCGCTTCCGCCACCGCTTGCGATCGCCGCCACCGCGGCGACGCCGGCCACCACGCCAACGATCATTTTGGTGTTGGTGGCTCCGGCGGCCGCGGCCTCGCCTGCGGCCGGCGCACTGGCCATCGGGCAGGAGGCGGCCACGGGATAGGCGCCGGTCACCAGGCTGACGACGCAGCCGTTGCCGTAATCGAGGCTGGCGACGCTGCCCTCGGGCACCAGCACGCGGTCTTCCGGCTGCAGGCTGGCATCGGCCTCGACGGTGACGAACTCGGCACCTTGCTGACTCACCATGACACTTCCCGACTCGACCCGCAGGACGACCGGATCCGCCGGGGCGGCGGGCTCCTGCGCGTGTACGGCGGTGGAGACGGCACAGGCGAGTACGAGGGCGGGCAGCAGGGTGCGCATGGTGATGAGTCCGTTCAGCTGGAGATGGCGAGTTCCGCCGGCGGGCGAAGACTACAGTAAATGAATGAAAAGCAAATAGCGGGCCAACCTATCGGGCCAGTCGGGTCACGCCGATGGCGGTGAGCTGGAGTTCGCCGCGCAGGGCCTGGGCGGCGCCGCGCGGGGCCGGGTTGACCAGGCGCAGCCACTGGCCCTCGCAGTTTTCGGCCGGCACCTCGAACTCCAAGGACAGGGGCGACCACTGCGGATGGTCGCCGATGGTGGCCCCGGCGGCGATGCGGGTGCGGTTGTCCGAACAGGTGAGCTGCCACTCCAGGCCGCGGTGCGAGCGCAGGCTGCGGGTGCGGGCGCGCAGGTCGAGCCGGTAGCGGCCCGGGGCCAGCAGCAGCGGCTGCTCCAGGCCGGTGCGGCCGACGTTGCGGCCCAGGAAGGTCAGGCGCAGGGCGTGGCCGCCGCCGGGGGCGTCGACGCGGCCGGCCACCACGCCGTTGGTGCGGTGCAGGCGCCAGTCGAAGCCGTGCGAGCTGATGGGGCTGGCGAAGTCGCCGTTGTGCAGCAGCGGCAGGCTGGCCGGCGGCTGGTCCAGGCCGCTCACCCAGTGCGCATAGGCGGTGCCCCAGCGGCCGCCGGCGAGCATGCCGTTGATCCAGCGGCCGGTGTCGGCCGGCGTGAGCACGCCGTGGCCGCGCAGGGCGGCGTGCAGGTTGTCGGCGGCGGCGGGATCGTCGGCGCGGATGGCGGCGCGCAGGATGGCCGGACGCCAGCGCGGATGTTCGGCGAGGTGGTCGGCGAGCGCTTCGGCGAAGGCCGGGTCGGCGGCCAGCTGGACGACGAGGGGAAGCGATTGCTCGCGGCTTTCCGGGCTGACGGTGAGCATGGCGTCCAGGTGGGGCATGGCGGCCCGGAAATCAGCGGACTGGAGATGATGGGCGGCCAGCCAGCCGCGGACATGGATGTCACGGGGCGCGCGGCGCGCGGCGGTCTGGTAAGCGGCCAGGGTGGCGGCGTCCGCGGCGGCGGGGTCGTCGACGGTGGCCAGGGCCGGGGCGAGGATGGCGAAGGCGCGGCCGTAGGTGGGGTCGTGCGACAGGAGCTCCCGGGCCACGGCAACGGCCTCTTCAGCCCGGCCCTGCTGCAGGTGGGCGCGGGCCTCGGCCAGGCGGGCCTCCGGGGCAGGATGGTTGTACGCGGCGAGGATGCCCCACCCCGCCCAGGCCAGCAGGCCCAGGGTGAGCAGGAAGACGGCCCAGCGTGCAGGACTCAAGACGACGGCTCCAGGGTGAGGCGGGTGACGAGCCAGCGCTGCTCGCGGCGGGTCATTTCAACACGCAGCTGGCCGCGCTCGCGGGTGCGCCAGCCGCCGATGCGGTAGTCGGCGTCGAGCATGGCGCGCTCGGCGCCCATGCGCCACCGGGGGCTGTCGAGGTTGATTTCACGGAAGTCGCTGCCGTCCAGGCGCAGGGCCAGGCCGGCGCGGGTATCGGCGGCGGCGGCTTCGGTGGGGAAGTCGTTCCAGATCGGGGGGATGTGGGAGCCGTCGGAGGCGAGGTAGGTGGTGGCCTGGAAGGCGGTGTGTTCGGCCTGGGTGAAGAGCTGGAGGGGGTCTGGCCCGGGTTGGGGTTCGGCGGGCGCGGGGTCGGCTGGGGGCGCAGCGGGCTCGAGGGTGACGGGCTCGATGTGCGCAAGCGTCTTGGGCTGCCTGTCGGAAGGTGCTGCGGGGGCCGCGGTCGCCTCGGCGTACGCGACATCCTCGCCGGCCTGGAGATCGCCCGTGGTGGCAACGTGCGCCGCGGGCTCGGTGGGTGGCAATTCCCGGGGCTCGGCGACAGGCGCGGCATCGTTGGCATCCATCGCGAGAGGCCGAGGCGCTGGTGCAACGGGCTCCACGACGACCCGGGCCGGCTCCGGATTGGCGGTGCCGGCCGGCTCGGCTACGGGAGCGCGGCTGGCCGCCGGCTCGAAGAACGGCCGGGTATCGCGCTGGCGCTCCATCCACAGCAGGGCGATGCAGGCCAGGGCGACGGCCAGGACGGCCAGCGGGCCGGCGTGGCGCCGCAGGAAGTGCGGCTGCGGAAGGGGGGCCTTGTCGAGGGCAATGGCGGCGGGCGGATGCCAGCCGGACGCGTGGCCGGAGGGACGGGCCGGCGATGCGGCGGTGGCGCCGGCTCCGGCGCTGTCCGGCAGCGACAGGTCATAGGCGCGGCGGGCCGTGGCGGTGCGCAGCTGGTTCCAGGCGTCGTTGACGCGGGCGCTGAAGGCGCTGTCCCAGGCCTCGCCGCCGTCGCGGTCGGGGTGCAGCCAGCGCTGGAGGTGGCGGTGATGGGCCTGCAGGGTGGCATACGGGGCGTCGGGGCGGGCGCCAAGGACGCGGTAGGCGCTGGCGCCTTCGATGAAGAGGATCTGCTGGACGAAGAAGCGCGAGGCTGCAAGCAGTTCGGCGGGGCTGGCGCCGGTGGCGGCGGAGGCCGCCCGGGCGGCGGATCCGGAGCCGCCGGCCACCTCCAGCAGGGTGGTCATGCCGCTGGGCAGCGGCCTGGCGGCCAGCAGCCCGCGCCGCGCGGGCGCGCGGAGCAGGCCCAGAGCCAGGTCGAGTGCTTCACCGCCGGACATCAGTTCTCCCCCAAAGCCACACCCCCCATTGTAGGAGCGCGCCAGGTGGGGGGCAGCCAGGTGGGGTCAGCGGGACTCGAGTTTGGGGGTGGTGCCGTAGGCGTAGTAGGACTCGTAGTCGTAGCCGTAGCCGGCCACCTTGGCGTCGTAATGGGTCAGCAGGCCGCCCAGGATGCGGGCGCGGGCGGCGGCCAGGCGCTTGATCGCCGCCTGGGCCGTCTTGATGCGGGTGTCGCCGGCATGCACCACCAGCAGGGTGCCGCCGACCAGGTTCGACAGGATCGGCGCGTCGGCGATGCCCAGCACCGGCGGGCCGTCGATGATCACCTGGTCGTACTTCTGCGCGGCCACCGAGAGCATGGAGAGCATGCGGCTGCCGGACAGCAGCTCGGCGGGGTTGGGCGGCAGCGGGCCGGCGAGCACCACGTCCAGGCGCTCGTCGTCGGTGCCGTTGACCACGGTCTGGATGCTGGCGGCGCCGGCCAGCAGGCTGGACAGGCCGGCTTCGGCGCGCATGCCCAGCACCCGGTGCAGCGACGGGTTGCGCAGGTCGGCCTCCACCAGCAGCACCGACTTGCCGAGCTGGGCGAAGTTGCGGGCCAGGGTGAGCGCGGTGGTGGACTTGCCCTCCGACGCGCTGGCGCTGGTGACCAGCAGGGTGCGCGGCACGCCGCCGTCGGTGGAGAACTGCAGCGCGGTGCGCACCGAGCGGTAGCTCTCGGAGAAAGCGGAGCGCGGATCGGCCAGGGCCTCCTGCACGCTCTGCTTGCGCAGGTGCGGGATGACCCCGAGCACGGCCAGGCGCAGGTGCTGCTCGATGTCTTCGGGCGACTTGATGGTGTCGTCGAGGAACTCGAGGACGAAGGCGATCAGCACGCCCAGCATCAGGCCGAGCATGAGGCCGATGGCCAGGTTGAGCGGCAGGCTGGGCTTGAACCGGCCGGTGGGCACCATGCCGCGGTCGACGATGGAGATGTTGTTGCTGCTCACGCCGCCGGCGACGCCGATTTCCTTGTAGCGCTGCAGCAGGCCGTCGTAGAGCTGGCGGTTGGTGTCCACCTCGCGGCGCAGGATGTTGTAGTCGATGGAGCGGTTGTCCACGTCCAGGGCGCCGGCGCGCAGCGCGGCCAGCTGCTCCACCAGCATGTTCTCGCGCGCCTGGGCGGCGTCGTACTCGGCGCGGATGGCAGCGCGCACGGCGCCGCGCTCCTGTTCGATCTGCCGTTCCACCTCGTCGATCTGGCCCTGGAGGGCGACCATGGCCGGGTATTCCGGCTTGTAGGTCTGCAGCTGCTGCTGGTACTGCGCGTTGAGCTGGGCGCGCTGCTGGTTGAGCGTGTTGAGGATGGAGTTGGCGATGGCACCGGCGGGCAGGCTGCCGCCGCCGCTGACCTGGCTCCACGCGGCCTGGGCGGCGATGCGCTCGTTCTGGGCAGCGGCCAGTGATGCGTTGAGGGCGCCCAGGTTCTGTACTTCCAGGGTCTGGCCGGATTCACCGGCCGACACGATGTTCTCGCGGGTGGCGAACTCCACCAGGCTGCGCTCGGACTCCTCCAGCCGGCCCTTCATCAGCGCCAGCTGTTCTTCCAGGTAGCGGGTGGCATACGAGGATGCGTCGAACTTGCGCTCGATGGCCGAGGAAATGAAACCGTCGGCCACGGCGTTGACCACCCGGGCGGAGAATGCCGGCAGGGTGCTGTCGTAGTGGATGCGCACCAGGCGCGAGTTGCGCACCGGCTCCACCGACAGGCCGCTGCGGACGATGCCGGTGGCCGACTGCAGGGTGGCGAGCTCGTCGCTGGCGCCGGTGCCATCGCCGGTGGGCTCATCCTCGTCACCGGCGCGCAGGGCGGCGGTGGCGCGCTGCCACCAGGTGTTGGAGCCCAGGCGCTCGGCGGTGCCGGCGTCGATCTGCAGCTCGTTGGCCACCCGCTCGGCCAGCGCGCGGCTGCGCAGCAGCTCGTACTGGGTGGTGAGGAAGTCGGGCGCGGCGCCTTCGGCGTTGTTGAAGCCTTCCACCTGCATGGCCTGCACGGACTCGCGGTCGATCTGCAGGGTGGCGGTGGAGCGGTACACCGGCGGCATCATCAGGGTGACCAGCAGCGACAGCGCGACCACGCCGCCGAGCACGCCCAGCACCAGCCAGCGGCGCTTGACCAGGATGCGCCAGTAGGCGAGCAGGTCGATCTCGTCCTCGTCGGCACGCTTGTCCTCGAACAGGTCGAGCGAAACGGCCTGCGAACCGGCCCTGGCCGGGAGGTTTCCCTGCGGGGCGCGGGCGGGGAGACGGTCGTCCTTGTTGTCGTCGTCCGGGGGTGCCGGCAGGTTGTCGTCTTGCATGCGTGGGGTGCGTTGCCTGGTGGCTGGGGATCAGAGGGCGAGGAACAGGCCCAGTGCGGGCACCGACCTGAGGAACTCGCGGAACGCGGACTTGCTGCCGGAACGCTCGATCACGACGATGTCGTCGCCGTAGATCTGCGGATCGGAAAGCTCGCCACGGCGGATCATCTGCAGGTCGTAGGCGGCGGCCATGCGCTGGCCATCGATGCTGCGGAACAGGACGACGCCATTCAGGTCGGCGAATTCGTCGGTACCGCCGGCCATGGCCACCGCCTGCAGCAGCGAAGTCTTGCCGGTGAGCGGGTAGATGCCGGGCTTGTTGAACGCGCCCTCCATGGTCACCCGCTGGCTGGTGTATTCCTCGATGAAGATGGTGACCTGGGGGTTCTGCAGATAGCCGTCGGCGTACTGTGCGGCCAGCTCGGCCTCCAGCTCCGGCACGGTCTTGCCACCGGCCATGACGCCGCCGATCAGGGGCACGTTGATCATGCCGTTGGAGTTCACCCGCGCCTGGTGGGTGAGTTCCTGTACGCCGAAGACGCTGATCTGCAGCAGATCCTGGGCGCCGACGCGGTAGTCGGTGGCGCCCTCATAGGCACCGGATGCGGAGGTGGTGTCGGGTGCCGGCAGGTCGCCGGTATAGACGCGCTTGGGGCCACTGCTGCAGGCGGACAGGCCAATGGCGAGCAGCAAGGCGGTGAAGACGGTCAACCAGGATCGCATTCAGGGACACTCCGGGGGCCAGGGCCGGAAATGGGACGGCCTGGGCAGCTTTCTGCGGGCGCGTAGTGTACCCGTTCGAGTGTGTGAACCCGGTGTCAAGGGCCGATCGGCGTGTCCGCCTGGCGCCTTGCGATGGCCGCGTTTACCTGAACAGGCGCTGGAGAATGGTTCGCCTGGGCCGGGGCGGCGGCAGGGTTTCCGCCAGCGGCGGCGGAAGTTCGCCGGGGGCGCGGTTGTCGAGGATGCCCTGCGGCCGGGTGATGACCATGTGGGTGGCTTCCTCGGCGCCGGCCAGGCTCGCGGCGGCCTCGCGGGCTTCGGCCAGCAGCGGCGGGCGGCGGCGCGGGTGGTGGGCGTCGGTGGCCAGGATCATGCAGTGGCCCTCGCCGACGAAGCGCTCGCCCCAGTGCCGGGCGCGGCGGCCGTAGCGGCCGGTGAGCGCGCCGCCGGTGATCTGCATCCAGGCGCCGCGGCGGGCCAGCTCCACGAAGGTGGGGTAGTGCTGCTCGACCCAGGTCAGGCGCTCGGGATGGGTGATGACCGGCACGCAGCCGGCGGCCATGAAGTTGAAGACTTCCTGCTCGAAATTGGGCGGGGCCACGTGGTGCGGGGGTTCGAGCAGCAGGTAGCGCGAGCCGGCCAGGGTGGGCACGGCGCCGGTTTTGATGCCGTCGACCAGGCCGGGGGCGAGGTGGACGTCGGCGCCTTCGACCAGCCTGAGCGGGATGCCGGCGGCGTCGAGCTCGGCCTGGAAGGCGGCGATGGCGGCGCGGATGCCTTCGCCGGTGTTCTCATACAGGCCGGGGTAGATGTGCGGGGTGCAGGCGACGGTGCGGATGCCGTCGGCGACCGCCATACGGGCCATTTCCAGCGCCATGGCCAGGTCGGCCGCGCCGTCGTCGATGCCCGGCAGCAGATGGTGGTGGAGGTCGATCATCGCGGCGAATTGTACGGGGCGCGGATGGATGTCATGTGGTGATCACGGTGGGCTGCATAGGATTGGCGCGGACCTGAATGGGAGATTTCCGATGTCGTCTTTTGCGCTTTACCTGGTGGGAATGCTGGTGGTGATCGGCGGGCTGGCCTACGGGGCCACCCTGGCCGGGCTGGCGACGCACTGGATCATCGTGGGTGCGGTGGTGCTGCTGGGCATCGGGATCATCGGCGGCGTGTCGCGCACGCGGCAGAAGGATCCGGTGGACTGAGCAGGCGGCAGCATGTACGGAAAGGAACGACGACGCGGGGCGCCGGACGATCCGGCGGCACTGCGCGAGGGTCTCGGGCCGGCGCAGCTGGAGGCGCTTCACACGCTGGAGCAGTTCGGCTGGACGCTGCGGTTCGTGCGCAGGCCGATGTTCCTGGATCCGATCCCGGTGGCGTTCGACCGCAACGGGGAGAAGTGGGTGGTGATCGAGCCCGACGGCAGCCTCAACGAGAACCCCGGCTTCAAGATCCGTCCCTGACCGTCCGCAAGACCCGCCTTTTGTAGGAGCGCGCTATTTGAGGTTGGCGTAGGCGAGGACGAGCCATTTGCTGCCGGCGTCGTCGAAGTTGACCTGGACGCGGGCGTGGGCGCCGGAGCCTTCGATGTCGGTGATGACGCCGGCGCCGAACTTGGCGTGGCTGACGTTCTGGCCGAGGCTGAAGCCGGCGCTGTCGTCAACGACGGCGTGGCCGCGGTTGCGGCGCGGGGCGGAGCCGAAGGCGGGGCGTGAGACGCCGACCTTGGGGCGCACTTCGTGCAGCAGCTCGGCGGGAATCTCGCGCAGGAACCGCGACGGCACGCCGAACATGTCCTGGCCGTGCAGCCGGCGGGATTCGGCGTAGGCGAGCACCAGCTTTTCCCGCGCGCGGGTGATGCCGACGTAGGCCAGGCGCCGCTCCTCCTCCAGCCTGCCCTGCTCCTCCACCGAGCGCTGGTTGGGGAACAGGCCCTCCTCCATGCCGACCAGGAACACCAGCGGGAACTCCAGGCCCTTGGCGCTGTGCAGGGTCATCAGCTGCACCCCGTCCTCGCCGGCCTGGGCCTGGCCTTCGCCGGCCTCCAGCGCGGCGTAGGCGAGGAAGGCGACCAGCTCGGTCAGGCCTTCGGACTCCTCGTCGTCGCCGCGGTTGAAGCGCGAGGCGACCGAGACCAGTTCGTCGAGGTTGTCGATGCGCGATTCGGAATCCAGCGCGCCGCGGCTTTCACGGGCCCAGAACTCGCGCAGGCCGGAGCGGCCCAGGACGTGTTCGATCTTCTCCTGCAGCGGCATCGCCTCGACCTCGTTGGCCAGGTCGTCGATGAGGGCGTGGAAGCCGGCCAGGGCGTTGCGGGCGCGGCCGGCGAGGCTTGCGTCCTGGCTGCAGCGCTGCGAGGCGTCCCACAGCGACAGCCCGGCGCTGCGGGCGGTCTGGCGCACCGCGTCCAGGGTGCGCCCGCCGATGCCGCGCGTGGGCGTGTTGACCGCGCGCTCGAAGGCGGCGTCGTCGCCGCGGTTGGCGATCAGGCGCATGTAGGCCAGCGCGTCCTTGATCTCGGCGCGCTCGAAGAAGCGCACGCCGCCGTAGACGCGGTAGGGAACCTCTTCGGCCAGCAGCTGCTCTTCCAGCGCCCGCGACTGGGCGTTGGAGCGGTACAGCACCGCGCAGTCACCGTGGCTGCCGCCGTCGCGCACCCACTGGCCGATGCGCTCGACCACGAAGCGCGCCTCGTCGATCTCGTTGTAGGCGGCGTACAGGTCCACCGGCTCGCCCTGCCCGCTGTCCGTCCACAGGCGCTTGCCCAGGCGATCGGGGTTGTGGGCGATGACGGCGTTGGCCGCGTCCAGGATGTTGGCGCTGGAGCGGTAGTTCTGCTCCAGGCGGATGGTCTGCGCGCGGGGGAAGTCCTTGAGGAACTTCTGCACGTTCTCGACCTTGGCGCCGCGCCAGCCGTAAATGGCCTGGTCGTCGTCGCCGACCACGAACACCTGGCCAGTGTCTCCGGCCAGCACGCGGATGAAGGCGTACTGGATGGCGTTGGTGTCCTGGAACTCGTCCACCAGGATCTGGCCGAAGCGCTGGCGGTAGTGGGCCAGCAGCGGCGCGTTGTCGCGCAGCAGCTCGTGGGCGCGCAGCAGCAGTTCGGCGAAATCCACCAGCCCCGCCCGGTCGCAGCGCTCCTGGTAGAGCGCGTAGGCGCGGTGCATGGCGTTGGACCATTCGTCCTGGCCGGCCTGGATGTGCTGCGGGCGGCGGCCTTCGTCCTTCTGGGCGTTGATCCACCAGGCGATCTGGCGCGGCGGGAAGCGGGCCTCGTCCAGCTCCAGCTGCTGGACGACGCGCTTGACCAGGCGCTGCTGGTCGTCCGAATCCAGGATCTGGAAGCCCTCGGGCAGCTTCGCGTCCTGCCAGTGCAGGCGCAGCAGGCGGTGGGCCAGGCCGTGGAAGGTGCCGATCCACATGCCGCGGGTGCTGCCGCCGGCCGGGCTGGATTCGAGCAGCGCGCTGGTGCGCTGGCGCATCTCGGCGGCGGCCTTGTTGGTGAAGGTGACCGCGAAGATGCCGTGCGCCGGCACCCCGTGCACTTCGGTGAGCCAGGCGATGCGCTGGGTCAGCACGCGGGTCTTGCCGGAGCCGGCGCCGGCCAGCACCAGGTAGTGCCCGGGCTCGGCGGAGACGGCCTGCCGCTGGTCGGCGTTGAGGCCGTCGATCAGGTGCGAAACATCCATTGCGCCATTGTATCGGCGCGCGGCCTGGCTCAGGCGGGATCGGTGGAGAGGCGCTTGAGGAGTTCTTCGAAGGGCACCGGACGGGCGAGCAGGAAACCCTGGAATTCGTCGCAGCCGCGGGCGCGCAGCCAGTCCTGCTGGGGGCGGGTTTCCACGCCTTCGGCGGTGACCGACAGGCCCAGGGCCCGGGCCATGCCCAGGATGGCCGAGCAGATGGCCTGGGCGTCGGCGCTGGACTCCAGGTCGCGGACGAAGGACCGGTCGAGCTTGAGCCGCTGCAGGGACAGGTGCTGCAGGTAGGCCAGGCTGGAGTAGCCGGTGCCGAAGTCGTCGATGGCGATGGTGGCGCCCAGCTCGCTCAGCGCCCGCATGATGCCCGAGGCGGTGGCGGGGTTGTTCAGCAGCACACTCTCGGTGAGCTCCAGTTCCAGCGCGCCCGGCGGCAGGTGATAGCGCTCCATCACCGCGCTCACCTCGCCCACCAGGCCCCCGCGCACCTGCAGCGCGGAGACGTTGACGGCCATGCGCAGGCCCCCGTGGCCCAGCGCATCCAGCTCGCGCCAGCGGCGCGCGGCCTCTTCCAGCACCCATTGGCCAAGCGGCACCACCAGCCCCGAATCCTCGCAGGCCTCCATGAACTCCCCCGGCCCGAGCAGGCCGCGCTCGGGATGCTGCCAGCGCACCAGCGCCTCTACGCCGGTGGGCCGTTCACGGGCGTCGAACTTGGGCTGGAACTCCAGCACGAACTGCTGCGCCTGCAGCGCCCGGTGCAGCTCCTGCACCAGCAGCAGGCGCTCGGCCGAGCGCGGGTTGAACGCGGGCTCGTAGGCCACGCTGCGGTTGCGGCCGCTGCGCTTGGCCTGGTCGCCGGCGCGGCTGGCAGCGCGCAGCAGGCGCTGGCCGGTATCGCCATCGGCCGGATGGCGGGCGTGGCCGAGGCTGCCCGTCACCAGCAATTCGATGCCGCGCACCCGGAGCGGCTGCGACAGCGCCGCGCGCAGGGCTTCGGCGCGCCGGGACATCTGGTCGTCGGCGACGCCGCGCAGCAGGATGCCGAACTCGTCGCCGCCCAGGCGGGCCACCAGGTCGCCCGCGGCGGCGGCTTCCAGCCGCCGAGCCTGGATCACCAGCAGTTCGTCGCCCACGCTGTGGCCCAGGCTGTCATTGATCAGCTTGAAGTGATCCAGGTTGACGTGGCATACGGAAATCGAGCGCCCGTCACCCGATGCGATGGCGGCGTCGATGGCTTCGATCAGTACGCCGCGGTTGGCCAGGCCGGTCACCGCGTCGTGGCTGGCGCGCCAGGCCATCTCGCGGGCGGCCTGGCGGCGGGCGGTGATGTCGGTGACGATGCCCACGAAGTGGGTGACCTGGGCGCCATCGTTGCGCACCGGGGCGAGCCGGATCTCCCGCCAGTGCTCCCCGTCCAGCGCCCGCGGCCCCGCCACCTCCACGGAAATCCCTTCGCCACGCTCCAGCGCGTTGCGCAGGACCTTCCTGACGTCCTCGTCGGCGATGGTGTCCACCGCCGCCTGGGCCACCGACACTCCCTGGCTGGGGTCGAGCCCGCACAGGCTGGAGAACGCGGCGTTCCCGTAGACCAGCTTCTGCTGCGCGACATCGACGATGAACACGCCTTCCCGGCTCGCCTCGACCGCGCGCCGCAGCAGGCGCAGGTCGGCCTCGGCGCGGATCTGCTCGGTCACGTCCAGGGCCAGCAGCAGGCGTGCGGGACGGCCATCGAAGGAGGCAATGTCGCGCGCGAACACCAGCGCGCTGAACACGCTGCCATCCGCGCGCCGGTGCGGCCAGACACGGCGGCCGTAGGCTTCCGGATGGTTGCGGACCTCTTCGCGCACCTCGTCCTCGGTGACGCCATCGGCCAGCAGGTCGCGCACGGCCATGCCGAGGAACTGCTCGCGCGGGTAGCCGTACTGGGCTTCGGCGGCGGCGTTGACCTCCAGCATCACCAGGTCTTCGCTGTCATAGACGGCGGCCGGCAGGGGGTGCTGTTCGTAGAGGAAGCGGTACTGCGCTTCGGCATCGCGGACGCGCTCGCGCAGGCTGCCCACGGCATGTTCGCTGGCCATGAGCGATCGGCGCACGTCGCTCTCGCGCTGGCCGGCCCGGCGCAGGAAATACAGACCGGATCCCCATGCGGTCATGAGCAGGAACCCGCCCAGCCCCAGCGAAGCAACGAAGGCCCACCAGCCGGCATGGAGCACCGCCGAGGGAATGCCCACCGTGGCCACCAGCGGCCGGCCCTCCACGACCCGGTAGCCGACCACGCGGGTCACGCCATCCATGCGACTGCGCGACTGCAGCACGCCGCCCTGGGCGCTGCGCGCCGCGACGATGGCCGGCGATTCCGACGCCGACAGGCCCGCATGCCGGGTGCCGGTGTCCGAGCGCGCGAGCAGGGTGCCGTCCTGGCCGAAAACCGAGGCCACGCCGTAGTCGCCCACGTCGTGCACCCGCAGCACGGCGCTGAACACATCCACGTCCAGCTCGGCGCGCAGCCAGAGGCTGTCGACGCTGTCCGGCGCCGAAAGCATCATGGTCACCGGCAGGCGCCACACGTCCCGGGCATCGGGGGCCGGCAGGCCCAGCTGGAGGCGGCGCACCGCGCCGCTGCCCGCGGTCGCGAAGTCCGGGGCGGCGGGCACCACCCGCAGGCCGGCAAGGGCGGGATGGCGCCGGGCAATGCCGGCCAGGGCGTCTTCGATGAGCAGCGGGATCGCGTCGGGCGCGGCATCGATGATGGTGGCCAGCCCGTCGGCCAGCGCGCGGAAGTCCGCCTCCACCCCGGTGAGCTCGTGGCTGACCTCGCGCGCGTGGCTGTCGGCCAGCGCCTGCACGTAGCGCTCGCCGGCGGCCTGGCGCACCTTCAGGTCGTTCCATGCCACCAGCACGGCCGCGGTCACGAGCCCCAGGAACAGCATGATGCCCGCCAGCCAGGCCCGTCGGCGACGGGATGCCGTGCCGTCCGACGCGACCGGCGCGGTGCCGCTCATACGGCATGCCCCGTGGCTGCCGGCGGGCAAGGCCGGGATGAAGCGGCGGGCGGCGTGGCGACGGGCTGGCCCCAGCTGAAGGTTTCCCGCAGCGTAGCGGCAAGGGCGGCCGGGCGCTACCGGGCCGCGCGGGGGCCGGCGGGTGGGACGATCCGTTGCCCGCCGTAGACGCCGCCGGGCGGATGCCGCGCCTACACTCGGTTCTTCCCGTCAGCCGGAGACACCCCCATGATCGATTTCCACTACTGGCCCACCCCCAACGGCCACAAGGTCACCCTGTTCCTTGAAGAGGCGGGGCTGGAGTACTCGGTGAAGCCGGTGAACATCGGCAACGGCGACCAGTTCGAGCCGGCGTTCCTGGAGATTTCGCCCAACAACAAGATGCCGGCGATCGTCGACCACGCGCCGGCGCACGGCGGCGGGCCGCAAAGCGTGTTCGAGTCCGGCGCGATCCTGCTGTACCTGGCGGAGAAGACCGGGAAGTTCCTGCCGGCCGATGCGCGCGCGCGGATCGAGGCGCTGGAGTGGCTGTTCTGGCAGATGGCCGGGCTCGGGCCGATGACCGGCCAGTACGGGCACTTCAACGTGTACGCGCCGGAGAAGATCCCCTACGCCATCGAGCGCTACACGAAGGAGGTGAACCGGCTGCTGAAGGTGCTGGACACGCGGCTGCAGGGGCGCGATTTCCTCGCCGGTGCGGAGTATTCGATTGCCGACATGGCGGCGTACCCGTGGATCAACGCCTACGACAGCGCCCCCCTCGACATGGCGCCCTACCCCAACGTGGTGCGCTGGCAGGAGGCGATCGCCGCCCGGCCGGCGACGGCAAAGGCGCTCGCCCTCGGCAAGCAGGTCAACCCCGACCTCGGCAAGCCCATGACCGAAGAGCAGAAAAAGCACCTCTTCGGAAAATGACGGATGCGCCATGGCAGCCCGTAGATACCGTCTTACCCGCGCATCACGCAATCCCGCGTTCGCCGCGGGGCCACGCATCGCCCTCTCAGGCGCGCTCCTACCGGGTCCTTCCGGGAGGTATGCGGTGGGGCTCGCCAAGGGACACCGAGCCGGACCGGCACAGCGTGCTGACGCGTGGTCCCTGGCGGTTACTCATGTCCCGCATATCCCACCAGTAGGGCCTGCCGACCACCACATCGTTCGGCTTGGCCTTGAAGTGGGCGACGATGAGACCGTCCTCGCGCGTGGTCACTCGCATGAACGGGTGCCGGCCGCGCTTGCTGTCGCGGTACAGCGCAACGCCGCCCTGCAGGAGCTCACCGTCAGAGGTGAGGATGCCGGCGATGAGTTCGCAGGTCTCACCATCCGCGAGCATCCGCGCCTGGGGCCGCATCGGCAGCACGTGGGCGTAGCCGGGCGGCGGGACGTCGGCATCGGCAGGCAGCGCACCGCGCTGCTGCGCCTGCACGGCGGTGGCGGCAAACAGCAGCAGCGCGCACGCCAGGGCCGTACCGGCACGGGCCGCGACGCTCTGACGGGACCGTGTACCAGCTCCTTCCATCTCCCACTCCTTCCTGATCGCCAACCCAAGTGTACGTACGGCGAGGGCGGACCGTCGCAGCGGCTCGGCTAGACTTGGCGTTGCCATCCGGCTCCCACCGCACCGGAGATCCAATGCGCCTGTTCCTGTATGCAACCGCCCTCATGACCGCACTCATTTTCCCCGCCTCGGCCGACGACGGCCGCCTGACTTTGGAAGCCATCACCGGCGACGCGCCGCTGGCCGGGCCGACGCTGATGCGCCCGCAGGTGGCGCCGGACGGCTCGCGGGTGACCTTCCTGCGCGGGCGCGACGAGGACCGCAACCGGCTGGACCTGTGGGAGTACCACATCGAAAGCGGGCAGACCCGGATGCTGGTGGACTCGTCGGTGGTGCTGCCGGGCGAGGAGGCGCTGAGCGACGAGGAGAAGGCGCGGCGCGAGCGCCAGCGCATCGCCGGGCTGAGCGGGATCGTGGATTACCAGTGGGCGCCGGACGCGCGCCGGCTGCTGTTCCCGCTGGGTGGGGAGCTGTACCTGTATGACCTGGCTGCTGAAGGCGCCGACGCGGTGCGCAAGCTGACTGACGGCGGCGGCTTCGCCACCGATCCCAAGCTGTCGCCGCAGGGCGGCTACGTGAGCTTCATCCGCGAGCGCGACCTGTGGGTGATCGACCTGGGCAGCGGCGAGGAGGTGCGGCTCACCCACGACGCGTCGGAGGTGATCGGCAACGGCGTGGCCGAGTTCGTGGCCGATGAGGAAATGGACCGCCATACCGGCTACTGGTGGGCGCCGGATGATTCGGCGATCGCGTTTGCGCGGATCGACGAGTCGCCGGTGTCGATCCATCGCCGCTACGAGGTGTATCCGGATCGCACCGAGGTGATCGAGCAGCGCTATCCGTTTGCCGGCGATCCCAACGTGCTGGTGCAGCTGGGCGTGATCGCGCCGCGCGCGGGCGCGCAGCCGCGGTGGATCGACCTGGGCGAGGACACCGACATTTACCTGGCGCGGGTGGACTGGCGCGGGCCCGGGCGGCTGACGTTCCAGCGCCAGTCGCGCGACCAGCAGACCCTGGAGCTGATTGAAACGGCGCTGGATTCGGGCGCGCAGCGGGTGCTGGTCACCGAGACCGCCGATACCTGGGTGCCGCTGCACAACAGCCTGCGCTTCCTGCGCGACGGACGGATCCTGTGGAGTTCGGAGCGCAGCGGCTACCAGCACCTGTACGTGGCCGAAGAGGACGGCAGCGGGATGCGGGCGCTGACCTCGGGCGAGTGGCCGGTGGCGTCGCTGCTGGCGGTGGACGAGGACGCGGGACTGGTCTATTTCGCGGCCAGCCCGGACGCGCCGCTGGAGATGCATATCAACGCGGTGCCGCTGGCCGGCGGCGAGGTGGTGCGGCTTTCGCGCGAGCCGGGCACGCATGCGGGCAGCTTCGCCCGCAACGCCAGCGTGTACGTGGACAGCTGGTCGAGCGCGACGAGGCTGCCTCAGGTGCAGCTGTTCCGCGCCGACGGCAGCCATGTCGCCGACCTGATCGAGAACGACCCGGCCGACCCGGAACATCCGTACGCCGGCTTCATCGACGCCCACCTGCCGGTGGAGTTCGGCACCATGACCGCGGCGGACGGGCGCAGCACGCTGTACTACAGCCTGACCAGGCCGAAGGACTTCGACCCGGCGCGCAAGTACCCGGTGGTGGTGCACGTGTACGGCGGGCCGGTGGGGCGCACGGTGACCAACGCCTGGGCTTCGCGCGGGGATGCGCTGTTCAACCAGTACCTGGCCCAGCGCGGCTACGTGGTGTTTTCGATCGACAACCGCGGCACGCCGGGGCGCGGGGCGGAGTTCGTGGGCGCGCTGTACCGCCGCCAGGGCACGGTAGAGGTGGAAGACCAGGTGCGCGGCGTGGAGTGGCTGCGCGGACAGCCGTGGGTGGATCCGGCGCGGATCGGCGTGCACGGCTGGTCGAACGGCGGCTACATGACCCTGATGCTGCTGGCCAAGGCGCCGGACCACTACGCCTGCGGGATCTCCGGGGCACCGGTGGCGGACTGGGCGCTGTATGACACCCACTACACCGAGCGCTACATGCACACGCCGCAGGACAACCCGGAGGGCTACCGCGAGGCCAGCGTGTTCACGCACGCCGACAACATCCGCCCGGGCAGCCTGCTGCTGATCCACGGGATGGCGGACGACAACGTGCTGTTCTCCAACGCGACCCAGCTGATGAGCCAGCTGCAGCAGGCGGGCACGGCGTTCGAGCTGATGACCTACCCCGGCGCCAAGCACGGCCTGCGTGGCGCGGACGCCCTGCACCGCTACCGACTGAGCGAGTCCTTCTTCAACCGCTGCCTGGGGCATACGGCCGAATAAAGGCGCTTCTCCCGGGTCCGGGGTTGCTTCTTCGCTTAGCTCGCCGTGAGCTGAGGGGCCCCGCCGCGGCCGGCAGGCCTTTGCGCTCCATGTCCCCCGGCCTGCGCCTGCGGCTCCGGCCTCCTCCTTTACTTACGCGCAAAGGCCTCCCGACCACAGCGGGGCTCGGCTTGCGGAAGCTGCGATCCGGCTGCTTCGCTTTCGGCTCCGCTGCCACACAGGCCCAAGCACCGGGCGGGGGTGCCCTTCAGGCGTAAGTAAAGGAGGAGGTGGCGGCCGCAGGCCGACGCCGGGGGACATGGAGCCTGAAGGGCACCGCCGGCCGGGGCCCCGCGTCGTATTAACGCGCCTGTTGGAGAAGAGCGTGAATAAAAGGGGAATTCCCCGTTTATGCGGAGCGTCCGTGGAGCTGGCCACCTCGGGACATGAGGACGGCAATGGGTCTTGTGCCCCGGAACTCGGAGAGCACGATGCCCAGCACCGAGGTGATGGGGACGGCGAGGAAGGCGCCGGGGATGCCCCACAGGCTGCCCCAGATGGTGAGGCTGGCCAGGATCACGAACGGGCTGAGGTTGAGCGAATTGCCCAGCAGCCACGGGTCCAGGAAATTGCCGATCACGAACTGCGCGCTGGTCAACAGGATCAACAGCGTGATCACCGTGCTCCAGTCGCCGAACTGCACGATCGCCCACGCCACCGGGAACAGCACGCCCAGAAACGAGCCGATGTAGGGCACGAAGTTGAGCACCGTGATCAGCACCGCCCAGAAGCCGGCGAACTCGACCCCGAAGGCGGCCATGATCACCCAGCTGATCGCGCCCAGCACCACGCTGACCAGGGTCTTGAGCGCCAGGTACTGGCCCACCCGCGTGCTGATGTTGTCGAGTACCTGCTTCACCCGCGAGACGTCGTCCGGATCCTCCGACAGCTTGCGCAGCTTCTCCGGGAACACCCGCTTTTCCACCAGCAGGAAGGTGACGTACAGCAGCACCACCACCAGGGTGGCGACGATGGCGGTGACCGAGACCACGGTGGAGCCGATGATGGCCTGGGTGCTGATCTGTTCGAGCACCTGGTCGCGCAGGGCCCGCCAGGTGGGCGCGGTCTCGATGTTCAGGAACTCGGCGCCGCGCTGGATCATCTGCAGCAGGGACTGCTCGTATTCGGGCACCAGCTGCACCACCCGGCCGATGTTGTTGACCACCAGCAGCACGCCGGCGGTGATGGTGCCCAGGATGGCGGCGATGGAGGCCGCGTAGCACAGCCACGGCGGCAGCCAGCGGCCCACGGTGGGCAGGCGCCGCAGCCCGCGCGAGAGGCCGATGATGATGTAGGCCACGATCACGCCGAACACCATGGGCACGAACACCGGCCGGCCGATGTAGAGCACCCAGCCGATGATCACCGCCAGCAGCGCGCCGTAGACGATGGCCTGCAGGCGGCCGTGCACCAGCGCCTGGCGCGCCTGCGGGGGCAGCGGGGCGGGCCTGGCGGGATCGCGGTGGGATTCGGGCGTGGTCTGATCCATGGGGGAATGTTCGCACGGCGCGGACGCATTCACATGCGCTGGCCGCGGGCGTGGCTAACGTGCGCAGACACCCCTGCTGGCCATCGGCCGAGCGATGACCGACACCAGGCGTCACCGCCCATCCCTGCTGCGCGTGCGTGCCGCCGCCCTGCCCGCGGCCGCGCTGCTGCTGGCCGGGTGCGCGGGGCCGCGCTCGATGCTGGATCCGGCCGGGCCGTCGGCGCAGCGGATCTCGGAGATCTGGTGGGTGATGTTCACCGGCGCGGTGGTGATCTGGGGGCTGGTGCTGGCGTTCCTGCTCATCGCCCTGCTGCGCGGGCAGAACAAGCGCGCGCTGGCCAGGCCGCAGCGGCTGATCATCGGCGGCGGGCTGGTGCTGCCCACGGTGGTGCTGGGCGCGCTGCTGGCATGGGGCACGCTGGACAGCGCGCGCCTGACCGGGCTTGGCGAGCAGCCGGCGGCGGTGGTGGAGGTGACCGCCCGGCAGTGGTTCTGGGAATTCCGCTACCTGGACGATGATGGCAACGCGGTGGCGGCCAGCCGCGACGTGCTGGCGATGCCGCTGGCGCGGATGGTGGAGTTCCGCATCACCAGCGAGGATGTGATCCACAGCTTCTGGATCCCGCGCCTGGGCGGCAAGATGGATGCGATCCCCGGGCGCGTGAACACGCTGCGTCTGCGCGCCGACCACGACGGCGGCGGCACCCCGATCGGCGGCCAGTGCGCGGAGTTCTGCGGGCTGCTGCACGCGCGCATGCACTTCCAGGTGCAGGTGCTGGATGCAGGCGACTGGGAGGCGTGGCTGCGCGCGAACGCGGTGGACGCGGCGGGCACGCAGCCTGCGGGGGCCGGGACATGAGCACCACGACGCAAGCGCCCGCCACGCCCGGCCCCATCGACCCGATGGAGAACGCGGCCCGGCTGGAGGAGCTGCACCGGATCTGGGGCAACGAGCCGGGCATCGCCGGCCAGCTGAGGGCGGTGAACCACGGCACCATCGCGATGCGCTTCATCGTCACCGGTTTCGCGTTCCTGCTGGTAGGCGGGCTGCTGGGCATGTTCATCCGCCTGCAGCTGGCGTGGTTCGACGTGCAGGTGCTGGATCCGGCGCGGTTCAACCAGTTCGTGACCATGCACGGCACGACGATGATGTTCCTGTTCGCGGTGCCGATCCTGGAAGGCTTCGCGATGTACCTGCTGCCCAAGATGCTGGGCTCGCGCGACCTGCCGTTCCCGCGGCTCTCGGCGTTCGGGTACTGGTGCTATCTGTTCGGCGGGCTGTTCCTGTATTCGAGCTTCCTGTTCGACGCGGCGCCGGACGGTGGCTGGTTCATGTACGTACCGCTGAGCGACAGCACCTACTCGCCGGGGCTGGGCGCGGACTTCTGGCTGATCGGGGTGACGTTCGCCGAGATCGCGGCGGTGCTGGCGGCGATCGAACTGATCGTGGCGGTGCTGATCTGCCGCGCGCCGGGCATGGATCTGCGGCGGATGCCGCTGTTTGCCTGGGCGATGCTGGTGACGGCGTTCATGATCGCGTTCGGGTTCCCGCCGCTGATCCTGGCGTCGATCCTGCTGGAGATCCAGCGCGCGTTCGATTTCGCCTTCTTCGAGGTGGCCCGCGGCGGCGATCCGCTGCTGTGGCAGCACCTGTTCTGGCTGTTCGGGCATCCGGAGGTATACATCATCTTCCTGCCGGCGGCGGGCATGGTGTCGATGGTGATCTCGACTTTCGCGCGCAGGCCGATCGTGGGCTACACCTGGATCGTGCTGGCGTTCGTATCGGTGGGATTCCTGAGCTTCGGGCTGTGGGTGCACCACATGTACACGGTGGGCATACCGCTGCTGGCGCTGGCGTTCTTCAGCGCGGCGAGCATGGCGGTGGCGATCCCGATGGGGATCCAGGTATTCGCGTGGATCGCCACGCTGTGGTCGGGCAAGCCGTGGCTGCGGATACCGATGCTGTACCTGTTCGGGTTCTTCTTCATCTTCATCCCCGGCGGGCTGACCGGGGTGATGCTGGCGATGGTGCCGCTGGACTGGCAGGTGCACGACACCCACTTCGTGGTCGCGCACCTGCACTACGTGCTGATCGGCGGGATGATGTTCCCGCTGTTCGCGGCGCTGTATTACTGGCTGCCGCTGGCGACCGGGCGGATGCCGTCGGAGAGCCTGTCGCGCACGGCGTTCTGGATGGTGTTCCTGGGCTTCAACCTGACCTTCCTGCCGATGCACCTGACCGGGCTGCTGGGCATGCCGCGGCGGGTGTACACCTATCCGGAGGAGCTGAAGGTGCAGTGGCTGAACCTGTTCTCCACAGCGGCCGGGTTCGTGCTGGCGGTGGGGATGGTGGCCATTGCGATCGACGTGGTCATCAGCCTGCGCTCGGGCCGGCGCGCGGCGCGCAATCCGTGGAAGGCGGGGACGCTGGAGTGGGCGGTGCCGTTCCCGGTGCCGCAGTTCAACTTCGCCTCGGTGCCGGAGGTGGCCTGCCGCTATCCGCTGTGGGATCGGCCGGAGACGGACGAGGCCACCGACCGCGCCGACGGGTTGCTGGGCAAGCCGGGCGACGGGCGGCGCGAGCTGCTGGGCACGGGGATCCTGTCCGCGCGGCCGGAGCAGGTGATCCGGGTGTCGACTTCGACCTGGATCCCGCTGCTGGCGGCGCTGGTGCTGTCGGCGCTGCTGGCGTGCTTCATCGCCAAGTTCTACCTGGGCGCAGCGCTGATGGTGGTGCCGCTGCTGGCGCTGTTCGGGGTGTGGGCGTGGACGACCGGGCACCGGCAGGCGCCGCTGGAGGTGGAGGCGAAGCCGGGGCTGGTGCTGCCGACCCAGTACGCGGCGCGCAATGCGCCCGGGTGGTGGGCGCTGGTGGTGTCGCTGCTGATCGACGGGGCGCTGTTTGCGTCGCTGGTGTTTGCGTATTTCTACCTGTGGCTGGGGACGCCGGCGTGGCCGCCTGCGGGCATCGGGATCGGCGGGTTGGGAATGCCGCTGGTGGCGCTGGGGCTGCTGGGTGGATGCGCGGTGGCGGCACGGTGGGCGTGGCGGGCGCTGCCGACGGGCCGTGACTCCGCGGGGCGCAATGGCCTGGCGTGGCTGGCGGCCGCGGTGCTGGGCACCGGCTTCATCGTGTTCCACTGGCTGGCGCTGGCCGGGCCGGTGGGCGCGCCGCAGGTGCATGCGTATGCGTCGGTGGTGTGGACGCTGGCCGGCTTCCACCTGGTGCACGTGGCGGTGGCGGTGCTGGCGTCGCTGTTCGTGGCGGCGCGGCTTCGCCATGGCTACGTCAGCGCGGCGCGGCCGCTGGAGGCGCGGGTGGCGGCGGCGCTGTGGCGCTACACAGTGGCCCAGGGGGTGATCACCTGGGCGGTGATCCACCTGTTTCCGAGGATGAGCTGATGCTGGAGCGGATCGGCCCGTGGCGACTGACCGGGATGGCGATGCCGCTGGCGGCGTGGGCGGCGCATTTCCTGGCGGTGTACATCATGCAGGGGCTGGCCTGTGGCGAGGACTGGCAGCGCGGGCGGGCGGCGGGGCTGGAGATGGTCAGCTGGTGGCTGCTGCTGGCGACGGTGCTGGCGCTGGCGCTGATCGCCTGGCAGGGGGTGCGGGCGCTGCGGTGCCGGCGGCTGGCGAGGTTCGAGGTGCGCGCGGCGAAGGGTGCGGATACGCCGGTGGCGGCCGCGGCCCGCCGGCGTCATTTCATGGCGATGCTGACGGCGCTGGTGTCGGTGGTGGCGTTCATCGCGACCTGTTTCACGGCGCTGCCGGTGCTGCTGCTGCCGCCGTGTGCGTGAGGAGATGATGGAAGAGAAGGGACTCAAGCAACCCGTGGCCAGGGATCGCGCTCCCGCGGTGGAGAGCGTGATGGCGATTGCGAAGCATCCGATCCATCCGATGCTGGTGACGTTCCCGATCGCTTTTTTGTCTTCGGTGCCGCTGGTGGACGTGGCCTACCTGCTGTTTTCGGATCCGTTCTGGGCGCGGGTGGGGCTGTGGTTGAACATCGCGGGGCTGGGGCTGGGGGTGGTGGCGGGAATCGTGGGGACGCTGGATCTGATCCTGGTGCGGGTGGCGCGGCGGCATGTGTCGGCGTGGAGCCATTTCCTGGTGGCGGTGATGGCGCTGGCGCTGGCGGCGCTGGGGGTGTGGCTGCGCTGGCCGGATCCGGCGGCGGCGGTCTGGCCGTGGGGTCTGGTGCAGGGGGGGGTGATGGTGGGGGTGGTGATGGTTGCCGGGTGGCTGGGGGGGTCGCTGAGTTTCCAGCATGGGATCGGGGTGTATGGGCATACGAAGGCGGGGGATGATCCCGGGGAGGATGATTTGCCTGGGCCGTGAGGTTTGGTGTGGGGTGTGGGGGTGTGGGTTTCGTGGGTGTGGGTTTCGTGGGTGTGGGGCTTCGTGGGTGTGGGGCTTCGTGGGTGTGGGGCTTCGTGGGTGTGGGGTTTCGTGGGTGTGGGGTTTCGTGGGTTGGGGGTTTCGTGGGTTGGGACGCGGGCTTCCGGAGCGTGGGCTTCGGGGGCGCGGACTGCTGGGGGCGCGGCTCACCGCAACGGTGAGGGCGGCTCTTGCGGTGGGAGTTGGCCTTCGTTTTCCAGGAGTGCCTGGGGTGGGGCTGGGAGGTTGGCGGCGGTGTGGGGCTTGGCGCCGGTGAGGGCGGCGATGGCGAGGATGAGGGCGAGGGGGAGCCAGCCCAGGGTTCGGTAGAACCAGGGGCCGTGGCGGTCGTTGCCCTGGCCGAGCTGGTACAGGGACATGCCCAGGTAGAGGTGGATGAAGACGGCGATGGCGACGACCGCGAGCTTCATGACCAGCCAGGCGCCGTCGGGGTTCCAGGCCATGAGGATCATGCCGGCGACGGTGGTGACGAGGGCGGCGGGGGTGGCGATGCGGAAGTAGAGGAAGTTGGCGGCGGGGTTGAGGTAGGCGCGGTCGGCGTCGATTTCGTCGCGGTGGTGGGCGACGAACAGGCGCGGGAGGAAGAACAGGCCGGTGAACCAGACTGCCATGGCGCCGATGTGGATGACCTTGAGCCAGAAGTACATGGGTTCCACGCTCCCGTCGGAAGTGTGCCGGCATGGCTGCGAACGGGCATCCATGGGTCGTTGCGGGAGAAACTGACGCCGCCGGCCGGCATCGCCCGAGGAGATGATGTCGCGGATGCTGTGCACGCGGCGTTGCCGGGGGCGCAGTCAGGATGCGGGATATGCGGAGGACGGTGCCCATCGCGATTGCCGGACTGCTGGCGCTTGCGCCGGAGGCGCAGGCGCTGCCGCGGATCACGGCCGCGGCGTGTTTTGCCGGGGACGCGCCGCCCGCGCTGTGGCAGGCGTGGACGCTGTCGCCGCTGCTGCTGGGGCCGCTGGTGCTGTTGGTGCTGTACGTGGCCGGGGTGGCGCGGCTGTGGCGGCAGGCGGGGGTGGGACGCGGGATTCCCGTGGCCGCGGCGGGGGCGTTGCTGGCGGGAGCGCTGGTGTTTTTCCTGGCCACGGCGTGGCCGATCGATGCCTATGCGGGATGGTCGCTGGCGGCGCACGTGGGCCAGCACATGCTGCTGCTGGCGGTGGCGCCGCCGCTGCTGCTGGCCGGAAGGCCCCTGGCGGGGATTGCGCATGCGCTGCCGCGGGGCTGGTCGCAGCGGCTGCATGCGTGGGCGGCGCCGGTGCACGGATGGCTGGCCGACCGGCTGGGTCTGGCGACGGTGGCGCACGCGGGGGTGCTGGTGGTGTGGCACGTGCCGGCGGCAATCGCGGTGGCGCTGGCCGATCCGCTGCTGCACCTGGCGATGCACGCGGCGTTCGCGCTGGCGGGGATGTGGTTCTGGATCGCGGTGTGGCGAAGGATCCGGGAGCCGGAGGCGGGCGTCGCGCCTGCGCTGGTGGCGCTGGTGACGGTGACGGTGGTGATGGGCTTCACCGGGGCGCTGCTGACGTTCGCGCCGCGGATCCTGTACCCGGCCTATGCGCTGCGCGCGCCGCTGCTGGGGCTGGATCCGCTGGCCGACCAGCAGCTGGCGGGGCTGCTGATGTGGGTGCCCAGCTGCCTGCCCTACTTGGCCGGCGGGCTGTGGCTGCTGGTGCACGGGTTCGAGCGGCTGCGGCGGCAGCACGGCGGCGCGGCGGCGGGCGGGGCGCCATGAACCTGGGCTGGCTGCGGTTTTCGCTGTGGATGCTGGCCTACATGGTGCTGGCGCTGGTGCCGATGGCGATCGCGCTGGCGGGGCCGACGCCGGAGCTGCGGGCGCGCGGGGTGGAAACCGGGGTGATGTTCGGGCTGCTGGCGCTGGGCGTGCTTTCGGCGCAGGCGGTGACGTCGGGGCGGCAGCGCTGGTTTGCGCGCGGGCTGGGGCAGGACGACCTGCTGCGGTTCCACCGGCAGACGGGGCTGTTCGCGCTGGTGCTGGTGCTGGCCCATCCGCTGACGCTGCTGCTGGCGGACTCGTCTTTCCTCACCTACCTGGATCCGCGCGACGAGCTGCTGCGGGCGCTGTCGCTCTGGTTTGTGCTGCTGGCGGCGACGGCGCTGGTCGTGTCTTCGCTTTGGCGGCTGGCGTTCGGGCTGTCGTACGAGCGCTGGCGGCTGCTGCACGGGGCGCTGGCGCTGGCGATCGTGACGCTGGGGCTGGGCCATGCGCTGATGGTCGATCACTACACCGGGCCGCTGTGGAAGAAGGCGCTGCTCGTGGCGGCGGTGGGCGGCGCGCTGTACCTGATGGTGGAGACGCGGCTGCGCCGGCCGTGGCGGATGCGGCGGCGGCCGTGGCGGGTGGCGGAAGTGCGCGGCGGACGCGACGACAGCTGGACGCTGCGGCTGCTGCCACGCGGGCACGCCGGCATGGCGTTCCGGCCCGGCCAGTTCGCCTGGCTGAGCCTGGGCGATTCGCCGTGGACGATGCAGCAGCATCCGTTCTCGATGACCTCCAGCGCCGATGAGGACGGCGCGGTGGAGTTCACGGTCAAGGCGCTGGGTGATTTCACTTCCACCCTGGAGGACACCGGGGCGGGCGGGTGCGCGTGGCTGGAAGGCCCGTACGGGGTGTTCACCTGGCAGCCAGGCCAATGCCCGGATGGCGCGGTGTTCATCACCGGCGGGGTCGGGATCACGCCGGTGATGAGCATGCTGCGCACGGCCCGCGATCGGGGCGCGCGCGAACCGCTGTGGCTGGTGCACGCAAGCGGGGACTTCGACAGCATCCTGTTCCGCGAGGAACTGGAGGAGCTGGAGCACGCGTTGCCCTTGACGGTGATGCACGTGCTGGACGAACCCCCGGACGACTGGGACGGCGAGTCGGGCAAGGTGGACGAGGCGATGCTGCGCCGCTGCCTGCCCAGGGGCATTGCCCACCTGCCCTGCTACCTGTGCGGCCCCGAGCCGATGGCCGACGCGCTGGAGCCTGCGCTGTCACGCATGGGCGTGCCGGCGAAGAACCTGTACTGCGAACGCTTCGACATGGTCTGAAGGAGGCCGCGCGATGATGCACCGCTACGCCCGCAACGCCGGCAACCTGGTGGCCGTGCTGCTGGTCCTGCTCGCCCTGGCGGCGGCGTGGCTGCGCTGAGGCGTATTCACATCCGCTCGCCAGCCGCGCTGCCACGCTTGGCTGCCCGCGCCTGGCGGGCCAATCCATGGAGCACCGCATGAGAATCCTCGTCCTGCTGCTGGCGCTGGCCACGCCGGTGGTGGCCTGGCTGTCGCAGACCGGCGCGTTCGGGCCCGACCAGGGCACGATCTCCGACCGCTACCCCACCCTGCTGGTCGCGGCCGGCTATGCCTTCTCGATCTGGAGCCTGATCTTCGTCCTGGACATCGTCCATGGGGTGCTGCAGCTGACCGGCCGGCGCAGGCAGGACCGCGTGTTGGGCCGGATCGCGCCGGCGACCGCCGCCGGCTTCTTCCTCACCGCGATCTGGATGCCGCTGTTCTCGCAGGAGCTGTTCTGGCTGTGCCTGCTGGTGATCTTCGGCGCCCTGGGCTGCCTGGCGTGGAGCGCGCTGGTGCTCTCGCGCAGCCGCGGCAACGCCTGGTCGTGGCTGGCGCTGTCGCTGCACGCCGGCTGGCTGTCGCTGGCGGCCTTCCTCAACCTGGCGCAGACGATCGTGGCCTACGAATGGCTGCCCACGGACGCCATGCTCGGCTGGAGCGCGGTGCTGTTCGTGCTGGCCGGAGCCCTGCTGCTGGGCCTGAACCACGCCATGCGCGGCAACTGGGCGTACGCGGCGGCGGCGCTGTGGGGGCTGGTGGCGGTGTACCTGCGCCAGTCAGGATCCGAGCTGCCCGGTTCGTCCACTGCGGCGTGGATCGCGGCGGCGATCGGGGTGGTGCTTGTGGTGCAGACGGTGTGGCTGCGCATGCGCCGGTCCTGAGGGAGCAGGTGCCGGATGGGTTCACGAGGGGCGCGGGCGTGCTTCAGGACGGACGCGTGCGTGTCTTCAGCCGGGCGAATGCATCCAGCGCCGCGCGGCGGCTGTCCGCAAGATCCACCATGGGCCGCTCCGGGTAGTCCGCGAGGCCGGCGCGTTCGATGGGCCGGGCTTCCCATGGGGCATGGCGCAGCGCCGCCGGCAGCGCGCGCAGCTCCGGCACCCAGCGCGCGATGTAGGCGCCTTCGGGATCAAAGCGGCGCGCCTGCAGGACCGGATTGAAGATGCGGAAGTAGGGCGCGGCGTCCACCCCGGTCCCGGCGCTCCACTGCCATCCCAGCGTGTTGTTGGCCAGGTCGGCATCGACCAGCGTGTCCCAGAACCAGCGCGCGCCGTGCAGCCAGTGCAGGCGCAGGTTCTTCGTGAGGAAGCTGGCCACGATCATGCGCACCCGGTTGTGCATCCAGCCGGTGGTCCACAGCTCGCGCATGCCGGCATCCACGATCGGCACGCCGGTGCGGCCACGTTGCCAGGCCTCCAGCTCGCCCTGTTCGGGTTCGCGCCACTGGAAGTTCTCGAAGCGGGCGTTGAAGTTCGCCTGCGGGGTCTGGGGGAAGTGGTGCAGGACGTGGTGGGCGAACTCCCGCCAGCCCAGCTCGCGCACGAACGCCTCCCGCTGCGCGGGCGCGTGGTCACCAAGCGCGTGGATCACCCGCCAGGGGGTGATGTGCCCGAAATGCAGGTAGGGGGACAGCCGGGAGGTCAGCTGTTCGCCGGGAAGGTCGCGGCCTTGCGCATAGCCGGGCAAGCCGCCTGCCATGAACGCTTGGAGCTGCGCCTGTGCGCCCGCTTCGCCCGGGGCCCAACCGTCCCAGAACGCGGAATCCCAGCGCGGCGCGGGCTGCAGGCCCAGCGCATCCAGGGCCACCTCGCCGGCAATGGCATCGAAGCCCGGCAGCCGCTCCGGGGCGGGTAGCAGGGGTTGGAGTTTCCACGCGGCCTGCGCCGCTTTCCAGAACGGGGTGAACACCCGGAACGGGTCGCCCTGGCGCGTGGCCAGCTGCCAGGGCTCGAACAGCAGCGAGCCGTTCCATGCCTCGGCGCGCACGCCGGAGGCCAGCAGCTCGCGGCGCAGGCGGTCGTCCCGCGCCTCGATGTCCGGCTCGTGGCGCCGGTTCCAGTACACCGCCTGCGCGCCAACGTGTCGCGCCACCGTGTGCAGGATGGCCGTCGTGTCGCCGCTGAACACATGCAGGCGCGAGCCGCGCGCCCTCAGGTCCGCGTCCAGCATCGCAAGGGCCCGGTGCCGCCAGGCATTGGAAGCGGCACCGGGCGCCCAGGCACCCTCCTCGCCGGGGGAGTGGATGTAGACCGGCAGCGGCGCCAGCCCGGCCCGCAGCGCGGCCTGCAGCGCGGGCTGGTCCCGCAGCCGCAGATCGTTGCGGAACCAGACCAGCGCGGTGCCCATGCTCAACGGGCGGACTGCGCCCGCACTTCACCGGCGCTGCCGGCGCGCACCAGCGGCATGATCTGCCACAGGGCCGACAGGCCGACCAGCACGTACACCAGCCTTGCCAGCATGGCGTCCTGGCCGCCGAAGATGGCTGCGACCAAGTCGAACTGGGCCGCGCCCACCAGGCCCCAGTTGATGCCGCCGATGATCACCAGCGCGAGGGTCACGATGTTGACGATCTTCATGGTTGTCTCCATTGTACGTTGGGGGCGGCATCAGCCGCCCGGGATCAAAACCTTGTCGATGACGTGGATGACGCCGTTGCTGGCCTCCACGTCCGCCGTCACCACCCGCGCACCGCTGACGGTCACGCCGTCGCCGCTGGCGCCGATCTCGAGCTGCCCGCCATTGACGGTCGTGGCGCTGTCCATGCCCACCACGCTGGCCGCGGGGTATTCGCCGGGGACGACGTGGTAGGTGAGCACGGCGACCAGCTGGTCCCGGTTCTCCGGTCGCAGCAGATCCTCGACGGTGCCGGCGGGCAGCGCCGCGAAGGCGGCGTCGGTGGGGGCGAACACCGTGAACGGGCCGTCGCCCTTCAAGGTGTCGACCAGGCCGGCGGCCTCGAGCGCGGCAGCCAGGGTGTTGAACTGGCCAGCCGCTACCGCGGTGTCGACGATGTCGGCGCCCGCGGCGACTGTGGCACCGGCGGGCCCATGGTCATGGGCGAAGGCGAGCGGCGCGGACAGGCCGAGCACCAGGGCCAGGGCCAGCGGACGGAGGGGGGAGTGACGGATCATGGCGGAGCTCCTGGATGTTGCATCTGGAATGAGCCTGCAGTCTGCGCCCGCGATCGTTACGCATTCGTACAAGTGTCAGTTGTACGACTGTTGTACATTGGCCCCCATGTTCCCCGTCAAGGCCACTGCCGGACTCACCGGGCTGACCCCCGAGACCCTGCGCGCATGGGAGCGGCGCCACGCGGCCGTGGTGCCGCATCGCGACGACGCCGGGCGGCGCCTGTACGACGCGGCGATGGTCGAGCGCCTGGTGCGCCTGCACCGGCTGACCGGGCGCGGCCATCCCATCCGCGACCTGGCCGCCCTGGACGACGACGCGCTCGAGCGCCTGTCCGAGGAGACCCGCCAGACCGGCTACGGCGGCCTGGACCTGCTGCCGGGACAGCTGCTGGACGCGGTGGCTGAATACCGCGTGGACGTGTTCGACCAGCAGCTGGCGGTGGCGGTGGCCACCTTGCCGGTACCGGTGCTGGTGGCGCAGGTGGTGACGCCGCTGCTGCGGGAGGTGGGCGTGCGCTGGGCCGATGGCCGGCTGGAGATCGCCCAGGAGCGGCTGGTCAGCAGCCTGCTCCGGGCCCGGCTGATGTCGGTGCTGAACCAGCATCCGCGCAGCGGCCAGGCGCCGGTGCTGTTCGCCACCCTGCCGGGCGAGCCGCACGAACTGGGACTGCTGGGCGCCGCCCTGCACGGCGCGGGCGCCGGGATGGCGGTGCTGTACCTGGGCACCGGGCTGCCGGCCGAAGAACTCGCGCGCGCCGCCAACCAGCTGCGCGCCGCGGCGGTGGCGATCAGCTCGATCGATCCGGGCCAGGCGCGCGGCGCGCTGGCCGCGCTGGAGACACTCGACGCTGCGCTGGCACCGGACGTGCCGGTCTGGGTGGGCGGGGCCAATGCGGCCTACCTGGCCGAGGCGCTGGGCCGGGAGCGCATCCAGGCGGTGACCGATCCGGCCGCGCTGGCGCGGCGCGCCGGGCGCGTAACGGGCCGCGCGCGCCGCCGGACCTGACCGCTCAGGCCTTGCGTGCGCCGGCCGCTGGGCGTGCCTGCGGCGAGTCACCGTTTGAAGGCACCGGCGCGGTCGCCATGATCGCCGCCTCCAGCCTGCGCAGCGCCACCACGTAGGCGGCCTGGCGCAGGGGCACATGCAACTCCAGTGCGGTATCACCGACGCGGCGCGCGGCGTCACGCATGATCCGCTTCAGCGTCTCGTCCACCCGCTGCCAGGTCCAGGCCTGACGCTCGCGGTTCTGCAGCCATTCGAAGTAGGACACGGTGACCCCGCCGGCATTGGCGAGGATGTCCGGCACCACGTGCACGCCGCGGCGGTGCAGGATCGCATCGCCCTCCGGGGTGATCGGGCCGTTGGCCAGTTCGATGATGGCCTTGGCTTTCACCTTGTCGGCGTTGCCTTCGTGGATTTCGTTCTGCAGCGCGGCCAGCACCAGCAGGTCGCAGTCGCCATTGAGCAGCGAGGACGCGCTGCGCAGCTGGCGCGCGCCTTGGCGCTTGAGCGCGGACACGCTGCCGTGGGCGCGCTTGGCCTTGTCCAGCTCGTCCACGGTCAGGCCCTTCTGCGAGGTGACCGCGCCGCCGGAATCCCCGGCGCCGACGATGCGGTAGCCGGCTTCTTCCAGGAACCGTGCCATCGAGCGGCCGACGTTGCCGAAGCCGTACACCATCACCCGGGTGTCGGCCGGCTTCAGATCCAGGCGCTGGGCCAGCGCGTCGAGCACGATGAAGCCGCCCCTGCCGGTGGCCTCCTCGCGGCCGGGAATGCCGCCCAGCGCGAGCGGCTTGCCGGTGATCACCGCCGGCTCCGGACGGCCGGTCATGCGCGCGTACTCGTCGGCCATCCAGGCCATGGTGCGGGCGTTGGTGGCCACGTCCGGCGCGGGGATGTCGCGCTCGGGGCCAATCATGCTGGAGAACGCGTGCACCCAGGCGTGCGAGAGGCGCTGCAGCTCGGTTTCCGAGAGCTCGCGCGGATCCACGCACACCGCGCCCTTCGCGCCGCCATAGGGGATGTCCACCAGCGCGCACTTGAAGGTCATCCACAGCGCCAGCGCGATCACCTCGCGCTCGTTGCTGCGCGGATGGAAGCGCAGCCCGCCCTTGGTCGGGCCGAGCACGTCGGAATAGCGGCAGCGCCAGGCCTGGCAGGAAGCCAGGCTGCCGTCGTCACGGCGCAGCAGCAGGTGGGTGGCGAGGGTTTCCTTGGGGTGCCGCAGCACGGTCAGCACGTCGGGATGGGTTCCGAGCCGCTCGGCGGCCTCGCGCGCACGCGAGAACGCCGCCTCGAACAGGTCGTCCGATGCTTTCCCCGTGGCGGCCCCCGTCTTGCTCAATCGCGCGTCCGGGCCACGACTTCGGCGCTCTGCGGATCCATGTACACATCGTAATCCACTCCGCCCTGCTCGGCATCCGCCTCCCACATGCCGTCATCGATGTCGGTGTAGCCGGCGGAAGTGAGCGCGTCGATCACGCCCTGGACGTTCATTCCGCCCTGGCCCGGGTTGCCGGCACAGGCCGTGCCTGCGGCGAATGCCAGCGCGGCGGCCAGGGCCAGCGGCTTGAGGCTTGCGATGTTCATGGCTGTCACCAGTGAATTGATATTCCAGCAACTATCCCGGCTGCGCCGCCAATTCCCGGTGAACCCCCGGTGACATGTCGTGGACACGGTGGCGCACACTGGCAAAACCCGCCAACGTCCCCATGTCATCCCCGATCCCCGACCCGCAAAGACGCCTGCCATGACCAACCCGCTGCTCGACTTCTCCGGCCTGCCCCGCTTCGACGCCATCCGGCCCGAACACGTCGCCCCCGCCATCGACGCCCTCCTGGCCGACGCCGAAGCCGCCGTGAAGCACGCCGAAACCGTCACACCGGTCACCTGGGACAGCTTCGTCATCCCGCTGGAAGACGCCACCGAGCGGCTCGGCCGCGCCTTCGGCCAGGTCAGGCACCTGCAGTCCGTGGTGGACACCCCCGAGCTGCGCGAGGCCTACAACGCCGCCCTGCCCCGCGTCACCCGCTTCTTCAGCGCCCTGGGCCAGAACCAGGCGCTGTACGGCCAGTACCGCGCGCTGTCGAAGTCGCCGGAAGCCGCGGGCTACGACGCCGCCCGCACCAGGGCCATGGACAACGCCCTGCGCGACTTCCGCCTCGGCGGCGCCGAGCTGGCGGAAGACAGCAAGGCCCGCTTCGCCCAGGTGCAGGAAGAGCTGGCCGCACTCGGCGCCAGGTTCGCCGAGAACGTGCTGGATGCCACCGACGAGTTCGCCCTCTACGTGGAGGACAAGTCCGAACTGGCCGGCCTGCCCGACGACGTGCTTGCCAGCTGCCGCGACGCCGCGCGCCGCGACGACCGCAACGGCTGGAAGCTGACCCTGCACATGCCCTGCTACCTGCCCGTGCAGACCCACGGCGACAACCGCGGCCTGCGCGAAACCCTCTACCGCGCCTACGGCCTGCGCGCCTCCGGGGCCGGCCCCGACGACCTGGACAACAGCGAACTGATCGACCACATCCTGGCCCTGCGCGCCGAGCACGCCGCGCTGCTGGGCTTCGACAGCTACGCCGAGGTCTCGCTGGCCACCAAGATGGCGAAGACGCCGGACGAGGTGCTCGGCTTCCTGCGCGAGCTGGCCGCCCGCGCCCTGCCGCACGCGCGCACCGATCGCGCCGAACTGGAGGCCTTCGCCCGCGACGAGCTCGGGCTGGACGCGCTGCAGCCCTGGGACCTGGCCTGGGCCGGCGAGAAGCTGCGCCAGGCGCGCTACAGCTATTCGGCACTGGAGGTGAAGCAGTACTTCACCGAGCCGGAGGTGATGGGCGGGCTGTTCGGGCTGATCAACGACCTGTACGGCATCACCGTGGAGCCCGACAAAGCGCCGGTCTGGCACGAGGACGTGCGCTTCTACGCCCTCAAGGACGCCTCCGGGCGGCTGGTGGGCCAGTTCTACCTCGACCCCTACGCACGGCCCGGCAAGCGCGGCGGCGCGTGGATGGACGACTGCCGCAACCGCCGCACGCTGGCCACCGGCGAGCAGACCCCGGTGGTGTACCTGGTGTGCAACTTCGGCCGCGGCGCCAACGGCAAGCCGGCCACGCTCGGCCACGACGAGGTGCTCACCCTGTTCCACGAAATGGGCCACGGCCTGCACCAGATGCTCACCGAGGTGGGCGAGTTGCCGGTGGCCGGCATCAACGGCGTGGAGTGGGATGCGGTGGAGCTGCCCAGCCAGTTCATGGAGAACTTCTGTTGGGAGCGCGCGCGGGTGCGGGCGATGAGCGCGCACGTGGACACCGGCGAGCCGCTGCCCGACGCGTTGTTCGAGCGGATGCTGGCGGCGAAGAACTTCCACAGCGGCATGCAGACGGTGCGCCAGCTGGAGTTCGCGCTGTTCGACATGCTGCTGCACAGCGGCTTCGATCCGCAGGCCGACGACGTCATGGCGCTGCTGGAAAAGGTGCGCGACGAGGTGGCGGTGAACCGGCCGCCGGCCTGGCACCGGTTCCCGCACCAGTTCAGCCACATTTTCGCCGGCGGCTACGCGGCCGGCTACTACAGCTACAAGTGGGCCGAGGTGCTCAGCGCCGACGCGTACGCGGCGTTCGAGGAGGCGCCGGACGCGGCGGCGGATACCGGCGAGCGCTTCCGCCGCGAGATCCTCGCCCGCGGCGGCAGCCGTCCGGCGCTGGAGAACTTCACCGCCTTCCGCGGCCGCGAGCCGGACATCGAGGCCCTGCTGCGCCACAGCGGCATGGCGGCGTAGGCAAACGCGCGTTGCGGAAGCACGCCCCGCGCGGGGAGGGTAGGCTTTGGGCTTTCCCCTTGCCGGTGCCTGCCATGTCGTTTCCGCTGCGTCGTTCGTTCCCCGCCCTGCTCGCCTCGATGCTGCTGTGCGCCTGCGCGGCGCCGGGAGCAACGACCACCGACGCGGCGAAGGCCGGCGACGCACATCCCGGCCCGGTCGCCGCGGTGCGGGTCGCGTTCGACCGCGATGGAGTCACCGCGGCCCGCGCCACCGGCATGGCCGACCTGGCCACCGGCCGCGAAGTCACCGCGGACGACCCCACGCGGGTGGCGTCGATCTCCAAGCTGGTGGTGTCGATCGGGGCAATGCGGCTGGTGGAGGCGGGCACGCTGGATCTGGATGCGGACGTATCCGAACTGCTCGGCTGGCGGCTGCGGCACCCGGAGTTCCCCGATACGCCGATCAGCCTGCGCCTGCTGCTCTCGCACACCAGCGGCCTGACCGACGATGCCGGCTACTGGCAGACGCCGCTGGACGGCAGGCTGCAGGATCTGCTGGACGATCCGAAGGCCTGGAACGCCGGCAAGACGCCCGGCAGCTGGTTCCAGTACGCCAACCTGAACTTCCCGCTGGTGGCGTCGGTGATGGAGAACGCCACCGGCGAACGCTTCGATCTTTTGATGAAGCGGCTGGTGTTCGATCCGCTGCAGGTGGACGCCTGCTACGGCTGGACGGCCTGCGACGACGGGGTGGTGGCGCGCGCGGTGGTGCAGTACCGCGCCGACCGCACGCCGGCGGCCGACAACAACGGCGGCGGGCGGCCGGCATGCCCGGTGCAGCGCGCCAGCGACGGCAGCTGCGACCTGGACATGTGGAAGCCGGGGGTGAACGGCGGGCTGTTCGGGCCGCAGGGCGGGATGCGCATCTCGGCGCGCGACCTGGCGAAGATCGGCCGGCTGCTGCTGGGCGGCGGAACGGTGGACGGGGTGAGGCTGCTGTCAGCCGATTCGGTGCGCGAGCTGGTCACGCCGCAGTGGTCGCTTGCCCACGACGCGGGCGCCACCGTGGAAACCGACTCCAGCGGGCAGTCGCGCGAAGGTTTCTTCTGCCGCTACGGCCTGTCGGCGCAGACCCTGGCCACGCCGCACGCGGGCTGCAACGACGATCCGTTCGGCGACGGCGTGGCGCGCGTGGGCCACAGCGGCAGCGCCTACGGGCTGCTGTCGGGGCTGTGGGTGGATCTGGAGGGCGGCACCGGCGTGGTCTATTACGCCACCGGCATGTCCGACGCCCCGGCCGGCAGCCGATCCGCATTCACCGCCATCGAGGAAGCCCTCGCCAGCGACACCCGGCGCTAGGCGCGCATACGGCGCGTGCCTGCACGAAGGCATAATCTGTCCCCGGGCCACCACGGGATCCATGCCATGAAGCGATACGGGATTTTTGCCCTCACCGCGATGCTGACGCCCGCGCTCGCGTGGGCGCAGGTGCAGACCGCGCCGCTGCCCGCGCCCGACGAGCCGCTCACCCGGGTCGACCGCAGCGAGCGGCAGACAGGGATGGTCACGTTCGGCGAGGCCGGCGGGCAGCAGGTGATCATCCGCTCGTTCGAGCCCACCACCGTGCTGTCGAGCGATTACACGGTCGATTTCGAGGCGCTGGACGTGGACGGGGACGGCTTCATCAGCCGCGCGGAAGCCGCCGGCCACCCCACGCTGCGGCAGGAGTTCGGCGGCGTGGATGCGGACGGGGACGGCCTGCTCAGCCGCGACGAACTGCGCGGCTGGATCCGCTGAGCCGGGCCCGCGGGACTCCGGCGCCGAAGCAGCCGGAAAACAGCCGGGCCGCCGCACCGGATGCGGCGGCCCGGCCATGTCCAGCCTGGCGGATCAGAAGGTGTATTCGCCAGTCAGGCTGAGCAGCGCGGTCGAACGCTTGGGGCCTTCGAACTCGACGCCGGTCACCGGATCGCGCAGGTCGCCGGACTTGGCGCGGAAGTAGTCGTAGTGCACGCCGACGCTGAAGCGGTCGGTGACGTTCCAGCCCGTGCCCACGCCCGCGTACCAGCTGTTGCGGCCGTCGCGGCCGCCGCTCTCCAGGCCCAGATCCTCGCCGATGCCATTGTAGTACTCGGCGTTGTTGTCGGAGGCGCGGAAGTAGCCGCCGCGCAGGCCGACGTACCAGGCCGGGGTGATGTGGGCGCGGGCGTTGCCGCCCACGTGCCAGCCGCGCAGGGCGTTGGTGTCCTCGCGCTGGTCGACGCTGTCGTCGCGGAAGGCGTTCTTGACCACCAGGTTGCCCAGGTCGGTGTAGCCGCCCTCCACGCCCAGGCCCCAGGTCGGGGAGATCTTCCAGCGGTAGCCGCCAGCCAGGCCATAGCCGGTCTTGCGGCCTTCGCGGCTCTCGAACACGTTGAAGTCGCCGGTGCCGAAGCGGTCGGCGGTGCCGCCGTCGGTGCGGCCGACGTTGCCGGAGATGAACCAGTGGCCTTCACCGGTCTGCAGGTCGGGACGGTAATTGTCGCCGCCGCGGGTCTGGGCATTGGCGATGGGGGAGAGTGCAAGGGCCGCAACTGCGGCCGGAATCAGCAGCTTGTACATCGGTTTGGTGCTCCTTTTCTGGTGTTGTGTTTCAGGGGCGCGGCAAGTACATCGCGGCCGTGCTGAAGCGCGGGAAAACGTTCACCCGGCCTGCACACCGGGCGCACAGTCCGGCTTCAATCGGCATTTATCCGGGCGATGCGCCCGTGACGGGATGCACAACGCGGGCTGACGCAGCGGCGGCGGATCGCGCCCGGGTCACGGCCCCTTGATCGCCCGGCGTCCAGTCTGGTGGCCAGGCAACAACACGCGGTGGACAACCATGAGCACCTTCTCCCACGTGACCGGCGAGGTCTCCGACAGCAAGGTCGCGGCGATCTTCGACAGCGAACGCAATGCGCGGAGGATCGCCCACGCGCTGCGCCGCAGCCTGCGGCTCAAGCAGTCCCAGGTGCAGGTGATCAGCCGGCATGACCGCCATCCCGGGCGCAAGATGGAGCCCGAGGGCCGCGGCATCTTCCGCACCATGCTCGTCGCCCACGCCAGGCTCGGGCTGGCGGGGCTGGGCGTGGGCGCGCTGCTGTTCGGCGTGCTGTACATGGCCGGGTTGGAGCTGGTCACCGCCTCGCCCGGGTTCGCGGCGGCGGTGATCATGAGCTATGGCGGCGTGTTTGGGCTGATGGCCGGCGGGCTGGTGACGCTGCGGCCCGACCACGATCCGTATATCCACAAGGTGCGCGAGGCGCTCGCGGAAGGGCGCTCGGCGGTGGTGGTGCATGCGTTCGACGCGGAGCAGCGCAAGGCCGCCAGGGAGGCGCTCGACGAACGGGGCGGGGAGACCATCCGCACCCTGTGACCACGTCCGCCGGCAGGTGAAGGCCGCTTCATGGGCCGGAGCGCGCCCGCCGCCTATACTCGCGCCAACTCCACCATGCTGCAGGCCTGATGCCGCTTCCACAGATTCCGGCGCTCGCGATACGCGCCTACACCGCCACCACCGCGCTTGGACGTGGACGCACCGCCCAGGCGCAAGCGCTTGAAGAACGGCGCAGCGGGCTGCGCCGGAACGATTTCGGCCCCGAACCGCTGGACACCTGGATCGGCCGCGTCGACGGCCTGGAAGACGCGCCGCTGCCCGCGCATCTGTCGCCGTGGGAGTGCCGCAACAACCGCCTGGCGTGGCTGGCCCTGCAGCAGGATTCGATGCTGGACACGGTGGACACCGCGATCCAGCGCCACGGCGCGGATCGGGTGGCGCTGGTGCTCGGCACGTCCACTTCCAGCATCGGCGCGACCGAAGAGGCCTACGCGCGGCTTGAAGACGGGGCGTTTCCCGCCGACCTGGCGCGCCCGCGGGTGCATACGCCGCATTCGCTGGGCGGTTTCGTGCAGGAGGCCACCGGCGTGCGCGGCCCGTGCATGACCGTGGCCACGGCGTGCTCGTCCAGCGCCAAGGTGTTCGCGCAGGCGGCCCGCCTGATCCAGACCGGGCTGGCCGACGCGGCGCTGGTGGGCGGCATCGACACGCTGTGCGGCAGCGTGCTGTTCGGGTTCAATTCACTGGGGCTGGTGTCGGCGCAGCCGGCGCGGCCGTTCGACCCGGCGCGTGACGGGCTGTCGCTGGGCGAGGCCGGCGGCTACGCGCTGCTCGAGCGCTGCGAGGACGGCGAAGCCGGGCTGCAGCTGCGCGGCTACGGCGAGTCCAGCGATGCCCACCACATGTCAGCGCCGCACCCGCAGGGCCTGGGCGCACGCATGGCGATGGGTGATGCGCTGCAGCGCGCGGGCATCCAGGCCGGCGAGGTGGGCTATCTCAACCTGCACGGCACGGCCACGCCGGCCAACGACGCGGTGGAAGCGGCGGCGATCGCGGCGATGTTCGGCGAAAACCTGCACGCCAGCTCCACCAAGGGCTGGACCGGGCACACGCTGGGGGCGGCCGGCATCGTGGAGTCCGTGTTCGCGCTGATCGCGCTGGAGGACGGGCTGCTGCCGGGCACGCTCAACAGCCAGACGCTGGATCCGGCCTGCGGGCCGCAGCTGCGCCTGGAAAATGCGCGCGCGCAAATCCATTACGCGATGAACAACTCCTTCGGCTTCGGCGGCAACAACTGTTCGCTGGTGTTCGGCAAGGCGGTGGCGCGATGACCGGGCTGGAGGCGAGGATCGAAGGCATCGGCTTCTGGGCCGGCGGGCTGCCGTCGTGGCAGGCGGCGCGCGATTTCGCCGCCGGCGGCGTGGCGGTCGCGGATACGCCGCGCAAACCGTCGCCGCAGCTGCTGGCCGCCAACGAGCGCCGGCGCGCGCCGGAGACGGTGGCGGTGGCGCTGGAAGTGGCGCTGGCCGCGTGCAGCGCCGCAGGACGCGATCCGAAGCAGCTGCCGTCGGTGTTTGCGTCCACCCACGGCGACCTGGCGATCACCGACTACATGGCCGAAACCCTGGCCGACGACCCGCGTTCGATCTCGCCCACCCGCTTCCACAATTCCGTGCACAACGCCGCCGCGGGCTACTGGACCATTGGCGCCGGCTGCATGGCCGCCGCAACCGCGGTCAGCGCCGGCACGGCCAGCTTCGCCCAGGGATTGCTGGAAGCGCTGGTGCAGCTGGCCACCGGCGACGAGGCGGTGCTGCTGGCGGCCTACGACATCGGCGCGAAGGGACCGCTGGGGGCGATGACCCCCAGCGACGGGCTGCTGGGCGGGGCACTGGTGCTCTCGCGCGGCGCCGGCGGCATCCGCCTGCGCGCGCGCCTGGTGGATGGCAGCCACGGCCCCGCCGATGGTCCCCTGGCCGGCCGCTGCCGCGGCAATGCAATGGCGCCGATGCTGCCGATGTTCGACGCGCTGGCCACCGGCGGCGACCTCGCGCTGCTGCATGCCGGGCCGGGCCGCGTGCTGCGGGTGGAGCTGGCCCATGGCTGAGGCGCCCGCCAGGCTGCGCGTGGAAGACGTGGCGGTGGTGATCCCGGCGCTCAACGAGGCGCTGCGGATCCGCGAGGTGGTCGAGGACGCGCTGGCGCACTGCCCGCGCGTGATCGTCGTGGACGATGGCTCCGACGACGGCACCGCGGAGCTGATCGCCGACCTGCCGGTGACGGTGGTGCGGCACGCGCAGCGGATGGGCAAGGGCGCGAGCCTGCGCGACGGCTTCGCCGAGGCGCTGCGCCAGGGCGCGAAGGCGGTGGCGACCATGGACGGCGACGGCCAGCACTCGGCCGCCGACATCCCGCGCATGATCGACAGCGCCAACCGCCACCCGGGCTGCGTGGTCGTCGGCGCGCGGCTGCGCAAGCGCGGCTGCCAGCCCTGGTACCGGCGGCTGGGCAACGACTTCGGCGACTGGGGCATCAGCTGGGCCTGCGGCTTCCGCATGGTCGACACCCAGAGCGGCCAGCGGCTGTACCCCGCCAGCGCCTGCGCCCTGGACGACGTGCCCGGCGAGGGCTTCGTGTTCGAGGCGCAGATGCTGATCTCGTCCGCGCGCCGGCTTGGGCTGGGCGTGGTGGCGCTGCCGGTGGACACCCGCTATGCGGACCCGGATCACGAATTCCGCAAGAGCCACTTCAGGCTCTGGCACGACCTGCGGCTGATCACTTCGCACGTTGTGCTACAAGTTTTCCGGCATGGCAACGTGATCGGTGAATACCGGCGCACGCGCGGCACCCGGCCGGTGATCGACGATCCGGCGGGAGAATTCGCCGGCGACCGCGCGCCAAACCCTTCCACGCATACAGGCTGAAAGACCATGGACCAGGCAGCTCCCGAGACCGACGTACTGATCCTGGGCGGGGGGCTTGCGGGGCTGACCCTGGCGCTGCAGCTGCGCCAGCGCGAGCCGGACCTGCGGATCACGGTGCTGGAGCGGCGCGAACACCCGGTGCGCGAGGCCGCGCACAAGGTCGGCGAGTCCACGGTGGAGATCGGCGCGCACTATTTCTCCCACGTGCTGGATCTGCGCGAGCACCTGGATGACGAACAGATCCGCAAGTTCGGGTTCCGGTTCTTCTTTTCCGACGGCCGCCGGGACATCGACGGCTGCACCGAGCTGGGCGTGAGCCGGCTGATGCCCACGCCTTCGTGGCAGATCGACCGTGGCCGGTTCGAGAACTTCCTGGGCGAACGGGCGCGCACGCTGGGCATCGACTTCCGCCACGCGGCGGCGGTGCGCTCGATCGACATGGGCCAGGGGCAGGCGCCGCACGCGGTGGGCTTCGAACAGGATGGCGGCAGCCACTCGATGACCGCGCGCTGGCTGGTGGATGCATCCGGCCGCGCCGGGCTGCTCAAGCGCAAGCTCGGCCTGGCCGAAGCCAACGACCACGACGTCAACGCGGTCTGGTGGCGGGTGGAGGGAATCGTGGATCCCAACGGCTGGTCGCAGGACTCCGGCTGGCTGCAGCGCTGCGACCCGCCCGACCGCTGGCGCTCGACCAACCACATGTGCGGCCGCGGCTACTGGTTCTGGATGATCCCGCTGTCGTCCGGCGCGCATTCGCTGGGCATCGTGTGCGACGCGAAGATGCACCCGCTGGACACCATGAACACCCACGACAAGGCGATGGACTGGCTGCGCCGGCACCAGCCACGGGTGGCGGCCACGCTTGATTCGGGGGAGCACGCGGTCAAGGACTTCCTGTTCCTGCGCCACTTCTCGCACGGCTGCAAGCGGGTGTTCTCCGGCGACCGCTGGGCGCTGACCGGCGAGGCCGGGCTGTTCCTGGATCCGTTCTATTCGCCCGGCAGCGATTTCATCGCGATCTCCAACACCTACATCTGCGAGCTGGTGGCCAGGGACCGCGCCGGCGGCCCGGTGGCGCCGTGGGCGGAGATCTACCAGCAGCTGTACCGCTCGTTCTACGACAGCATGATGCCGATCTACCAGGACCAGTACGCGCTGTTTGGCGACGCGCGGGTGATGCCGGTGAAGGTCATCTGGGACTACACCTATTACTGGGCGCTGCTGGCACCGCTGTTCTTCTCCGGGCGGATCGCGGACGTGGCCACGTTCGAGCGCCTGGCCGCGCAGCTGCACGCCGCGCGCGGGTTGAACGAGGCGATACAGCCGCTGCTGCGCGAATGGGGCGAGCGCAACGCCGGCGCGGGCATGGACGAGGAAGGCGCGCGGCTGCTGGACCAGTTCCGGATCGACTGGTTCCGCGAACTCAACCGCGGTCTGTCCGACGAGCTGGACGACGATGCCTTTGATGCCCGCATCCGCGACAGCGTGGAACGGATGCGCTGGCTTGCGGGCGAGATCCTGCAGCGGGCGCGCCGCGACCACCCCGGCATCGATGCGCACGGGCTGGACTCCCTTGCCGGCGATGGGGATCCCCCCGTTTCGCTGGAACCGCACTGGTACCCTGCGGCGGCCTGAGCGGTCCCGCTTCGACCACCAGGCGCCTGACCCATGGAAAACCCGCTGCTGCTGCAACTGGTCGTGATCATCGCCACCGCGCGCGTGTGCGGGCTGCTGCTGCGCTACGTGGGCCAGCCGCCGGTGATCGGGGAGATGGCGGCGGGGATCATCCTGGGGCCGATCGTGTTCGGGGCGCTGTTCCCACAGTTCCACGCCGAGCTGTTCGCGCCGGATTCGCTGCCCGCGCTGTCGTCGCTGGCGACGCTGGGGCTGGTGCTGTTCATGTTCATCGTGGGGGTGGAGCTGCGCGCGCCGGCGGAGGGCATGCGCGCGCAGTTCAAGGCCGCCGGCTGGGTGGGAGTTTTGAGCGTGCTGGTGCCGATGGCGCTGGGGATCGCGATCTCGCCGGCGCTGCACGGGTCGCTGGCGCCCGAGGGCGTGGGGTTCTGGCCGTTCGCGCTGTTCATGGCCGCGGCGATGTCGATCACCGCGTTCCCGATCATGGCCCGCATCCTCAAGGAGCGCAGCATCACCCACACCCGGCTGGGGCAGCTGTCGCTCAGTTCGGCGGCGATCGCCGACGTGCTGGCGTGGATCCTGCTGGCGCTGGTGGTGGCGATGATCGGCGCGGGCACGGGCTACGGCGGGTTCTTCAGGATCATCATCGGGCTGGCGGTGCTGTGCGCGCTGGTGTTCGGCCTGCTGCGGCCACTGTACGCGCAGCTGCTGGCCCGGCATGCGAAGGACGGGGTGCCCGGCGGGATGGTGCTGGCGGCGCTGTTCGTGGGCCTGTTCGCCTGCGCCGCGGTCACCGACTGGCTGCACCTGCACGCGGTGTTCGGCGCGTTCCTGTTCGGCGCCTGCCTGCCCCGCGACGACCGCCTGCTGCGCAGCCTGATCGAGCGCATCGAGCACGTGGCGATCATCGTGCTGATGCCGATCTTCTTCGCCCTGGCCGGGCTCAACACCACCGGCGACGCGTTCGTGGGCGCGGGGCTGGGCGCGCTGGGGCTGATCATGGGCGCTGCGGTGGTCGGCAAGATCGCCGGCGGCGCCGCGGGTGCGCGCCTGGCCGGGCTGGGCTGGCGCGAAAGCCTGTCGGTGGGTTCGCTGATGAACGCGCGCGCGCTGATGGAGCTGATCGTCATCAAGGTCGGCCTGGACGCCGGCGTGATCGGCCAGCAGGCCTTCACCCTGCTGCTGGTGATGGCCATCGCCACCACCGTCATGACCGGCCCCCTGCTGACCCTGTTCATGGGCCGCCGCCCCGCCGGACACCTCCCCGCCCGCACCTCCACCCCGCCGCCCTGACCGCGTCCTCCCGTCCTGATCGCACCCTCCCGTAGGAGGGGGCGTGTATCGGCGCGGGGGGCTAGTTGCCGGGCGGCGGGTTGGGGACGTGGATGGCGATGCCGCTGGCGTGAACCTGGGTGGGGGTGATGTTGACGCCCACGCCGATGCCGCCGTAGCCGCGGCCGCCGATGCGGCCGCCGCCGGCGCCCACGCTCACGCCGCCACCGCCGTAGCCGTCGGCGGTGCCCTGCAGCAGGACGCCGTTGGCGCCCAGGCTGGCCGCCTCCTCGCGCAGCTTGCGCATGACCGAGTCGATCTTGTTCTGCTCGCCGTAGGTCAGCGCGCCGCTGCGGGTCTGCAGGAGCGCGATCTCTTCGTAAGCGCCCGGCGGCGGGCCGTGGTAGATGCGCACCTGGGCCGGATCGATCGGCGCGCGCGGGGTGCCGGTGAGCATGTGCGAGGTCGCGCAGCCGGCCAGCAGCAGCGCCAACAGCAGCAGGATCAGGGAGCGGGAAATGCGCATGGCGGAACCCTCGACTGGAACCACCGCCCGGCCACCGCGGCGGGGCGGTTCGACGGCCCGATTATCCACCTGTACGCCTGAAGCAGGCGTGCATGGCGCGTTCAGCCAGCCTGGCCGATGCGGGCACCGTCGACCGGATTGAGTAGCCGGCGGCGCCCTTCAGCCCATGCCGCCGTTGACGCCGATGACCTGGCCGTTGACGTAGGCAGCGGCGTCGGTGCACAGGAAGGCGACCAGCGCGGCGACTTCCTCCGGGCGCCCGGCGCGGCCGGCGGGGACGATCTGCTTCACCATCTCGGGCGGGAATGCGTCCCGGGCCATGCTGCCCTCGATCACCCCGGGGGCGACCACGTTGGCGGTGATCCCGCGCGAGGCCATCTCCCGGGCCAAGGATTTCGTGGCTCCGTGCAGCGCGGCCTTGGCCGCGGCGTAGTTGACCTGGCCGCGGTTGCCGGTGACGGCGGCAACGCTGGAGACGCTGACGATGCGCCCCCAGCGGGTGCGCGCCATCGGCAGCAGCAGCGGGCGGGTGGCGTGGAAGAAGCCGTGCACCGACACGTCGATCACCCGGTGCCACTGGTCGTCGGACATGCCGGCCAGCGGCGCGTCGTCGTGGATGCCGGCGTTGTTGACCAGGATCTGGATGGGGCCGGCTTCCAGCAGGCGCTCAATGGCCGGGGTGGCGGCGCCGGCGTCGGTCAGGTCGAAGGCGACGGCCTCGGCGCTTCCGCCGGCTTCGGCGATGGCGGCCACGACGGCTTCGGCGCGGGCAAGGTTGGCGTTGGCGTGCACGATAACGTGCATGCCGTCCGCGGCCAGGACGCGGCAGATCGCGCCGCCGATGTCGCCGCTGCCGCCGGTGACCAGGGCGCGACGTCTGGATTCATGTGCAGTCATGGGCCGATTATCCCGTAGGAGCGCGCCATGGGGGCGTGGCGTGGTTATCGGCCGAGGATGACCGCGGCGCGGCCTTCGGCGAGCAGGGTGCCGGCGTGGGTGATGTGGAAGGCGTACTGCTGGCTGGCGGGAGACCGGGCCAGGACTTCGGCGTGGCACTCCAGCTCGCCGGGCAGGTCGTCGATGCGGGCGGCGTGCAGTTCGACGCCACGCAACGCGACCAGCATGCCGGGAGCGGCGGCACCACCCGAATCGCGCGCGAGCAGGCCCCCGTGCACGGCCATCGCCTGGGCACCGTATTCGCACAGGTGCACGGCGTGCAGGCGGCCGTCGGCGCGCAGCGGATGCGCGGGGTCGCGGTGGTTGTCGGCGCGCAGGCGGATGGAGCCGTCATCCCACGCCAGCACCCCGTCCCACAGGCACATGCCACCCTGGTGCGGGATCAGGGACAGGATCTGTTCGCGTCCAATCATCGTTGCGTCCATGTCAAACCTGCCTCCACGGAGCCGTTGCGGTAGAAGGCGGCCCTGCGTCGTTGTCCGGCTGCGCCGGGCGCCGCGCCACCAGCAGCGCCAGCGCGAAGTTGCCGGCCACGCCGATCGTCACCGTCAGCCCGATCGCCCGCAGCACCGGGATCGACGACAGCGCCAGCAGGCCGAACACCAGCGTGGTCATCGCCCCGCACACCACGATGGCATGCAGGGTGCGCAGCTGCTCGCGGCGGTCGTGGCCGGTGCGCTCGAAGAACAGCGCGTAGTCCAGGCCCAGCCCGGCGCCGAGCACCAGCGACACCAGGTGGAACAGGGTCAGCTCCACCCCGAAGCCGCGCAGCAGGGCCAGCGTGAGCGCCAGGGTGAAGGCCATCGGCACCAGCACCCGGACGACCCGGTGCGGGGCGCGCAGGGCGATCCACACCGTGGCCGCCAGCAGCAGCGCGGCCAGCGCCAGCGCCGCCAGCACCTGGCCGCGCCAGGCCTGGACCAGCGATTCGGACGTTTCCTTGAGGTCGAGCAGGCGCGCGCCGGCCGGCCCAATCGCCGCCGCTACCGCGTCGGCATCCTCCAGCCCGCCCAGGGTCGCCAGCGCGGTCACGCGCCCGCCCTCGCCCTGCACCATCATGCCCGACACCACCGCCTCCAGCGGGGTGCCGACCAGGTCGGCCGGCCGCAGCGGCGGCGCGGTGCGCGCGGCCTCCACGTCGGCCAGGAACGGGGCGAACACGCCCGCGCGGAACGGACTGTCGGCCACGGCGGCATCCAGCGCCGCGCGCAGCGCGCCGGGCTCCGGCAGGCGCGCCTGGCGGGCGCGCTGGGTGGCCGCGCTGGGCACGTAGCGGGCGGCGGTTTCGTAGCCGCTGATCGCGCCCTGCTCCACCAGCCGCTCCAGCGCCGGCAGCAGGCGCTCGGCGGCCTGCAGCGCCTGCTCCTGATCCGCGCCTTCCACCGCCAGCAGGTAACGCACGTCGGGCGCGCCCAGCTCGCCGCGCAGGCGGCCGTCCTCGGCCAGGCCCTGCTCGGGCACCGGGGTCAGCCGCGACAGGTCGTTTTCCCAGAACGGCCCGGGCATCAACACCGCCACGGCCACGGCAGCCACCGCCAGCACCGCCATCAGCGCCGCCCCGGCGGCCGGGCGCGGGCGCGGGACGGCATCGATCCAGCGCGACAGCGCGCGCACCCAGCCGGCGTCGGCCGGGTCGCGCGCGGGCGCCTCCAGCAGCGGCGGCAGCAGGAAGCGGGTGGCCAGCGCCGCGGTGAACAGGCCGGTGATGGTGAACACCGCCAGCTGGCGCAGCCCGTCCACGCCGGAGAAGAAGAAGGTCAGGTAGGCGATGCAGGTGGACACCACGCCGGTCAGCAAGGTGCGCCACAGCGCCCGCACGGTGGCCCGCGGCGGCTCGCCCGGGCGCAGGTGGCTGAACAGGTGCACCGGATAGTCCTGGGCCACGCCGATCAGGGTGAACCCGAACGCCAGGGTGATGCCGTGCATGCCGCCGTACAGCGCGGTCACCGCGGCCACGCCCGCCAGCCCGGCGCTGGCCAGCGGCAGCACGCCGGCCAGCAGCAGGCGCCCGCTGCGGTAGGCCAGCCAGTACAGCAGCACCAGGCCGATGCTGCCGATCACGCCGATCCGCGCCGCCTCGCCCGCGGTGCGTCCGCCGATCTCGACCGAGAACGCGCCCGGCCCGGTCATCACCAGCGCGCTGCCCGAATCGGCGGACACCGCGTCGAACGCCGCCTGGATCGCGCCCACCACGCCCGCCTGGGCGGTCGGGTCGAAGCCGGCGTCGCGGGTGCGCACCAGCAGCAGGGCGTCGCTGCCCGCGCGGTCGAACCAGACCCCGTCGATGCGCTGTGGCGCGCCGGCCGGCTCCCAGGCCTCGGCCAGGGTCACGATCTCAAGGGTCGGGTCGGCCGGCAGCAGCGGCTCGACCAGGTCGCCGGCGGGCGACCCCAGATCCTGCAGGCGATCCTGGAGGGCATCGCGCAGGGTGGCCTCGTCCAGCGTGCGCGCGTCCATCGCCGGGCTGAGCAGGTAGCGGTAGGGGCGCAGCCGTTCGGGAATCGCCTCCAGCCCGGCTTCGGCCTCGCCGCCGTTGGCGACCAGCTCGATGCGGGGATCTTCAGCCAGCGCCGCCTGCAGCGCGCGCGACTGTCCGGCCAACGTCTCCTGGTCGGCCCCGGAGATCGCCAGCAGCAGCAGGCGCGAGCCGGGGCCATCGCCCAGCTCGTCGATCAGCAGCCGTTGCTCGGCGGTGTCCGGCTCGGGCATGAACGCCCGCAGGTCGCCGCTCAGCTGCAGGTGGCGGGCCACGAACAGCCCGGCCACCACCAGCAGCGCCAGCCACAGCAGGGCCAGCCCGAGCCGGACGCCCGAAGACATCAGCCGCCGGCGCCCCCGCGGCACAGGGCCAGGAAGCCGTCGCCTGCATCGGCCTCGGCCGCGGCCAGCGCAGCATCGCCCAGCAGGGTGCGCTGCACCTCGCCTTCGGCGGTGAGGGTCTCGATGCAGCGCAGCTCGTCGCCGGCCCCGAACAGGCTGATCGACTCCACCCGCCGGGCCAGGCCGCGGCTGCGCGGGGCCATGGTCATCGTCCAGCCGTCGGCCGAGCCGTAGGCGCCGATCGCGTAATGCTGCTCCAGCGCGGCGTGGTCACCGGCCAGCAGGGCGCCGAAGCTGGCCTGCAGCCCCGCCAGCTCGGGCGCGCGGGAGAGGGAGAAGCTGCGCGGCGAGCGCCCTTCGCGCTCGATGGTGGCGCGGCCGTCCCTGAGCGTGGTGGTCTCCACGTACGGCGCGGCGACCTGGCGCACCAGGGTGTCGGCGTCGGGCCGCCGGTACTCGCCGCTGATCCGCATCGGCGCTTCCAGCAGCTCGGACTCGCGCAGCTCCATGAACGGCGTGGTCGCCGGCACCGGCTGCTCCAGCTGGCCGAGGATCCAGCCGCTGTCGAACGGCTCAGCGCCGGCCGCCTGCGCCTGCGCCATCGCCCAGGCCGGGGCCAGCGCGCACAGCAGCATCGCCGCGGCCGCGATCGCCCTGGGGCGGATGTTGCGGATCGTTGCCTGCATCGTCGCTCTTCCAGAAATCGTAGAAATTGAACCAGTTGTACGGCGCATCACGGACATGATGTTCCAGCCGCGCCGCGTAACGGCGGATGAGCGCCGGGATCGCGGCGGCGCGCTCGCGACGCGGCAGGTCGATGCCTTCGCTGAACGGTTCGAACAGCAGATCGTAGCGGTTGCCGCCGCGGTACAGGCCGAAGGCCAGCATCACCGGGATCTTGAGCACTGCGGCGATCTGCCACGGCGCCACCGGAAACGCCGCCGGATCGCCCAGGAACGGCACCCGCTCCACCGCCTCGCCCGGCTGCGCGCGATCCACCAGCAGCGCGATCATCGCGCCCTCCTGCGCCGCCTGCTGGATCTGCAGCATGATCGCCGGGCCGGGCTGGCCGGCGTCGATCACGGTGGCGGCGATCTCCGGGTTGATCGCCTCCAGCACCTGGGTCACCGCGGCGCTGTGGCCCTTGTCCAGCACCACCCGGATTTTGTAATCCGGCCGCCGCCGCGCCAGCACCCGCAGCACCTCGAAGCTGCCCAGGTGCGAGCCGAACAGCAGCACGCCCTGGCCGCGATCCACCCGCTCGTGCAGCGCCTCCACCCCGGACACGCGCACGTCGAAGCGCCGCAACTCCTCGTGGAGCAGGAAGAAGCGGTCGAGGATGGTGGCGGCGAAGGTGTGGATGTGCCGGGCGACATCACGCAGCGTCGCCGGCCGGCCGAGCACCCGGCCCAGGTAGGCGCGCGAATCCCGGCGCTCGTCGCGGCGGCGCAGCAGGAAATACAGCGTGATCGGCACCAGCAGCACGCGGGTGGCGCTGCGCCCGACCAGGCCGGCCAGGCCGCGCAGCAGGCCGATCGCAAACCGCCCGCCGCCCTCACGGCGGCACTTCCACTCCGCGCTCATGCGGTTTGCGCAGCCACTTCGCCGCTGGCCACGAGCTCGCCCTCGTGGGTCACCCGGAAGCGCCAGCGCCCGGGCGCCTTTGTTTCAAGCCCGATCCGGGCCTGCTGGCCGGGCAGCAGCGGCCGGGCGAACTTCGCCTGCGGCAGGCGCAGCCCCGGCTGCGGGCCGTGCGCGGACTCGATCGCCGCCAGCACCCGCTCCAGCACCACCACGCCGGGCACCACCGGGCGGCCCGGGAAATGGCCGGGCAGGCTGGGATGGTCATGGGCAACGGTGAACTGCATCGCTTCGGGATCCCCGGTCACCGCGGAAGGATACCCAATGCAGCGGCGCCGATGCGCCCGGTTCAGCCGCCGCGCTCGCGCAGCAGCGCTTCCACCGCGGCCTGGGCGCGGGCGGCGAGTGCCTGGCGGGACAGCGGCTGCCCATCCGCTTCCAGCGCCAGCGGATCGCCGAAGCGCACCCGCATCGGGCCCGGCGTGACCCTGAACAGGCCCTCGGGCGGCAGCACCGCGCCGGTTCCCTCCAGCGCCACCGGGATCACCTGCGCGCCCGCCGCGATCGCGGTCTGGAACGCGCCGGGCTTGAACTGGCCCAGCGTGCCGTCGCGGCTGCGGGTGCCCTCGGGGAAGATGCACAGCACCGCGCCCGAGCGCACCAGCTCGGCCGAGCGCTGCAGGCTGGCGGTGGCGGCGCGGCGGTCGTCGCGCGGGATGAACACCATTCCCATCGCCTTCGCGTACCAGTTCACGAACGGCATCCGGGTCATTTCCTGCTTGAGCAGGAAGTGCAGCGGCACCGGCACCGCCCGGAACAGCACCGCGATGTCGATCACCGACTGGTGGTTGGCGACCAGCACGTAGGGTTTCGACCAGTCCACCCGCCCGCTGCCTTCCACCGCCAGCGGGCCGGCGAAGGCCAGCAGCCCGCGCGCCCACAGCCACGAAGCCATGCGCAGCGGCACCCGCCTGCGGCCGCCGCCGAGCACGTAAACGACCAGCGCGACGGTGATGCAGGCCGGAGTCCAGACCAGGGTCCAGGCCAGCTGCAGCATGTTCAGCGCGCGCTGGCCCCAACGCCTGGGCAGCGAACGCTGGAAGGGAACGGTGTCGATGTGCTGGCCCACTGGCTGTCCATGGCGGCGATGACTGGCAGGGGCATGATGCCCCAGCCCCGGCGACAAATGGAACGCCGCTCAGCGCAGCTGGTCGCGCCAGAACGCCGGCCCCAGCCCGCCCAGCTGCCGCAGGAACCCGGCGAAACTGTGGTACCGCCCCGGGAAGCGCAGCTTGCGCAGCTGGAACTCCACCACGAAGAAGCCGGCGATGATGCCGTAGTTGAACAGGTTGGCGAACCACGACCACTGGGTGCGGGTGATGGTCACCGGTGCCTGCACGCCGAGTTCGGCCAGCAGGCCGTCGGGGCTGGCGATCATGGCCAGCAGCAGGTTGACCGCGCCCAGCGCCAGCAGCAGCACCGCCCAGGCCAGGGTCAGCCCGCGGGTGTAGCGGGCCAGCTCCGGCTCCATCCTCGCGACCGGCACCTCGTCGAGCACGGTCACGATGCGGGTGATCAGCGGCAGCCGCCCCGGCCGCAGGGTGCGCCCGAACATCCACGCCACCAGGCCGATGAACGCCACCGGCACCAGCAGCAGCGGCAGCGGCGCGTGGCCGGCCCGGTACAGCGCCCAGCAGCCGGCGGCCAGCAGCGGCAGCACCAGCCAGGCCCAGGCGCGGCGCGCGGCCATCGGCGACGCGAGCATGAGCAGCACCAGCGCCAGCAGCGCCGCCAGCGCCAGCGCGTGACTGTCGCGGGCGCTGGACAGGTGCGCGAGCACGCCGTAGCCCACCGCCAGGGCGATCTCGACGGCCAGGATCACAGGGCTGTGGGATTGGGGGGCGGCGGGCCCGGCCGCGTTCAACCGGCGCGGTTCTGTTCGATATGCGCCGACAGCGCCCGCAGCGAGGCGAAGATGCGCAGGTTTTCCTCGTTGTCCGAGCGCAGCTGGAAGCCGTAGCGCTTGCTGATCGCCAGCGACAGCTCCAGCGCGTCGATCGAATCCAGCCCGAGCCCGGAGTTGAACAGGGGCGCCTCCGGGTCGATCCCGTCCGGCTCCACGTCTTCCAGGTTCAGGCTTTCGACCAGCAGTTCGGCCAGTTCGCGCTCGGCGGGGGTCTGCGACATGGTGTGCTTCCGTCTGTCATGAATGGGTGGCGCCCGGGCGCCGCGCTATGATGCGCGCCCGGAATAATGGCATGGGCCGGATCAGACGGCGAGCGACTGCGCAGGAATGGTGAAGCAGAACGAAGGCACCGTGGACGGCCCGCAGGCGCTGGCGCCGGACGTGCTGGTGATCGGCGGCGGGCCGGCGGGCAGCACCGCCGCCACCCTGCTCGCACGCCGTGGCTGGCAGGTGCTGATGCTGGAAAAGGATCGCCACCCGCGCTTCCACATCGGCGAGTCGCTGCTGCCGATGAACCTGCCGATCCTGGAACGGCTGGGGGTGCTGGAGCAGGTGCGCGCGATCGGCGTGCGCAAGGCGGGCGCGGACTTCACCGTGGCCGGCTCGGACACCGAGACCCACGTGTTCCGCTTCACCCGGGGCCTGGGCCTGCCGTGCGACCACGCCTTCCAGGTGCGGCGCTCGGAGTTCGACCAGATGCTGTTCGAACACGCCCGCGGCAGCGGCGTGGACGCGCGCGACGGGGTGCGGGTGAAGGCGATCGAATTCGGCGCCGACGGCCGGCCGTCGCAGGTACAGGCCGCTGCCGCCGATGGCACGGCCATCACCGTGCGCCCGCGCTACGTGGTCGATGCCAGCGGCCGCGACACCTTCCTGGGCGCCAAGCTCAAGCTCAAGCGCAAGAGCCGGAAACACCAGTCGGCGGCCATCTTCAGCCATTTCCGCGGGGTGGAGCGCCGGCCCGGCGAGGACGCGGGCAACGTCACCGTGGATCGCTTCGAACACGGCTGGTACTGGCTGATCCCGCTGCGCGACGACGTGATGAGCGTGGGCGCGGTGTGCTCGCCGGAGTACCTCAAGCAGCGCCGCTGCGACAACGAGACCTTCCTGATGCAGACCCTCAATGCGCGCGGCTCGGTGGCGCGGCGCATGCAGGGCGCGCAGCGGGTGGGGCCGGTGCATGCCACCGGGAACTACTCCTACGGCTGCACGCGCATGTGCGGGCCGGGCTGGGTGATGGCCGGCGACGCCTATGCGTTCATCGATCCGGTGTTCTCCTCGGGCGTGTATCTGGCGATGCTCGGCGCCGAGCAGGCCACCAACGTGGTCGACGGCGCGCTGCGCGAGCCGGCGCACGAGGCGGCGCTGCAGAAGGCGATGGAGAAGCGTTTCCGGCGCGGGCTCAGGCATTTTTCGTGGTTCATCCACCGCTTCACCACGCCGGTGATGCAGCGGATCTTCTCGGCCCCGCGCAACGACCTGCAGATCCAGCAGGCGATTGTCTCGATGCTGGCGGGGGACGTGTTCGACAACCGGGCCGTGATCTGGCGGCTTTACCTGTTCCGGGCGCTGTATGCGCTCAACGCGGTGGCGATCGCGCCGCAGGCGCTGGCCGGCTGGCGCGAGCGCCGCCGGCGGGTGCGTTCGGACTTCAGCGGCGACACCCTTCAGGAGGGAAGTTCTTGAGCGCAGTGCAGTTGAATGACACGGGCCGCGCGCAGCTGCGGGTGGACTACGTGCACGGCGTGGAGCCGGCAAGCCTGCTGGTGCAGGACGACGTGCTGGCGGTCTTCGGCTTCGGCCCCGATGCGCCGCGCTGCGACGACCCGCGCTACCTGCGGGTGCCGCTGCAGCCGCACGCGGCCGCGCCGCTGGAAGTGTGGCGCACCAACGGCAAGGTGGAGCACGGGCGCACGCCTGCGTCCGCCGAAACCGACGGCGGCATCGCCTGGGCCAGCGACGGGCGGCTGTCGTTCGGGGTGATCGAGGTGGACGAGGCCGGGATCGGCATCGTCGAGGCGGCCCGGCACGGCTACCGGGCGCTGACCGCGCACGTGGGTGGCAGCCGGACGCCGGAACTGCTGCGGATCTGGAACTACCTGGACGCGATCACCCTGGGCGACGGCGACGCCGAGCGCTACCGCCAGTTCTGCCTCGGCCGCGCGGCCGGGCTGGGCGAGTTCGATACCGGGCGCCTGCCGGCGGCGACCGCGATCGGCCGCTGCGACGACGACCGGGTGATCCAGCTGTACTGGCTGTCGGCGCGCGAGCCCGGCACGCCGGTGGAGAACCCGCGCCAGGTCAGCGCCTACCGCTACCCGCGCGAGTACGGCCCGCAGGCGCCCAGCTTCGCCCGGGCGATGCTGCCGGCCGACGGCGCCGACATGCCGCTGCTGCTGTCGGGCACGGCGGCGGTGGTGGGGCACGCGTCCAGGCACGACGGCGAGCTGCTGGCGCAGCTGGCGGAGACCTTCGCCAACTTCGACGCGCTGCTGGAAGAGGCCCGGCGCAGCCGGCCGGGCCTGCCGGCGCGGTTCGGCGCCGGCACCCGGCTCAAGGTCTACGTGCGCGACCGCGACGACCTGCCGCTGGTGGCGCGCGCGCTGGACGAACGCTTCGGCGACCGCGTCCCGCGCATCCTCCTGCACGCCGCCATCTGCCGCCGCGAGCTGGCCGTGGAGATCGACGGCGTCCACGCCTGACTCCCTGCTCCACCACCTCCGGTTCCACCGCCTCCTACGGGGGGACGGGGTTGCGGGGGCGGCGTAAAATGGGCCGCATGAGCAGACTTCCGATCCGACCGCGGCGGCTGCGCCGCGACGACTTCTCGCGCCGGCTGGTGCGCGAGCACGTGCTGACCGCCAACGACCTGATCTGGCCGGTGTTCGTCCACGAACCCGACGGCCGCGAGCCGGTGCCGTCGATGCCGGGCGTGGAGCGGGTGTCGGTGGACGAACTGCTGCGCCTGGGCGAACAGGCCTGCGAGCTGCGGATCCCGGCGCTGGCGCTGTTCCCCGTGACCGCGCCGGACGCCAAGTCGCTCGACGCCGCCGCGGCCTGGGCTGCGGACGGACTGGCCCAGCGCGCGGTGCGCGCGCTCAAGGCACGCTTCCCCGAACTGGGGGTGATCACCGACGTCGCCCTGGATCCCTACACCGCCCATGGCCAGGACGGCCTGCTGGACGACACCGGCTACGTGCTCAACGACGAGACGGTGGACGCGCTGGTGCGCCAGGCGCTCTCGCACGCGGAGGCCGGCGCCGACGTGGTCGCGCCCAGCGACATGATGGACGGGCGCATCGGCGCCATCCGCGACGCGCTGGAGGACGCCGGCCACATCCAAACCCGGATCATGGCCTACTCGGCCAAGTACGCCAGCGCCTTCTACGGCCCGTTCCGCGACGCGGTCGGCTCGGCCGCGGCGCTGGGCAAGGCCGACAAGACCACCTACCAGATGGATCCGGCCAATTCGGACGAGGCGCTGCGCGAGGTGGAGCTGGATCTGTCCGAAGGCGCGGACATGGTGATGGTCAAGCCGGGGCTGCCGTACCTGGACGTGATCCGACGGGTGAAGGACAGCTTCGGCGTGCCCACCTTCGCCTACCAGGTCAGCGGCGAGTACGCGATGCTCAAGGCCGCGGCCGCCAACGGCTGGCTGGACGAACGCGCCTGCGCGCTGGAGGCGCTGGTGGCGTTCAAGCGCGCTGGCGCGGACGGCGTGCTCACCTACTTCGCCCCCGACGCCGCCCGCTGGCTGCGCGAAGACGCCTGAGCGGGGACGGCGCCTGCGGCGCCCCGCACCCGTGCGGCGGGAGTATGCTGGGATCGTCAGTGCAGGGAGGTTCGCCATGAGTGCCAGTCCCGACGCCGTCGCCCGCTATGCGCTGTTCGGCCACCCGGTGGCCCACACGCTGTCGCCGGCGATCCACGCCGCCTTCGCCCGCGATCGCGGCATCCGCATGCGCTACGACGCGATCGACGCGCTGCCCGAGCAGTTCCCCGAACTCCTGTCGCGCTTTGCCGAGGACCGCGGCGCGGGTGCCAACGTCACCCTGCCCCTGAAACAGCAGGCGGCGGCGCTGTGCGACGAGCTGGGCGACCACGCCCGCCGGGCCGGTTCGGTCAACACCCTGGTGCGGCGCGACGGCGGCTGGCTGGGCCTGTGCACCGACGGCCGCGGCCTGGTGCGCGACCTGACCGAGCGCAACGGCCTGGATCTGCGCGGGCGCCGGGTGCTGCTGATCGGCGCCGGCGGCGCGGCGCGCGGCGTGGCCCCGGCGCTGCTGGACGCGGGCATCGGCGACCTGTACGTGGTCAACCGCACCCCCGAGCACGCCGACGCGCTGGCCGACGCGATGGGCCAGCCGGGGCGGGTGCACCCGCGCTATTTCGACGACCTGGGCAAGCTGGGCGAGTTCAGCCTCGTCATCCAGGCCACCTCGGCCGCGCGCGGCGCCGGCCTGCCGCCGCTGCCGATGGGGCTGGTGGGCAACCGCTGCGCCTGCGTGGATCTGAACTACGGCGAGGTGGCGATTCCGTTCCTGGCCTGGGCCCGCGCCTCGCGCGCCGACCACGTGATCGACGGGCTGGGGATGCTGGTCGAACAGGCCGCCGAGAGCTTCAACTACTGGCACGGCGTGCGCCCGGACACCGACCCGGTCTACGCCAGCCTGCGCGAACGCCAGGCGACCCTGGTCACCGCCGACTGAGGCGCCCTCAGGCGCCGGCGAAACCGGTGAGGTATTCGTCCTTCAGGCGTACGTAGTGGCCGGCGCTGTAGATCAGGCCTTCGATCTCGGCGTCGCTGAGCTTGCGCACCCGGCGCGCCGGGCTGCCGACCCACAGCTCGCCCTCGCCCACGGTCTTGCCCGGCGCCACCAGCGCGCCGGCGCCGACGAAGGCGTGCTTGCCAATCACCGCGCCGTCCATCACCAGCGCGCCCATGCCGATCAGGGCGCCGTCGCCGATGGAGCAGGCGTGGACGACGGCCTTGTGGCCGACGGTGACGTCCTCGCCGACGATGGTCGGGTAGCCGTCCAGGCGGGTGTGCGGGCCGGCATGGCTGACGTGGATCACGCTGCCGTCCTGGATGTTGGTGCGCGCGCCGATGCGCACGTGGTTGACGTCGCCGCGCACGACGGTGCCGGGCCAGATCGACACGTCGTCGGCCAGGGTGACGTCGCCGATGACGACCGCGGCGGGATCGATGTAGACGCGCTCGCCGAGCGCCGGGAGCTTGTCCCGATAGGGTCTGATGTTCATGGGTTGGAGGATATCCGGTAGGCGCCTGGCATGCGCGCGAAGTGGCGTGAGAGCGATTGTTTTGCACGGGGGGGGGGGGGGGAAGGCCATTGCGGAACACGCGGGAAACCCTTCAGTGGGGTTTTGTCTGCGCCGTCCATGGCGCAGACAGTCCCGCACTGGCCTGCCCCACCCGCCCCCGGCCTTTGCGGCGATCGCGGTGGTTCCGGGCGTCACGCGGCCTCGAAGGCATGGGGCGCTAGTTCAAGTAGCTAGACTGTCGGGATGGATGAGCTGCGGACGACGCTGGAGCGGTTGCGCGAGGCCTGGCACGCGAACAGGCCCGGACGCGCGCAGCGGCTGGACGACCTTGCGCGGCTGCGCGCGGCGTTCAAGCCGCGGCTGGAAGAGATGGCGGCGGCGATCTCGGCCGACTTCGGCCACCGCTCGGTGCACGAATCGCTGCTGGCCGACGGCATGACCGTGCTGAACGAGATCGACCGCCTGCGCCGCGAACTGCCCGGCTGGATGAAACCGCGCCGGGTCGGCGCCGGCTGGCGGCTGTGGCCGGCGCGGGCCGAGATCCGGCACGTTGCGGTGGGCGTGGTGGGCGTGATCTCGCCGTGGAACTACCCGGTCAACCTGGCCCTGATCCCGCTGGCCACCGCGATCGCCGCCGGCAACCACGCCTTCCTCAAGCCGTCCGAACACACGCCGCGCACCTCGCAGTTCCTGGCCGGGCTGCTGGGCGAGGTGTTCCCCGCCGACCGGGTCGCGGTCGCCCTGGGCGATGCCGAAGTCGGCGCGGCGTTCGCGGCGCTGCCCTTCGACCACCTGGTGTTCACCGGCTCCACGGCGGTGGGGCGCAAGGTGATGGCGGCGGCGGCGGACAACCTGACCCCGCTGACGCTGGAGCTGGGCGGCAAGTCGCCGGCGATCGTGTGCGCGGATTATCCGGTCGAACGCGCGGCGGCGCGGCTGGCCACGGGCAAGTGGTTCAACGCGGGCCAGACCTGCATCGCACCGGACTACGTGCTGGTGGATGCCGGCCGCCGCGACGCGCTGATCGAGGCGCTGCGGCGCGAGACGGCGGCGCGCTACGCCAGCGACCCGGCGCAGGACTTCACCCGCATCATCAGCAAGGCGCAGTTCGAGCGCCTGCAGGACTGCGTGGACGATGCGCGCCAACGCGGCCTGGACGTGCAGCAGCTGGCCCGGGTGCAGGGCGAGCGCGCGTTCCCGCCCACGGTGGTGGTGCAGCCCGGTGACGACGCCGAGGTGATGCGCCAGGAGATCTTCGGCCCGGTGCTGCCGGTGATCGGCTACGCGACGCTGGAGGAGGCCATCGGCCGGGTGGCCGCCGGTGACCGGCCGCTGGCGCTGTATCCCTTCAGCCACGACCAAACGACGGTGGATCGGATCCTGCACCACTGCCTGGCCGGCGGGGTCACCGTCAACGACGCCCTGCTCCACTTCACAGCCGGCGCTCTTCCGTTCGGCGGCATCGGCGCCAGCGGCATGGGCGCCTACCACGGCCGCGCCGGCTTCGACGCCATGACCAAGGCGCTGCCGATCCTGTGGCAGGCCCACCGCGCGGCCAGCGACCGGCTCAAACCGCCGTATTCGAAGATCGACCGGCTGGTGCGGATGCTGCTGCGCTGAGCGCGCGGCGCACCGGGCGGCCGCGTTGCCTAGAATGGCCGCGCACGCCGCAATGGATCACCGCATGAAAATCGCCTCCTGGAACGTCAACTCCCTCAACGTGCGCCTGCCGCACCTGCAGCGCTGGCTCGGCGAGTTCGTGCCGGACGTGGTGGGGCTGCAGGAGACCAAGCTGGAGGACGGGCGTTTTCCCGCCGAGGCGCTGGACGAGCTGGATTATCGCAACGTCTTCCACGGCCAGAAGACCTACAACGGGGTGGCGATCCTGGCGCGCGGGCGGGAGATTTCCGACGTACAGATGGGTATCCCGGGCTTCGAGGACGACCAGAAGCGGGTGATCGCGGCGACCGTGGACGGGGTGCGCATCGTCAACCTGTACGTGGTCAACGGCCAGGACGTGGGCACCGACAAGTACGCCTACAAGCTGCGCTGGCTGGAGGCGGTGCACGGCTGGATCGCCAGCGAGCTGCAGGCGCATCCGCAGATGGTGGTGATGGGCGACTTCAACATCGCGCCCGACGACCGCGACGTGCACGATCCGGAGGTCTGGAACGAAGGCCACATCCTCACCTCCACCCCGGAGCGGGCCGCGCTGCAGGGTCTGCTCGACCTGGGCCTGCACGACGCCTTCCGCCTGCACACCGACGAGGGCGGGATCTTCAGCTGGTGGGACTACCGGCAGGCGGCGTTCCGGCGCGGGCTGGGGCTGCGGATCGACCTGACCCTGGTGTCGGACGCGCTCAAGGATCGCGCGGTGGCCTCGGGCATCGACCGCGAGCCGCGCACCTGGGAGCGGCCCAGCGACCACGCGCCGGCGTGGGTGCAGCTGGGCTAGACCTCAGTCGAAGACCTTGCCCGGGTTCATGATCCCGTTGGGGTCGAAGGCACGGCGGATCGCGCGCATCAGCGCCACCTCGGCATCGCTGCGGGTGCTGCCCAGGTAGGGTTTCTTCAGCAGCCCCACCCCGTGCTCGGCGGAGATGCTGCCGCCGTGGCGATGCAGCAGCCCGGCCAGCAGCTCGGTGACGTGGCCGCACTGGCGCAGGAACTCGTCGTCGTCGCTGCCCTCGGGCTGGAGCACGTTGATGTGCAGGTTGCCATCGCCGATGTGGCCGAACCAGACCACGTCGAAATCCGGATAGGCCTCGCCCAGCAGCGCCCGGGCCTCGGCCAGGAACGCCGGCATCGCCGCCACCCGCACCGAGACGTCGTTCTTGTACGGCCGCCAGCGCGCGGTGGCCTCGGTGATGCCCTCGCGCAGCCGCCACAGCCGATCGGCCTGCTCGCGGCTGTTGGCGATGACGCCGTCGAGCACCCAGCCGCGCTCCATCGCCTCTTCGAACACCGCCAGCCCGGCGGCGTCCTGCGCCTCGTCGGCGGCGTCGTATTCGGCCAACAGGTACCACGGGTGCACCGCATCGAAGGGGTTGGCGCCGCCGTGCGCGAGCACGTGCTCCAGGCCGCGGTCGGTGAGGAATTCGAACGCCTGCAGTCCCAGCTTCGCGCGGAACAGGGCGAACACATCCATCAGCACCTCGAACGTGGGCACCGCCAGCAGCAGGGTCTGCGCCGGCGGCGCCGGGTCGGCGAGCCTGAGCGTGGCTTCGACCACGATGCCCAGCGTGCCCTCCGAGCCGATGGCCAGCTGGCGCAAGTCGTAGCCGCTGGCGTCCTTGACCAGGCTGCGGCCCAGCTCCAGCAGCGCGCCGCTGCCGGTCACCAGCTTCAGCCCGGCGACCTGGTCGCGGGTGTTGCCGTGGCGGATCACGCGGATGCCGCCGGCGTTGGTGGCCACGTTGCCGCCGATGGTGCACGAGCCGCGCGAGCCGAAATCCACCGGATACTCCAGCCCGTGTCCGCGCGCGGCGTCCTGCACCGCCTGCAGCACGGCGCCGGCCTGCACGGTGAGGGTGCGGTCGACGGGGTCGAAGCCCAGCACCCGGTTCATGCGCTCCAGGCTCACTACCAGCTCGCCGCCGGCCGCCACCGCGCCGCCCGACAGCCCGGTGCGTCCGCCCGAGGGCACCAGCGCTACCCGCTCGCCATTGGCCCAGCGCACCAGCGCCTGCACCTGTTCCACCGTGTCAGGCAGGGCGATGGCCAGCGGCGCCGGCGGCCAGCGCCGCGTCCAGTCGCGGCCGTAGTGTTCCAGGTCGGCCGGGTCGGTTTTCAGCTGCAGGCCGGGGACGGCCTGGCGCAGGGATTGGAGGCGGGGATCGTTCATGGCGATGTTGCGGCGCAGCGACGGCCCCAGCATAGTGCATGAACCCTCCGCTTCCCGCCCCCGTGACATGGCTGAAACCAGGACTTCCTTTCCCAAGCAGGACATCCGGGTACTGCTCCTGGAAGGCGTCAGCCAGAGCGCCGTGGACGCGTTCGGCCAGGCCGGCTACAGCCTGGTGGACTGCCGGGAAAAGTCGCTCACCGGCGCGGCCCTGCACGAAGCCATCGCCGATGCCCACCTGGTGGGCATCCGCTCGCGCACCCGGCTGGACGCCGAGGCGCTGTCGCACGCGCGCCGGCTGATCGCGGTGGGCTGCTTCTGCATCGGCACCAACCAGGTCGACCTGGAGGCCGCCCAGCTGGCCGGCGTGCCGGTGTTCAACGCGCCCTATTCCAACACCCGCAGCGTGGCCGAACTGGTGATCGCCGAGGCGGTGATGCTGCTGCGCGGGGTGCCGCGGCGCAACGCCGAGTGCCATCGCGGCGGCTGGTCGAAGAACGCCGCCGGCAGCCACGAGGCGCGCGGCAAGACCCTGGGCATCGTCGGCTACGGCCACATCGGCACCCAGGCCGGCCTGCTGGCCGAGGCGCTGGGCATGCAGGTGCTGTTCCACGACATCGAAACCAAGCTGGCGCTGGGCAACGCGCGCGCGGCGGCCAGCCTGGAAGACCTGCTGGCACGCAGCGACGTGGTGAGCCTGCACGTGCCCGAGACCGCCGGCACCCGCAACCTGATTGGCGCCGAACAGATCGCGCTGATGCGCCCGGGCACGCACCTGGTCAACGCCTCGCGCGGCACGGTGGTGGACGTGGAGGCGCTGGCCGCCGCGCTGCGCCGGGGCCACCTGGGCGGCGCCGCGGTGGACGTGTTCCCGGTCGAGCCCAAGGGCCAGGACGAGGCTTTTGAATCGCCGCTGTGCGGCATCGACAACGTGCTGCTGACCCCGCACGTGGGCGGCAGCACGCTGGAGGCGCAGGACAACATCGGGGTGGAGGTGGCGGCCAAGCTGATCCGCTACAGCGACAACGGCTCGACCCTGTCGGCGGTCAACTTCCCCGAGGTGGCGCTGCCCGGCCACGACGGCAGCCGCCGGATCCTGCACATCCACCGCAACGTACCCGGCGTGCTGTCGCGCACGAACGAGCTGTTCGGCGAGCGCGGCATCAACATCGACGGCCAGTACCTGCGCACCGATGCGAAGGTGGGCTACGTGGTGATCGACGTCACCGCCAGCGAAGATCAGGCGGCGCAGCTGCGCGCCGCGCTGGCGGAAATCCCGGGCACGATCCGCACCCGGGTGCTGTACTGACGCAGGACGGGCCGGGGCCCGCCCCGGGGCTCAGCGCACCGAGCCGCGGCGGAACAGGTTGACGATCGCCAGCAGGATGATCGCGCCGATCAGCGAGACGATGAAGCTCATCACCGAGATCTGGCCGCTGTTGATGGAAGGCGCGCCCAGCAGCGGGCCGATCAGCCAGCCGCCGATGAAGGCGCCGACGATGCCGACCACCACGTTGAGGATGATGCCCTGCTGTGCGTTGGTGCGCATGACGATGCTGGCCAGCCAGCCCACGATGCCGCCGACGATCAGCCAGATGATGATGCCCATTGCGTGTTCTCCTTGAACGGCCCCCCTGCGGAGCGCGGCCAGTCTTGCCCGTTCAGCGTGATAGGCGCGTCAGCGCTGCGCGGGCCGGTCGGCCAGCAGCCGCAGCAGCTCGCTGCGTGGCAGCTTGCCGGTCTCGTTGCGCGGCAGCGCCGGCACCAGCCGCAGGCGGCGCGGCAGGAACACCGGGTCGACCTGGCCGCGCAGGGCCTGCAGGATCGTCTCCTCGTCCAGCCCCGGGGCCACCGCGACCGCCACGATCCGCCGGATCCCGGCGGCGTCACGCTCTTCCAGCTGCAGCACCGCTCCGTCCTGCACCCCGGGCACGGCAAGCAGGCAGCGGGTGAGGTCGCCGAGCGAGGCGCGCTTGCCGGCGATTTCCAGCAGATCGGCCTGGCGGCCGCGCAGGATGAAGCGGCCGGCGTCGTCCAGCTCCACCAGGTCGGCCAGCGCCACCGGCCCGGCCAGGTGCGGGGCGGTGACCAGCGTCCCGTCCGGGCGCGGCTGCACCTGCACGCCTGCAAACGGCGTCCAGGCCTGCTCGATGGCGGTTCGGCGCGAGGCGATGATGCAGGTTTCGGTGGAGCCGAAGAACTCGCGCACCGGCGCGCCGGACAGCGCCTCCGCGGCCGCCGCCAGCTCGACCGGCAGCGGCGCGGTGGCGGTGACGATCGCGCGCAGCGGCGGCAGCGGCGTGGCCGATTCAACCAGCGTGCGCAGGTGCACCGGCGTGGTGACCAGCACCCGGTTGCCGGGCAGCGCGGCCAGCGCATCGGCAATGTCGGCGGCGAAGAACGGCCGCCCGGCGTGCACCGACGTCCCGCCCAGCAGCGGCAGCAGCACCGACATCTCCATGCCGTACATGTGCTGCGGCGGCACCGTGGCCACCACGTGCGCCTGCTCGCCGCGCGGCCACAGGCCGGCCAGCGCCTCCAGGTTCTGGCGGGTGCTGCGGGCAAACGAGCCCCAGGTCTTGGCGTTCGCCGACGGCGTGCCGGTACTGCCGGAGGTGAAGCCGATCGCCGCGACCGCGTCGGCCGCCAGCTGCGGCGGCGGGCCGTCCAGGCGCGGCAGCGGTTCGGGCAGGCGCAGGTAGTGGTTGAGCCCGTCCATGCCGGCATCGCAGCCGCAGTCGTCGACGTCGCCGATGCAGTAGCTGTCGGGGAACTGGCCGCGCACCAGGTCGATGGCCGCACGGGTGCGCGAGGGCGGCATCAGGGTGGACTGGCCGCGCAGGGCGACGGCGCAGAACGCGACCAGGTAGTGGTAGCGATCCTGGCACAGGTTCACCGCGTGGCCGGCCTCGGGCAGCAGCTGCGCCAGCGCGCGCACCTGGGACAGGAACGTGGCCGCGCTGACCGCCTCGCCGCCGACGAAGGCCAGGATGCGGGCGGGATCGCCGGCGGCCAGCGGCACGCGGCCCTCGTCCGGGTTCGCCTGCAATGGATCGTGGACGACTGCCGACATGTCTATGCTGGGGCCTGACGCCTTTGTATTCCGCCAAAGGGCCGATAGCTTACGCTGCCGCCCCCCGATCCAGCCAAATTCCGGCTTCATGTCCCTGACCGCAGGCCAGCTTGAATTCGACCGCGTGCGCTGCGCCTGGCGCCCGTACCGCCGCGGCGAGCCGGCCGAGCCGCGGGTGCGCGCGTGGCTGCAGTCGGAGCTGCCGGTTCCGGCCGCAGGCCTGGAACTGGCCCGCGACCGCTACGGCCGGCCGCGCCTGGGCCCGGCCCACGCCGGCCACGACACCAGCTGGAGCCACAGCGGCGAAGGCCTGCTGATGGCGCTGGGCGAGGGCGTGCGCCTGGGCTGCGACCTGGAATGGGCGCGCCCGCGCCCGCGCGTGCTGGAGCTGGCCCGGCGCTACTTCACCCCGGGCGAAGCCGAGTGGCTGGCCGGGCTGTCCGGCGCGGCGCGCGAGACGACGTTCGTGCGTATCTGGTGCGCCAAGGAGGCGATGCTCAAGGCCCACGGCCGCGGCCTGGTGTTCGGGCTGCACCGGCTGGAATTCGCCGAACGCGACGGCGTGCTGGCGCTGGTGGACTGCGATCCCGCGCTGGGGAAGCCGGAGGACTGGTCGCTATACGCCTTCGAACCCGCCCCCAACTACCTGGCCACATTCGCCTGGCACCCCCTCGGGTAGGAGCGAGCCATGCGCAGGCATGTCACCGCGAAGCCGAGGGTCCGGTGGGCCGGGAGCCCTCGGCGGGACTGCCTGCGCCATGGATGGCGCGGACAAGCCCCCATGGATGGGTTCACGGCGTGTCCCGCCGAGGGCTCCCGGCCCATCGGACCGCCCGCGAATTCACCCCACGGGAACCGTCACGCGGCTTCGCGCGCATGGCGCGCTCCTACAATGGGGGGATGAACGAACCTGCCGACGAACAAGTGCGCGGGCGGCTGGAGGCGGGCCTGCAGGCGCTGGGCCTGGACGCCGCGCTGGCGCCGCCGCTGCTGGAATACCTGGCGCTGCTGGTGCGCTGGAACCGCACCTACAACCTGACCGCGGTGCGCGAGCCGGGCGAGATGGTGGTGCGCCACCTGCTCGACTCGCTGGCGGTGGTGCCGCACGTGCGCGGCATCGGCACGCTGGCCGACCTGGGCACCGGGCCGGGCCTGCCCGGCATCCCGCTGGCGATCGCCCTACCGCAGCTGCAGGTGGCGCTGGTGGAGTCCAACGGCAAGAAGGCGCGCTTCCTGCGCCAGGCGGTGCGCACGCTGGGCCTGGACAACGCCAGCGTGCACGAGTGCCGGGCCGAGGAACTGGATCGGCCCGGTGAATTCGACGCCATCACCGCGCGCGCGCTGGCCACCCTGGCCGACATCATCGCCTTCGGCGGCCACCTGCCGCGCCCCGGCGGCCGGCTGCTGGCGCTCAAGGGCGTGCGCCCGGACGACGAGATCGCCGCCCTGCCCGACGGCTGGCGGCTGCTCGACGTCCACCCCCTGCACGTGCCCGGCCTGGACGCCGAGCGCCACCTGGTGGCGGTGCAAGCCCCCGGCTGAGGCCGCACGCGCCGCCGGACGGGCTTTCGCCCCGGTGGCATCCGGGCATAATGGCCAGCCGGCCCGCGGTCTCCCGCCGGCCGTCCACACACCGGATCACGGAGCCCATGGCCCGCATCATCGCCATCGCCAACCAGAAGGGCGGCGTCGGGAAGACCACCACCGCGGTCAACCTGGCCGCGGCGCTCGCCGGCACCCCCAGGCGGGTGCTGCTGGTGGACCTGGACGCGCAGGGCAACGCGACCATGGGCAGCGGCGTGGACAAGCGCGACCTGCAGGCCTCCACCTGCGACGTGCTGCTGGGCGAGCTGGAAGGCGCCGATGCGATCGTCGAGACCGCCGAGGGCTACGACCTGCTCCCCGGCAACATCGACCTGACCGCCGCCGAACTCGAACTGATGGCCGCCGAAGATCGCGAGCAGCGGCTCAAGCGCGCGCTCGACCCGCTGCGCGGCCGCTACGACTACATCATCATCGACTGCCCGCCGGCGCTGTCGCTGCTGACCCTCAACGCGCTCACCGCCGCCGACTCGGTGCTGGTGCCCATGCAGTGCGAGTACTACGCGCTGGAGGGGATCAGCGCGCTGATGGAAACCATCGAGGCGATCCGCGCCCGGCTCAACCCGGGGCTTGAGATCGAGGGCGTGCTGCGCACCATGTTCGACGTGCGCAACAACCTCACCAACGCCGTGTCCAGCGAGCTGGTCGATCATTTCGGCGACCAGGTGTTCCGCACCATCGTGCCGCGCAACGTGCGCCTGGCCGAGGCGCCCAGCCACGGCCAGAGCATCGTCGGCTACGACCGCGCCTCGCGCGGTGCGATCGCCTACCTGGGCCTGGCCGGCGAGATCATCCGCCGCCAGCGCGAACGCGAGAACAGGGAGAAGGCGGCATGACCGCAGCCAACAGGGACGCCGCGGCCAAGGGCCCGCCGGCGAAGAAGGCACCGGCGAAGAAGCGCGGCCTCGGCCGCGGGCTGGAGGCCCTGCTGGGGCCGAAGGCGGCCGAGACCGCGCCGGCGCTGGAAGCGCGTCCGGGCGACACCCTGCAGACCCTGCCGATCGACGCGCTGGCGCCGGGCAAGTACCAGCCGCGCCGCACCATGAGCGAGGACAAGCTGGACGAGCTGGCCGAATCGATCAGGGCCCAGGGCGTGATCCAGCCGATCGTGGTGCGCGAGATCCGCTCGGGCAGCGGCCGCACCTGGGAGATCATCGCCGGCGAGCGCCGCTGGCGCGCCTCGCGGCGGGCCGGGCTGAGCGAAGTCCCGGCGGTGGTGCGCGACGTCGACGACCGCACCGTGGTCGCGATGGCGCTGATCGAGAACATCCAGCGCGAAGACCTCAACCCGCTGGAAGAGGCGCAGGCCCTGGCCCGCCTGATCGAGGAATTCATGCTCACCCACGCCCAGGCCGCCGAAGCGGTCGGGCGCTCGCGCGCGGCGGTGTCCAACCTGCTGCGCCTGCTGGAGCTGCCGCCGGCGATCCGCAAGCTGGTCGAGCAGCGCAGGCTGGAAATGGGCCACGCCCGCGCCCTGCTCACGCTGGCCCCGGAGCTGGCCGCCAAGCTGGCCGCCGAGGCCGCCGAGCACGGCTGGTCGGTGCGCGAGGTGGAGCACCGCGCCCAGCAGTTCGCCGACGGCCGGGTGCCTGCGCGCAAGGGCCGCGCCGCCGCCAAGCCGCGCCCGCAGCAGGCCGACATCGCAGCGCTGGAAAACGAACTGGCGCAAAGCCTGGGCGCCAAGGTCAGCATCGCCCACGGCCGCGGCGGCAAGGGCCGGCTGGTGATCCACTACAGCGACCTGGACACCCTGGACGGCGTACTCGAGCGCCTGCGCCGGTAGGAGCGCGCCACGCGGCTTCGCGCGCATGGCGCGCTCCTACGGGACATCACGGGCATCCGGGCGCCGCGCGTGGTCGGTGCGATAATGCGCGTCCCGCCATCGCCGCCAGATCCCGACACGTGACCCGATTGCTGACCGCCTGCCTGCTCGCCCTGCTCCTGTCCACGCCCGCCGCGTGGGCGCAAACCAACGCCGACGCCGCCTTCCAGGCCATCCACGAGAAGGAATGGGCCTGGCGCCAGGCCGAGTACGGCCGCGGCGGCAGCGAGGACGACGACCCCAATTCCAGCGCCCGCAGCATGCCCGACGTCGGCCCCGGGGCGCAGGCGCGGCGCCTGGCCATGTGGGAGGACGTGCTCGCCCAGCTCGACGCCATCGACGCCTCGCAGCTTTCCGCCGACAACCAGGTCAACCTGGCCGTGTACCGCCCGCAGGTGGAAGCGCTGGCGGCCAACGTGCGCCTGCGCAGCTACGAGATGCCGTTCAACTCGGACAGCTCGTTCTGGGCCTCGCTGGGCTTCATGACCCGCGGCGATTTCAGCCGTGCCGATGACTACAGCACCTACGCCGCACGCCTGCGCGACGTGCCGCGCTACTTCGACCAGCAGATCGCCAACATGCGCGCCGGCCTGGCCCGCGGCTTCAGCGTGCCGCGCGCGGTGCTGGACGGGCGCGACGTGTCGATCGCCGCGGTGGCCGAGCTGGACGACCCGGAGCTGGCCGCGCTGTGGAGCCCCTACGCGCGCATGCCGGCCTCGATCCCCGCCGCCGAGCAGGAGGCCCTGCGCGAGGAAGGCCGCGCCGCGATCGCCGAGGCGGTCATTCCCGCCTTCGCCACCCTGCTCGCCTTCTACCGCGATGAATACATGCCGCAGGCGCGCACCACCCTGGCCGCCGAGGCGATGCCGGACGGCGAGGCGTTCTACCGCGCCCAGATCCGCGAATACACCACCCTCGACCTGACCCCGCAGCAGATCCACGACATCGGCCTGGAAGAAGTGGCCCGGATCCGCGCCGAGATGGACGAGGTGATCGCCGACACCGGCTTTGAAGGCGACTTCGACGCCTTCCTGCACTTTTTGCGCACCGACCCGCAGTTCTACGCCGACACCCCGCAGGAGCTGCTCAACCACGCCGCCTGGATCGCCAAGCGCGTGGACGCGGTGATCGGCCGCTACTTCAACCCGCTGCCGCGCGGCCGCTTCACCATCATCCCGGTGCCCGACGACATCGCCCCGTTCTGGACGGCCGGCCGCGGCGGCCTGGGCACCTACTGGGTGAACACCTACGACCTGCCCTCGCGCCCGCTGTACAACCTGCCCGCGCTGACCCTGCACGAGGCCGACCCGGGCCACGCCTTCCAGGCCGCCCTGGCGCGCGAGCAGGACGAGCAGCCCGACTTCCGCCGCCACAGCTACATCTCCGCCTACGGCGAGGGCTGGGGCCTGTACGTGGAGAAGCTGGGCAAGGAAATGGGCATCTACGAAACCCCCTACCAGGACTTCGGCCGCCTGACCTACGAAATGTGGCGCGCCGCGCGGCTGGTGATCGACACCGGCGTGCACCACCTGGGCTGGAGCCGCGAGCAGGCGCTGGCGTTCCTGCGCGACAACACGGCGCTCTCTGAGCACGAGGTCACCACCGAGGTCGACCGCTACATCTCCTGGCCGGCGCAGGCGCTGAGCTACAAGCTGGGCGAGCTGAAGATCTGGGAGCTGCGGCGCGAAGCCGAAGCCGCCCTGGGCGACGGCTTCGACCTGCCCGCCTTCCACCACGCCGTCCTCAGCCTGGGCTCCGTGCCCCTGCCGGTGCTGGAGGAGCAGATCCGCGGTTTCATCGCCGAAAGCAAGGCTGCCGCGCAGGCCCCCTGACGGGTTGCGGGCGGACAGGCGGGGCGCGGCCCTTGGCGGGACACGCCGTAAACCCATCCATGGGGGCTTGTCCGCGCCATCCATGGCGCAGACAGTCCCGCCAAGGGCCGCGCCCCGCCTGTCCCTCATCTTCGTAGGCAGTTGCCCGGATCCCCCCCTTGGGCGATAATGCCCGGCTCGCTGTGCCCTGCCGGTCGTCAAGACCGGCACGGTCGGCTCCCGGAAGCGCGATTCCGGGGCCTCCTGGGCCCAGCCGCCGCATCCCGCGGCACCCTTCCCGAATCGCGCGCCGGCCGTGGATGTCCACGTCGCGGCGGGGCCGAACGCTTTCCTGGCCAAGGAAAGCCCCCATGCGGAGCGATCCGCGACCCACTGAGGTGCTTTATGTCCAGAGTCTGCCAGGTCACCGGCAAGCGCACGACGAGCGGAAACAACGTCTCGCATGCGATGAACAAGACCCGCCGCCGTTTCATGCCCAACCTCCACGAGCGCCGCTTCTGGGTCGCTTCCGAGAACCGCTGGGTGAAGCTGCGCGTTTCCACCAAGGGCCTGCGTACGATCGACAAGAACGGCATCGACGCCGTCCTGGCCGACCTGCGCAAGCGCGGCGAAAAGATCTGAGGAGGATCGAACCATGGCTTCCAAGCGCGACAAGATCCGCCTGATTTCGTCGGCCAACACCGGCCACTTCTACACCACCGACAAGAACAAGAAGAACACCCCGGGCAAGATGGAGATCAAGAAGTACGATCCCGTCGTCCGCAAGCACGTGATCTACAAGGAAGGCAAGATCAAGTGATTTGCAGGCCGCAACGCGGCCAGCCGATGTGTTCCGGGAACCCGCCGCAAGGCGGGTTTCTGCTTTTCAGGCACCAAGAAAATCCGGCCAATGGCCGCAATTCCGATTCCGCGGGCCCGCCGCAATTCACGCGGCTTCGCGCGCATGGCGCGCTCCTACAGAAGAAGCGGCGGCAACCACCGTTGGGGTGAGCCGTGCCCTGGTGCCGGGGGTATCGCGACAAGCAATACAAGGACGTATTGCGCGCGCGTCGGGACACGACGTCCCGCCGCGCGAAAAGCGATACCCCCGGCATCAGGGCACGGCGCCAGCCCGAAGGAGCAGCCCCGACACCGGCGCACGGCATCAGCCCGAACGAGCAGCCCCGGCGCCGAGTCACCCTGCCAGCCCGACGACAAGCCTCCGCCGCGATGGCGCGTTCATCCCCGACCCACCAGAATCGGGCAGATGGAAGGGCATGACTCCCACCTGGGCCTCTGGCTGCTGGCGATCGACTGGCTGATCCGCATCGCCGCCCTGTTCTGGATCCCCACCCGCACCACCCCCGCCGCCGCCCGCAGCTGGCTGCTCCTGGTCGGCTTCCTTCCCCTCGTCGGCCTCCCCCTCTACCTCCTGTTCGGCCACCCCTGGCTCTCGCGCGAACGCGTCCGCCGCCAGGCCGAAGCCTCCAGCGCCATCCGCGAAGGCCAGGAACCCCAGGCCGGCGTGCGCTGGGCCCCCGCCGGCACCGACGCCGACAGCGAAATCGTCCCCCTGGTCGAACGCCTGGGCGGCTTCATGCCCGTGCGCGGCAACGCCGTCGAACTGCTCGACGACTACGACGGCTCCATCCAGGCCCTCATCGACGCCATCGACCGCGCCTCCCACCGCGCCCACCTGCTGTACTACCTCATGTTCGACGACCCCGTCGGCGACGCCGTCACCCGGGCCCTCGTGCGCGCCGCCGGCCGCGGCGTGCAGTGCCGCCTGCTGCTGGACGCCGTGGGCGCCAAGCGCGGACTGCGCGCCTACCGGGACACCCTGCGCAAGGCCGGCGTGGAAGTGCACGACATGCTCCCCGGCGGCCTGCGCTGGCGCCGCAGCGGACGCATCGACCTGCGCAACCATCGCAAGCTGGCGGTGATCGACGACGACATCGCCTTCGTCGGCTCGCAGAACCTGGCCGGCCCCGACTTCGTCGCCGGACACCCCAACCGCGAACTGGTCGCATGCGTGCGCGGCCCCGCCGTGGCCCACGTGGAGGCCATGTTCGCCGTCGACTGGTACATGGAGACCGGCGAAACACTCGGCGTCTCGCCCACCCGCCCGCAGCAGGACGAGGACGTCGCCGTCCAGCTGCTGCCCAGCGGCCCCGCGTTCCCGTTCCCCAACGCCCGCGACACCGTCCAGACCCTGATCCACCTGGCCCAGCGCCGGCTGGTCATCACCACCCCCTACTTCGTGCCCGACGACGGCACCATCGACGCCCTGCGCATCGCCGCCCTGTCCGGCGTGGACGTGCAGCTGATCCTCTCCGCCCGCGACAACAAGTGGCTGGCGCGACTGGCCCAGCAGGCCTGCTACGAGGAACTGCTGGCCTGCGGGGTGAAGATCGCCCTGTACCGGCCGCACTTCCTGCACGCCAAGCACATGAGCGTGGACGAGGACATCGCCCTGGTCGGCTCGCTCAACCTGGACATCCGCTCCTTCGCCCTCAACGCCGAGATCGGCCTGATCTGCTACGACCGGCGGGTGGTGGCGCGCATGCGCGGGATCGAGGCCGGCTACCTGGCCAACGCCGACAGGCTGTCCGCGGACGAGTGGCGCAGGCGCCCGCAGTACAAGCACAGCCTGGAAGGCATCGCCCGCCTGGCCGACTCCTTCCTCTGACCCGCCTGCCGCCACGGCGCCCGTTGCGTACACTGGCCGGGTCCGCGCCGGGGAGGCCGCGCATTGTCGAACCTGGTTCTGCTGCTGGTATCGCTGGGCTACGCCGCGCTGCTGTTCGCGGTGGCGTGGTGGGGTGACCGCAACCCGGGCTTCACCCAGCGCCCGGCGCTGCGGCCAGTGGTCTACAGCCTGGCGCTGGCGGTGTACTGCTCGTCCTGGACGTTCTACGGCGCCGTCGGCACCGCCGCGCGCAACGGCATCGGCTACCTGCCGATCTACCTGGGCCCGCTGCTGTTGCTGCTGTTCGGCTGGCGGATCCTGGAGCGGCTGGCGCTGATCGCGCAGTCGCAGAACACGGTCTCCATCGCCGACTTCATCGGCGCCCGCTACGGCCGCTCGCAGCGGCTGGCGGCGATGGTGGCGCTGATCGCACTGATCGCCGCGGTGCCCTACCTGGCGCTGCAGTACAAGGCGGTGGCGCTGAGCCTGCAGGTGCTGGGCGACGAGATCATGCCGGCCGGCACCTTCGGCGACCCGGCGCTGTACGTGGCGCTGCTGATGGCGCTGTTCGCCGGCCTGTTCGGCACCCGCCAGGTCGACGCCACCGAGCACCGGCCGGGGATGATGCTGGCGATCGCACTGGAGTCGCTGGTCAAGCTGGTGGCGCTGGTGACGGTGGGCGTGTTCGCGGTGTTCTGGTTCAACGGCCGCGAACTCGCCCTGGCCGAGGCCACCCGCGAACTCATGGTCAACACGCCCTCGGTCGGGTTCGCCGGCCAGATGCTGCTCGCGTTCACCGCGATCATCTGCCTGCCGCGCCAGTTCCACGTGGCGGTGGTGGAATGCGTGGACGTGCGCGACATCCGCCGCGCGCGCTGGCTGTTCGGCGGCTACCTGGTGCTGATCAGCCTGATGGTGCTGCCGATCGCCGCCGCCGGCTCCGCCCTGTTCGCCGGTGAGGGCTCGGTGCTGGCCGACACCTACGTGCTGGCGCTGCCGCTGGCCGAGCACCGGGACGCGCTGGCGCTGTTCGCCTACGTCGGCGGGTTTTCGGCCGCCACCGGCATGGTGATCGTGGCCAGCGTGGCGCTGGCGATCATGGTCAGCAACGACCTGGTGATGCCGATGCTGCTGCGGCGCGGCTGGGCCCAGCGCCATGGAGGCGACGTCGCCTCCACGGTGCTGTGGATCCGGCGCATCGCGATCCTGAGCTTCGCCCTGCTCGCCTACGGCTACTACCGCGCCAGCGGCACCGACACCGCGCTGGCCGCCTTCGGGCTGATGGCGTTCGCGGCGGTGGCGCAGTTCGCCCCGGCGCTGATCGGCGGGCTGTACTGGCGCGGCGCCAGCCGCCAGGGCGTGGAGGCGGGGCTGCTGATCGGCTTCGGGGTGTGGATCTACACCCTGCTGCTGCCGACACTGACCGACGCCGGCTGGCTCGCAACGGGCTGGTTGGAACGCGGCCCGTTCGGCATCGGCTGGCTGCGCCCGCGCCAGCTGTTCGGCATCGAGGGCTGGGATCCGCTCACACACGGCACCTTCTGGTCGCTGCTGTTCAACATCGGCGCGCTGCTGCTGGTCTCGGCACGCTGGCGGCCGGGGCTGGAGGAGCGGCTGCGGGCGGCGCCGTTCCTGGATCCGTACGCACAGCGGCGCGCGCTGGGCGCCAGCGACTGGCGCGGGGTGCCGATCGCGGACCTGCAGGCCCTGGCGCGGCGGGTGGTGGGCGCTTCGGCCGCCAAGCGCGCGTTCGCCGATTTCGCCGACAGCCAGGGCATCGAGCTCACCCCCGGCACGCTCGCCGACCGCAGCTGGATCCAGTTCACCGAGCGCCTGCTGGCGGCCGCCATCGGCGCGGCCTCATCGCGCCTGGTGATGACCAGCACCCTGCGCGGCTCGGGCATGGAGCTGGCCGAGGTGATGGCGGTGCTGGACGAGGCCGGCCAGGAGCTGCGCTTCAACCGCGAGATCCTCTCCAGCACCCTGGAGAACATCGACCCGGGCGTGAGCGTGGTCGACCACGACATGCGTCTGGTGGCCTGGAACCGCCGCTACCAGGAGCTGTTCGACTACCCCGACGGCATGCTCTACGTGGGCCGTCCCGTGGCCGACCTGATCCGCTACAACGCCGAGCGCGGCGAGCTGGGCGAGCTCAGCCCCGAGGAGATCCAGGAGGAGATCGACAAGCGCATCGCCTACATGGCCGCCGGCTCGCCGCACTCGTCCGAGCGCACCATCGGCCGGGGCGTGGTGACCGACGTGCGCGGACAGGCGCTGCCCGGCGGCGGCTACGTGACCAGCTACAGCGACGTCACCGACTACAAGCGCGTGGAGCAGGCGCTGCGCGAGATCAATGAGACGCTGGAACAGCGGGTCACCGAACGCACCCGCGAGGCCGAGGCCGCGCAGCAGTCGCGCACGCGCTTTCTGGCCGCGCTCAGCCACGACGTGCTGCAGCCGCTCAACGCCGCGCGCCTGTTCGCCTCCGCCCTGCGCGAGACCGACGAGCCGGCCGAGCAGGAGCGCCTGGCCGAGCGCGTGGACACCTCGCTGCGCGCGGCCGAGGAACTGCTGGACGGCCTGCTGGACGTGTCGCGCCTGGACGCCGGCGCGCTGAACCCGGAGCTGACCAACTTCGACGCCGGCGAGCTGCTGCGCGAGCTGGCGGCGCAGTACGCGCCGATGGCCGCCGCGCGCGGGATCGAGGTGAAGGTGCGCGCGGGCGACCTTGTCGTGCGCAGCGACCGCAGGCTGCTGCGCCGGGTGCTGCAGAACTTCCTCGCCAACGCGCTGCGCTACACCCCCAAGGGCAGGATCCTGATGGCCGCGCGCCCGCGCGGGGACGAGGTCGCGCTGCAGGTCTGGGACACCGGCCCGGGCATCCCCGAGCACCACATGCGCCAGATCTACGACGAGTTCCACCGCTTCCGCCAGCCGTTCGACTGGGACGAGCGCGGGCTGGGCCTGGGGCTGTCGATCTGCCAGCGCATCTCGCGCCTGCTCGACCATCGCCTGGACGCGCACTCGCGGGTGGGCGAGGGCAGCATGTTCTCGATCCTGGTCGAACGCGCCGGGCAGGCCGATCCGGCGCCCGGGCAGCCCGACAGCCTGGACATGGCCGAGCCGCTGGCCGGCCTGCGGGTGCTGTGCGTGGACAACGACCCCGACATCCTGGCCGGGATGGAGGAACTGCTCAAGCGCTGGCAGGTGGAGGTGGCCTGCGCGGCGACGGTGGACCAGGCGGTGGACGGGCTGGCATCCGATCCCCAGGTGCTGCTGGTGGACTACCACCTGCACGACCGCTTCAACGGCCTGCAGACGCTGGAGCTGCTGCGCGCGGCCCGCCCCGGGCTGGCCAGCGCGCTGGTCACCGCCGACGGCAGCGACCGGCTCAAACAGGAGGCCCGCGAACACGGCTACCGGGTGCTGACCAAGCCGGTCAAGCCGGCCTCGCTGCGCGCGTTCCTGGCCGCCCAGGCGCGCCGGCGCTGAGTCCGCGCCGCGTCCGGCCACGCCTGCACGCCCCGGCGACTGCGCCTTAAGGCGGGGTTCCCCCGCACCGGGGCCCGTCGCAGAATGCTGGCATGGATCCGATTCCCGGCCTCGACCTCGACCAGCCGCCGTTCGACCTGCTCGACGCGCCCAGCCGCGAGCGCCTGCAGGCCTCGGTCGACCTGAGCCTGCACCCGCCGGGCAGCACCCTGATCGAGGCCGGGCAGTCCTCGCCGCACGTGTTCGTGATCCTCAAGGGGCTGGTGCATGCCTACCAGCCCGGCGGCCGCGAGGGGCAGCGTCCGTTCGGCGACTACGGCCCCGGCGACCTGTTCGGGGTATGGGCGGTGACGGTCGGGCGCGCGCGCCTGAGCTACCGGGCCGAGGCAGACACCCTGTGTTTTTTGATCCCGGCCGCGCTGTTCCATCGCCTGCTGGCCGACAACCCGGCCTTCGCCGGCTATTTCAGCGAGGGCATGGCCAGCAAGGGGCGGCTGGCCGCGGGCGGGCCCGACCACGGAGAGGCGGCCGAGCTGATGATCACCCAGGTCGCGGACGCGCGGCCGACGCCGCCAGTGCGGGTGAACGCGGACATCACCATCGCCGACGCCACCGCCCAGCTGCACGAGCGCCGGGTGGACTGCCTGCTGGTGGAGGATCCCGCGTATCCGGAGCCGGGCATCGTCACCCGCACCGACCTGCTGGAGGCGCTGGCGCTGGCGCGCGCGCCGCTGGAGGCGCCGGTTGCCCCGCTGGCCAACCGCCCGCTGGTGACGGTGGACACCGGGCAGGCGCTGTTCGAGGCCCTGATCGCGATGACCGAGCGGCGCATCGAGCGGGTGGTGGTCAAGGATCGCGACGTCATTACCGGCACCCTGGGCCTGGCCGAGGTGCTCTCGCACTTCACCAGCCATTCGCACCTGATCGGCCTGCGCCTGGGGCGCGCGCGCACCCTGGAGCAGGTGACCGAAGCCGCACAGGGCATGGAGCAGCTGATCCGCGCCCTGCACGCGCACGGCGCGCGCATGTCCTACGTGATGCGGCTGGTGAGCGCGCTCAACAGCCGGGTGATGGGACGGATCTTCGAGCTGCTGGTGCCGCGCGAGGTGCGCCCGCACCTGTGCCTGCTGGTGATGGGCAGCGAGGGCCGGCGCGAGCAGCTGCTCAAGACCGACCAGGACAACGCGCTGGTGATCGCCGACGACCTGCAGTGGGACGGGCTGGAAGAAGCCATGGAGCGCTTCAGCCAGACCCTGATGGAGGTCGGCTACCCGCCCTGCCCGGGCAAGGTGATGGTCAACAACCCGGCCTGGCGGATGACGGTGAGCGGCTGGCACGAACGCACCGTGCGCTGGCAACGGCAGACCGACGGCCAGGCCTCGCTGGATCTGTCGATCGCGCTGGACGCGCGGCCGGTGGCCGGCAACGCCGAGCTGTTCACCCCGGTCAAGCAGGGCCTGATGGCGCTGGGCGAGGACGAGATCCTGCTCCACCACCTGGCCCGGGCGACGCTCAACTTCGACACCCAGCTGACCTTCTTCGGCCGGGTCAAGACCGTGGAGGAGGGCGTGGACATCAAGAAGGGCGGCATCTTCCCGGTGGTGCACGGGGTGCGCTGCCTGGCCCTGCGCCACGGCATCGCCGAGACCGGCACCTTCGAGCGCTGCCGGCTGCTGGTCGAACGCGGACACCTGGCCGAAGCGCTGGGACGCGACCTGCAGCAGGCGCTGAGCGCGCTGCAGCGCATGCGCCTGCGCACCCAGCTGGCGGCGATCGACGCCGGGGACACCCCCGGCAACTTCATCGACACCGGCAGCCTGGGGCGGCTGGATCGCGAGATGCTGCGCGACGCGCTGCACGTGATCAAGGACTTCCGCGAGTCCATCGCCCGCAGCTTCCGCCTGTCGGCGTGAGCGTGCGCGAGCTCAGGCGCCGGTGGCTGCTCAGGCGGCACCGCGGCAGCGAATGGGAAGGCCTGCTGCAGCCTCCGCCCGAAGGCGAGTGGGTCAGCCTGGACCTGGAGACCACCGGCCTGGAACCCGGCCGCGACCACATCCTCAGCCTGGCGGCGGTGCCGGTGCGCGGGTCGCGGGTGCTGCTTTCGGAGCGGTTCGAGCGCAGGATCCGGCCCGACCGTGCGTTCGGCATCGAGTCCGTGCGCCACCACATGATCACCCCGGACGAGGCCGCCGCCGGCATCCAGGTCACCCGCGCGGTGCGCGAGTTCCTGCACTGGCTGGGCAGCCGCACCATCCTCGGCTACCACATCGGCTTCGACCTGGAGATGCTGGCCCCGCACGTGAAGGCGATCACCGGATTCGGCCTGCCCAACGCGCGGGTGGAGCTGGCCGACGCCTTCGCCAGCCACGTCGCCCGCGCCCGCCCCAACGATCCGCACAACCTGGCCTTCACCCACATCGCCCGCACCCTGGGCGTGCCGGTGCTGGGCCGCCACACCGCGCTGGGCGACGCCACCACGGTGGGGCTGTGCTGGCTGGCGCTGCAGCCGCGGCCGGCACCCCGCAGGTAGGAGCGCGCCATGCGTGCTCCTACCCGGCTGCGTGGTCTTCGAACTCGGTGGGATCGGGCGGGTCGACAGCCAGCCGCCCGGCCACCAGCACCGCCTGGGTGCGGTTGGACGCGCCGAGCTTGCGCAGGATCGCGCTCATGTGGGCCTTGACCGTGGCCTCGGCCACGCCCAGCTCATAGGCGATCTGCTTGTTGAGCAGGCCGGTGCCCAGCATCTGCAGCACCCGGAACTGCTGCGGGGTGAGTTCGCGGATGCGTTCGGCCACGTCCTGTTCGTTGGCGCTGGCGGCCGGGGCCGCGCCCGCCGCGGCCGGTGCCCAGCGGTTGCCGTCGAGCACCTGCCCGACCGCCTCGCCCAGTTCCCGGGCGTCCACCGACTTGGGAATGAAGCCCATCGCGCCGTGATCCAGCGCGCGCCGCATCACCGCCGGCTCCTCGCGCGCGGACACCACCACCACCGGCAGCTCCGGATACTGCGCGCGCAGGTACACCAGGGCGCTGAAGCCGTGGGCACCGGGCATGTTGAGGTCGAGCAGCAGCAGGTCGGCGTCGGGGTCGGCCTCGACCATCGCGTACAGGCCGTCGGTATCCTCCGCCTCGCGCAGCGTGGCGGATGGAAGCAGGCGCTTGATCGCGCCGCGCAGGGCTTCGCGGAACAGGGGGTGATCGTCGGCGATCAGCAGGGTCGGCATCCGCAACGCTTGCTCGGCTGAACGGAGCCCGAGTGTGCACCATGGCGCCGCGCCCGTCACGCCGGCGCCCTTCCCCGGGTGGCGGGGAAGGGCTTGCGATGCCCGGATCAGCCGGGCTGGCGGCGATCCCTGACCAGCGCGTCCACCACCGAAGGATCGGCCAGGGTGGTGGTGTCGCCCAGCTGCTCGGGCGCGTTCTCGGCGATCTTGCGCAGGATGCGGCGCATGATCTTGCCCGAGCGGGTCTTGGGCAGGCCGGGGGCCCACTGCAGGTAGTCGGGCGTGGCGATCGGCCCGATCTCCTTGCGCACGTGCGCCACCAGCTCCTTGCGCAGTTCCTCGGTGCCTTCCTCGTCGCCGATCAGGGTCACGTAGGCGTAGATGCCCTGGCCCTTGATGTCGTGCGGGAAGCCCACCACCGCCGCCTCGGCCACCTTGTCGTGGGCCACCAGCGCGCTCTCCACCTCGGCGGTGCCGATGCGGTGGCCGGAGACGTTGATCACGTCGTCCACCCGGCCGGTGATCCAGTAGTAGCCGTCGGCGTCGCGGCGGCAGCCGTCGCCGGTGAAGTAGGTGCCTGGATAGGTCTTGAAGTAGGTGTCGATGAAGCGCTCGTGGTCGCCGTAGACCGTGCGCATCATCCCCGGCCAGGCATCGGTGATGACCAGGTTGCCCTCGCCCTCGCCTTCCACCGCGTTGCCGTTGGCGTCCACCAGCTCCGGCTTGACGCCGAAGAACGGGAGCGTGGCCGAGCCGGGCTTGAGGTCGAACGCACCCGGCAGCGGCGCGATCAGGATGCCGCCGTTCTCGGTCTGCCACCAGGTATCCACGATCGGGCAGCGGCCCTCGCCGACGACATCGAAGTACCAGCGCCAGGCCTCCGGGTTGATCGGCTCGCCCACCGTGCCCAGCAGGCGCAGCGACTTGCGCGAGGTCTTCTTCACCGGCTCCTCGCCCTCGCGCATCAGCGCGCGGATCGCGGTCGGGGCGGTGTAGAAGACGGTGACCTGGTGCTTGTCCACGACTTCCCAGAAGCGCGAGAAGTCCGGATAGCTGGGCACGCCCTCGAACACCAGGCTGGTGGCGCCATTGGCCAGCGGCCCGTAGACGATGTAGCTGTGGCCGGTGACCCAGCCCACGTCGGCGGTGCACCAGTAGACGTCGTCGTCGCGGATGTCGAAGATCATCTCGTGGGTGTAGGCCGCGTACAGCAGGTAGCCGCCGGTGGTGTGCAGCACCCCCTTGGGCTTGCCGGTGGACCCGGACGTATAGAGGATGAACAGCGGATCCTCCGCGTTCATGCGCTCGGGCTCGCACTCGGCCGGCTGGCTGTCCACCACGGCGTCGTACCAGCGGTCGCGCGGCATCTGCATGTCGACCGCGCCGCCGGTGTGGCGCACCACCAGCACCGTCTCGACGGTCTCGGTGCCGGGCATCTTGAGGGCGGCATCCACGTTGGCCTTCAGCGGCACCTTTTTGGTGCCGCGCAGGCCCTCGTCGGCGGTGATGATCAGCTTGGCACCGCAGTTGCCGACCCGGTCGGCGATGGAGTTGGGCGCAAAGCCGCCGAAGACCACCATGTGGATCGCGCCGATGCGCGCGCAGGCCAGCATCGCGATCGCGGCCTCGGGGATCATCGGCAGATAGATGGTGACCCGGTCACCCTTCCTGATCCCCAGCGCGCGCAGCGCGTTGGCCAGCTTGCACACGCGCTCATGCAGTTCGCGGTAGCTGATGTTCTGCGCCGGGGTGTCGGGCGAGTCCGGCTCGAAGACGATCGCGGTCTTGTCGCCGCGCTCGGCCAGGTGCCGATCCAGGCAGTTGACGCTGACGTTGAGCTCGCCGTCGTCGAACCAGCGGATCCGGAAGTCGTCCAGGTCGAAGCTGGTGTCCTTGATCCGCGTCGGCTTCTTCATCCAGTCCAGGCGCTCGGCGGCCCTGGCCCAGAACGCATCCGGATCGGCCAGCGACTGCTCGTACAGGCGCTGGTACCCGTCCTTGTCGATGCGGGCTTTGGCGGCGAAATCCGCCGGTACCGGATAGATCTCCCGGGGCGTGGTCATGCGTGGATCCTCCCGAAAAAATGGCTCTTCCCCAGTGTGCCGCATCCACCGGGAGCGGGGCGACCTACCTTGGTCTTACCGGCGGCTATTCGACCAATGGCGAATTGGCCCGACTGCGCGCTGCACGCAGTCTCGGCAGGCAGGCCATCTTTCGGCCGCATCTCTTGGGAGGGAGCATGCAGCAGTCCTTGACGTGTCAGACGTCGGCGCCCGCGCGCCGTCCGCTTGCCGCCGCGCTACTGGTCGCCCTGCTGGCGCCCGGGTTGGCGCTTGCCCAGACCCCGCGCGAAGCCGAGCTCGAAGCCCGCGTGGCCGAGCTCGAACGGGTCGTCCAACAGTTGCTTTCACAGCAGGAGCAGACCACCAGCCAGGTCGAGGAGGTACGCACCACCCAGGCGCGGCTCGACCAGACCCGGGTGGCCGGCGCCGATGACGCGCCACGGGCGCAGTCCAAGCCGATCCTGGGCAATCCGGACGCGACCTTCAGCTACGGCGGCTTCATCAAGTTCGACGCCATGGTCACCGACACCAGCGACGGCGCGATCGCCGAGGGCTCGGCGGGTCGCCTGTTCTACGTGCCCTCCACGATCCCGGTGGTCGCCGACGGCGCCGAGCCGGACGTGGATCCCTACACCGACTTCCACGCCGCGTTCTCGCGCTTCTGGTTCGCCGCCGACCACACCACCGACGGCGGCGACAAGTTCCGCGCCTTCATCGAAGCCGACATGTACGGCGGCGGCAGCTCGAACCTGGGCAACGAGGTCAACACCAACACCCACGGCCTGACCGTGCGCCACGCCTACGTGAGCTGGAACCAGTGGCTGGCCGGCCAGACCTGGTCGAACTTCCAGGACGTCGCCGCGCTGCCAGAAGCGGTGGATTTCGTCGGCGTCACCGAAGGCACCACCTTCGTCCGCCAGGCCCAGATCCGCTACACCAACGGGCCGTTCTCGGTCGCGCTGGAAAACCCGCACACCACGGTCGGCAACGTGGCCACGGGCGCGCGCAACAACGCCGGCGGCAACGACTGGATGCCCGACGTGACCGCACGCTACGTGATGAACGGCGACTGGGGCCACTTCAGCGCCGCCGGCCTGCTGCGCCAGCTCAAGTCCGGCGACGAGAGCGAGACCGGCATCGCGGTCAGCCTGTCGGGCAAGTTCAACATCGGCGCCAACGACGACATCCGCTGGATGGCCAGCTACGGCAGCGGCATCGGCCGCTACCTCGGCTTCGGCGTGGGCCCGGACTCGGTGGTGGACGCCAACGGCAACCTGCACGCGCAGGACGGCGGCGGCGGCTTCGTGGCCTGGCGCCATGCCTTCAGCGACAAGCTGCGCAGCAACCTCATGTACGCCGTCGCCGAGTTCGACAACGACCGCAGCCTGGCGGGCTGGGGCAGCGTCGTCGATGGCAACGGCTACCTGCAGAGCTTCGGCGTGACCGAGCGCTCGCAGTCCTTCCACGCCAACCTGATCTATTCGCCGTTCCCCAAGCTCGACATCGGTGCGGAGATCGGCTGGGCCCAGCGTGAACTTGAAGACAACCGCAAGGGCGACCTCAAGCGCATCCAGACCACCGTCAAGTACAGCTTCTGACCAAGGGGAAGACAGACATGTCCGAGAAATCACCCGCCAACTACTGGAAAGCGAATCTCAGGATCATCTTCATATGCATGGGCATATGGGCGCTGGTCTCCTACGGCTTCGGCATCATCCTGCGCCCGCTGCTGGCAGGCATCCGCATCGGCGGCACGGATCTGGGCTTCTGGTTCGCCCAACAGGGCTCGATCCTGACCTTCATCGTGCTGATCTTCTACTACACCTGGTACATGAACCGGCTCGATCGCGAGTACGACGTGCACGAAGACTAAGGGGCCGACCATGGATCAGTTCACTCTCAATCTCATTTTCGTCGGCGGCTCCTTCCTGCTCTATATCGCGATCGCGATCTGGGCCAAGGCGGGTTCGACCTCCGAGTTCTACGCCGCCGGGCGCAGCGTGCACCCGGTCACCAACGGCATGGCCATCGCCGCGGACTGGATGTCGGCGGCCTCGTTCATCTCGATGGCGGGCCTGATCGCCTTCGTCGGTTACGGCAACTCGGCCTACCTCATGGGCTGGACAGGCGGCTACGTGCTGCTGGCGATGCTGCTGGCGCCCTACCTGCGCAAATTCGGCCGCTTCACCGTGCCCGACTTCATCGGCGACCGCTACTACAGCCGCACCGCGCGCCTGGTGGCGGTGACGTCGCTGCTGATGATCTCGATCACCTACGTGATCGGGCAGATGACCGGCGCCGGCGTGGCGTTCTCGCGCTTCCTGGAGGTGGACACCAACACCGGCCTGCTGATCGCCTCGGCGGTGGTGTTCGTGTACGCGGTGCTGGGCGGCATGAAGGGCATCACCTACACCCAGGTGGCGCAGTACATCGTGCTGATCATCGCCTACACCATCCCGGCGATATTCATCTCGCTGCAGCTGACCGGCAACCCGATCCCGCAGCTGGGCCTGTTCTCCACCCATACCGAATCGGGCATGCCGCTGCTGGCCAGGCTCGACCAGATCCTGGTGGACCTGGGCTTCAACGACTACACCGGGCTGCATGACTCCACCCTCAACATGACCCTGTTCACGCTGTCGCTGATGGTCGGCACCGCGGGCCTGCCGCACGTGATCATCCGCTTCTTCACCGTGCCCAAGGTGTCCGACGCCCGCAAGTCGGCCGGCTGGGCGCTGGTGTTCATCGCCCTGCTGTATACGGTGGCCCCGGCGGTGGGATCGATGGCGCGCCTGAACATCCTGACCACCATCTATCCGGAGGGCACCCAGGCCACCCCGCTGGCCTACGACGAGCGCCCGGAGTGGATGCACACCTGGGAGGAGACGGGGCTGCTGGCGTTCGACGACAAGAACGGTGACGGCCTGATCCAGTCCTACAACGACACCAACCCCGAGTTCGCCGCGGTGGCGGCCGAGCGCGGCTGGCAGGGCAACGAGATGGTCACCTTCAACCAGGACATCCTGGTGCTGGCCAACCCGGAGATCGCGCAGCTGCCCGGATGGGTGATCGGCCTGATCGCCGCCGGCGGCCTTGCGGCGGCGCTGTCAACTGCCGCGGGCCTGCTATTGGCGATCTCCTCGGCAGTCAGCCATGACCTGATCAAACGGACATTCAAGCCCGACATCAGCGACAAGGGGGAGCTGCTGGCCGCGCGCGTGTCCATGGCGGTCGCGATCGTGGTGGCCACCTGGCTGGGCATGAATCCACCCGGATTCGCGGCGCAGACGGTGGCCTTCGCCTTCGGACTGGCGGCAAGCTCGCTGTTCCCGGCGATCATGATGGGCATCTTCTCCACGAGGATGAACTCCACCGGCGCCATCGTGGGCATGCTGGTCGGCCTGATCTCCACCAGCGTCTACCTGTTCACCTACAAGGGCTGGTTCTTCATCTCCGGCACCAACATGCTGGCCGACACGCCGGACAACTGGCTGTTCGGGATCTCGCCGCTGAGCTTCGGCGCGGTCGGCGCGATCCTGAACTTCGCCGCCGCCTACATCACGATGAAGATGACCAAACCGGTGCCCGAGAACATCCGGCACCTGGTCGAGGACATCCGCGTCCCGCGCGGCGCGGGGGAGGCCACGGGTCACCATTGACCGCGGCCCTGTGCTGACCACGGCCCGCTCCCCCCGGGGGGCGGGCCGTTTTCTTTCCACCCGGTGGAACGGCCGGCCGGCAGCCCGGCATACAATCGCCGCTCCGCTCCATCACCGCCCCGACGGGAGCCCCGATGTTCCTTGAACTGATCGCCATCTTCGCCGCCGGCTTCGGCCTGGCCGGCATCGCGCTCTCGCTCAACCTGCTGCTGCGCAAGCGGCTCCCCAAGTGGATCATCCCGGCCTCGGCCGGCGCCGGCATGCTGCTCATGGCGATCTGGCTGGAGTACTCGTGGCTGGAGCGCACCACGGGCGCCTTCCCGGAAGGCGTGGAGGTCGCCTCCACCAACCAGACCCGCTCCTGGTACCGGCCCTGGACGTACGTGGTGCCGCTGACCACCCGCCTGGTCGCCATCGACCGCCGCTTCAACCGCGAACATGACGACATGCCCGGCCAGGTCATGGCCCAGGTGCTGCTGGCCGGGCGCTGGGAGCCGACCCGGCAGTTCAGCGCGGTCTTCGACTGCCGGGGCCACCGCCGCGCCGACCTCGTCGGCGACGTCGTGCTCAACGACGACGGCCAGCTGGAGAACGCGCGCTGGGTGAGCCTGGCGGCCGACGACCCGCTGCTGCACATGGCCTGCACCCCGCTGGCAGGTACCTGACGGCGGGGCCGGTCACGCGCCGACCCGCTACCATGGGCTGACCACCCGAGGGGAGTGAATCACATGTACAAGCACATCCTGATCGCCACCGACGGCTCCGAGCTGGCCTCCAAGGGCCTGGAACACGGCCTGCGCGTGGCCGCGGCCACCGGCGCGGAGGCGACCATCGTCACCGTGTCCGAGCCCTGGCAGTCGGTCGACGCCGGCCAGGTCTGGGGCGGCTCGGCCAGCCTGCTGGACGAGTACCGCACCCACGCCCGCGAAGCCTCCACGAAGATCCTGGGTGCGGCCGCCCAGCGCGCCAGCGCCCTGGGCGTGGAGCACCGGACGCAATACGTCGCCGACGCCTATCCGGCCGACGCGATCCTCGCCACCGCCCAGGAACACGGCGCCGACCTGATCGTCATGGCCAGCCACGGCCGCCGCGGACTCAACCGCCTGCTGCTGGGCAGCCAGGCCAACGCGGTGATCACCCACAGCGAGATCCCGGTGCTGGTGGTGCGCTGACAGCCGCACGGGATGCGTTGATACGGCGCCGGGCACCTCCACCCGGCGCTCCGGATCTCGCGGGCGCAAGCCAGGGGACATGGAGCGCAAACGCCTCCCGACCACGGCGGGGCCCGTCAGGTCACCGCAAGCCAAAGCAAAGCGAAGATCCAGCCCGGGCCTGGGAAAAGAACCAGGATGCCGGGCCGCCACGAAAAGGCCGGCCGGGGAACCCAGTCGACCCAGGTCTTAGGGGTCTTGCTTGCAACTTCAGGAAATCACTGGATTTTTCAGCGCGGCGGGGCGGCCAGCTCGCGGGCATCCAGAAACCCGTCGCCGTTGGCGTCCTGGCGGTTGAAACGGTCGGTCAGCCGCGCGCGGTGCTCGGCCAGCGTCACCGGCCTGCCCTTGCCGCCGGGCAGCTCGGCGCTGTCGAGCACGCCGTTGCCGTTGCGATCCATGCGTTCGAACGCATAGCCCATCCAGGCCAGGTATTCGTCCAGCGAAACCCGGCCGTCGCCGTCGCTGTCCATCAGCGCCAGGTAGTCGCCGCTGGCGGCCACCTGTGCCGGCGCATCGGGCGGCACCCCGGCCAGCAGCAGCAGGCCGAGCACGCATCCGGCCGCGTCAGGCCTGCAGCGCATAGCCCTTCAGGCGGGCCGAGTAGTCCTGCAGCGCGCGGATGCCGCTGGCCTCGGCCTCCTGGCACCAGGCCTGCAGCTGGCGCAGCCGCTCCGAAGCGTCGTGGCCGCGCGTCTCCAGCACCGCCCGCAGGCGGGCGCGGTACTCGATGAGGGTGCGGATCCGCGGCCGCTGCTCCACCCACTGCTCCAGCTGCGCGCGGGCCTCGGGCTTGAGCCAGCGGCCATCATCCGCCAGACCCTTGCGCAGCTTGCGCGGCAGCAGCGCGCGCATCTTCTCGCCCGCCTGCCTGGCTTCCTCGCGCAGCGCCGGCTTGAGCACCCTGCGCTGGTAGTCGGTCATGGCCTGGAAGCGGTGCGCCAGCAGCGCCTTGACGGTGTCGGTGTCGGGCACGTTGATGTTGGGCCGCACGTCCAGCGAGGGCGCCACCCGCAGCACCCTGGCCAGGCCGATCTTTTCCAGCCCCTTGATCACCGTCCAGCCGATGTCGAACTCCCAGCGGCGCAGGGCGAACTTCGCCGAGCTCGGGAACGCGTGGTGGTTGTTGTGCAGCTCTTCGCCGCCGATCCACACCGCCCACGGGGTGAGGTTGGTGGCGGTGTCGGTGGTCTGGAAGTTGCGGTAGCCCCACCAGTGACCCAGGCCGTTGACCACGCCGGCGGCCCAGAACGGGATCCACGCCATCTGGATCGCCCACATCGCCACGCCCCAGGAACCGAACAGGGCGAACTGGATTACCAGCAGCACCACCGGGCCCAGGGTGGCCAGCGGCGTGTACAGGCGCCGCTCGATCCAGTCGTCCGGCGCGCCCCGGCCGTACTGTTCGATGTCCGCGCGCATCCGGCGCGCGTCGCGATACAGCTCCACCCCGCGCCAGAACACGGTACCGATGCCCTTGTGCATGGGGCTGTGCGGGTCTTCCTCGGTCTCGCACTTGGCGTGGTGCTTGCGGTGGATGGCCACCCACTCGCGGGTGATCATCGAAGTGGTCAGCCACGTCCAGAAGCGGAAAAAGTGGGCGATCACCGGGTGGAAATCGACGCCGCGATGGGCCTGGCTGCGGTGCAGGTACAGGGTGACCGCGAAGATCGTGAGCTGGGTGCACACCAGCAGGACAAGGCCAAGCTGCCAGAGGCTGGCCTGGAGCAGGCCGCCGGCAAGGAAATCGAGCAGGGAGGAGGGCATCAGCGGCGGAACCGGGAAGACATGACGGCCATCCATGATGGCGGCTGCGGATGTCGATTGCCATCCTGCGGCGGCCGCGCGGCGCAGCGCATTCAGCGGCGGCCTTGCGCTGGCGCGCCGGCGCCACCACCTTGCTCCCATGCCCGAGCTGCCCGAAGTCGAAACCACCCGCCGCGGCCTGGCCCCGCACGTGGCCGGCCGCGAAGTCGGCCAGGTGGTGCTGCGCCGCCCCGACCTGCGCTGGCCAATCCCCGGCGAGCTGGGCGCGCTGCTTCCCGGCCAGCGCATCGACGCCGTGCGCCGGCGCGCGAAGTACCTGTTGTTCGATACCGCCGCCGGCAGCGCGCTGGTGCACCTGGGCATGTCCGGCAGCCTGCGCCTGGTGCCCGCGGCGACCCCGGTGCGCGCGCACGACCACTTCGACCTGGTCATGGACGACGGCCGCGCCCTGCGCTTCAACGACCCCAGGCGCTTCGGCTGCCTGCTGTGGCAGCCGCCGGACGAAACCCACCCGCTGCTGCAGTCGCTGGGGCCCGAGCCGCTGTCGGACGATTTCGACGGCGCCTGGCTCTGGCACCGCTCGCGTGGGCGGCGGGCGCCGGTCAAGACCTTCCTGATGGATCAGGCGGTGGTGGTCGGGGTGGGCAACATCTACGCCGCCGAGGCGCTGTTCATGGCCGGGATCTCGCCCCTGCGCGCCGCCGGCCGGGTGTCACGCGCGCGCTATGACGCGCTGGCCGATGCGGTCAAGGCGATCCTGCTGGCGGCGATCGAGCGCGGCGGCACCACCCTGCGCGACTTCCTTGCCCCCGACGGCGCCCCCGGCTACTTCGAGCAGGAGCTGTCCACCTACGGCCGCGGCGGCCAGCCCTGCCAGCGCTGCGGCACCCCGCTCAGGCAGGGCCTGGTCGGCCAGCGCACCAGCGTGTGGTGCGGCCGCTGCCAGCGTTGACGCACCGCAACGTGGCGCACGCTTCCGGTATATAGTGGCCGATCACCGCGGGGGAAAACGATGGCGGATACCGCAGACATCACCCGGTGGCTGGACGCGGCGCGGGAAGGGGATCGCGCGGCGCTCGACCAGGTACTGGCCACCCTTTACCAGGAACTGCACGCGATGGCCCGGCGCCAGCTGTCCGGCCAGTACGGGCAGACCCTGGACGCGACCGCGCTTGTCCACGAGGCCTACCTGAAGCTGATCGGCGGACGCGGCGCCAAGTTCGAAGACCGCACCCACTTCTTCGCCTATGCCGCCTCGGCCATGCGCTCGGTGGTGGTGGACTACGCCCGCCAGCGCATGGCCCGCAAGCGCGGCGGCGACCAGCACCGGGTCACCGACCTGCCCGAAGACCTGCCCGGCGGCCTGCACCTGGACGAGAACATGCTGGCGCTGGACGCGGCCCTCAACAACCTGGCCCAGGCCGATGAGCGGCTGGCCCGGGTGGTGGAGCTGCGCTACTTCGCCGGCCTGTCCGAACTGGAGATCGCCAGCCTGATGGAACGATCCGAGCGCAGCGTGCGCCGGGACTGGCAGAAGGCCAGGATGTTCCTGCTGGCGGCGCTGCAGGATGAACCGGCCGACTGAGCCGCGGCCCTGCGCCGGCGGCCGTCGCGGCGGCTGAGCGCACATGGACGCCGACCGCTGGCGCAGGCTGTCACCGCTGCTCGATGCGCTGCTTGAGCTCGAGCCGGCGGTACGCCGGGCCAGCCTCGCCTCCACCCGCGAAGAAGACCCCGCCCTGGCGGACGAACTGGAGGCCCTGCTGGCGCTGGAGGAGCAGGACGGCTTCCTCGACACGCCGCTGGTCGCCCCGCTCCCCGGCGCGCGCCCGGGCAACGAGGTCGGGCCCTACCGGCTCGAGCGCATGCTCGGCGAGGGCGGCATGGGCCAGGTCTGGCTGGCCAGCCGCGCCGACGGCCTGTACCAGCGCCGGGTGGCGCTCAAGCTGCTGCGCCCGGGCCTGGCCGATCCCGGCCTGCGCCTGCGCTTCACCCGCGAGCGCGAGATCCTGGCCCGGCTCGAGCACGCCCACATCGCCCGCCTGCTGGACGCCGGCATCAGCGCCGACAACCAGCCCTACCTGGCCCTGGACTACGTCGACGGCGAGCCGATCAGCGACTGGTGCACCCGCCTCAACCCGGACGTGCCGCCGCTGGTGCGGCTGTTCCTGCAGGTCTGCGACGCGGTCAGCCACGCCCACGCCAACCTCATCGTCCACCGCGACCTGAAGCCCTCCAACATCCTGGTCACGCCGCTGGACGAAGTGCGCCTGCTCGACTTCGGCATCGCCAAGCTGCTCGACAGCGCCGAGATGCCCGACCACACCCGCACCGGATCGCGCGCCTTCACCCTGCACTACGCGGCGCCCGAGCAGATCCGCGGCGAACCGGTCTCCACCCTCACCGACGTCTATTCGCTGGGCGTGGTGCTGTACGAGCTGCTGGCCGGAACCAAGCCGTACCAGCCCAGGCGCAAGAGCGATGCGCAGTGGGAGGAGGCGATCCTGCACGGCGACCCGGTGCGCCCCTCGCTGGCGCTGCAGCGGCGCGTGGAGGGCGCCGCACCCGACGAAGCGGCCGCCATGCGGCGGCGCGCGCGCGCCGTGGCCGGCGACCTGGACAGGATCGTGCTCAAGGCGCTGTCCAAGCGCTACGAACAGCGCTACGCCTCGGTCGAGGCGATGGCCCAGGACCTGCAGCGCTACCTGGACGGCAAGCCCGTGCTGGCCCGCCCGCAGCGGCTGGCCTACCGCGCCGGCAAGTACCTGCGCCGGCACCGCTGGCCGCTGGCCACCGCCGCGCTGGTGGTCGCGGTGCTGGCAACCGCGCTGGGACTGGTGGCGTGGCAGTCGCGGCAGTCGCTGCAGGACGCCGAGCGCGCCCAGGCCATGCAGAACTTCGTGATCAGCCTGTTCCAGGATGCCGGCAACAGGCCGGGCGAGGAGGCGCTGGACATGCGCCAGCTGCTGGAGGCGGGCGTGGAGCGCGGCGAGGTGGAGCTGGAGCGGCAGCCGGTCGCGCGCGCGGCGCTGCTGGGCGTGATCGGACGCCTGCGCCTGGGGCTGGGCGACCATGCCCAGGCGCTGGAGCTGCTCAGCCGCCAGTCACGGCTGCTGGACGGGGTGGATCGCGCCCCCGCCGGCCTGCGCCTGGACTCGGCCGCCGACCTGGGCCACGCCCTGCGCCTGGACAGCCGCGCCGGGGAGTGCGTGGCGCACATGCGCCCGGCCCAGCCGCTGGCCCGCCAGCAGGAACGGCGCCTGCCGCGCCAGGCGGCCGGGTTCTACTCCGAGCTGGGCCGCTGCCACCGCGCGCTGGGCGAGCGCGAACAGGCCGCTGTACAGTTCCGGCGCGCGCTGGCCGTGCGCCGCGACCGCCTGCCCGGCACCTCCGGGATCGCCGAGAACCTGGTCGACCTGGCCGGGCTGGACGCCGACGCCGGCCGGCCCCTGGCCGCCCTGCAGGGCCTGCAGGCCGCCCACGCCCAGCTGCAGGACACGGTGGGCGAGCGCAACCCGCTCACCATCCGCGTGCTGCGCGAAACCTGCGCCCTGCGCGCCGGCACCGGACAGCTGCAGGCCGCCTCGGAAGCATGCGCCGATGCGCTCTCGACGGCGGCGGGCCTGCTCGGCCCCGGGCACCGCACCACCCTGGAAGTCCGCGACGAACATGCGGCCGTGCTGGCCCGGCTCGCGTCCCCCGCCGACGATGCGGCCGCGCCGGCGTCCGACGAGGCGCAGGATGCCGACGCCGGCCTCAGCCCAGCGGAAGATCCGGCTGCAGCGGCTCGATCCGCCCCTCGCCCCGCATCACCTTCTTGAACTCGGCCCGGCTCACCGACACATAGCGCTCGTTGCCGCCGATCTCCACCTGCGGCCCGTCCTGGACGGCAAAGCCATTTTCATCCACCCGCACCGTCATCGTCGCCTTGCTGCCGGTGTGGCAGATGGTCTTGATCTCCGCCAGCTCGTCCGCCCAGGCCAGCAGGTAGCGGCTGCCTTCGAACAGCTCGCCGCGAAAATCCGTGCGCAGCCCGTAGCACAGCACCGGGATGCGCAGCGCGTCGACCACCTCGCTCAGCTGCCACACCTGCGGGCGCGACAGGAACTGCGACTCGTCCACCAGCACGCAGTGCAGCGGCCCGCAGGCGGCGATGTCGGCCTCCACCAGCCGCTGCAGGTCGGTATCGGCATCGAAGCCCACGCCCTCGGCCTGCAGCCCGATCCGCGAGGCCACCTTGCCGCCGGCGCGATCGTCCAGGCGCGGGGTCAGGATCAGCGTGCGCATGCCGCGCTCGCGATAGTTGTGCGCCGACTGCAGCAGGGTGGTGGTCTTGCCGGCATTCATCGCCGAATAGTAGAAATAGAGCTTGGCCATGGGCGCATTCTAGGCGCCCCGGCCATCGCCACGTCAGTCGTCGTCGTCCGGCACATCGCGGCGCATCGGCTCCACGTCGCCGATGCTCACCCGCCCCTCGTTGGGCTCCATCCATACCGCGTCGTGCCAGGCCTGGTAGAGCTCCGGGTCCCAGAACTTCCTGTCGTAGAAGCGGGTGCCGTCGATCGACTGCATCTGCCCGCCGGGCCCGGGGATGTGGACGGTGAGGAACCCCACGTACCCGAGCCGGCTGCCGGTCGTGCGCCGCTTTTCACGGCGCAACACGTTGGCGATCCGCGGCTTTGCGACTTCGTCGCCGAACTCGGCATAGACCGCTTCGCCGCGCGCCACCGCCGCTTCGCGCTCGCGCTCGTCCAACTGCGCCCAGTAGCGCTCGCGCAGCACGGTGAAGCCGGGGTAGCCGCGCTCGGCCGCCAGGTCCATCCAGGCATAGGCCAGGGGCCGATCCTGCGGGCCACCCTCGCCCTTCCACAGCATCTCGGCCACCATCGCCTGGGACGCCTTGTCCGCGTAGCGCGCCCCGCGGCGGAAGTAGCTCATCGCTTCGGGGTAGCGCCCGTCCTCATAGGCCTGCATGCCACGGTGCCGGTTGTTGAGGTCCGGGTGCGCGGCCAGGAACCCCTCCGAGCTGATCACCAGGTCTTCGTCGACTCCCCCTGCACTCTGGGCAAGTGCGGGCGAGGCACCCGTCGTGAGCGCAAGGGCCAGCGCGCCAGCCAGAATCATTGTCCGCATCTCAGATCTCCATCCGTGTTTGCCGGGCGAGCGCGCTCACTTGTCTCTGTCACCGTGCGGCACCGTGACCGGCGCGCCTACATCCACATGGCCCTCCCGGTTTGGGGCCTCCCACATCTCGTCCTGCATGCGCCAGTAGGCCTCGGGCTTCCAGTACTCGTCTGCGAAGTACTCGTCGCCGCGGATGAAGTTCGCGGCCTGGAGGTTCAACTCGCCGAATCCGGCGTTCTTGCCAGGGCCCGTCATCGGGATGACCCGCAACATGCCCAGCGAGGCGCCGGTGCGGCTGCCGGTCCCGCGTCGGCGCTCGCGGGCCATGACCCTCTCCAGCCGCGGCTTGGCCACGGCGTCGCCGTACTCGTGGAGGATCTCGCGCCCCCGGACCAGCGCATCTTCGCGCTCACCCCGGTCCAGTTCCGCCCAGTACACCTCACGGAACCGTACCAGCGACGGGTACGCCCGCTCGGCTGCGATGTCCATCCACGCATAGGCGAGCGGTCGGTCGACGGCCACGCCGTGTCCCTCCCAGTACATGTTGGCGATCATGGCCTGGGACAGCTTGTCGGCGTGCAGGGCAGCACGCCGGAACTGCTTCATTGCCATCTCGTAGCGACCCAGTTCGAAAGAATTCATGCCTTCACGTTGCCAGCGGATGTCCGGGTGGGCGACCAGGAACCCCTCGGTCAGCATGTGCCGGTCGAGTTTCATCTGCAGACCCGCCTCCTGCGCGCCCACGACCTGCACGCATGCCAGCAGACCCGCCAACAACCATGTCCGCTTCATTTCGCTCTCCAGGCATCCTGTTGGCGACAGGGTACGGTACGGCAGGGCGGATCGTCGCAGCCTGTACACTTGCCCGGCCCCGTGGCCGCCGTACCGCCTTGAACACCCTCAACCCCCAACAACAGGCCGCCGTCCTGCACTGCGACGGCCCGCTGCTGGTGCTGGCCGGCGCCGGCAGCGGCAAGACCCGGGTGATCGTGGAGAAGATCGCGCACCTGGTCTCATCCGGCCGCTACCCGGCCCGGCGCATCGCCGCGATCACCTTCACCAACAAGTCGGCGAAGGAAATGCGCGAGCGGGTGGCGCGGCGGATCCGCGGTGACGGCGCCGAAGGGCTGACCGTTTGCACCTTCCACGCGCTGGGGCTGCGCCTGCTGCAGATTGAACACGCCAAAGTGGGCCTGCGGCGCGGATTCTCGGTGTTCGACAGCGACGACTGCATGGCCCAGTTCCGCGACCTGATGCCCGGCGCCAAGCCCGACGCGGTGCAGGCGATGGTGCAGCTGGTATCGCGGGCCAAGAACGGCGGGCTGTCGCCGGAAGAAGCCCAGGCCGCCGCGCGCAGCACCCGCGAGCTGGAGGCGGCCGGGCTGTACGCGCGCTACCAGGCGCGGCTGCAGGCCTTCAACGCGGTCGATTTCGACGACCTGATCCGGCTGCCGGTGCAGCTGCTGGAAGCCGACGAGGACGCGCGCCTGGCGTGGCGCGAGCGCATCGGCTACCTGCTGGTGGACGAATGCCAGGACACCAACGACGCCCAGTACCGGCTGCTCAAGGCGCTGGCCGGGCCGGCCGGCAACTTCACCTGCGTGGGCGACGACGACCAGAGCATCTACGCCTGGCGCGGCGCCAACCCGGAGAACCTGTCGCAGCTGGGCCAGGACTACCCGGCGCTGCGGGTGGTCAAGCTGGAACAGAACTACCGCTGCTCCAGCCGGGTACTGCGCGCGGCCAACGCGCTGATCGCCAACAATCCGCACGAGCACCCCAAGACCCTGTGGAGCGCGCAGCCGGACGGCGAGCGGATCCGGGTGTGGGAGTGCCGCGACGCCGCCCACGAGGCCGAGCGCGTGGCCGCCGAGATCGACTTCCTGCATACCGCGAAGGAAATCCCCTGGAGCGACTTCTGCGTGCTGTTCCGCAGCAACTTCCAGTCGCGGGCGCTGGAGAAGGCGCTGCAGATGATCCGGGTCCCCTACCACCTGTCCGGCGGCACCGCGTTCCTGGAGCGCGCGGAGGTCAAGGACGCGCTGAGCTGGCTGCGGCTGGTGGCCAACCCGGATGACGACGCCGCGTTCCTGCGCGCGGTGCAGTCGCCGCGGCGCGAGGTCGGCGCAACCACGCTGGCCAGGCTGGCCGAGCTCAGCCGCCACGCCAACGTGCCGATGTCGCGGGCGATCGAATCGATCAGCCTGCTCAAGCAGCTGCCGGCGCGTGCGGCCAACGCGCTGGGCGGCTTCGCCGATATCCTGCGCCGGCTGCGCGCCGACGCCGCGCGGCTGCCGCCGGCCGAGCTGGTGCGCGCGCTCAACGAGCGTTCCGGGCTGCTGGCGGCGCTGCGCGCGCAGTGCAGGAACGAGGCCCAGTTCGCGATGCGCCGCGGCAACCTGGACGAGCTGGCCGACTGGTTCGACGGCCCGCGCGGCGGCGCCGGGCCGGGCGAGCTGGCCGCGCAGCTGGCCCTGCTCACCCACGCCGACCGCGACGAGGGCGGCAACCAGGTGCGGCTGATGAGCATGCACGCGGCCAAGGGTCTGGAGTTTCGCTGCGTGTTCGTGATCGGGGTGGCCGAGGGCACCCTGCCGCACGAGGCCAGCGTGGACGAGGGCAGCCTGGACGAGGAGCGGCGCCTGCTCTACGTGGGCATTACCCGGGCCAAGGAGCGGCTGTGGCTGTCGTACCCGCGCGAAGTGCAGAAGTGGGGCAGCCGGATGCGGCTGGAGCCCAGCCGCTTCATCGACGAGCTGCCGGCCGCCGAGCTGCAGCGTGACGGCGCCGACCCCGCGGCCGACGCGGAGCGCAAGCAGGAGCGTGCCAGCGCCGGCTTCGCCGCGATCCAGGCCCTGCTCGGCGACTGAGCAGGGGCTGGATCGCAATCCGGGTTGGGTACACTCGGCGACCCGACCCGACCCGGAGCACGCGATGGACATGCAACCGCCCACCCGGCGCCTGTTGCCCGCATTGGCAATGGCGCTGTCGTTCGCCCTTGCCGGCTGCGCCACCTCGCCCGCCGTCGCGCCCGCGGCGCCGGCCGCCGCGCCAGCCGCCCACGCCGCCGACGACAACCTCAACGCGGTGCTGTGGGTGCAGCGCTCGCAGGAATACCGGGCCAGCGCGGTGTCGCTGTACCGCGGCGCGATCGCCCACCTGGACGCCGCCCTGGCCGACCCGCAGTGGGACGCGCTGGTGCCCGCCGAGCGTGACAACGCCGGCGCCTGGAACGCGCTGCCGCCTGCGGTGATCCTGGACATCGACGAGACCGTGCTGGACAACTCGATCTACCAGGCCCGGCTGGTGCGCGACGGCCTGGAATACGACGACGATACCTGGGCCGACTGGGTCGCCGAGCGCCGGGCGACCCCGGTGCCGGGCGTGGCCGAGTTCGCCCGCGCCGCGACCGAGCGCGGCATCACCCTGTACTACGTGACCAACCGCGAGCAGCGGCTGGAGGAAGACACCCTGGCCAACCTGCGCGCGTTGGGCCTGCCGGTGGCGCACGAGGGCGTGTTCCTGGGCAAGGGCACCCGGGTGGAAGGCTGTGAGCAGCCGGGCAGCAGCAGCGGCAAGCTGTGCCGCCGCCAGCTGGTCGGGCGCAGCCACCGGGTGCTGATGCAGTTCGGCGACCAGCTCGGCGACTTCGCCCAGCTGCCGGCCAATACCGCCGCAGATCGCAACGCGGCGGTCGGCGAGCACGGCGGCTGGTTCGGCCAGCGCTGGTGGATGCTGCCCAACCCGACCTACGGCGGCTGGGAGCCGGCGCTGTTCGACAACCAGTGGGATCGGTCGCGCGAGCAGCGGCGGGCCGCGAAGCGGGCTATTCTGGTGACCGGAAATTGATTTAATTCAATTACTTGGATCATAGTTCCTCAGGTATTGCATCAGCTTCATCGGCGGGGTAACCTTGCTCCGCCACAACATGGTCCTCCCGGCTCCGGCCGGTTCAACGGGAAATCCACGGATTTCCCGTTTTTTATTGCCGGATCGAGGCCGGGTCGTACCTAGGGTCAACCCCAGCTTCCTCACTGTGACAGACGGTGTAGCGTGGGAACTCGGCGCAAACGGGGAGCGCCACCGGTCCCATTGGAGCCCCGCGTGCCCCCCTCGTTACCAGGAATCGGTCATCCAAGCCCACCGTTTCCCAGCTTCGGGCGCGGAAACGGCAGCCCATTGCTGGATCTGCGCGCGTCCCTGACCTCGCCGCTCTTCCTGCACATCCAGCGCGGTGGCGGCCCGGATATCCCCAGGTCGGCCGCAGCCCTGCTGTCAGGGAACGGAACCGGCCCGCCGGGATTCGTGCCGCCCGGCCAGCTCGTCGCCGCCAGCGCCGTTCCATTCAATGCCTCCGGACAGGCCGCGCAGTCCGCTCCGAACCCGCCACTGGCGAACTTTGCCATCCCTGCGCCGCCGGTGGCCGCGCATCCGCCAGGCCCGGCCTTTCCGCCAGGCGCGCCCACCGAAGGGCGGCCCGCGCATGCCGGCGGCCCCCACGCCGGGAGGCCCTTCTCCGGAAACGGCCATCATCCGGTGCACGGGGGCCATCACCCGGCACACGGGGCGCAGCATCCGGGACACGGAGCCCAGCATCCGGCCAGTGCCACAACCGGTACCGGCCTGGCAGCCGCGCCCCATGGCCCGCTCGGCCACGTGGTGTCGACCGTGGCCTCGACGGCTGGACACACCGTCGCGGTTGCCGCGACCGTTGCCCAGGCGTTGCTTGGCCGCAGCTCCTCCCCCGCATCCCAGCTTCCGGCGCAGGCACAGGCCCAGGCCTCCGGTGAAGCGCAGGCGCAGCAGGCCGGCCGGGCCCCTGTTGCAGGCTCTCCCCATTCCGCTGGCCAGCCAACCCAGGCGGGCACTCTCCATTCCATCGGCCAGCCGATCCAGGCAAGCATCCCCAATGCGCCGCCGTCGGGCCGTCCGGCAGCATTCGGGCAACCCGCAGCCGGACTGCCCGTATACCCGGGCGGAGCGGCAGTGGCGGCCGGCCCGGCCGCAACGGCATCGCTGGCGCTGGCCGCAGGCCCGGCCGGGACGGCCCAGCCGATGGCGGCAACCCCTGGCGCGCCGCTGTCGCCGTCGGCGGCCGCAGCCACGAACACCCCGCTTTCGTCAGCCACATCCTTGCCGCAGCCGCCGGTCGCGGTCAGGGCCGAAGGCATGGCGATCGCCGACCGCGCGGCGCTGCAATCCCCCGCAGCAATGCCGGTCACCGCGGCCACCCCGCAATCCCCCGCAGCGATGCCGGCCAACCCGGCCGCCCCGCAAACCACCGCGCCGGCCCCGGCCACCGCGGCGGCGCCGGCACTGTCGGCCCCGGGCAATCCGCAGGCCACCAACGCATCGATGAACCCGGCAGCCCAGCAGGTCGTCCCGGCGACCCAGGGCGCGGAGGCCCGCGGCAACACCATGCTCACCGGCACCGGCGCTGACCGGAGCCACGTGCGCAGCGATGGGCCGCTGCCGCAGGGCCACACCGTGGAGCGCGCCCAACGCGGCCGCATGCGTACCCTCGGCGCCACCATCCTGGCTGCGCTGGGTCAGGCCCGTGATGAGGAAACCCGGATCAGGGAGCAGGCCGACGCCACATTCCGCTGGCTGTACTGGGCCCTGACCATCACCGCATGGCTGTGCGTCGTGCTGCTGGTGGCGGCTGTGGTTCCGACCTTCAGCACATCCGGCATGGCGCCGGCGCCCTGGCAAACAGCACCCCGCACCTTTGCCGGCGTGATCGGCCTGGGCATTTGCACAGGATTCGCGGCCTGGCTGATGACACGCCGCCGTAAATAAGCGGGCCGGATAAACCGGCCCCGCTACGCCGCTGCGCGAACGGGCAATCCTTTCCAGGCCGGGCCTTCGCGGGCCACCACGGCTCTTCTGTACCGGTTTCGATGCCAGCAGACGGGCAGCGGGCAATGACCCCGCATTTCAAACCGGCCCGGTCGCGGCGGCCGATGAACCAGCACGACCCAAGGCCGCTGCCTTCTTCAGCAGCCGTAGCGGTTTCCAACCGGCCGGCCTGCCCGTGCGCCTGCACGATGATTCGCCCAAACGAAAGAGCCCCGGACAAGTCCGGGGCTCCTTCGTGGAGCGGAGGCAATCCGCTCCGGCGTTGTCCGCAGCGCTTACTGCTTGCGGGCCACCGAGGAGTTGCCTTCACCAATCGCCTTGACCACGGTGCTCGTGGTCTCCGACTGGATCTTGAACATCTGGGCCTCGCCCTGCAGGCGGGCGTTGAGCACGTTCGCCTCGGCCGCAAGGGCCTGCCGCTTGTTGTTGTCGGACGGGCTGTCACCCAGCTTCGCGGTGGCGCGCGCGTTGGCGTCCAGCTTGTCCGTGATGTTCATCATGTTCGCCGCGGTCTGACCCTGGATCTTGCCCAGGGCGATGGCGATGGCCGCGAGCCACGAGGTCTTGCCGCCATTGGTGCTCTCAATGGCGTGGTTCATGGCGCGCTCGACGTTCGCAACGTGGGAAAATTCAAAAGACATGATTTGGATTCCTTGAGGTTGTATGAAACAGCATCTGTATGAAGACTGGAAAATCTGCAGCGTAAAACCGGTCTTCAGCCTCTGGGCGGGCCTCGCAGACGCCGGGACTTCGACCTTGTGATCGAATGAGGCGCGATTTCCGCCATTCCCTGCTCATTGACCTGGGCGGAAACCTTTGCCGTTTCCTTCTCCGCCTGCCGGCTTGCAAGCCAAGCCACGGCGGCTTCTTCACCATGTTCCTGCAGGCGCTGGACGTACTCCAGCGCAACCTGAAGGTCATGGTTCTGGAACGAATTCTTCAGATCCCCGATCTGACGGAGCAGCGCGTTGCGCTCGTCCTCCTCCGACGCGTCCTGGTCAGCCAGGATGGTGTCTTCCAGAACCTGGATCCAGCTGAGCATGTCAACCGGCGTCGTGGCACTCGGCTCCAGCGATGCATCTGCGATCGCGGCACGGAAGTGCTCCATCACCTGGTCGATTTCACCGCTGTCGAGCGATTTCTGATCCTTCAGCTGCCCGTGGATGTCCTTGAGCAGGTCTTCGCGCGTGTCCTGCACGGCAGAGGCCGAAGGGGCCTGGCCCTCTTCAGTCGGGACGTCGCCCGGCACGGTGCCAGCCACCAGCTGCGCGACTCCGCCCGAGGGGGCGTTGCGCTTGCGGGATGCTACCGGGCGGCGAATGGACGACATCGGAACAAGGTCTCCAGTGATCAGGCAACCGGGGGTGGGAAAGCTGTCACCCGGTTGTGTCTTGCCAACGACTCTAGGGGATCGGCGGGCGGGTCGACACTAGGGCGTACCCTAGGAATTCATCCGTGGAACTGCGAATCGATCTCGAGCGTGCCCAGGTTGCGCTCGGCAAAGCGCTTCGCCAGCTCCGGCGCCGCCTCGCGGATCGCGTCGTAGCTGTCGCGCGAGCGCACGTCGGCGCGCAGCATCCAGCCATCTGCGGTCTTGCTGAGCATCAGGTCGGTGCCGGGCAGGGTGGCGTCGGCCATGCGCAGCAGCACCTGGCCGTCGCGCTCGTCCACGCCGTTGCCGCCAACCGCCAGCTGGCGCACGTGGCGCTCGATCAGCTCGGTGAAGGCGGCCGGGTTGGCCGGCGCCGGAGCGGCAGGCGCGGCCTGGGCCATGTGGGCGCCGTCGCGCAGCGCCGACTGCGCCTGCATCATCGCCAGCAGCTCGGCCGGGTCGGTCTTCATCTGCATGCCGGTGCCGGGGTCGTCGGCGGGCTGCCGGCCGGCATCGACCGCCTCGGCGGTGACTGCCTGGCGCGCCGCGGCCTGGGTTTCCTCGCGCTGCTGCCCCCCCAGCTCGCCGGCACCCTTGCCACGCGCGGCGGCGAACTCGTCGCGCGCCTCCTGCCGCGCCTGCATCACGTTGCGGAACTGCTCGATGTCCTCGCGCGCGGGCGGCTCGCGCCCGGTGCGGGAGGCGTCGGCCTTGCGGGTTTCCTGCACCGAGTCCGACAGCTGGCTGCGATCAATGCTCATGGCTCACCTCATCCTGGTTCGTGCATCATCCGCGCGGCCCTGGCCTGGACCAGGTCCGCGGCGGCTTCCTCTTCCCTGCGTCCTTCCAGCGCCACCTGCTCGCCGCGCCACGCGTCCCGGCGCTTTGACAGGGCGTCCTCGCGGGCCTGTGCGCGCACCCAGGCCTGGCGGGCCTGGTCGAGTTCCAGCTCGGCGGCGCGCAGCTGCTCGTTCGCCTTCTGCAGGTTCGCCTGCTCGATGACGATGCGCTCGCCCAGCAGTTCGACATGCGCCTCGCGCTGCTCCATCGCCACCGGCCACGGCTGGCCGGCGGGCGGCGGGTCGAGCAGGCGCCGGCGCTGCGCGGCACGCTCCTCGCCCAGCGCCTGGATGCCCGCCTCGATCCGCGCGCACTGCTCGCGGCAGGCACGCGCGGCCGCCTGCTTCTCCAGCATATGCGTACGCGCCAGCTCGGTGCGGTGGGCGCGCAGCTTGACCAGCGTCTGCAGGGGATAGCGCTTCATCGGAACAGCCTGCGCAGGGATTCGGAGGACTTGTTGAAATCGGCCAGCTCGGTCGAGCCCTGCTGCAGCAGCTTGCGGATCGGCCCGATCTTCTCGATCGCCACGTCGGCCTCGGGATCGCTGCCGCGCTTGTACTCGCCCAGCTGCAGCAGCATCTCGATGTCGTCGTACTTGGCCAGGTACTTGCGCAGCTGGCCGGCCGCGCGCAGATGGGCCTCGTCCACCACCCGCGGCATGGTGCGGCTGAGGCTGGTGAGCACGTCGATGGCCGGGTAGTGGTAGGCGGCGGCGAGCTTGCGCGAGAGCACGATGTGGCCGTCCAGGATCGAGCGCACCTCTTCCACGATCGGGTCGCCGCCATCCTCGTCCTCGGCCAGCACGGTGTAGAAGGCGGTGATCGAACCGTGCTCGTTGTTGCCGGCGCGCTCGAACAGCCGCGGCAGCGCGCTGAACACCGACGGCGGGAAGCCGCGCCGCGCCGGCGGCTCGCCGATCGCCAGGCCGACGTCGCGCAGCGCGCGGGCGAAGCGGGTGACCGAATCGACCAGCAGCAGCACGCGCCTGCCGCGGTCGCGGAAGTGCTCGGCGATCGCGGTGCCCACCCAGGCCGCGCGGCTGCGCTCCAGCGCCGGCCGATCCGAGGTGGCCACCACCACCACCGAGCGGGCCAGGCCCTCGTCGCCAAGGTTGTCGTAGATGAATTCGTTGACCTCGCGGCCGCGCTCGCCGACCAGCACGATCACGTTGACGTCGGCGTCGCCGCCGCGCGCAAGCATGCCCAGCAGGGTGCTCTTGCCGCCGCCGGCCACGGCGAAGATGCCCAGCCGCTGGCCTTCGCCGGCGGTCATCACCGCGTCGATCGCGCGCACGCCGGTGGCGAAGGGGCGTTCGATCAGGCTGCGGGTGAGCGGGTTGGGCGAGGCGGCGTAGATCGGCGCCTCCACCGTATGCCCCAGCGGGCCCTTGTCGTCGATCGGCTCGCCGTGGGCGTCGAGCACCCGGCCCAGCAGGCCGTCTCCGGCGCGCACCGCGGCCTGGCGGCCGGTCGCGTAGACCTCGGTGGTGGCGGAAATGCCGTCCAGCGCGCCCAGCGGGGTCAGCAGGGTGTGCTGCCGGGACACGCCGACCACTTCTGCCGCCAGGCTGAAGCCCGGATCGCCGGTGCCCGGCGGGTTGCGCAGGTGGCACAGCTCGCCGATGGAGGCCTTCAGCCCGGTGGCGCGGATCATGGTGCCGTAGGCATCGGCGACCTTGCCCACGCGCTGCACGCTGGTGACCGACGACAGCGCGCTGAGCAGCGGGTCGTTGGCAGGCGCGCTCATGACAGCTCCCCGCCCCTGGCCCCGGCCAGCGCGGTGCGGATGGCCTCGATCTGCTGGGCCACGCCGGCACGCACTTCGCCGGCCTCGGACACCACCACGCAGCTGAGCGGATCCAGGCTCTCGTCATCCACCAGTTCGATGACGCCCACCGCCGGATGCGCCTGGCGCACCGCGCCCAGGCCCTGCTCCACCGTGGCGCGGGCCTTGGGGTGCACCCGGATCAGCAGGAACTGCTCGGCCTGGGCCGCTTCCACCGCCTGCATCACCAGCGGCGGCACCACGCTGGCGGCGTCGAAGCCGGGGGCGATGCGGGCGACGATCGCGCAGGCCAGGTCCGAGACCCGGCTGGCGGCATCGGCCAGCACCCGGGCGCGGCGCTCGTTGAGCGCGGCCAGGTTCTCGGTCATCTGCTGCTGCGCGCGCGCCAGGCCTTCGGCGAAACCGGCCGCCTGGCCTTCTTCGCGGGCGCGGGCGACTTCCTGTCCGGCCTGCTCATGCAGGGCGTTGACCTGCTCCAGCAGGTCGTCCAGTTCTTCCAGCCGGGCCCAGGCGCTTGCCTGCACCACCGGCGCGGTAACCGCGCGCGCGAAGGCGCGCCTGTCGGTCACCACCACCGCATCGGCGGCGACCCGCGTGGACTGGCGGCGTGGGGGCGATCCCGCCTGCGTGCTCATGCCGCCTCCCGGCTGGTTTCATGATGGGTGGCCAGCAGCAACACCGGCTTTTCCGGCAGGTGCGACGGGCCGGCGACTTCGGGCGGGTGCAGCAGCGCGACCCATTCGCCCAGCGGCGGATCCCGCCGTGCGGCCCAGTGGCGCAGTTCGTTGCGGCCCTGGCGCTCGAGCACCGCGTAAAGACGGGCATCGACCGGCGGGCCGTCCCGGCCGCTCCACAGCGGTTCCCACTCCTGCGCCAGCCTGTGTTGCACGTCGCGCTCGACCCGTGCGTTCCAGATGGTCGGATCAAGCGCCAGCAGATAGCTTCCCGCCAGCGCCTGCTTGAGCCTGCGCACCGGTTCGCGCCGGACTTCGGCGCGGATCAGCGGGGCATAGGCCAGCACGCCCAGGTCCCTCACCAGCCGCGCCAGCTTGGCGCGCGGCCAGCGCAGGATCGCGGTGGGCGTGGCCGCGCCCGGACGCGGTGCCAGCAGCGTCTCGGCGCCGCCATCGCGCAGCAGGCTGCGCCCAAGCAGCCGCAGCCCCAGCCGTGAGCGGCGGGCGGCGTCCAGCAGGCGCGGATCCAGCGGCTCGCCGCTGCGCGCGTACCAGCCCGGGTCGACCTGGGTGAGCAGGGCCTGCAGCGGCATCGCCGGTCCTCAGCCCTTCCAGATCCGTTCGTCCGGCGCCTGCTTGCCCTGCAGCCGGACCCGCAGCCGGTTGCCGAATGCCACCAGCAAGGCCAGCACGGCGATCACCCCCGCCGCGATGACGAGCGTGACCGGGCTCATGGCCGACATGACGGGTGCCGGGCTGCGCTGTTCGGGGATCATTTCACCGGGAGCGGGGAGGGTCGCGAACTTGACCGACACCTGGTTGGGGCTCTCCAGCCCGCTCACGGCGTCCTTCACCATCACCTTGAAGTGATGCTCCTGGTTGCGCACGTTGGCGCCGGCCTGTTCGAAGATCAGCACCGCGGCCGATGCCTCGCCCGAGGTGCCGCCGATGGGATCGCGCTCGGCCAGGGCCAGGTGCACGCGCGCCTCGGCCACCCCCGGATACATCGACAGCGTGTGGGCCAGGCTTTCTTCCCACGCGCACTGCTGGCGCGAACGCTCCTCCGTGGCCGAGGACACGAAGCCCTTGCGCTCGAACACGTCACACAGCGTGTGCAGCTTGGGACGCGGCAGCCCGCGCGCCCTGAGCATGGCCATCGCGCGCGGCATGTCGGACTTGCCGACCCGGATCTGGTAGCCGGTATCGCTGGCGATGGAGTTGCGCTTGTCGGCGTCCACGCCGTTGGCAAGCAGCACCGCCAGAACGTCGTTGGCCTGTTGCTCGTCCAGGTTGGCCCACAGCTCTACGCGGCCGCAGGCGGCCAGCAGCAGGCAGGCCGCCACTACCAGCGCGATCCTGCCCGGCCCGACGGCGTGTTTCCTGCTCACGGTCATGGTCTCGTCCCCTGTGCCCGGGTCACGACTGCTGGCGGAACAGCTGCTGCACGCCATCGGAAGTCCGGTTGGCGACGTTGGAAGTCAGCTGCGACTGGAACAGGAACTTGTGTGCCTGCATGGTCATCTCGAACATCTGGCTGGGCATGAGCTCGCCGTTGGTGCTGCTGATCTCGCTCGCCAGCCGCTGCATGTTGGTGGCGTTGGCGTTGAGGTTGTCGAATGCCGAAGCCAGCATCTTCGCTCCCTCCGACGGCCCCGCCTCGGCGGCACCGGAGACCGCCTCGGCACCGCTGGCCTGCGGCGGCTGGGTGACCCCGGCCGCGCGCAGCTGCGCCTGGCCGAAATCGCGCACTTCGATCGCCGATGCCTGCGGCTGCGCCGCTGCGCCGGCCCCGGCACCGCCGGCGGCGCCGGTGGCTGCGTCGAGTCCGGCTACCTGGATGGCTTCCATCATTTTCGTTCTCCCGTGAACGTGGGCGCTTGCGGTTACTGGCGCTTGCCCAGGGTTTCCAGGGCCTGGCCGGTGGCGTTCTGCGAGGTGGCGGCGTTGTTGGACATGAACTGCATCTTCAGGCTCGCCGCGGTCAGCTGGACCATGTTGGAAGGCTGGTCGCCGCCGGTGCGGATGGCCGCCGACATCTCGGTGATCTGCGCCGCCTGGCCGTCAAGGGCCGAGCCCCAGGCGCGCGACATGGCTTCGTACCAGCTGTTGCCGGTGGACGAGGACACGCTGCCGCGGCCGTTGTTGGCGCCCGGGCCGTTGGCGAACGTGGCGTGGCCGATGAAGTTGTTGAGTGCGGACTGGTCGATGCTCATGGTGCTCTCCTTTCCTGGATGGATGCTGCTCTGGCGGCCGGGATTCCGGGCCTCGTACGTACTCGCTTTACTGGCGGTTGCCTGCGGCGCGCGCCTGTTCGGCGGCCCAGGCACGCGAGCGTGCCGGGGCCGGGGTGTCTTCGTTCTCCTGCGCGGCCGTTGCGGTTTCACGGCGCTTCTTTTCCTCGGCGGTGACCGGGCGGACCTCGACCGTCTTGATCGTGCCGTCTTCGGTCGCAACCATGGCGACCCTGCCCAGGGCGCTGAGCGTGCCCTCGCCGGGGATGAACTCGCCGGCGCGGTACTGCTTGCCGTCCTCGTCCACCAGATGCGGGTCGTCGCCGCGATGGTGGGCGACGATCCGCACCGCCTCCAGCTCCGGCGCCTCGGCTTCCTCCACCTCTTCGGCCAGGTTGATCGGCCGGATCAGCCGCACCCCGGTGTCCAGCACCGCGGGCGTGCGCACGTAGGCCTCGAAGGCCTGCATGTCTTCAAAATACCCGGTCGCTTCAACCTCGCCGCGGCCCAGGTAGCGGGTCTTGGCCGGGAATCCACCCGAGCGCAGCAGTTCGCCGACGTTGATCGCCATGTCCTCGCCGATCGACAGGGCCAGCGAGACCGGAAGCGCTTCCTCCTCGATCTGCTGCTGGATCTGCCTGCGGGTCGCGGCGTCGTTGACCATGCCCACCAGCACCGGCTGGTTGCTGACGTCGCGCTCGATCTTGCGCTCGGAGACGCCGTACTGGCGGGCGATCTCGAGCAGCCGGGCCTCCGGGTCGATCCGCGACTCGGCCTCCGGCACCACGGCGACGATGATCGCCAGCGAGGCCAGGCCCAGCACCGCGACCGCGGCGAACAGCGGCAGCCTGCGGGTGAGCGGCTCGATGAGCCGGCGCGCGCGCGACGCGGCGGGCTGGTCGCCGTCGGGTGCCAGCGCCAGCCAGGCCGGGTCGTCCTGGAGGCCGAACGCCAGCGCCGCCTCGCCCAGGCCGACCCGCTGCAGGCGATCCATTTCCACCGGGTCACCCGGGTGCAGCAGCCGACCTTCCAGCTGCAGCGGCGCATCCAGCGCGCGCAGCTGGAACTGGCCGTCGACCACGCTGATCAGGGCGTGGCGGGTGGCCACCCCGGCATCGGCCAGGACGATGTCGCAGTCGTCGCCGCTGCCGACCAGGATCATCTCGCGCTCGGCCAGCTCGCGGCTGGCGCCCGCGTGCAACCCGGACACGATGCGCAGCAGCCTGCGCTGTTCCGGTTCGTCCACGTTGGACATTGCGTCATTCATTCGCGACTCCATGGCCTCAGGCATTGACCTGCCCGGACTGGACGATGCGCAGGTCGGGAGCAAGCTCCTGATACGAGAGCACCGGCAGTTCGAAGAAATCGACTTCCATCAGCTTGCGCAGGTGGCGCCTCACGTCGAGTGAGCACAGCAGCACCGGGCGCACGCCCTGGCCCATGCGGCCAAGGTGTCCACGCACCTCGTTGCCCAGGCGCGCGGCCAGTTCGGGCGAGATGGCCAGTTGGCTGGCGCCGCCGGCAACCCTGACGGATTGACGCAGCTTGTCTTCCAGCTCTGGATGGATCAACAGTACGTGCAAGTTGCGGTCGCTGTCTGAATAGCGGTCGGCGATCTCGCGCTTGAGCGCCACGCGCACGTATTCGGTCAGCAGCACCACGTCCTTCTCGCGCCCGCCCACGTCGGTGATGGCCTCGAAGGCGTCGCGCAGGTTGCGGATCGGCACGCCCTCCTCGGCCAGCCGGCGCAGCACGTCGGCCACCCGCTGCGGCGCGACCACGCGCAGCATCTCCTTGACCAGATCCGGGTAGTCGCGCTGCATGCGGCCGAACAGGTTGGAGGTTTCCTGGATGCCCAGGAAGCCGCCCAGGCGGCGCTGCAGCGCGCCGCGGCAGTGGTCGACCAGCACCTCCAGCGCCGGCCGCGCGTCCTCGCCCTGCTCGCCCGTCCATTCGCCCGACACCGGCGGGAAGAACCCGGGCAGGCGGGCGTCGGCGGTACCCGGACGCGCCGGCCTCAGCCGGGCGTCTGCCTGCAGGCGTCCGGACGCGACCCGCGCGCCGAAGGCCGTCAGCCGGTACTCGCCTTCCTCCAGGCCGGCGCTCACGCGCAGCTCCGGGGAAGGCACCGGCACGCCGTACTCCTCGCGCAGGCGGCGGGCGACGTCGGCGATGCGTGTGCGCAGCGGTTCCTGGCCGAAGGCCACCGCCAGCGACGGCGCCACCTCCAGCTGCAGCGGCGCGGGCGGCGCCATGTCGTCGCTCTGCACGGTGACCTGGCTGGTCGCCAGCTCCTCGTCGCTGACCCGGAACAGCTTGCGCAGGGTCTCGAACTGGTAGCGGTACTGCCAGCCGGCGGCCGCGAACAGCAGCAGGCTCAGCGCCGCGAACACCAGCTTCGGGAAGCCCGGCACCAGCATCATCAGGAAGGCGAGGATGGCGGTGATCAGCAGCACCCGCGGCTGGTTGGACACCTGGCGGGTGATCGCCTCGCCCAGGTGCCTGTCGTCCACGTCGCTGGCGGTGCGGGTGACCACCAGGCCGGCCGCGATCGTGGCCAGGATCGCCGGGATCTGCGACACCAGGCCGTCGCCGATGGTGAGGATGCTGTAGGTGCGCACCGCCACGTCCAGCTCCATGCCCTTCTGCAGCACGCCAATCGTCAGGCCGCCGAGCAGGTTGATGATGATGATGACGATGCCGCAGATGGCGTCGCCCTTCACGAACTTCATGGCGCCGTCGAGGCTGCCGTAGAGCTGGCTCTCGGTTTCCAGCAGGCGGCGCTTGCGGCGCGCCTCGTCCTTGTCGATCAGGCCCGCGCGCAGATCCGAGTCGATCGACAGCTGCTTGCCGGGCATGGCGTCCAGGGTGAAGCGCGCCGCCACCTCGGCCACGCGCTCGGCGCCCTTGGCGATGACGATGAACTGCACCACGGTGATGATCAGGAACACCACCAGGCCGACCACGAGGTTGCCGCCGGCCACCAGCGCGCCGAAGGTCTCCACGATGTGCCCGCCCTCGGCGTTGAGCAGGATCGAGCGGGTGATGGCGACCGAGATCGCCAGCCGGAACAGCGTGGTCAGCAGCAGCACGCTGGGGAAGCTGGAGAACGCGACCGGGCTGGGAATGTAGATGCCCAGCAGCAGCAGGCCGAAGCCGATGGAGACGTTGACCGCGACCAGCGAGTCGATCAGCACCAGCGGCAGCGGCAGGATCATCACGGTGATGATCAGCACCGCGCCGAATGCGAGGAAGACGTCGCTGTAGCCCAGGCGCTTGCGCGGCGCCGATCCCTCGGGCGCGGCGAACAGGTTGGCGATCAGCGCGCGCATGTCGCGGCCGCCTCCGCGCGGTGGAAACAATGGCTGGCGGCGACCCGAACCACGGGCAGCCGCGCTCCGGAGAACGACTCCGTGATCCGCCGCGAACGACGTGCTGTCCGAATCACCCCTGACCTCATGCGTCACTTTGTGCCAAGGAACGATAGCCGTGTAAAGTGCACACGGCGTAAAATTTATGTTTCAGGACATGCGTTTGCTGTCACAAACCCCTGGAAGGGTGCCGTAACGTGACAAATTCCCCAGTTTAGGGCTGTATCACGCGGGCTTAACGCCGCAGCAGCACATCTAGGGGAGACTTCGCGACGCGGGTGGCGTCTGCCGGATCGGTTCCGGTGTCCGGATCGGCGGCCACATCGTCCTGCTCCAGCCGCGTGATCAGGTTGACCGATTGCGCGCTGACCCCGATGGCCAGGATGCGCCCGGCACGGGTTTTCAGCAGGACGACGCGCTCGCGGGGCCCCACCGGAAGAATCTGCAGGACGGACAGGTGGGCGCCGCTGCCCGTCATCCCGTAGCGGCGGCGCAGCAGGCGCAACACCAGGAGCAGGGCAAGGATCATGAACCCCAGGGGCAGCAGGATCGAAAGCAGCTCGCGAACGTACGAAGGCGCCGGCGCGGCGGCCCCGGGCGTGGCGGCGAGCGCGCTGCCTCCGGCCAGGATCAGGACGAGCGCACACGCGGCGGCAAGGCGGGAGACTGCGGTTCGATCAGGCATGGCGGGGGCGATGGCGTGACGGGGACGGGGGGGCGCGGGCTGCGCGCGGCTGCAGGGTATCCCATCGCGCTGGAAACGATGCTGCAGGCGGTGCCTTTCGCGTGCGCCGCGTTCGCGGCCGGTGACGGCGCGCTGGTGGCCGCCAACGGCCTGTACCGGCAGGAGTTCGGCGCCCTCACCGGCCACGACAGCCGCGCCGGACTGCTTGATTCGCTGCGCACCAGCGGCCTCGACATCGACGCCGGGCGCGAGGTGCGCGCCCCGCACAACGGTCGCTGGTATTCGCTGTACTGGCGGCAGCTGGAGCAGGACGCGCAGGCGCTGAGCCTGCTCACGGCGGTGGACATCAGCGAGAGCATCGAGGTGCTCGACTCGCACCGGAGCCGCCAGGAAAAGCTGCTGTTCACCTCGCGGCTGATGTCGGTCGGGGAAATGGCCGCGACCCTGGCCCACGAGCTCAACCAGCCGCTGGCGACGATCGTCAACTACCTCAACGGCAGCCTGCGCCTGGTCGGCCAGGCCGGCGGGCCGGCCCAGGTGGAGCGCGCGCTGGTCGCCGCGCGCACCCAGGCCGAGCATGCGGCGGCGGTGATCGCGCGGGTGCGCGAATTCGTGCGCGCCCGCGAGCCGCGCCGCGACGCCCACGACCTGGCCGCCATCGCCAGCACCGTGCTGGAGCTGCTGCGGCTGGAGGCCGAGCGCCAGCAGCTGACCATCAAGGTCTCCCTGGCCGACACCCTGCCGCCGGTGTACGCCGACAGGGTGATGGTGGAGCAGGTGCTGCTGAACCTGGTCAAGAACGCGATCGAGGCCATGCGCGAGGTGGACGCCACCGGGCGCGAGCTGGACATCGAGGGCCGGGTGAACCTGGACGGCGAGATCGAGGTGCGGGTCTGCGACCGCGGGCCGGGCCTGACCCCCGCCGAGGGCGAGCAGCTGTTCTCGCCGTTCTACACGACCAAGTCGGACGGGCTGGGCATCGGCCTGGCGATCTGCCGTTCGATCATCGAATACCACGAGGGCCGGCTGTTCTTCGAGCCGCGCCAGGGCGGCGGCAGCGTGTTCGGTTTCACCCTGCCGCCCGCCGAAGGGAGGGCATGAGATGGAGCAGGTGCTGGTGTACCTGGTGGACGACAACGACGGGTTCCGCGATTCCACCGCCTGGCTGCTGGAAACGGCCGGCTACCAGGTCCAGGCCTTCGCCTCGGGGCCGGAGTTCCTGGAAGCCTGGGACGCGGGGCGCGCCGCCGGCGAGGCCTGCCTGGTCTCCGACATCCGCATGCCGCGCATGAGCGGGCTGCAGCTGCAGGACGAACTGTCGCGACGCGGCAGCACCCTGCCGCTGGTGTTCGTGACCGCGCACGGCGACGTGCCGCTGGCGGTGGAGGCGATGCGCAAGGGCGCCACCAACTTCCTGGAAAAGCCCTTTGCCGACGACACCCTGATCGAGGCGATCCGGGCAGCGCTGGCCAACGCCCGCAACCGCGGCGACGGCGCCATCAACAGCGCCGCGCTGGAGCGCCTGAGCCCGCGCGAACGCCAGGTCCTGGACCTGGTGGTGGCCAGCAAGCCGAACAAGATCATTGCCGACATCCTGGGGATCAGCATCAAGACCGTGGAACTGCACCGCTCGAACATGATGAACAAACTCGGGGTACGCTCGCTGCCCGAACTGATGAAGGTGGCGCTGGGACATGGTTGAGGAAGCGAACGCACAGTCCGCCCCGGCCAGGCCGCGCCGGCGCCGCAAGCCGGCCGCTGCAGGGGCGGCGGCCAGGGCGACCCCGCTGCGCGGACGCATCCCGGCGATGCCCGCGGCCCGCGCCCAGGCGCTGCGCGCGCTGTTCGCCAGCCCGCACGGATGGCTGCTGGGCGACAACGGCCTGCTCCAGCTCATGCCCGGCCGGCCCGCCGCCGCGGGAGAGGCCTTCGAACTGGAGGCCGAAGGCGGCCGCATCGGCCTGCGCCTGCAGGCCACGGCCGTTGCGCTCGGCGACGGCCTGCACTGGAGCGACTTCAGCGGCCGCTCGCGGATCCTGGCCTGGAGCCTGGCCCACGAAAGCCACCTGATGCGCCTGAGCGAAGCGCTGGGGGTGGCGCTGACGCCGCTGATCGACGCCGATGCCGCGGATGCGCAGGCGGAGGGCGACACCCTCTGGCTGGACTTCCTGATCGAGGACGAACACCCCGACCACGACCCGGACGCGGCACGCCGCGCACCGGCCCTGCATGGCTCGCTGCGCCTGCCGGTGGCGTGGATCGAGCGCCTGCTGGTGCGCGCCGAGCCGCCGTTCGAGGACGATGCCCCGCAGCCGCTCGGGCGCTGGGCCCGGCTGCCGGCCACGGTCTCGCTGCAGTTCGGCATTCCGCCACTCACGCCCGGCGACCTGGATGGGCTGTCGCCCGGCGCGGTGTTCGTGGTCGGCCGCAGCGGCCGCCGGCCGGCGTTCCAGGCCCGCGCCTGTGGCCAGGCGTGGCCGGTGGTGCCGTCCGCCGGCGGCTGGCGCGTGGAAGGGCCGGCGCAACCCGTTTCAACCACCCAGGAGAGCAATCCGATGAGCGAGAACCAGCCCCCCGCGGGCGAGGGCGAGGGCGAGGCACAGGAGCCCGCGTCCGCGCCGGCCGACCCGGAGGCGGGCACCCGCAAGCTGCCGGTCGACGTCTGCTTCGAGATCGGGCGCCTGCAGATGCCGGTGGGCAAGCTGGCCGAGCTGCAGGCCGGCTATGTGTTCCCGGTGCCGGCGCAGCTGGAAGGCGCCAACGTCACCATCCGCGCCAACGGCGAGGCGGTCGGGCAGGGAGAGCTGGTTTCGGTCGGCGACACCCTGGGCGTGCGCCTGCTGTCCTGGAAATAGGCCCCGCGCATGGATCTGAGCAACTATTCCCCGGCGCTGGTCATCGTCATCGTGGTGTGCCTGGCGCTGGCGCCGTTCGTGGCGGTGATGGTGACCTCGTTCACCAAGATGGTGGTGGTGCTCAGCCTGCTGCGCAACGCGCTCGGGCTGCAGCAGGTGCCGCCCAACGTGGTCATCAACGGCCTGGCGATCGTGCTGTCGATCTACGTGATGTATCCGGTGATCCTGGACACCCATGCCGCGATAAGCGCGCGCATGGACGGCCGGCCGCCGCCGGCCTCGGTGCAGGCCCACATCGACAGGCGCGCCGCCAGCCAGGCGGCGCGGCAGCGGCAACAGGCCGAAGCCGCGCTGCTGGCCGACACGCAGTCAACGGCCGGGGAGCCTGGCGACCCGGCCCCGGCCAGCCCGGCCGCGGCGGATGCGCTGCAGGCCGAGGCCCGGGCGCGCACCGCGCCGCCAGCGGCCGAACCCGAACGCGGCGAGCTGTTCGCCGGCATCACCGGCGGGGTCGGGCCGCTGGCAGCGCAGGCGGAACCCGCGACGGAGCCGGAGGCCGGGGCCACGGACACCGGCCCGCGGGTGATCGGCCCCGGCCCCGCGACCGGCCCCCTGCCCGCACCCGAAGGCGGCATGGATGCGGCCTACCTGCTGGCGCTGGCCGACGCCGGCAAGGAGCCGCTGCGCACGTTCCTGATCACCCACTCCAGCGGTGCCGAACGCCAGTTCTTCCTGCGCAGCGCCCAGCGGCTGATGCCGCCCGAGCGCCACGGCTCGCTGTCGCTGGACGACTTCATCGTGGTGATCCCGGCGTTCACGGTGAGCGAGCTGACCGCGGCCTTCCAGATCGGCTTCCTGATCTTCCTGCCGTTTTTGATCATCGACCTGGTGGTGGCCAACATCCTGCTGGCGCTGGGCATGATGATGATGTCGCCCACGATCGTGTCGCTGCCGTTCAAGCTGCTGCTGTTCGTGCTGGTGGACGGCTGGGCCAAGCTGGTGCACGGCCTGGTGCTGACCTACGCGATCGTATGAACGCCGCCCCCGCCACCACCGGAGTGAACCGCCATGGGTGAAGTGCTTGAACTGACCCGCCAGGCGCTGTGGCTGGTGCTCGCCCTGTCGGGGCCGCCGATCGCCGGGGCCGCCCTGGTCGGGCTGCTGGTGGCGTTCCTGCAGGCCGCCACCCAGCTGCAGGAGCAGACGTTCGCCTACGCGCTCAAGTTCGTGACCATCGTGGTGATGCTGTTCGTGACCGCATCGCTGATCGGCGGCACCCTGTACACCTACACCAACCACATCTTCACCACCTTCCCGGGGATGGTCCGGGGCTGACGGTGGAGGCGTTCGAATCGATCGGCGACATCATGCTGGCGCTGGGGCTGACCCTGCCCCGGATCATCGGCGCGTTCGTGATGCTGCCGCTGATCACCCAGTCGAACATGCCGGCGATGGTGCGCAACAGCTTCCTGGTCAGCCTGGCGATCGTGGCCCTGCCGGTCGCCATCGCCGCCGCGCCCAGCGCCGCGATGGACACCCTGCAGTGGCCGATGATGGTGCTCAAGGAGCTGTTCATCGGGATCGCGATCGGCTACCTGTTCGGGCTGGTGTTCTGGGCGTTCTCGGCCGCCGGCACGGTGATCGACAACCAGGTCGGCATGGGCATGGCGCAGGCGTTCGATCCCATCCAGGGCCACCAGGTGACCCTGCACGGGCAGTTCCTGTCCGAGTTCGCGATGTGGCTGTTCATGGCCAGCGGCGCGTTCATGATCTTCCTGGGCCTGCTGATGAACAGCTACGCCATCTGGCCGCCGACCTCGTTCTTCCCCGACCTGCCGCAGGCCGGGATGAACCTGTTCATCGGCCAGCTCGGCTGGTTCATGGCGACCCTGCTGGTGCTGGCGGCGCCGGTGATGGTGATCCTGCTGATCATCGACCTGTCCTTCGGGCTGATGAACCGCTTCGCGCCGCAGCTCAACGTGTTCGCGCTGACCCTGCCGATCAAGGCCTGGCTGGCCACCGCCATCCTGCTGCTGCTGCTGGGCGTGTACATCGAGATCCTGATCGGCCGGCTGCTCGACAGCGAGGGGCTGATCGACGTGCTGCAGCGCACGTTCGGGGTCTGAGCGCTACTGCCCGGCCGGGTCGGGATCCGGCTCGCCGGCGGGCGTCGCAGGCCCGTCGACCCCGCGGCGCACGCCCTCGGCCCAGAACAGCACCTCGGCCACGGCGTCGAAGAATTCCGTGCTGATGTAGTCGTCCAGCTCGACCTTCTCGTTGAGTCCGCGCGCCAGCGGCACGTTCTGCAGGATCGGCACCCCGGCCTCCTCGGCGGTCTTCTTGATCAGCTCGGCCATGGCGCCCTCGCCCTTGGCCACCACCACCGGCAGCTCGGTCTCGCCCTGCTCGTACTGCAGGGCCACGGCGATGTGGGTGGGGTTGGTCACGACCACGTTCGACTTGCGCACGGAGGAGAGCATGTTCTGCTGTGCCCACTCCTGGTGCAACTGCTTGCGCCGCTGCTTCACATACGGGTCGCCCTCGTTCTCCTTGACCTCGCGCTTGATGTCGCGCCGGCTCATGCGCAGCTTCTTGGTGTAGGAGAACTTCTGGTACCACACGTCCAGGGCGGCGACGAAGAAGAACACCACCACCGTCCAGACCATGATCCACTTGATGCCGTGCCAGACCGCCCCCGCCATCGCCGACGGGTTGCCGTGGGGCAGCATCATCAGCCGCTCGAGCATGCCCTTGAGCACGATGTAGCCGATGCCGATCATCGCCGCGCACTTGACCACCGACTTGATCAGCTCGATCAGGTTGTCCATCGAGAACATCTTCTTGATGCCCTCGACCGGGTTCATCTTGTCCAGCTTGGGGGTCATCTTCTTGAAGGTCGCGATCGGGCCGATCTGCAGGAACTCCACCAGCACCCCCAGCAGCAGCGCCAGCAGCATCAGCGGCAGCACCAGCCACAGCAGCGTCTGCAGCGCCAGCCAGCCCAGCTGCGGCAGGACCTGGAAGAACGGCTGCGACACCGCGCCCAGCGAACGGTCGAACAGCTCGCCCAGGCGCGCGCCCATCATCCCCATCATCATCCAGGCACCGGCCACCCAGCCCATCACCAGCACGGTGCTGGTCAGATCCTTGCTCTTGGCGACGTTGCCTTCCCGGCGCGCGTCGCGCAGCTTCTTCGGGGTCGGTTTTTCGGTCTTGTCGCCGCCCTGTTCCTGGTCGGACATCCGCTGGCCTGCATTGCCCGGTCGGGGGCTCGAGGCTAGCATGGGATCCGGCTGCACACCGTGGCACGGCGCCCACTCCGCCATTCGCACCTGAACAGGCGGAAACTCCTGCCCGGAACCTAGGGTCGCCCCGAGGTGACAGTCCCGTGACGCGGTCTTACATTGGATCCGTCCCAAAGTTGCGAACAGCAGAGAGTCCCGCATTCATGAGCAGCATCGGTTCCGATCCGCACCTCAACCTCACCGGCCTTGGCGGGCTGGACGGGCAGGTTGCGTTCGACCAGCTGCAGGGACGCCAGCAGCAGGGCGCACAGCCGCTCCAGGCCGATGCGCTGCGCGACGCCGGCCTGCACGCTCCCGCCGCGCCGCAGGTCGATGCCGGGGAACTGGTGCTCCAGGCCGACGCCTGGGAAGGCGCCGCCGACGGCAGCCGCATGCTGCCCGGCGACCAGGCGTTCGAGAACATGCTCGGCGCGATGGAGCTGTCGAGCGCCGCCGACGGCGCCGTGGACGCGATCTTCGCCGGGCTCGACGCCGCAGCCTGAACGCGCGGCCGGCCGGCCTTCGCGATACGCTGGGCAGCACCTGCCCGCCCCGCGTGACCCGCCCCGTCCATGAACGCCGCCGCCCCCGATCCCGCTTCCCTGCGAGCCGCCGCCGACCGCCTGGTGTCCGCGCTGGCCGCGCACAGCGACCCGGAATACCGGCTGACGGTGCTCAAGCGGCTGTCGCGGCGCCTGGGCGAGGAGTACTACCCCATGTTCCTGCGCCTGCTGGGAGTGGTGGCCGAAAGCGACGACGGGCGCGCCAAGCGGCTGCTGGCCGACACCTTGGGCGTGGCCCTGCGGCGCATGGATCTGCCCGGCGGCGCGCTCAGCTCGTGGGGCGCGACCGGCCTGCCCGACAACGCCGGCCCGATCCCGGCCGGGGCCCTGTCCGGGCACTTCTTCGGCGCCACCCCGCGGCGCCTGCTCGGCCCGGTCGAATACCTCACCGTCTGGCACCTGCAGCGCACCCAGCGCACCCGCCTGGGGGCGGACACCTTCCGCACCAGCCTGGAGCACCTGGTCGACCTGCTCAACCACAGCGAAGAGGCCCGCACCCTGTACCCGCAGAAGCTCGCCGCCGACGCCCAGAACGAGCTGGAAGGCGCCTACACCCGCGCCACCCGCGAGCGCCTGGCCGCGGTGGCCGCGGCGTGGAAGGCCGGCAGGACGCCGGCCGAAGTGGCCCAGGCCGCGCTGGACGCCGGCGACGCCCAGCCGCCCGGCAGCTGGGTCGTGCGCGACCTGTAGCCGCCCGCCGGCGCCCGGCCCGCATGGCCGCAACCGTCGCTGGGTGATAATGCCGCCATGTCGCAGACTCCCGACCAGTCCCGCCTGCCCTTCCCCGACGCCACCGATCCGGACGCCGGCGCCGAAGCCGCCGCAGCGCCCGCCCGCGCCCCGCGCCCGCCCAAGCGTCCGCTGTGGGCGCGGGTGCTGGGCCGCCTGCTGGGCCCGTGGATCGGCCTGAAGACCGAGCCGGCCGACCCGGAACGCTTCGTCGACGGCCGCCCGGTCTGCTACGTGCTCGAGGATTACGGCCTGTCCAACGCCCTGATCCTGGAGCGCGCCTGCATGCAGGCCGGCCTGCCCTCGCCGCTGCACCCGCTGCCCGGCGACCCGCTGGGACGCAAGCGCGCCTACGTGGCCCTCTCGCGCCGCAATGCCGGCACCACCCTGGGCGCGCTGGCGCCGGGCAAGCGCCCGCCCAAGAAGACCCATTCCGAATCGCTGGCGCGCCTGCTCGACGCCCACCGCGAGGATCCGGCGCTGGACGTGCTGCTGGTACCGGTGTCGATCTTCGTGGGCCGCTCGCCGGACAAGGCCAGCGGCTGGTTCTCGGTGCTGTTCTCGGAGAACTGGGCGCTGGTGGGCCGCTTCCGCCGGCTGCTGGCGATCCTGCTCAACGGCCGCGACACCCTGGTGCGCTTCGCCGCGCCGGTGGAGCTGCGCGCCAGCGTCGAGGAGGGGCTGCCGCCCGAGCGCACCGTGCGCAAGGTCTCGCGGGTGCTGCGCACCCACTTCAACCGCATCCGCACCGCGGTGATCGGCCCGGATCTGTCCACCCGCCGGCTGCTGATCGACAAGGTGCTCTCGGCGCCGGCGGTCAAGGACGCGATCGCCGACCAGGCCCGGCGCGACGACAGCAAGCCGGAGGACGCCTGGAAGAAGGCCCACGCCTACGCCTGGGAGATCGCCGCGGACTACTCGCATCCGCTGGTGCGCTCGGCCAGCTTCCTGCTCACCACGGTCTGGAACCGGATCTACCGCGGCGTGCTGGTGCACCACCTGGATCGGCTCAAGGCGGTGGCGCCGGGCAACGAGATCGTCTACGTGCCCTGCCACCGCAGCCACATGGACTACCTGCTGCTGTCCTACCTGCTGTACGCGCGCGGGATCGTGCCGCCGCACATCGCGGCGGGCATCAACCTCAACCTGCCGGTGATCGGCACCATCCTGCGCAAGGGCGGGGCGTTCTTCATCCGCCGCAGCTTCCGCGGCAACGCGCTGTACTCGGCGGTGTTCACCGAGTACGTGGCGCAGCTGGTGGCCGGCGGCTATTCGATCGAGTACTTCATCGAGGGCGGGCGCTCGCGCACCGGCCGGCTGCTGGCACCCAAGGGCGGGATGGTGGCGATGACGGTGCGCGCGTTCCTGCGCCAGCCCTCGCGCCCCGTGCTGTTCCAGCCGGTGTACATCGGCTACGAGAAGCTGATGGAGGGCGGCAGCTACCTGGACGAGCTGAGCGGCAAGCCCAAGCAGAAGGAGTCGGTGTGGGCGCTGCTGTGGGGCATCCCGAAGGTGCTGCGGCAGAACTACGGCCAGGTGGTGGTGAACTTCGGCGAGCCGATCGCGCTCACCGACATGCTGGCCGACCACGCCCCCGGCTGGGACGGCGGCTCGATCGACGACGACGACAAGCCCGGCTGGCTGTCGGACACCGTGGAGGCCATCGCCCACCGCATCCAGGTCAACATCAACCGCGCCGCCGACGTCAATCCGGTCAACCTGCTGGCCCTGGCGCTGCTGTCCACGCCCAAGCACGCGATGAGCGAGTCGGATCTGCTGGCACAGATCGCGCTCTCAAGGACGCTGCTGTCGGAGGTGCCCTACAGCGAGCTGGTGACGGTGACCCCGCACGCGCCGGGCGAGATCGTCGCCCACGCCGAGGAGATCGGCATCCTCAGGCGCATCGCCCATCCGCTGGGCGACGTGCTCAGCGTGGATGGCGACACCGCGGTGCTGCTCTCGTACTTCCGCAACAACTCCGTGCACCTGTTCACCGCCTCGGCCTGGATCGCCTGCTGCTTCCTGCACAACCGGCGCATGGGCCACGACAACCTGCTGCGGCTGGGCCGGGCGGTGTACCCGTTCCTGCAGGGCGAGCTGTTCCTGCCGTGGGACGCGGATGAATTCGCCTCGCGCATTTCCAGCACGCTGGAAGTATTCGTGCGCGAGGGCCTGTTGCAGCGGGTCGGCGAGGACGACGGCGGCATCTACCAGCGCAGCGCCGGCCAGACCGACGAGGTGTTCCGGCTGCGCGCGATCGGCCATCCGCTGCAGCAGGCGTTCGAGCGCTACTACATCGCCATCTCGGTGCTGGCCAAGAACGGGCCGGGCACCCTGGGCGCGGGCGAGCTGGAAAGCCTGTGCCAGCTGGCCGCGCAGCGGCTGAGCCTGCTGTACGCGCCGGCGGCGCCGGAGTTCTTCGACAAGAGCCTGTTCCGCGGCTTCATCCAGAAGCTGCGCGAGCTGGAGCTGGTGAAGCTGGACGCCAACAGCAAGCTCACCTTCGACGAGCGCCTGGATGCCTGGGCGCGCGACGCCAAGGTAATCCTGGGCCGCGAGCTGCGCCACACCATCGAGAAGGTCAGCCCGGAGGCGGCCAGGCCGGACGTGGCCGCGGACGGGGAAGCCGCTTCCTGACGCGCGCCGGCGTGGCCGCGGCTACGCCGGCTCGTCGGGGATCTGCGCCGACTCCAGGCGCGCGATCGCATCCCTGAGCTGCAACTTGCGCCGCTTCAGGCGCTTGATCGCCAGCTCGTCGCTGGCGATGTCCATCTGCAGGCCCGAGATCGCAAGATCCAGATCCCGGTGCTCGAGCCGGAGCCGGGCCAGCCTGCGGGTGATTTCCGCCGGATCCTCAGGGGTCATCCCGGCAGCTTACACCCGGCCGCTACTGCGGGGGGCGCTCGCCGCCGGCCGCGTCGTGTTCGGCGTGGTAGCGGCAGGCCTGCTCCACTTCCCGGCGCGAGCCCAGGAACACCGGCACCCGCTGGTGCAGTTCGTCGGGCTGGATGTCCATGATCCGGCGGCGGCCGTCGCTGGCCGCGCCGCCGGCCTGCTCGACCAGCATGCCCATCGGGTTGGCCTCGTACATCAGCCGCAGCTTGCCGCGCTTTTCCGGCTCGCGCCGATCCCAGGGATAGATGAAGATGCCGCCGCGGGTGAGGATGCGGTGCACGTCGGCCACCATCGAGGCCACCCAGCGCATGTTGAAGTTCTTGCCGCGCGGGCCCTGCGCGCCGGCCAGCAGGTCGTTCACGTAGTCCTGCATCGGCGCCTCCCAGTGGCGCTGGTTGGACATGTTGATCGCGAACTCCTTCGTCTCCTCCGGAATCCGGATATCGCTGCGGGTCAGGGTGAACGCGCCCAGCTCGCGATCCAGGGTGAAGGCATGGGTGCCGTTGCCCACGGTCAGCACCAGCAGGGTGCTGGGCCCGTAGATGCAGTAGCCGGCGGCGACCTGCTCGCTGCCCGGCTGCAGGAAGTGCTCGTCGCGCGGCTCGCCGGCGTCGTCGGGCGCCTTGAGCACCGAGAAGATGGTGCCGATCGAGACGTTGACGTCGATGTTGGAGCTGCCGTCCAGCGGATCGAACAGCAGCAGGTAGTTGCCGCGCGGGTAGGCGTCGGGGATCGGCGTGCAGTGCTCCATCTCCTCCGACGCGCAGGCCGCCAGGTGGCCGCCCCAGGCGTTGGCGTCGAGCAGGATCTCGTTGGACAGCACGTCCAGCTTCTTCTGCGCCTCGCCCTGCACGTTGATGCTGCTGGCGCCCTCGCCGCTGACCGCATCGCCGAGCACGTCGCCCAGCGCGCCCTTGCCCACCGCCACCGAGATGCGCTTGCAGGCGCGGGCCACCACCTCGACCAGCAGCCGCAACTCGGGGTTGAGGTGGCCTTCGCGCTGGGCCTCGATCAGGAACCGGGTCAGGGACGTTTCGGACATGGATCCGGGCACTCTCGGCGGTGGAAGGGTGCCCATTGTCGCCGTTTCCGCCGCCGATTTCCCACCGGGCCGCCGGCGGGCCGGGGCTACACTATGCGCACCATGAGCACCGTCATCCCCCTGCCCGAACCGCTCCTGCGCCGGCGCGCGCCCGACCCCGGGCAGGCGCGCGGCGAAATCGCCCGGCTCGGCAAGCGCCTGCGCCACCAGGCCGGCCGCGCAATCGCCGAATACGACATGATCGAGAACGGCGACCGGGTGATGGTGTGCCTGTCCGGCGGCAAGGACAGCTACACCCTGCTGGACGTGCTCCTGCAGCTGCAGAAGAAGGCCCCGGTGGAGTTCTCGATCACCGCGGTCAACCTCGACCAGAAGCAGCCCGGCTTCCCCGAACACGTGCTGCCCGGATACCTGCGCTCGCTGGGCGTGGATTTCCACATCATCGAGCAGGACACCTACTCGGTCGTCTCGCGCGTGGTGCCCGAGGGCAAGACCATGTGCTCGCTGTGCTCGCGCCTGCGCCGCGGCGCGCTGTACACGTATGCCGCCGAGCACGGCTTCACCAAGATCGCCCTGGGCCACCACCGCGAGGACATGGTGGCCACGTTCTTCCTCAACCTGTTCTTCCACGCCAAGCTGAGCGGCATGCCGCCCAAGCTGCTCAGCGATGACGGCCGCCACGTGGTGATCCGGCCGCTGGCCTTCGCCTGCGAGGAGGACATCGTCGAATATGCGCGGCTCAAGGAGTTCCCGATCATCCCCTGCAACCTGTGCGGCTCGCAGGAGAACCTGCAGCGCAAGCAGGTGCAGCGGATGATGGCCGACTGGGAGCGCGAAACCCCGGGACGGATCGAGACCATCGCCCGCGCCCTGGCCGACATCCGCCCCTCGCAGCTGGCCGACCCGAAGCTGTTCGACTTCATCGGCCTGGCCGCAGGCGACATCTCCGGCCGCGAAAGCGGCTGACCCGCCCTTTCCCCGGCGCCGGCTTCCCGCACGCTTCGGGAGGGCGTCGCCGATGCTTCAAACACCCCCGCAGACAACAAGACGGCCCCACTGAATGTTCTTCCGCAACCTCACCCTGTTCCGCTTCGCCCCCACCCTGGACATCTCCCACCTGGACGAAGGCCTGGCCGAGACCGCGCTCAAGCCGGTCGGCCCGCTGGAGCTGTCCTCGCGCGGCTTCATCCCGCCCTTCGGCCGTGATTCGGACGCCTATTCGCACCGCATCGGCGACGCCCTGTGGCTGACCGTGGGCGGCGAAGACCGGCTACTGCCCGGCGCGGTGGTCAACGACCTGCTGGGCAAGAAGATCGCCGAGTTCGAGGAGCAGCAGGGCCGCAAGCCCGGCGGCCGCCTGCGCAAGCAGATGAAGGACGACCTGGTGCAGGATCTGCTGCCGCGCGCGTTCGTGCGCCCCGTCCGCACCGACGCCCTGCTCGACCTGGAGTCGGGCGTGTGCGCGGTGGACACCTCCAGCCGCAAGACCGCCGAGAGCGTGGTGTCCGAGATCCGCCGCGCCCTGGGCAGCTTCCCGGCCCTGCCGCTGAACGCCGAGATCGCCCCGCGCGCGGTGCTGACCGGCTGGATCGCCGGCGACCCGCTGCCCGAGGGCCTGAGCCTGGGCGAGGAGTGCGAGCTCAAGTCCGCCGACGACAACGGTGCGATCGTGCGCTGCCAGCGCCAGGACCTGGAGTCGGACGAGATCGCCCGCCACCTGGAATCCGGCAAGCAGGTGACCAAGCTGGCCCTGAACATGGACGACCACGTGTCCTTCGTGCTCGGCGAGGACCTGGTGATCCGCAAGTGGAAATTCCTCGACGGGGCCGTCGACCAGCTCGAGAGCACCGACGCCGACGACATCCGCGCCGAGCTGGACGCCCGCTTCGCCCTGATGAGCGCCGAGTTCCGCCGCCTGTTCGCGATCCTGGAGCCGGCGCTGAAGCTGTCGAAGGCGGAGGGCTGACCGTCAGCGGGCGGCCCGGGCCCGGTTTGCACCCGCCGCGCTCGCGTGTTAAGAGTGAGTTCATTACGATCAACACGGAGGTGAAGCATGCTGGGCAATTTGATGATCGCGGTGATGGCAACGGGCATGGCGGGCGGCCCGTCGTGCGCCAATGATTTCCAGTCGGCCAGGATGATCAGCGTCGACCCGATCGAACTGAGCTCCAACAGCCCCGACGCCGGGATCGGAACGATCGAAGTGCTTGCCAGTATCAATGGGCACGGCAGGATCGACCAGGTGACGACGCTCGACCCTGCGGCTTCCGATCACCTCCAGCGCGCCGTTGAGAAGGCCTCCTCGCGCTGGCAGTTCGAACCGGCCCAGGCGTGTGGCGAGGCGGTTGCGCAGGAAGTGACGTTCGAGTTGCCCGTGCTGGGGACCCGTTTCGAGCACATCGACACCGACCACACCCCGGGGCCGGACCGGTTGCAACATCGCCTGCCCCCGCGGGAAGGCAGCAGGGGCGCGCTCGGAGTCCACTCGTCCTTCTGATTGCACCGCGGTAGATTCGCCCGGACGGCCCGCCAATGCGGGCCGTCCGCATTCCGGGGCGGCGTCCGGCCGCTTATCATGCGTCCATGACGCTCCGCCTCAAGCAGTTCCCCGCTCCACGCCCCCGCCGCGTCGAGCGCGACCTTATCCAGCTTCCGCTTGATGACGGCAACAGCATCGAGATCGAACGCGTGCGCGACCCGCGTGCGCGCCGCATCCGCCTGAGCGTTGGCGACCGCGGCGCCCGGCTCACCCTGCCCGCGCGCGCCAGCCTGGTCTCGGGCCAGCGCTTCGCTCACGAGCACCGCCAGTGGCTGGTCGAACAGCTGGCCAGCTGGAGCGACCCGGGCGTCACCCCGCTGCTGCCGGATCGGACCGCCCTGCTTCCCCTGCGCGGTGAATCGCTCCCCCTGCGCTGGGCGGACGGCCGCTATACCCGCGTCGTCCACGCCGACGACGGCCTGGTCATGCAGCGGCCGGCCAGCGCCGGGCCGGCCGCGCTCGGCCGCGCCCTGCGCGATTTCTACGAAGCCGAGGCCCGCGCCGACCTCGGCCGCTGGCTGCCCGCCTACCTGCCCGGCCTGCCGGCCGCGCCCAGCCGCATCCGCCTGCGGCAGATGTCCTCGCAGTGGGGCTCGCTGGCCCCCAACGGCGCGATGTCGATCGACCTGGCGCTGGTGCTCGGGCGGCCGGATGCATTCGAATACGTGCTGGTGCACGAGCTGTGCCACCTGATCCACGCCAACCACTCGCGGGCGTTCTGGCACGAGGTGGAGTTGCGCTGCCCGGACTGGCGCCGGCACCGCGACTACTTCCGCGGCGAAGGCTCGCGATTGAAGGCGACCCTGCGGACCCTGCTCTCCACCCCGACGCCTTGACGCCTTGACGCCGCGCCGGGCGGCGCAACGGCACCCCTCCTATTGCGGCCAGAACACGCTGCGGAAGTGGTGCACCACGTCCGGCGCGCGGTACGCGTTGCCGACGAAGAGGGTGGTTCCCGGATCAGGCTGGCCAGCGCTGCAGGCAAGCCCCTGCACGCTGGACTCTCCGTACCTGGCCTCCGCGAATGCCTGCCACTGGCCGTTCTCGACCGCCTCGTCGGTCACCGTGCCGTTGCTGTTGCCGGCCCGGTCGCGCTCGACCCGGAAACTGGCCCGGTTGCAGTCCACTTCCAGCTGCCAGATCACGAAGCGGTGCTTGTAGTCCCGCTGCTCGATGACCTGGATGAGTTCGACCCGGCGCATTCCGTCCACCAGCGGGTCGATGTTGCGGCCGATGAACGCAAGCCGCCGCGGCGCCTCGCCCACCGCGCCCACCATGTACCAGCAGCGCAGGTCGGATGAGTTGCACTTGAGCCGGCCCGACAGGATCGGGTCGCCGTCCTGCGCCATGGTGTTGAACGGCAGCGCAACGAACGCCACCAACAGTGCCGCCAGCAGCGCGCGCGCACTGCGCGGCCGCGTACGGATTCCGGTCATTCCTTCTGCCCTCGTCATTCGACCACCGGGCGGTAGTTGGTGGCCGTGCCTTCCCTGACGGTCACGATCTGGCCGGCCATGACGGTGGTGTACTGGGTACCGCGGACCGTCCGGTAGACAGGGTCGATGCTGCCGGTGCCGAACATCGGCGAATACGAAATGGACCGGCGCCCGGTGTCTTCCTGGTGCTCGGTTTCCCGGATCACCGGGAACTCGGCGAACACCAAGTAGCGGCCCGGTTTCAGGCCGCTGAACTCGAAGTTGCCCTGGGTATCGGTGCGCACGCGGCCGGCGTACTTCCACACCTCCGGATTCAGCCGCCGCATGTAGAACGGCTCCAGGATCCCTTCGTTGGCGTCGTACCAGGCCTGCACATAGGGCGTCACCGGCAGCAGGAAGACCCATTCCCGGTCGGCCACCGCGGTCGCGGTCCTGCTGAGCAGGCGGGCCAGCGAGCGGCCCGATTTGGCGGAATAGCCCATTACGCCGCGCAGGCTGCCGTTGCCCATCTCCATCGATGCTTCCATCTGGGCCGGGTCGTACATCGCGCCGATCCGATCCCACTGCGCCTGCAACGCCTGGGCCTGGTCGTCGGCCGCGTGGCGCGATGCGCTTCGCACCTGTGCGTCGGCCTGCTGCGCGGGCACTGTCATTGCCAGCGCGGCGGCGAGCGCGGCCACGCCGAATCCCCGGAGAACACGATCCATCGCAACCCTACTCCCACCCCGCCAGAAGGCGCGATGGTACAACAGCTCCGGTCGGCCATGGCAAGCGGATGAAGCGCGTCAGGCGGAGAGGAAATCGCCGATCGCCGCGGCCACGTCGGCCGGCTGTTCCATGTGCAGGTGGTGGCCGCCCGGGACCACCACCAGTTCGCCGCGCGGCAGCAGCCGGGCGCGGCGGCTGCGCTCGGGCTCGGGCAGGTAGGGCTGCGGCGGATCGGCGTAGATCACCCTGGTGCGGCAGGCGATGCCGGCCACCAGGTCGTCGACCTGCGCGGGCGTCATGCGCACCATCGTGGGCAGGGTCAGGCGCGGATCGCTGCTCCAGCTGAAGCCGCCCTCGACCGGCCTGAGCCCCCGCTCGACCAGCAGCCTGGCGCTGTCCAGGCCCAGCGCGTTGGCCGCCATGCGCGCGCGCACCGCCGGCGCAGGATCGGCGAACACCCGCAGCTGCTTGCCGCGCAGCGCGCGGGTGGCGTGAACCGCCTCGCGCAACCGCTTCGCGGTCTGATCCGGCACTTCGGGCAGCGCGCCGAGCGCCTCGATCGCCACCAGCCGCTCGATCCGCTCCGGGCTCCCGGCCGCGACCAGGCTGGAGATGCCTGCGCCCATCGAATGGCCCAGCAGGCTGAAGGTCTCCCAGCCCAGCGCGTCGGCGATGTCCAGCACCGTGTGCACCGCGCCGGCAAACGAATAGTCCGCGCCCGGGGCCAGGTGGAAGCTCCGGCCGTGGCCGGGGAGATCCGGCGCCACCAGATCCAGGCCCGGCAGGTGCGGGGCCAGGGGCACGAAGCTGGCCGCGTTGTCGAGCCAGCCGTGCAGGGCCAGCACCCGCCGCCCGCCTTCCGCGCCCGCGCGCAGGCCGGCGATGGCGCCGCCGGGAACCTGCAGGGAAAACTCGCGCATCAGCCCCACGCCTCCAGTTCGCGCCGGGCCAGCCCGGCGATCACCCGGGCATGGGCCGGGGAGTCGTTCAGGCACGGGATGTAGCGCAGCGCCTCGCCGCCGTGCTCGCGGAAAATCTCCGCGTTCTGCATCGCGATCTCCTCCAGCGTCTCCAGGCAGTCGGCGGCAAAGCCCGGGCACACCACGTCGATGCGCTTGACCCCGGATTCGGCCAGCGCCTGCACGGTCTTGTCGGTATAGGGCTGCAGCCACTCCTCGCGGCCGAAGCGCGACTGGAACGTCATCACCGCCTCGTCCGCCGGCAGCCCGAGCGCGTCCACGATCGCGTCGGTTCCGGCCCGGCAGTGGCGCTGGTAAGGATCGCCCTGGTCGACCAGCCGCCGGGGGATGCCGTGATAGGAGAACAGCAGCCTGTCGCCCGCGCCGTGCGTTTCGCGCCAGGCGCGGATCGAGTCGGCGACGGCCGCCACCCACTGCGGATCGTCGTGGTAGTCGTGCAGCACCCGCACCGAGTCCCCGCCCACGCGGTTGGCCACGTCCTCGACCGAGGCGGTGGTGGTGGTCGAATACTGCGGGTACAGCGGCACCACCACGATCCGGCGCGCGCCGCTGGACTGCAGGCGCCGGATGGCCGCGGTCAGCGAAGGTTTCTGGTAGCGCATCGCCCAGTCCACCTGCACGCCGGGCATGGCCACGGCCACCGCTTCGGCCAGCCCCTTCGTGTACACCGCCAGCGGCGAGCCGCCGTCCATCCACACCTGTTCATAGAGTTTGGCCACCCGCGGCGAACGGAACGGCAGCACGAACAGGTACAGGATCGGATACCAGAGCCAGCGGGTCAGCGAGACCACGCGCCGGTCGCCGAGGAATTCGGCCAGGTAGCGGCGCACCGCCGCCGGCGTGGGCGCATCCGGGGTGCCCAGGTTGACCAGCAGCACCGCGTCGGCGGGCGCCGATGCGGTGCCGGGCGGCGATGCATCATCACGTTGTCTTTCCATCCGTATAGCATGACAGGCAGCGTCCCCGCCCGTAAGCGCCACGGCGCGACGGTCGGTTCCGCCGATGAAGCTCATTGCCGATTCATGCCGGCGGCCCTAGCCTGAACTCGGGCCGCCCGCCGCGGTCGAAACACCTTCAGCCTGTCTACCCGGAGTTGCATCCATGCCCGTGTCCCAAGCCCGCAAGCGCCCGATGAGGTTCGCGCTCGTGCTCGCCTTCACCGCCACGGCGGCGCTGGCCGTCGCCGCCACGGCCGTCGCCGGCCCGCGCGAGGAAGCGCGCGCGCGCAACGCGGTGCGGGTGCTGACCGAGATCCAGGAGATTCCGGAAAGCGCGATCCCCAACAAGCTGCTCGACGAGGCCCGGGCGATCGTGGTGGTGCCCGACACCGTCAAGGCCGGGCTGGTCATCGGCGGCCGCCGCGGCCACGGCCTGATGTCGGTCAAGACGGCGGACGGCACCTGGTCGGCGCCGGCCTTCCTGCGCCTGACCGGCGGCAGCATCGGCCTGCAGGCCGGGGTGCAGTCGGCCGACGTGGTCATGGTGTTCCGCAACGACCGCAGCCTGGACAGCATCGTCAACGGCAAGCTCACCCTGGGCGCCGACGCCGGGGTGGCCGCCGGGCCGCTGGGCCGCAACGCGTCCACCGCCACCGACGGCCAGCTGCAGGCGGAGATCTGGTCGTGGTCGCGCGCGCGCGGCCTGTTCGCCGGCATCGCCCTGGACGGCGCGGTGCTGAGCATCGACGACGACGCCAACCAGGCCGTGTACGGCCAGGGCACCACGCCGCGCATGATCTTCGAAGGCCGCGCCGCGCAGCAGCCTTCCGACGCCGTGGTCGATTTCCGCGACCGGCTGGAAGAGGCCACCGCCCTGGCGCGCGCCGAGCGTGGCACCGAGGCGCCCGCGGCTCCGGTCACGGCATCTCCCCCCGCCACCGCATCGGCGCCGCCAGCGGTCGACGCGGCGGCAGCAGCCACCCTGCCGCTGCCGGTGCCCGGCACCGAAGGCGAAACCGCGCCGCAACCGGTCCCCGGCACCGAGGGCGAAACGCTGCCGCAGCCGTTCGAACCCGTGGGCGAGGGCGAGATCCGCAGCGAGCCGCTGGGCGACGGTATCTGAACCGGCGCCACCGGCGCATTTGACCCGCAACCGGGGCCGCTGCGGTATCCTGAGCGTCCCGACCACTCCGGAATTTTGCAGCCACGCTATGGGCACTTTCAGCATCTGGCATTGGATCATCGTGCTGGTGGTCGTGCTCCTCGTCTTCGGCACCAAGCGCCTGCGCGGCGCGGGGCGTGACCTGGGCGAGGCCATCAAGGGTTTCAAGAAGGGCATGAACGACGCCGACGACGACAAGCCGGCCGCCCGCATCGAGGACCAGCAGCGCGAAGCCGACCCCCAGCGGGACGCGAAGCAGAACGAAGACGCGCGGCGCTGACGCGGCGGCCGCGGCAGCTGCGCCATGTTCGATATCGGGTTCTCCGAGCTGGTCTTCATCGGGGTCGTGGCACTGATCGTGCTCGGTCCCGAGCGCCTGCCCAAGGCGGCGCGCTTTGCCGGGCTCTGGATGCGTCGCGCGCGGGCCCAGTGGCACTCGGTGCGCAGCGAGTTCGAGCGCGAAATGGCCGCCGACGAGCTCAAGCGCAGCCTGCAGGACGCCAAGGACGCGGTGCGCGAGACCCGGGACTCGCTGCGCGAAACCGGCGAACAGACCCGGCGTGAACTGGATCAGGTGCACGACGCGGTGCGCGACGCCGCCAAGGATGCCGACAGCGCGCTGAAGCCGCCTGCGGCCGCCACGCCTGCCGCGACCGCGGAGCCGGCCGAAGGCTCCGGTGCCGCCGCGCCAGCGGAAGAAGACGGGGGCAGCGATGGCGAACGACGCTGAAAGCGCCGCCGAATCGAGCCTGATCGAGCACCTGGTCGAGCTGCGCACGCGCCTGCTGCGCGCGGTGGCCGGGCTGATGGTGGTGTTCCTGGGCCTGCTGCCGTTCGCCAACCGGCTCTACGGCTGGCTGGCGCAGCCGCTGGTGGAAAAGCTGCCCGAGGGCGCGCACCTGATCGCGGTGGAAGTGGCCTCGCCGTTCTTCGCCCCGCTCAAGCTGGCCTTCTTCGTCGCCCTGGTCGCCACCATGCCGTGGCTGCTCTACCAGCTGTGGGCGTTCGTGGCGCCGGGCCTGTACCGGCGCGAGAAGAAGCTGGCGATGCCGCTGCTGGTGTCGGCGGTGACGCTGTTCTACGCCGGCTGCGCGTTCTCGTTCTACCTGGTGCTGCCGGTGGTGTTCGGCTTCCTCACCGCGGTGACCCCGGAAGGCGTGTCGATGATGACCGACATCCACGCCTACCTGAACTTCGTGATGGTGATCTTCCTGGCGTTCGGGCTGAGCTTCCAGATGCCGGTGGCGCTGGTGATCCTGACCCTGCTGGGCTGGGTGACGCCGGATCAGCTCAAGGAATGGCGCGGCTACGCCATCGTCGGCGTGTTCATCCTGGCCGCGATCGTCACCCCGCCGGACGTGATCTCGCAGCTGATGCTGGCGATCCCGATGATCCTGCTCTACGAGGCCGGCATCCTCGCCTCGCGCATCCTGGTGCCGCGGCGCCAGGCCGGCGACGACGAGGCGGCGGCACCGTAAGGCCGGCCCGCCGGCGCCCTTCTCCTCAGACCTCGATGCCCGACGCGGTGGGCGGCTGCACGTCGCTGCCGGCCCCGCCATCGGCGGCACCGCCGATCAGCTGGCGCCAGGCGAAATACGTCGCGCCCATCAGCACCGGCATCAGCACCGCCATCATCAGCAGCTGGCCCACGATCGAGGCCACCACCTGGCCGGCGGCGATCCCGATGATCATGCCCACGATCTGCGCGCCCAGCGCGATCCCGACCGCCACCAGCATGAACAGCACGATGAACACCAGGAACGCGCCCAGGTTGCCCGTGCAGGCGCGGAAGCTGCGCTTCATCGCCTCCAGCGGACGGGTGCCCTCGAACATCACCTGGGCCGGGAACAGGAAGGTCACGGTGTAGGCGAGCACGCCCACCACCAGCGCGGCCAGCATCCACAGGGCGAACCCGCCGAGCGGGAACGATTCGAACATCGCCGGGTCGGCTGCCTGGCCGCCCTGGCTCTGCTCCACGGCCGTCATCATGTTCTGCAGCGTGGCCGGGCCGACCATCACCACCAGCAGCACGATCACCACCAGGCCGGCCAGGAACTGCGGCAGCAGCTGGGCGACCAGCGCCATCGCCTTGCCCTCGCGGACGCCCTGCAGCAGCTGGCCCGGGCTGGCGTCGCGGCCCTGGTCGACCTCGCGCGCCGCGTACACCATGCCGCCGAACATGATCGGGGTCAGCACCACCAATACCAGCTGGGCCAGCATCGACAGCAGCGGCACCGACACGACCAGCAGCGGCAGCAGCGAGACGATCCCGAACACCAGCCCGACCAGCCCCAGCGCCAGCGGCTTCTTCCTCAGCAGCGCGAAGCCGCCCAGCAACCATTCCGCGCCCGCGCCCGCCTTCACCTTGCCTGCATGGTTCATCAACGTGTTCCGTCAGTCCCTGGAGAGGGCGCCAGTGTACGCGCCAGCCGGGCAAACCGCCGCAGCACCCGGCGCGCGACCGGCGCCGGCCGCACCGCGCGCAGCAGCGCATCCGGATCCTGGCCGACCTCGCGCAGCGCGTCGGCGCGCGCGCGCAGGTAACCGCGCATGTGGGCGGCGCTGAACTCGGGGTGGAACTGCACGCCCCAGGCGCGCTCGCGCCAGCGGAAGGCGTGCAGCGGGTCGTGGCTGGCCCGGGCCAGCGCCACCGCCCCTTCGGGAAGCCGCCGCGCGACCTGCACGTGGGTGGCGTGGGCGGCGAAGCGCTGCGGCAGGCCGGTAAACAGCGGATCCTGCGCCGCGGCCGCGTGCAGCTCCACTTCGACCGTGCCCATGCAGCGGCCTTCCGGGTTGTCGCCGGCCTCGCCGTCCAGGGCGTGCGCCAGCAGCTGGTGGCCGTAGCAGATGCCCAGCAGCGGACACCCCGCGTGCGCGGCTTCGCGCATCCACGCCGCGGTGCGCTCGCTCCAGTCCAGGCGGTCGGTGACCATCGCCGCCGAGCCGCTGATGATCGCCCCGGCAAACGCATCGTGCGCCGGCAGCGGGTCGCCGGACTCCACGTCGGCCACTTCCACCTGGTCGCGCTTCAACCCCGCCGCCACCCGGATCCAGTGGCCGAAGCCGCCGTGGCGGCGCAGCTCCTCCACCGGGCGGCCGGCGGCGATGATCAGCAGGGGGCGGTTGGAAGCGGGCATCGGCGGAAACGGTCGGCGGGGATCAGGAGCACGATACACACCCCGCTCCTACTCCCGGGGCGGAAGGACGGTGATGACCTCTTCGATCGTGGTCAGGCCCTGGGCGACCTTGGCCGCGCCGGCCAGGCGCAGGGTGCGCAGGCCGTCGGCCAGCGCGGCGCGGGAGAATTCGGCCAGCTCCATCTGCGGGCGCACCAGCCTGCGCAGCGCGGGCGTGACCGGCATCAGCTCGTACAGGCCGACCCGGCCCATGTAGCCGGTCTTGCGGCACTCCAGGCAGCCGACCGGGCCCATGGTTTCGCCTTCCGGCACCGCCGCCTCCGGGCCCAACAGCGCCTCCCAGCCGCCCGGCTCCACCGCCTGCGGCTGCTTGCAGTGCGGGCACAGGGTGCGCACCAGGCGCTGGGCCAGCACGCCGGTGAGCGTGGACGCGATGAGGTAGTGCGGCAGGCCCAGGTCGAGCAGGCGGGTGACCGCCGAGGGCGCGTCGTTGGTGTGCAGGGTGGAGAGCACCAGGTGGCCGGTGAGCGAGGCCTGCACCGCCATCTGCGCGGTGTCCAGGTCACGGATCTCGCCGATCATGATGATGTCCGGATCCTGGCGCAGCAGGGTGCGCACGCCCTGGGCGAAGCCGAAGTCGATGCCGGGGTGCACCTGGCTCTGGTTGAGCTCGGGCGCGACCATCTCGATCGGATCCTCCACCGTGCACACGTTCACGTCCGGCGTGGCCAGCGTGCGCAGCGTGGAGTACAGCGTGGTGGTCTTGCCCGAGCCGGTCGGTCCGGTCACCAGCACGATGCCGTGCGGCTGCTGCACCAGGCCGTTCCAGGTCGCCGCCTCACCGGCGTCAAAGCCAAGCTGGGCGATCGGCTTGAACGCGGTGTCCGGGTCGAAGATGCGCATCACGCACTTCTCGCCGAACGCGGTGGGCATGGTCGACAGGCGCATTTCCACCTCGCGCCCGCCCGGCGAGCGGGTCTTGATCCGGCCGTCCTGCGGCCGCCGGCGCTCGGCCAGATCCATGCGCCCGAGTACCTTGATCCGCGAGACCACCGCGGTCATCACCGGCGGCGGCATCTCGAACACCTTGTGCAGCACCCCGTCGATGCGGAAGCGCACCCGGCCGATGTCGCGCCGCGGCTCCAGGTGGATGTCCGAGGCGCGCTGCTCATAGGCGTACTGCAGCAGCCAGTCGACGATGTTGACGATGTGGTGGTCGTCGGCGTTGACGTCGCCCCCGCGGCCCAGCTCCACCAGCTGCTCGAAGCTGGGCGCGTGGCCGCCGCCCTCGCCCTCGCGGGTGTCCTTTGCGCCGCGGATGGAGCGGGTGACGCCGTAGAACTCCATCGTGTAGCGATGCAGATCCAGCGGGCTGGCCACCACCAGGTCGATCTCCCGGCGCAGCATGCGCTGCACGTCGCCCAGCCAGTCCAGGGCCAGCGGCTCGCTGGTGGCCACCACCGCGCGGTCGGGCATCACCTCCAGCGGCAGGATCCGGTGGCGGCGGGCGTAGGCATGCGAGACCAGGTCGGTGACCCCGGCCACGTCCAGCCGGGTCGGGTCGATCCGGCGGTAGGGACGGCCGACTTCACCGGCCAGCCATTCGGTCAGCTGTTCCAGGCCCAGCTCGGTGCCGGGCACGCGCGCGGAGGCCAGCTTGAGGTTGGCCAGCAGCACCAGCGGGTGCACCGCCTCGTTGGCGCGCCCCTGGCGTTCGGAGACCTTCGCCCGCTCGGCGTCGGCGGCCGAGAGCATGCCGTCGGCCAGCAGCGCGTCGACCACCGGGCCGAGCGTGAGCCTGCCCGCGGGCAGGCGCGGGGTGCGGGTGGGGGCGTCGATCGGGCGGGTCTGGTTCAATGCACGCTTCCGCTGCGCCGGGCCGGCCCCGGGCGGGCCGCCGTTATACTAGCGCGCCCCACGATACGAGCCTCGCGGATGAGCGGCCCGACCTTCCAGGACCTGATCCAGCGCCTCAACGCCTACTGGGCGCAGCACGGCTGCGTGCTGATCCAGCCGCTGGATCTGGAAGTGGGCGCGGGCACCTTCCACCCGGCCACCTTCCTGCGCGCGATCGGCCCGGAGCCGTGGAACGCGGCCTACGTGCAGCCCTCGCGCCGGCCCACCGACGGCCGCTACGGCGAGAACCCCAACCGCCTGCAGCGCTACTACCAGTACCAGGTGGTGATGAAGCCCTCGCCCGACAACATCGTCGAGCTGTACTTCGATTCGCTCAAGGCGCTGGGCGTGGATCCGCAGGTGCACGACCTGCGCCTGGTGGAGGACAACTGGGAATCGCCCACGCTGGGCGCCTGGGGCCTGGGCTGGGAGGTCTGGCTCAACGGCATGGAAGTGACCCAGTTCACCTGGTTCCAGCAGGCCGGCGGCATCGAGTGCCGGCCGGTGATGGGCGAGATCACCTACGGCCTGGAGCGCCTGTGCATGTACCTGCAGGGCGTGGACGACGTGTTCGACCTGGTCTGGACGCACGGCCCGGACGGCACGCCGGTGACCTACCGCGACGTCTACCACCAGAACGAGGTGGAGCAGAGCACCTACAACTTCGAGGTCGCCGACGTGCCCGAGCTGCTGCACCGCTTCGACGCCTGCGAGGCCGAGGCGCTCAAGCTGGTCGAACTCGTCCTGCCGCTGCCCGCCTACGAGCAGGTGATGAAGGCCAGCCACAGCTTCAACATGCTCGATGCGCGCCGCGCGATCAGCGTCACCGAGCGCCAGCGCTACATCCTGCGCGTGCGGCGGCTGGCGCAGGGCGTGGCCCAGGCCTACTTCGCCCAGCGCGAGAAGCTCGGCTTTCCCGGCCTGAAGCAGGCCGGCAGGGAGGCCGCGTGATGAACGACACCATGCAGCCGCTGCTGGTTGAACTGGGTACCGAGGAGCTGCCGGTCAAGGCGCTGCCGGGGCTGGCGCAGGCGTTCTTCGACGGCGTGCTGGCGGCGCTGGACAAGCGCGGCATCGCGGTCGAACGCGGCGATGCCAAACCGCTGTACTCCCCGCGCCGGCTCGCGGTGCTGCTGCCGGGCGTGGCCGCGGCGCAGCCGGAGCAGAAGTCCGAGGTGCTGGGGCCCTATCTCAACATCGCCCTGGACGCCGACGGCCAGCCGACGAAGGCGCTGCAGGGCTTCGCCGCCAAGGCCGGCGTGGAATGGAGCGCGCTGGAGCGCACCAGCGACAACCGCGGCGAGCGCTTCGTGCACCGCTCCTCGCGCCCGGGCGCGACGACCATCGGGCTGCTGCCCGAGGTGGTGGCCGAGGCGCTGGACGCCATGCCCATCCCCAAGCCGATGCGCTGGGGCGCCCACGAACACGGCTTCGCCCGGCCGGTGCTGTGGCTGGTGGCGCTGCTGGGCGATGAGGTCGTGGATATCCAGGCGCTGGGCGTGCAGGCCGGCCGCCAGAGCCGCGGCCACCGCTTCATGCACGAAGGCCCGGTGGTGATCGACCGGCCGGGCGACTACGTCATCGCGATGCGCGGGGCCAAGGTGCTGGTGGATCCGGACGAGCGCCGCGCGCGCATCGTCGAGGAAGTCAACGCCGCCGCCGCGCCCCACGGCACCGCCCGCATCGACGCCGGCAACCTGGAAGAGGTGAACTGCCTGGTGGAATGGCCGGTCGCGGTGGCCTGCTCGTTCGAGCCCGCGTTCCTGGCGGTGCCGCCCGAGGCGCTGGTCACCACGATGGAGGCGAACCAGAAGTTCTTCCCGGTGCTGGGCGAAGATGGCCGGCTGCTGGAGCATTTCATCGGCGTGGCCAACATCGCGTCCACCGACGAGCAGCAGGTGCGCCAGGGCTACGAGCGGGTGATCCGCCCGCGCTTCGCCGACGCGCAGTTCTTCTTCACCGAGGACATCCGCCAGGGCCTGGCGTCGATGAACGCGGGGCTGGAGTCGGTGACCTACCAGGCCGCGCTGGGCACCCTGGCCGGCAAGGTGGCGCGGGTGAGCGCGCTGGCCGGATCGATCGCGCCGGCCGCCGGCGCCGACCCCACGCTGGCCGCGCGCGCGGCCGGGCTGTCCAAGGCCGACCTGCAGTCGCGCCTGGTGGGCGAGTTCCCGGAACTGCAGGGCATCGCCGGGCGCTACTACGCGCTGCAGGATCCCTCGCTGGACACGCTTTCCAGCGACGAGCGCACCGCCGTGGCCAACGCCATCGACGAGGCCTACGCGCCGCGCCACGCCGGTGACGACATTGCCCTCTCGCCGCTGGGCAAGGTGCTGGCGATCGCCGAGCGCGCCGACACCCTGGCCGGCGGCTTCGCCGCGGGCCTGAAGCCGACCGGCAACAAGGATCCGTTCGCGCTGCGGCGCAACGCCCTGGGCCTGGCGCGCACGGTGATCGAAAGCGGCCTGGCGCTGGATCTGCGCGAGCTCCTGGCCCACACCCACGCGCTCGCCCTGCAGGCAATGGCGGACACCGCCGAAGCCGCGCTGGCCGCGGCCAGCGGCGAGAAGGACACCGCCCGCGCCCGCAAGCGCCTGGACGAGGCGCTGGCCGCGCGCGATGCCGATCCGGCCGAAGGCGTCGATGCGCTGTACGACTTCATCCTCGACCGCCTCAAGGGCTACTACGCCGACCGCAGCGTGCCGGTGCAGCACTTCAACGCGGTGGCCGCGCTGCGCCCGGCCTCGCTGCATGATTTCCACCGCCGCATCGCCGCCATCGGCACCTTCGCCGCGCTGCCCGAGGCCGAGGCCCTGGCCGCGGCCGACAAGCGCATCCGCAACATCCTGCGCAAGGCCGAAGGCGACGTTCCCGGCGCGGTCGACCCGGCCCTGCTCGCCGAGCCGGCCGAACTGGCGCTGGCCGAAGCGGTGGAAGCCGCGCATGGCGAAACCGCCCCGGCCCTGGCCAGCGGCGACTACGTCGACGTGCTCGCCCGCCTGGCCCGCCTGCGTCCGCAGGTGGACGCGTTCTTCGACGCGGTGATGGTCAATGCGGAAGACCCGGCCGTACGCGGCAACCGCCTGGCCCTGCTGCGGCGGCTGGCGGATCGGCTCGGCAGCGTGGCGGCGATCGAGCACCTGTCCGCCTGATCTGTCCGCTTGACTGCCCTCAGACGGCCGCCATCCGTCGCGGCAGGCGGATGCGGATCATGGTGCCCTCGCCGGGCACGCTGTCGATCAGCAGCTCGCCGCCGGCCCGCATGACCAGGTCGGACGCCACTGACAGGCCCAGCCCGGTGCCCTGGCCGGCGGGCTTGGTGGTGTAGAACGGCTCGCGGCAGCGGGCCACCTCTTCGGCCGTCATCCCGCTCCCGGTGTCGCTGGCGCGGATTTCCACCCACTGCGGATCCTGCGCGGGCAGGCTGATGGTGAAGACGCCACCGTCCGCCATCGCCTCGGCGGCGTTGGACGCCAGGTTGAGCAGCACCAGCTCCAGCTGGCTGGGATCGAAGAACACCTGCTGCTGCACGGACGGCAGTTCGACGCGCAGCTCCACCTCGTCCGGGAATGCGTGGCGCAGCATCGGAGGGCGTGCCCGCGCAGGCGCTGGAATACGGCAGCGAATCGGCGAGGATCACCGAGGAAGGCCAAATGGCCGACCAGGTGCACGAGTCGATGGAACAGATGGCCCGGATCCACTCGGCGCTGGGCAATGCCGCCCAGTCCCGGGAATGGAGCGAGCGGGCGCGCCTGCACCTGGTCGAAGCCAGCCATCGGCGTGGCCCTGGACGAGCACGCGCCACAGCCGGGCGACGCATGGGCCGACCAACTGGGCAGTCTGACCCGGGCGCGCGCGATCGGCGTGCTGGCGGTACTCGCGCTGGCCGCCCCGCGCAGCGTTAAGGATTCCTAGACAAGCGCTTCGGTATCCTGCCGCGATGCTAGGACGCATCAACGCCCCCGCCCTCGCCGCGCTTCTCCTTCTCGTCTCCGGTACGGCGCATGCGGTGCAGGTGGGCGGGATCACGATCCGCGGCCTGGACGGCGAGATGGAAGAGAACGTGCGCGTCTCGCTGTCACTGGCGGACGTGCGCGGCGAGGACATCAGCTTCCGGCGCCTGCGCTACATGCTCGGCGCCGCCGAGGACGAGACCCGCGAGGCGCTGGAGCCGTTCGGCTACTACTCGCCCGAGATCCAGGTCGAACAGTCCCGCGGCAACGGCCAGGTCGAGGTGACCATCACCGTGGATGCCGGCGAGCCGGTGCGGGTGCGCAACGCCGACGTGGCGATCATCGGCGCCGGCAACCGCGACCGCTACCTGGCCCGTGACCTGGGCAACTTCACTCCCTCCCCCGGCGACGTCTTCGACCACCGGCCGTACGAGGCCAGCAAGGCCCTGATCAGCCGCCGCCTGGCCGAGCGCGGCTATTTCGACGCCGACTTCAGCGCGCGCCGGGTCGAGGTCACCCGGGCCGACGAAGCGGCCGACATCGAGCTGGTGTGGAGCAGCGGCGATCGCTACAACATGGGGCCGGTCACCTTTGAACAGGCCCCGCGCGAGATCATCCACCCGCACCTGTTCGACCGGCTGATCTACTGGAACGAGGGCGAGTACTACCACCAGGGCCGCCTGGATCGTCTGCGCACCTCGCTGCAGCGGCTGGACTACTTCAGCGGGATCGAGATCGAGCCGCGACCCGATGAGGCCGACGCCGACCGCCGGGTGCCGGTGGAGGTGCGCCTGACCCCGGCCCCGCGCAAGATCCAGACCGCCGGCCTGAGCTACGGCACCGACAGCGGCGCCGGTTTCCGCCTGGGCGAGGAGCGGCGCTACGTCAACAAGCGCGGGCACAAGGCGCTGGCGCAGCTGGACTACGCGCAAAAGCGCAAGACCCTGACCCTGCAGTACCGCATCCCCGCCTTCGCCTGGCTGGACGGCTGGTACACGGTGAGCCTGCAGGCCGCCGACGAGCAGACCCGCTACGTGGACACGCGCCGGATCGAACTGGTCGGCAGCCGCAGCGGCCAGTACAGCCGCAACCTCAACCTGGTGGCCTCCGCGCACGTGCTGCGCGAGCGCTGGGCGTACGTTGACCAGGACGATCCGGACGCGCCGGCGGAGTACCGCTACGCCACCTTCAGCTATCCCTCGCTGCGCGCCGAGTACGTGGACGTGGACGACCAGCTGTTCCCGCGCCGCGGCATCGGCGGCAGCATCGTGCTGCGCGGCGGGGTGGAGGACGTCGGCTCGGACGCCAGCTTCGCCCAGGTGCACGCGCGCGCCACCTGGTACCAGGGCATCGGCGAGCGCCACCGGCTGATGGTGCGCGGCGAAGCCGGCCACACCTACACCGACGCGCTGGTGGCCATGCCGCCCAGCCTGCGCTTCTACGCCGGCGGCGACCGCAGCATCCGCGGCTACGACTGGCGCGAGGTCGGCCCGCGGATCGGCGATTTCGCCACCGGCGCCAAGCATGTGTTCACCGGCTCGGTGGAGTACGAGCACTACTTCGAGAACGGCTTCGGCTTCGCGGTGTTCGCCGACAGCGGCAGCGCGTTCGACGACAGCCCGGACTGGCGCACCGGCGTGGGCGTGGGCCTGCGCTGGGCGTCGCCGGTGGGCCCGCTGCGGCTGGATATCGCCCGCGGGCTGGACGATCCGGATTCGCCGTTCACCCTGCACCTGGACATCGGCACCGCGTTCTGAGCCATGGCACCCGTCTTCCGCCGCCGGATCGACCCCGACCTGACGCCCGAGCAGCGCGAGGAGCGCATTGCCGAACTGCGCGCGCGCCGCAAGGCGCGGCTGCGCTGGCTGGCGATCCGCTCGGGCATCGCCAGCCTCGTGCTGGCGCTGGTGCTGATGTTCGCCGCGTACTGGCTGCTGATGACCTTCGGCGGGCGCGACTTCCTGCTCTCGCAGATCACCGCGCGGCTGCCGGCGGGGACGACGCTGGAGTGGCGCACGGCAGAAGGGCCCGCCTCCGGCCCGCTGAGCCTGTACGACGTGCGCTTCGTGCAGATGAGCTGCCCGGACGACGGCGACGGCGAGCCGGTGCCCTACGGCCAGTGCGCCGAACACCGGATCCTGGTGTTCACCGCGCAGCGGGTCACCATCGACCCGGCGATCCTGCCGCTGGCCGGACGGCTGCTGCGGCTGGACGTGCTCGAGGTGGAGAACGCGGTGCTTTCGCTGCCGCCTGCGGTCGAGGACGACACGCCGTTCCAGCTGCCCAGCTGGCCGGACGCGCTGCCCGACATCGGGCCGCTGCCGCTGTCGCTGCAGGCCAAGGCGATCCGGGTCGACGACCTGCGGGTGGTGGGCGCCGACGGCCCGCTGGTGCAGGTGCACCAGGTGCGCGGCGGGCTCAATGCCGGCGAAGGCCTGCTGGAGCTGGATCAGGTGCTGGTGGACACCGACCGCGGCCGCTTCAACGTCAACGGCCACTACGCCCCGCGCGACGGCTATGCGATGGACCTGACCGGCGGCGCGGTGATGCCGGCGCCGGCCGGGCGCACCCGCCCCAACTTCGGCGTGGTTGCCCGCGGCGACGCCGCCCACCTGGATCTGGTGGTGACCGGCCACGCGCCCTCCCGGGTGCTGGCGACCCTGGCCCTGCGCGGTGGCGAAGACCCCGACTGGCGGCTGGTGGCGCGCACCGATGCGCTGGACGTCGGCCTGCTGGCCGGCAGCGGCGAGCCGGGCACGCCGCTGGCGTTCGACATCGTCGCCGATGGCAGCGGCGGCAGCGCGGAGCTTGAAGGCACGCTCGCCTACGGTGATTTCGACGCGGTTCTGCTGCCGTCCACGCTGATGCTCGAAGAGCAGGTGCTGAAGCTGGATCCGCTGGCGGTGGAACTGCTGGACGGCCGGGTGACGGTGCGCGGGCGCGCGGATTTCAGCGACAGCGAAGGCCCGGCCCGCGGCCGCTTCTCGGTCGATGCCGACGGCCTGGCGTGGAGCGGCGCCGCAGGCGCGGAAGGAGCGCCGGGGCCGGCGATCATCGCCAGCGCCCGGCTTGGCGTGGCCGGAACCCTTGACGCGTGGGCAGCGATCGGCCGCGCCGACCTGGCCCGCGACGGCCTGGCCGCCGACCTGGAACTGGACGCGCGCGGCAACACCGAGCGCCTGCAGCTGCGCCGCCTGCACGCGGCCACCCCCGGCGGCAGCCTGGAAGCCAGCGGCGCGCTGGCGTGGGCGCCGGCGCTGGGCTGGGAGCTGGACGCGACCCTGGACGGCTTCGATCCCGGCTACTTCGCCCCCGACTTCAGTGGCGCGGTCGACGCTGAACTGGCCAGCCGCGGCAGCACCCGCGATGACGGCGGCCTGGAGGTGGAAGTGGATCTGGCCGACCTGGGCGGCCACCTGCGCGCGCGCGCGCTGGACGGCAGCGGCCGCTTCGCCATGCACGGCCCGGCCGCGGCGACGCCCGGCGTACCGGCACATTACGAGGGCGAGGTGGCGCTCACCGTGGGCGACAGCCGGATCGACGCGACCGCGACCATCGCCCAGGGCCTGGACGTGGACGCCCGCTTCGCCCCGCTGCACCTGTCCGACCTGCTGCCGGGCGCCTCCGGCCGGCTGGAAGGCAGCGCCCGCCTGGAGGGCACCCGCACGGCCCCCGACATCGAGGCCGACCTGGCCGGCAGCGACCTGGCCTGGGGCGGCTACGGCGCCGAGCGCGCGATCATCCGCGGCCGGCTGCCGTGGCGGGGCGCGGCCGGCCAGCTGCAGGTGGGCGCCAGCGGAGTCAACGCCGGGGTCGCGCTGGATTCGGTCAGCGCCCGCGCGAACGGCACCGTGGAGTCGATGCAGGCCGAGGCCAGCGTGCGCGGCGACATCGGCGAGCTCGACCTGGCCGCCGCGCTCGGCCTGCGCCAGCAGCGCCTGCAGGGCACGCTGCAGTCGCTGCGCCTGGCGCCCTCGCGCGGGGCGTCCTGGAACCTGCTTTCGCCGGGCAGCTTCGCCCAGACCGCCAGCGGCTGGCAGGTGTCGCAGTCCTGCTTCGCCAGCACCGTGGGCGGTGCGCTGTGCCTGGAGGCGGACTGGCCGCGCACCGGGCTTTCGGTGAGCGGCACCGGCCTGCCGCTGGCACTGGCCGAGCCGTGGCTGCCCGAGCGCGATGACGGCGGCGCGTGGGCGCTGCGCGGCGAGCTCGACATCGACGGCCAGCTGCGCCCGGCCGGCGGCGCCTTCGCCGGGCATCTGGACGCGCGCTCGGCCGATGGCGGCCTGCGCCTGGGCCGGCGCGCGCGCCGCGACGTGCTCGGTTATTCCGGCCTGGCGCTGGAGGCGCAGTTCAGCCCGCAGGCGATCCAGGCGAGCTTCACAACCGCGCTGGACGAGTCGGGCAGCGTGCGTGCGCAGCTGGAGACCGGCTGGGACGCGTACTCGCCGCTGGCGGGCAGCATCGACGTGGACATCAACGAGCTGGTCTGGCTGGAGCTGTTCTCGCCCGACATCGTCGAGCCGGAGGGCCGGCTGGCCGCGCAGATCACACTGGGCGGCACCCGCGCGGAGCCTGCGCTGGGCGGGCAGGCGCGGCTGAGCGGGTTCACCTCCGAGCTGCCGGCGCTGGGCATCCTGCTCGAGGATGGCGACGTGCGCCTGGACGCGCGCGGCGACGGCACCGCGACCATCGACGGCAGCGTGCGCTCGGGCGAGGGCACGCTGACCATCGACGGCAGCCTGGGCTGGGGCGGCGATGCCAGCGCGCCGCTGGAGCTGCGGATCGGCGGCGAGGAGGTGCTGGTGTCCAACACCCGCGACCTGCACGCAGTCGCCAGCCCCGAGCTGACCGTGCTCTACGCCGCCGGGCGGCCGCTGGAAGTGACCGGCAACGTGTTCGTGCCCGAGGCGCGGATGGATCTGGAGCGGCTCAGCGACGGCGGCGTCGCGCCTTCATCGGACGTGGTGGTGCTGGATCCGGTCGATCCGGACGAAGGCCCGCCGCTGGCGATGCAGCTCGACCTGACCCTGGAGATGGGCGAGGACGTGGTGCTCAACGGCTTCGGCCTGGAAGGCACCCTGGGCGGGCGGCTGCGCGTGCGCCAGTATCCGGGGCGCGACATGCGCGGCACCGGCTCGCTGCAGGTCGGCGGGCGCTACGAGGCCTACGGCCAGGAACTGCGCATCACCCGCGGCAACCTGTCGTGGAGCAACGACATGATCGGCGACCCGGTGCTGGACATCCGCGCCGTGCGCCGGATCGAGGCCGAAGACCTGACCGCGGGCATCGACGTCACCGGCCGCGCCTCGTCGCCGCAGGCCAGCGTGTGGACGGACCCCAGCCGCGACGAGTCCGAGGCGCTGGCCTACCTGGCACTGGGCCGCTCGCTGTCGAGCGTGACCGGCGACGAGGGCCGCGAGCTGGATGCGGCCGCGGCCGCGCTGCAGGCCGGCGGCGGCATCCTGGCCTCGCAGCTGGGCGCCGGGCTGGGCCTGGACGAAGCCGGGGTAAGCCATTCACGCGCGCTGGGCGGCAGCGTGATCGGCGTGGGCAAGCAGCTGTCGCCGCGGCTGTACGTGGGCTTCGGCGTGTCCCTGCTGGGCACCGGCCAGGTGCTGACCCTGCGCTACCTGCTCACGCGCGGATTCGACCTGGAGATCGAATCGAGCACGCTGGAAAACCGCGGCTCGGTCAACTGGCGCCGCGAAACCGACTGACCCCCGCAACGTCGCTGCCCGACCGGGCCGGGTGTCCGGCCGGGTGTAGGAGCGCGCCATGCGCCAGCGGGGGGACGGCGGGGCGGTCAGTTCAGGTCGGCTTCGGCCAGGGCGCGGCCCAGGGACTGGAAGGCCTGCTCGGCGTTGCCGATGTCGCCGAAGTCTTCCGCGCAGGCGACCACGATTGTCGCGCCCTCCTCCACCGATTCGGGATTGATCACCCCCACGTTGCAGGCGCGCTCGATCTGGGTGCCGGTATTCTGGGCGAAATCGGCCCCGCCCAGCCCGGCCTGGATGCGGCGGGTGCCGGTGGTGATGGCGCGCATGTGGCCCAGCAGCAGGTCGGTGCTTTCCGGCGAGAGCAGCTCGCCGGTCACCAGCTGCTCAAGCATCTCGGCGAACATCTCCAGCGGCGCCGAGTTGGCCCCGGTCTCGTAGTAGCGGCCGAACACCGCCTCCAGGCTTTCCGCATCCAGATCCTCGCGCTCGACATCGAGCAGCTCCGCCAGCGCGTCCAGCCGCGCGTCACGGTCACCGGCGTGGCGCAGGCTGACCAGATCCATGTTCGACAGCTCCACCACGCGCGGATGCAGCGCGCCGTAGACCTCGTAGCGCACCTGCAGGATGGTGGTGACCGGGCCGAACCCGCGCCCCAGCCAGTCGCGGATGCGGCGGTTGATGTCGACCTCGCCGATCCTGCGGATCAGCATGTCGGTGGCGGTGCTGTCACTGTGGCGCAGCGACTTCTCCAGCAGGGTGGCGATGGTGAAGCGCTCGCCCGGCGTGCGCTCGAGCATGTCGCCGGCGCCGTCCACGAAATCGGCCTCGCGCAGCTCGATCTCCTCATCCAGCGACAGCCGGCCCGCGTCCACCTGTTCGAGCACCGCGATCGCCACCGGCACCTTGATCGTCGAGGACAGGTACCAGGCATGGTCGTCGCCAAGATCCAGGCTGCCGGCGCCCTCGCCCAGGCGGCGCACGTAGACGCCGAAGCGGCCGGGCATGGCCGCATCGATTTCACCGATGTCGGCTGACAGCGGGTTGAGCCACGCGGGCGCTTCGGCGTCACCGGGGACGTATTCGACGCCCGCATCGGGCGCGGCATCCGGCCCGGCTTCGGCGGACGGCTCCGGCTCGGGGGCGGAAGGCTGGCAGGCGGCCAGCAGCAGGGCGCCGGCGATCATCAGTGCCGGCCAGCGGAATCGGGTGGTTGCAGGCATGTGCGAACGGTCTACGGGCTTGCCAGCTTCAATACCCCGGACGCGGTGACGGCTGCGCCAACATCGCGCAGCGCGCGTTCACCCGCAGCCAGCGACGCGGTGCCGCGCGCGCAGGCCGCGATCACCACCCGTTCCGTGCGTCCGTGCAGCTGCACGCTGGCAATGCCCAGGTCGCAGAAGCGGCGGTGCTGGGTGCCGGTCTTGTGGGCGAAGGTCGCGCCGGCCGGCAGCGTGGCCTTGATCCGGCGCTCGCCGGTACGCACCCGGGTCATCACGTCCATCAGCCAGTCCGTGCCCTCCGGCCCCAGCGCCATGCCTTGCGCCAGGGCCTCCAGCATGCGGCCGTAGTTGCGCAGGCTGGACACGTTGATGTGCTGCGAATAATAAGCGTCGAAGGCGCTGTCCAGATCCGGCAGCAGGAACTCCTCCGGCGTGGTCTGCAGGATCTGCGCCAGCCGCCGCACCCGCGGCATGCCGCTACGCGCGCGCCGCAGCGCCAGCAGCTCCTGCGAATCCAGGTTGGCCGCGCGCACGTGGAAGCCGGCGTACACCAGCCGCCGCACGTCGGCCAGCGAGGTGATCACCAGGCCGCGGTCGGCCAGCAGCGCGTGCGCCACCGCGTTGACCTCGTCCAGCCCGGCAACGCGGATCAGCACGTCGGTGGCGGTGTTGTCGCTGTAGATGAGCATCTGCTCCATCAGCCACTGGATCGACAGCATCGCGCCCACCGGCTGGTGGTTGGTCTGCCCGGCGCCGTCCACGTAGTCGCTGGCCAGCAGCTTCACGTGCGCATCCAGGGCCAGGTGGCCGTCCTCGACCTGGCGCAGCACCGCGATGGCCACCGGCACCTTGATCCCCGAGGCCAGGTACCACGGCTCGTCGGCGCGCCAGGAGAAGCGCTCGTCGCGGCCCAGGTGGTGCACGAACACGCCGACCTCACCGCCCAGGCGGCGCTCGGCCGCGGCCAGGCGCTCGCGCATCGGCGCGGCCCAGGCGGGTTCGTCCTCCGCTGCGGCAGGTGGCGCGGCCGCGGCGGCGTGACCGGCGGCCAGCAGCAAGAGGATCAGCAGCAAGCGGATCGGCTTGAACATGCGGCCCGATGCTATGACCCGCGCGACGACCTGCGCTGAATCGCCTGCAGCAGCCAGATGAACACGGCCGTGGCGGGAATCAGCAGCAGCGCCAGCAGCAGGGCGTATTCGTAGGACACGGTCTGGTAATAGCCCAGCACGTCGCGCAGCAGCACGAAGATCACCACGATGTGGAACGCGAACGCCATCAGCGCGTCGCTGCCGATCAGCGTGAGCGGCCGCAGCCAGCGCGCCAGCAGTTCGCCGCCGGCGATCGCCAGCCCCAGCAGGGCCAGCGCGCCGCCCACGCTGTAGAGCATGAACAGCAGGCCCGGCGGATGCTTGCCGGCGTTGCCGGCGATCTCCCGGATCTGCCCGGTCACGTCGTCGCCGGCCAGCAGCGCGAACGCCGCCAGCGCGACCACCCCGGCACCCGCCAGCCCGCCGGCCAGCGCCATGCGCCGGCCGGGATCGTCGTAGGCGCGCAGCAGCAGGCCGCCGATGAGCAATCCGAGCAGGATCAGCGGCCCGCGCGCCAGCTGGCCCCAGGTGTAGTAGTCCGGATGTTCGACGATCAGCGCCTGCAGCTGCGGCACGCCCCAGAAATCAAAGTTCTCCAGCAGCCACCACCCCGCCAGCGCCATCAGCGCCGGGCTCACCCAGCGCAGCAGCGCCGGCGCGCGCGCCCACAGCGGCAGCAGGAACGGCACCCACAGCAGCGCGATCGCGTAGAAGCCCAGGATCTCCACGAACGAAGGGAAATCCCGGTACAGCAGGGTGTCGACGATGGCGTCGCGCTCGTGGAGTTCGTACATCTCCACCACGGTCAGCAGCTTGTACCAGGGCAGCACCACCAGTCCGCGCCGCAGCAGCCTGTTGCGCCGGCGCGGCCAGTCCTCCTGGCCCACCTTGGGCACGAACGCCACCGCCAGCGCCACCCCGAACACGATCACGAACAGCGACGAGGAGAACTTGGTCAGCGCGTGCACCGGCACCTGCCCCCAGTCGGGGAAGTCGGAGAACGGCAGCAGCGCGTTGGTGCCGTGGCTGAGGATCATCAGCGCCACCGCCAGGCCGCGGGCGAAGTCGATCGCCTCGATCCGGCCGCTGCCCGGCGCCCGCCCCGAAGCATGCGCGGGCGTGGCCGGCTGCTGCTTGGGTTCTTCGCTGGAACTGATGTCGGCACCTCGGGCGCAGGGGTCTGCCCGCAGTGTTCCGGCGGCGCGCCGAAAGCGGTGTGAACGGCCGCCCGCCGCGGCCGCCGGCGGGCGAGGCCGGGCGCCGTCCGCGGCGCGCTTCTGCTACGGTTCCGCGCGCCCCTGCCGCATTAAGGATCCGCCCGATGCCCCGGCCTGCCACCCGCACCAACGCTTCCACCACCACTGTCCCTGCTGCACGCACCGGGCGGCGGCTGCGGCTCCTGCTGGCACTCCTGCTCCTGCTTCCGCTGGCATCCCTGGCGCAGACCCGGCCGCCACCGGAGCTGGAAGGCATCGAGGCCTTCATCGAGCAGGGCATGCGCGACTGGGGCATCCCCGGGCTGGCGGTGAGCGTGGTCAAGGACGACGAGCTGGCGTGGGCGCGCGGCTTCGGCGTGCGCCGGCTCGGCCACCCGGAGCCGGTCGACGCCGACACCCTGTTCAACGTCGCCTCGGTGTCCAAGGCCTTCAACGCCGCCGCGCTGGGGCTGCTGGTGGACGAGGGCCGGATCGGCTGGGACGACCCGGTGGCCAGGCACCTGCCGCAGCTGCAGCTGTACGACCCCTACGTGACCCGGGCGGTCACGGTGCGCGACATGCTCGCCCACCGGGTCGGGCTGGGCCGGCTGACCGGCAACCGCCTGCGCTGGATCTCCGCGCGCGACAGCGCCGAGCAGATCGAACGCCTGCGCCATCTGGAGCCGGAAACCGGCTTCCGCGAGGGCTACGTGTATTCCAACGTGCTGTACATGGTGGCCGGCGAAGTGGTGCCGGCGGTGACCGGCACCGGCTGGGAGCGGTTCGTCGAGCAGCGCCTGTTCGCACCGCTGGGCATGGCCCGCAGCCTGGCCGGCGGCAGCCGCCTGGACGACTCCGGCAACGTGGCCTGGCCGCACCAGGAGATCGACGGCGAAGTGGTGGAAATCGCCCGCCGCAACTTCGACGCGGTGGGCCCGGCGGCCTCGGTGCACACCAGCGCGCGCGAGATCGCGGCCTGGATGCGCCTGCACCTGGGCACGCCCGGCGAGTTCGAGGGCAATACCCTGCTTGCACGCACAACCGTGGAGGAGATGCACAGCGCCCAGAACCCGATCAGCCGGCCCGCGTTCGAGCCGCTCGCCGCCTACGGCCTGGGCTGGCGGCTGGGTAGCCACGGCGGTCACCCGACCTCATCGCACTCGGGCGCGGTGGACGGCATGAACTCCCTGCTGATGCTGGTGCCCGGGGAGAACCTGGGCATCTTCATCACCACCAACACCTTCAACGGCTTCACCACCGCGCTGGCGCGGCAGATCATGGACGCCTACCTGGGCATCGACGGCGGCGAGCACCACGCGGACAGCTGGCAGCGGCATCTGGCGCAGAAGGCGCGGGTGCAGGCCGAGCGCGACGCCATCCACGCCGCGCGCATCACCGGCACCCGTCCCTCGGGGCCACTGGCGGATTTCGAAGGCGGCTTCAACGACGACCTCTACGCCGATGCCCGGGTACGGGTGGAGGACGGGCGGCTGGTGCTGGCCCTGTGGGACGATCCGCTGCAGGTCGCCGACCTGGAGCACTGGCACCACGACACCTTCCGCGCGGTGTGGCGCAACCGGGCCATGCGCGAGGAGTTCGTGTGGTTCACCCGCGGCCGCGACGGCGGCATCGACCGCCTGCACATCGACTGGAACCTGCGCCCGGCGATGCTGCAGGTGGGCGCGTATCCGTCGCCGTACCGGCGGGTGGCGACGTTCCAGCGCGTGGGCGAAGGGGAACCGTGAACAAAAAAAGCCCCGCAGGCAGGGGGGGCCGGCGGGGCTCGGTGGAACGGGACTCGGGGAGAAGTCGTCGTTCCGGATCACTCCAGGGGAAGGGAGAGATCGGCGACAGACATTGCATCTGTCGCGAGCTATATGACCACCGCGCGCATGGATGGTTCGTGAAGATGCGACCCGCGAACCGTGACGGTTCAGCCTCCGTTTACCGAGCCCGGGAACCTGAATGGGAACGCCCGGAAAACCCCTTCGCAATCAACGGCATGACAGCCCTCTATCGGCCTGATTGACCGCCTCAATGGGCCTCGTCCCAGTTGTCGCCGACCCCGCTTTCCACCATCAGCGGCACCTTGAGCGCGGCGGCGCCGGTCATGCGCGGAACCACCTCGGCCAGCAGTTCGTCCACGAACCCCGCCTCGGCCTCGAACACCAGCTCGTCGTGCACCTGCAGGATCATCCGCGCCCGGCCCTCCTGCCCGGCCAGCCAGGCGTCGATGTCGATCATCGCCCGCTTGATGATGTCGGCGGCGGTGCCCTGCATCGGCGCGTTGATCGCGGCGCGCTCGGCGCCGGCGCGCAGGCCCTGGTTGCGGGCGCTGATGTTGTCCAGGTACAGGCGCCGGCCGAACACGGTTTCGACAAAGCCCTGCTCGCGCGCCTGCTCGCGGGTGCGATCCATGTACTCGCGCACGCCCGGGTAGCGGGAGAAGTACAGGCCGATGTAGTCCTGGGCCTCGCCGCGGTCGATGCCCAGGTTGCGGGCCAGGCCCCAGGCGCCCATGCCGTACATCAGGCCGAAGTTGATCGCCTTGGCGGCCCGGCGCTCGTTCGAAGTGACCTCTTCCAGCTTGCGGCCGAACACCTCGGCCGCGGTGGCGGCGTGGATGTCGGCGCCGGCGGCGAACGCGGCGAGCAGGCCCTCGTCGCCCGACAGGTGGGCCATGATCCGCAGCTCGATCTGCGAGTAATCGCAGGCGACCAGCTTGTTGCCCGCGTCGGCGATGAAGGCGCGGCGGATGCGGCGGCCGTCTTCGGTGCGGATCGGGATGTTCTGCAGGTTGGGATCGGAGGAGGCCAGCCGGCCGGTGGCGGCGCCGGCCTGGTGGAAGCTGGTGTGCAGGCGGCCGGTCTCCGGGTTGATCATCTCCGGCAGCTTGTCGGTGTAGGTGCTGCGCAGCTTGGCCAGGCCGCGGTACTCCAGGATCACCCGCGGCAGCTCGTGCTGGTCGGCGATCGCCTCCAGCGCCTCTTCATTGGTGCTGGGCTGGCCCTTGGGGGTCTTCACCAGCGCCGGCAGGCCGAGTTCGTCGAACAGCAGCGCCTGCAGCTGCTTGGGCGAGTCCAGGTTGAAGCTGCGCCCGGCCAGTTCGGTGGCCTTCTGCTGGGCGGCCAGCATGCGCCGCGACAGGTCGGCGCTCTGCCGGCGCAGCTCGTCGCCGTCGATGCGCACGCCGTGGGCCTCGATCCGCGCCAGCACCGGCACCAGCGGCATCTCGATGTCCCGGTAGACCTGTTCCAGCGCCGGCACTTCGGCCAGCTTCGGCGCGAGCAGCCGGTGCAGGCGCAGGGTCACGTCGGCGTCCTCGGCCGCGTAGCCGGTGGCATCGTCGATCGACACCTGCGAGAACGGGATCGCCTTGGCGCCCTTGCCGGCCACCTCGGCGAAGCTGGTGCAGGTGTAGCCCAGGTAGCGCAGGGCCAGCGAGTCCATGTCGTGGCGGGTGGCGGTGGCGTTGTGGACGAAACTCTCGAGCATGGTGTCGTCGGCGTAGCCCTGCACGTCGACGCCGTGGCGGCGCAGCACGTGGATGTCGTACTTGCCGTGGTGGCCGACCTTGCGCCGCTGCGGGTCCTCCAGCAGCGGGCGCAGCAGATCCAGCGCCTGGGCCATGTCCAGCTGCGCGGGCGCGCCGCCGTAGTCGTGACCCAGCGGCAGGTAGGCCGCCCTGCCGGGTTCGGCGGCGAAGCTCATGCCGACCAGGTTGGCGCGCAGCGCGTCCAGGGAGTCGGTTTCGGTGTCGAAGGCGAATTCGTCGGCCTTGCCGAGGATCGCGATCCATTCCTCCAGCCGGGCGCGATCCATGACGGCCTCGTACTCGCCCGGCGCGGCCAGCGCGGGATCCAGTCCGTCCGCGGCGGGTTTGGCCGCCGGCCGCGCGTACCCGGCCTCGGTTCCGCGCACGCTGCCGGGGGTGTCCGCGACCGGGGCCGCCACTTCGGCGGCATCGCCGTCGCCAGGGCCCAGGTCGCGCAGGGCCTGGGTGAAGCCGTAGCGGGTATACAGCGCGCGCAGGGTGTCCACGTCGCCCTCGCGCAGCGGCAGCCCGTCCGGGCCGCGATCCAGCGCCACGTCGGTCTTGATGGTCACCAGCTCGCGGTTGAGCGGCAGCCGATCCAACGCCGCGCGCAGGTTGTCGCCGACCTTGCCCTTGATGCCGTCGGCGTTCTCGATCACCCCGTCCAGCGAGCCGTACTGGTTCAGCCACTTGGCCGCGGTCTTGGGCCCGCACTTCTCCACGCCGGGCACGTTGTCCACGGTGTCGCCCATCAGCGCCAGCAGGTCAATGATGCGATCGGGCGGCACGCCGTACTTCTCCATCACCGCCTCGTCGCTGTCCATGCGGCTGCCGCTCATGGTGTTGACCAGCGAGATGCCCGGGCGCACCAGCTGCACGAAGTCCTTGTCGCTGGTGGATACGGTCACGTCCAGGCCTTGGGCCGCGCCGGCCACCGCCAGGGTGCCGATCACGTCGTCGGCCTCCACCCCGTCCACGCGCAGGATGTCGATGCCCAGCGCCTGGACCACGTCGCACATCGGCTGCACCTGGGCGCGCAGCTCGTCCGGCATCGGCGGGCGGTTGGCCTTGTATTCGGGATACATCTCGTCGCGGAAGGTCTTGCCGGGGGCGTCGACCACGAAGGCGACGTAGTCGGGCTTCTCCTTGAGCGTGGCGCGCAGCATGTTGACCACGCCGAACAGCGCGCCGGTGGGCTCGCCCTGGGCGTTGGTCAGCGGCGGCAGGGCGTGGAAGGCGCGGTAGAGGTAGCTGGAGCCGTCGATCAGCACGAGTCTTTTCATGCGCCTGATTCTACGCCGCGGCCGTGGCGCGGCCGGGCACGGCGCAACCCCGGTCACGGCACGCGCCGGCACCAGCACGCATAATCGGTGGCATCCACGCTCCCGGAGTCCGCCATGAAGGCCCTGCTTCTCGTTCCCCTGCTGCTGCTCGGCGCCTGCGCCACCCAGATGGGCGGCACCGCCGCCGGCATGCCCGAGATCCCGGCCGATGCCACCGAGGCTGTGCGCACCGAGGCCAACGGCGACGTGATCACCGAATACCGCGTGGGCGACCAGGTGCGGGTGGTGAAGGTGCAGCCGTCGCGCGGGCCGGCCTACTACCTGTACAGCCAGGACGGCCGGATCGTGTCCACCCGCGAGGGCGACAACCCGCCGCAGACGTACTTCAAGCTGTTCGACTGGTGATCCGCAGCGGCCGGGCCACGGCCCGGCCGCTCAGCCGGACTTCGTCCCGTGGCCGCCGAAGGCGTCGCGCAGCGCGGCCACCACGCGGTCGCCGAAGCCTTCCCCGTCACGCGAGCGCAGCCGGGCGATCATCGCCTGGGTGATCACCGGGGCGGGCACGTCGAGCTCCAGCGCTTCGGCCACCGTCCAGCGGCCCTCGCCGGAGTCGGCGACGTAGGGTGCGATCGCGGACAGCTTGGGGTCGGCCTCCAGCGCGCCGGCCGTCAGCTCCAGCAGCCACGAGCGGATCACGCTGCCGTCGCTCCAGATCCGCGCGATCTGCGCGGGATCGGGCGCCAGGTCTTCCCGCCGGTGCAGCAGCGCCATGCCTTCGGCGTAGGCCTGCATCAGCCCGTACTCGATGCCGTTGTGGATCATCTTGGCGTAGTGCCCGGCGCCGGCCGGGCCGACGTGGCCCCAGCCGCTGTCGGGCGATGGCGCAAGCGCCTGGAACACCGGCCGCAGCCTTTCGACCACGCCCGTATCACCGCCAATCGTCATGCAGTAGCCGTGTTCCAGCCCGTGCACGCCGCCGCTGGTGCCCACGTCCAGCCACTGGCAGCCGGCCGCGGTGACCTGGCCGGCGCGGCGCTGGCTGTCGCGGTAGCGGCTGTTGCCGCCGTCGACCACCACGTCGCCGGGCTCCAGCAGCGGCAGCAGTTCCTCCAGTACGCCGTCGACGGCGGCGCCGGCCGGCACCATCAGCCAGATCGCGCGCGGCGCGGGGATTGATTCCACCAGCGCGGCCAGGGAGCCGGCCGTACCGATCCCGCGCGCTGAGGCGGCTTCGCGCGCATCCGCCTGGGCGTCGAAGCCGGTGACCGCGTGCCCGGCCTGCAGCAGGCGCGCGGCCATGTTCGCGCCCATCCGTCCCAGCCCCACCATGCCAAGTTCCATGTCGTACTCCCGAACGCATTGGCCTGCAATGCTCGCATCCGGCGGGTTGATGTGCCGTAGCGGGCCTGTCAGCCGGAGGCTGGCGGCAGCAGCCGCGCGCCGCGCAGCCGCGGGCGGCCATCGGACACCTCTGTCCAGACCACGTGGGCGATGCCCTGGTGGAACACCAGCTTCGGGAACCCGGTGCCGCGGCCGCGGCCGGGTAGCGCGGCCAGCTGCATCCGCCCCAGCTCACGCGACAGATCCGGGGTGAAGCGCGCGTACCACAGCGACTGGCCGTCGGCCTCCTCGCGCAGCCAGAGCACGCCGGCCTGCTCCCCGTCCAGGGCCACCGCCACGCGCCCGAGCACCTGTTCCCCCGAGTCGAGCACCAGCGGGGCGCCGAACGCGTCGCCAGCATCGGCGCTGTGCGCCAGGCGCACCTGGGGATCACCGCCGCCCTGCGTATACCAGGCCACGACCGTGTCGTGGCCGTGGCCGGCCGCGGAGGGGCCGTTCACGGGGCAGCCTTCGACCACCCAGTCGTCTGCATGGACACGCCTGGGCGCAGTCCACACGTTGCCTTCCAGGCGCGACACCAGGATGTCGCGCACTTCGTCGGGGCTGCGGCCGCGGTAGAACAGCAGCGGGCCGCGCGAGGTCAGCGCCACGCTGGTCTGGCAGCAGTCGCATACGCGGGTATCGATGACCGATTCGAGCACCAGCCGCTGGGCCGGATCCACCAGTGCGGCGCGCAGTGCCATGGCGCCGTGGGCGGCGTGGCCGTCGTCGTGGGTGTCATGCCCGGCATGTCCGTCACCGGCGGTGCCGCGGCCGTCGAGCCAGGCGATGCCGAGAAGGTCGGTGCCGTGCGGCCACATCGAGACGAAGCCGTGTTCGGTCTGGGTGCGGTCGTCGTGCGGCACCAGCGGTGGCGACCAGTTGGCGCCGTCGCGCGAGCGCGCCAGGGCGATGTCGTAGGCGTAGGGGGCATCGCCGCTCTTTTGCAGCCAGTGGGCCCAGGTCGCGCCATCCAGGGAGGTCGCGATGTGCGGGGTGTCGGCCCAGTTGACGAACATGCGGTTGCCGACGGCGATGGTGGTCGGCGCGCGCGTCCAGCGCTGCTGGCCGGTGTCCCAGCTGCTGTAGCGGAACGCGTGGCGGCGCCCGGGCTGGGAGTCGATCCACGACAGCAGCACCCGGCCGTCGTGCGAGACCGAAAGATCCGGCACGCTGGTGCCGGGCACCGCGCCGGGCAGCGGCCAGTCGAGTACCTGCAGTTCGCCCGGGGCTGCGGCGCGGGATTCGTCGGATCCGCCGCAGCCGGCGAGCAGTCCGGCGGCAAGCACACCCGCGAGCATCATCCTCATCATGTCCCAAGCCTACCGCGTTGGCTCGGGTTCTGCGGGCGGCCAACGCGGGGGCTCGGCTTTGCGGGAAAGGGCAGGTGGTTTGTCAACGGGTTACGTGACACGGCCGTGGCGGCGACAATCGGCGGCCCTGCGGCGGTGGCCGCGCCTGCAAGACCCGCAATGTCCGAGATTTCCCCCGCCCTCGCGGCCCGCATCGCCCAGACCATTGCCGAGGAGATCGGCGCCCGGCGCAGCCAGGTGGAGGCCGCCGTCGGCCTGCTCGACGAGGGCGCGACGGTGCCCTTCATCGCCCGCTACCGCAAGGAGGTCACCGGCGGCCTGGACGACACCCAGCTGCGCGATCTGGAAACCCGCCTGGGCTACCTGCGCGAGCTGGAAGACCGGCGCGCGGCGATCCTGGCCAGCATCGAGGAGCAGGGCAAGCTGGGCGACGCGCTGCGCGCCGACATCGAGGCGGCGGACAGCAAGTCCCGGCTGGAAGACCTGTACCTGCCCTACAAGCCCAAGCGCCGCACCCGCGCCCAGATCGCGCGCGAGGCCGGGCTGGAGCCGCTGGCCGAGGGGCTGCTGGGCGATCCCGCGCGCGTGCCGGAGGACTTCGCGGCCGGCTTCGTGGATGCGGACAAGGGCGTGACCGATGCCAGGGCGGCGCTGGAGGGCGCGCGCGCGATCCTGCTCGAACGCTGGAGCGAGGACGCCGCCCTGGTGGGCGAGCTGCGCGAGTGGCTGTCCCGCGAGGGCGTGATCCGTTCGAAGGTGATCGAGGGCAAGGAAGCCGCCGGCGAGAAGTTCCGCGACTACTTCGACCACGCCGAGCCGCTGGCGAAGATTCCCTCGCACCGGCTGCTGGCGCTGTTCCGCGGCCGCCGCGAGGAGTTCCTCAACCTGGAGCTGGAGCCGGGTGGTGACGCGGAGGCCGGGCACCTGTACGCCGAGGGCCGGATCGCGCTGCACGCCGGCATCCAGGACCGCGGCCGCCCCGCCGACGCCTGGCTGCGCACCGCCTGCCGGCTGGCGTGGAAGGCCAGGCTGCACCTGCACCTGATGCTGGATCTGTTCACCGGGGCCCGCGAGCAGGCCGAGGCCGAGGCGATCGCGGTGTTCGGTGACAACCTCCAGGATCTGCTGCTGGCCGCGCCGGCCGGCCCGAAGGCCGTGCTCGGCCTGGATCCGGGCCTGCGCACCGGGGTGAAGGTGGCGGTGGTGGATGCGACCGGCAAGCTGGTGGCCACCGACACCATCTACCCGCACGAGCCGCGGCGGCAGTGGGACCAGTCGCTGGCGGCGCTGAAGAAGCTGTGCACCGCGCACGGCGTGAACCTGATCGCCATCGGCAACGGCACCGCCAGCCGCGAGACCGACAAGCTGGCCGGCGACCTGCTCAAGCTCGCGCCGGAGCTTGCGATGCAGAAGATCGTGGTCAGCGAGGCCGGCGCGTCGGTGTACTCGGCCTCCGAGCTGGCGGCCAAGGAGTTCCCGGATCTGGACGTGTCGCTGCGCGGGGCGGTCTCGATCGCGCGGCGCCTGCAGGATCCGCTGGCCGAACTGGTGAAGATCGAGCCCAAGGCGATCGGCGTGGGCCAGTACCAGCACGACGTCGACCAGTACAAGCTGGCGCGGGCGCTGGATGCCCGGGTGGAGGACTGCGTGAACGCGGTCGGCGTGTACGTCAACACCGCCTCGGCGCCGCTGCTGGCACGGGTATCCGGGCTGTCGTCGACGGTGGCGGGCAACATCGTGGCCCATCGCGATGCCAACGGGCCGTTCCGGCGGCGCAGGGATCTGCTCAAGGTGCCGCGCCTGGGCGAAAAGACGTTCGAGCAGTGCGCGGGCTTTTTGCGCATTGCCGACGGCGACCAGCCGCTGGACGCCTCGGCCGTGCACCCGGAGGCGTATCCGGTGGTGGAGCGCATCGTCGCCGCGACCGGCAAGCCGATCCGCGCCCTGGTCGGCGACGCCCCGTTCGTGCGCACGCTCAAGGCCCGCGAATTCACCGACGAGCGCTTCGGCGAGCCGACCGTGCGCGACATCCTCGCCGAGCTGGAAAAGCCCGGCCGCGACCCGCGTCCCGAGTTCAAGGCGGCGAAGTTCGCCGACGGGGTGGAGGACATCCGGGATCTGCGCGAGGGCATGGTGCTGGAGGGCGTGGTCAGCAACGTGGCCGCCTTCGGCGCCTTCGTCGACATCGGCGTGCACCAGGACGGCCTGGTGCACATCTCCGCCCTGGCCGACCGCTACGTGAAGGATCCGCGCGAGGTGGTGAAGGCCGGCGACATCGTGAAGGTGAAGGTGCTGGAGGTGGACGTGGCCCGCAAGCGCATCGCCCTCACCCGGCGCCTGGAGGACACGCCCGCGCCGCGCGAGGCGAGGCAGGAGGCGCGCCGCGACGGCGGCGGCGCTGGACGCGACGGGCGCAATCGCGGCGGCGGATCCCGCGGCGGCCGCCCCGCAGGCAACGCGCCCAGGCCCTCGGCGGCGCCGGCCAACAACGCGCTGGCCGAGGCCTTCGCGCGCGCAAAGCGCGGCTGAGCAGGCTCAGGCGGCGGCGACCACCCGGTTCCGCCCCTGGCGCTTGGCTTCATACAGCGCGGCATCGGCCCGCCGCAGCACGGCATCCGGCCCCTCGTCCCCGGCAAGGGCCGCCACGCCGATGCTGACGGTGCAGGTGAGCGGTTCGCCTTCCACTTCCAGCTGCAGCTGCGTGGCCTCGGCGCGGACCTGGCCCAGGCGCGCGACGGCCTGCTCCAGCGCCATGCCCGGCAGCAGGGCCATGAACTCCTCCCCGCCGGACCTGCCCACGAACGTCCCGGGATCCCTGAGCGAAAGCCGCAGCCGCTCCGCGATGCGGGCCAGCACGCGGTCGCCGGCCTGGTGCCCATGGCGGTCGTTGATGGCCTTGAAACGATCCACGTCGATGACCGCCACCGCCAGCGGAGCTTGCCCGGCCCGCGACGAGGCGACCGCCTCCGCCAGCGCCTCGTCGCAGGCCCGCCGGTTGGGCAGGCCGGTCAGCGGATCGTGGCTGGCCTGGTGGGCCAGTTGCTTCATCAGCAGCTCGCGCTCGTGCGAGGCGGCCTCGAGCTCGCTGTTCTTCTCGCGCAGCTCGGCCGTGCGCAGCGCCACCTGCGTCTCCAGCTGCCGCTGGCGACGCCGCTGGTGGCGCCCGAGCCACTGGTGCAGCATCAGGAACAGTGCCAGCAGCCCCAGGGCGGCCAGCATCACCACCCACCGGCCCGACCACCAGTGCGAGGCGACCTTGAATCCGGTTTCGGCGCTGTCCGCGGGCCGCGACCAGTCCCCCGGCGCGCGCACCACCTGGAGCTCGAAGCGCAGCCGTCCAGCCGGAAGGTTGGTATAGGTCACCTCCCCGGCGTCGTCCGCCTCGATCCAGTCCGCGTCGAAGCCGTGCATCCGGTAGCGGTAGCGCAGGCCGTTCGGGTTGCGCATGCTGATGCCGGTGAAGCGGATCACCACGCGGGCCCCGGCGGGCACGGTATGCGCGCCCGCCTCGGCCACGCTGCCGGCGCCGTCCACCAGCACCTCGTCGATCAGCAGCGCCACCCCCGCCCTGTGGGCCTCCATCACCCGGTCCGGGTCGAACACCGCCAGCCCCGCGGCGGTGGGCACCCACAGCTCGCCGTTGTCCATGCGCCAGCCGGCGGACATGCTGCCGCCGTTGGCCTGGCGGCTGGGCATGCCGTCGTCGCGCGCAAACGCCTGCATGTCCAGGCGGGTCGTCCGCCCCTGGTCGATGGCGTGGAAGGACGCACGCGGGATCCGGATCACGCCCTCGTTGCCGCTGATCCACAGGTTGTCATGGGCATCGGCGAGGATCCGGAACACGGCGCTGCCACTGAGCCCCTGCTCGCGGCCGTACAGGCGGAAGGCGCCATCGCGATAGCGCAGCAGGCCGCGGTCGCTGGCCATCCACAGGCTTCCGTCCGCATCGGCGTGGAAATCCAGCACCGAACGGGCCGGGAAGTCCACCTCCGGCTCCAGCACCACCAGCCGGCCATCGGCTTCCCGCCGCGCCAGGCCGCCCAGCAGCCCGATCCACAGCCGGCCCTCGTCGTCGTGCAGCAGCGCGCGCACCGGCACGCGCGGCAGGCCGGGCAGCGGCTCCGGATCCAGCCGCCCTTCGCGCCACGCCATCAGCGCGCGCTCGGCACCGATCCACAGGGTGCCGTCCGGAGCTTCAAGCACGGCCCGCACCTGTTCGGCGGCCAGCGGGCTGCCATCATCGCGATCACCCAGCGCCCGCACCGATGGCCGCGGGCCGGGGGCCACGTGGAGGACGCCACGGTTGTAGGTTCCCGCCCAGACGCCGCCGTCCGACGCGGGCGCCAGCGCGAGCACGGACGAGGCGGCGGGCCAGGTCGGGCCGGGGAAGATCGGCTCGACGGCCTGCCCGACGATCCGGCTCATGCCCCCGGAGTAGCCGACCCAGACCTGGCCGTCGCCGGTCTGCAGCACGCTGCGGACATAGTCGTTGGGCAGGCCCTGCTCCCTGCCGAATCCCCACACGGGCCCGTCGGCCACCCGGAACAGGCCGTGGGTGGTTCCGAACCAGACCAGGCCCTCGCGCCCTTCGAACAGCGCGCCGGTGGCGTAGCCGGCAATGCCGTGGCGCTGGTCGAACTGCTGCCACCCGCCCTGCCGGTAACGCAGCAGGCGGGCCTCGGTGGCGGCCACCCAGATGGTGCCGCGCGAGTCCTGGAGGATGCCTTCCGCGCGGTCGTCGTGCAGCCTTTCCAGGCGGCCATCGCGCAGGCGCCAGACGCCCAGGTCGCCGACGATCCAGACGTCGCCCTCATCCGTGCGCACCAGGCCGCGCACCTCGCCGGGCGGCAGGCCGATGCGCGCGCCCAGCGGCTCGGTCCGCCCCTCGTGCCAGCGGTACAGGCCGCGGCGGTTGCCCGCCCAGAGGCTGCCATCCGGCTGCGCCAGCAGGGCGAGCACCTCATCCCGGATCAGGCTGTCGCCCTGCGGGAACCGCACGCAGGCGCCGTCGGCCTGGCGCCGGTACAGGCCGTCGCGTGCGGCGACCCAGGGCTGGCCATCCACGCCACGCGTGATACGCATGGCATCCATCTCTGGAAACTCCGGGCATGCCGGCTCCGGATCGCCCCGATCCGGAATCCGCATCAGCCCCAGGTGATCGACCGCGACCAGCATGCTGCCGTCTTCCGCCCGCCAGAACAGCCGGGACGCGAGCCGGCGGCCGTCGGGGTGGTCGAGGCGCTCGATCTGGCGGAAGCGGCGGCCGTCGAAGCGCGCGGTGCCTTCCCAGCTGGCCACCCAGATGAAACCGTCGCGATCCTGGCTGATGGCGTGGACCTGGCTGTGCGGCAGGCCATCGTCCGCGCTCCAGCGGCTGATGGTGTGGCGTTCGGGCGGCAGCCCCGGGTCAAGCGCCCACGCCGGTCCGGTGGCAGGCAGCGCCGCCACGAGCAGCACCGCCGCCAGCATGCGCACGCGCCGGCCCGCCGCTGACAGTCGCTCCATGCCTGGCATTTGCGCCAATACGCCCCCCTTGCCCGCGGCGCAGTGTAACAACGACGGACATCAACCAGAGATTTGCAGGCAGGACGGGTGGGCCGCGGCTACCATGGCCGCCCCCGGTCGCATCGCCGGGAACGAAAGGCCTCCGGATCCCGCCATGCCCCCGCCAGAAACCCTGCACCGCCACTTCCGGCTGATCGCCGCCCTCGCCATCGTCCTGAGCGTGTTCACCTGGGCGGTGGACCTGGCCGGTCTGGTCTACAACTGCCCGTTCTGCCGCGCCCAGCGCACGGTGATCGGCCTGCTGGGGCTGCTGATGCTGGTGCCCGACCCACGCCACTGGCTGGTGCGCTGGCTGGCGGCCACCTTCGCGGCATTCGGCCTGGTGGTGGGCATCACCCAGAACTTCTCCCACTGGCGGCGCATCAACGCCGGCGAGTTCCGCCTCGCCGAAGCCTGGTGGGTGGATCCGTTCCTGCTCTCGGGCGCGGCGATCTTCATCATCACCGGCCTGCTGCTGCTCCTGTGGTCGTGGCGCCCGCGCGGCGCACGCGACGGCGCTGGCTGAACGGCCGGCTTTAAACCGCCGCCCCGCGGCCCCATCCTCGGGGACATGCAGAACTCCCCATCCGCCCTGAACCTGCCGCTGGCCGACGACCCGCGGCCGCAGCCGCCGGAGGCGCCGCTGCCCAGCGACTGCTGCGACAGCGGCTGCGACCCCTGCGTGCACGACAGCTACAGCGAAGAGCTGCAGTACTACCGCCAGCAGCTGGCGGCGTGGCTGGAGCGGCACCCCGAGGCGAAGGAATAAGGCCGCTGCCGCGGGCGCTTCAAGCGTCCTCGATCACGCTGTCGTGTCCGGCCAGGCGCAGGATCCGCATCCCGGCGAAGGCCCCGCGCAGCCAATCTGTTCGGGCCGGTAGCCCTGCAGCAGCAAGTCACCGGGCTTCAGGATGTGCTCATGCGGCCTTCCGGCCGCCGCCCGGCTTCGGGGCGCCGCAGAAGATGCCGTAGAGCGTTTCCATCACCGCCCCGGCGGGGCCCGGGGCCAGCGAGTAGTGGATCGTCTGCGCCTCGCGGCGCGTGTCCACCAGGCCCTCCTCGCGCAGCACCGCCAGGTGCTGCGACAGCGCCGACTGGCTCAGGTCCAGCATCTCGTTGAGCTCGCCCACCGAGCGCTCGCCGCCGGCCAGCAGGCACAGCACCTGCAGCCGGCGCTCGTTGGCCAGCGCCTTGAGCAGGCTGGCGGCCTCGCCGGCGTGCTCCTGCATCTGCTCCAGATCGAAATCGGCCGTTTTCGGCGCCTTGCGCATGTTCATTCCACCTGTATTGCCCGGGACTTCACCGCCGCCGGGGGCAGCGACGCCTGCAACAATATCAGTTGACTCTAATATAAGCTAGTGCTAATTTAGCTCTGCCGGAACAACCGGCAAACCCATCCACTGGAGACCGGACATGAACCTCGACCGCGCCATCTTCGCCTTTGCCGGCGTGATGATCCTGGCCAGCCTTGCGCTGGGCCACTTCGTTTCGCCCTGGTGGCTGCTGCTGACCGCCTTCGTCGGCCTGAACCTGCTGCAGTCGGCATTCACCGGCTTCTGCCCGGCGGCGAAGGTCTTCGCCAGGCTGGGCGTGCCCAGCGGCTGCGCGTTCAAGTAAGGGGCCGGCGATGACCCTCGGCTCCGCCCGCCCCGTTCGCCTGCTCGCGCCGCTGCTGCTGGCCGCGGCGCTGGCCGCCTGCTCCGGCGGCGATGAGGTCCGCGAACCGGCCGCGATCGACGGCCTGGACACCCTGGTGGTGCCCGCCGCCGACGCCGCCGGCGGCCGCGCCTGGGACGGCGTGGTCGAGGCGGTGCGCCAGGCCACGCTGACCGCGCAGACCAGCGGCCGCGTGGCCGAGGTGCGACGCGACGTGGGCGACCGCGTGGACGAGGGCGAGCTGCTGGTGCGCCTGAGCGCGGTGGAGCAGCAGGCCGGCGTGGACGCGGCGCGCGCGGGCCTGCGCGCGGCGGAGGCCGCGGCCAGCGAGGCGGAAGGCAACCATCGCCGCTACCTTGAGCTGTCGCAGGCGCAGTACGTATCGAAGTCCCAGCTCGAGCAGATGCGGGCGATGCGCGATTCGGCCGTGGCCGCGCGCGACGCCGCCCGCGCCCAGCTGGCCAACGTCGGCCAGCAGGCGGCCTATACCGCGGTGCGCGCGCCCTACGCCGGCATCGTGTCCGCGCGCGCGGTGGAGCCGGGCGAGAGCGTGGGCGTGGGCCAGCCGCTGATGACGGTGTTCGCGCCCGGCGCGCTGCGGGTGGAGGTCAGCCTTCCGCAGTCGGACGCGGACGCCATCCGCGCCGCCCCGGCGGCGACGGTGCACTTCGGCGAAGGCCGCAGCGTCGAAGCGGCGCGGGTGACGGTCTTCCCCGCCGCCGACGCCGCCAGCCACGCGGTGCGCGTGCGCGTGGATTTGCCGGCGCTGGATGAGGCGCCGGCGCCGGGCAGCACCGCCAAGGTCGCGTTCCCGGCGGTTCCGGGCAGCGCCTTCGCCCGCATCCCGGCCTCGGCCGTGGCCGTGCGCGGCGAGGTCAGCGCCGCCTACGTGCTTGCCGACGGCCGCCTGTCGCTGCGCCAGCTGCGCCTGGGCGGGCGCTCGGGCGACGGGATCGACGTGATCGCCGGCCTGCAGCCGGGCGAGACCATCGCCGCCGACCCGGTGGCGGCGCGCCAGGCCCTGGTCGCCGCGCGCGGGGGCGACTGACGTGACCGGCTCCGGCAGCTCCCGCAGGGGCATTTCCGGGCGCCTGGCCGCGACCTTCCAGGCCAACCCGCTGACCCCGATCCTGGCCCTGCTCGGCCTGCTGCTGGGCGTGGTCGCGGTGATGATCACGCCGCAGGAGGAAGAGCCGCAGATCGACGTGACCATGGCCAACGTGATCGTGCCCTTCCCGGGCGCGGACGCGCGCCAGGTGGAGCAGATGGTCGCGTATCCGCTGGAGCAGGTGCTCTCGGAGATCGAGGACGTCAGGCACACGTACTCGATCAGCCGCCCGGGCATGGTGGTGGCCACGGTCGAATTCGAGGTCGGCGTGCCGCGCCAGCCGGCGCTGGTACGGCTGTACGACAAGGTGTTCTCGCACCAGGACTGGATGCCGCAGGGCCTGGGCGTGGGCCAACCGATCATCAAGCCCAAGGGCATCGACGACGTGCCGGTGATGGCGCTGACCCTGTGGACGGACGACCCCGGGCGCGGCGGGCGCGAGCTGGCCGAAGTCGCGCATACGCTGGAAACCGAGCTCAAGCGCATTCCCGGCACCCGCGACGTGTTCACCATCGGCGCGCCCGAACGCGCGGTGATGGTGACCCTGGATCCGGCGCGGCTGGCCAGCCACGGCCTGACCGTGAACGACCTGGCCGGGGCGCTGCAGGCCGCCAACCTCGCCCGCCAGGCCGGCGAACGGGTCGGCATGGACGGCGTGGTGCAGGTGACCTCGGGCAGTTTCCTGGCCAGCCGCGAGGACGTGGCCGGGCTGGTGCTCGGCGTGGCCGGCGGCCAGCCGGTGCGGCTGGAAGACGTTGCCAGCGTGCGCGACGCCGCCGATACGCCGTCCAGCTACGTCTGGCACGGCGCGCCGGCCGGGCGCGCGGGCCCGGCCGACGGCGTGGCCCCCGCGGTGACCCTGGCCATCGCCAAGAAGCCGGGCAGCAACGCGTCGGACATCACCCGCGGCGTGCTGGAGCGCGTGGAATCGCTGCGCGGACAGGTCATTCCCGAAGGCGTGCAGGTCACCGTCACCCGCGACTACGGCCTGACCGCCAGCGACAAGGCGAACACCCTGATCAGCAAGCTGTTCTTCGCCACCGGCTCGGTGGTGCTGCTGGTGCTGTTCGCGCTCGGCCGGCGCGAGGCGGTGGTGATCGGCAGCGCCGTGGTGCTGACCCTGGCCACGACCCTGTTCGCCTCCTGGGCGATGGGCTTCACCCTCAACCGGGTGTCGCTGTTCGCGCTGATCTTCGCCATCGGCATCCTGGTCGACGACGCCATCGTGGTGGTGGAGAACATCCACCGCCACATGAGCCTGGGCGCGAAGTCCCTGCGCGAGGCGATCCCGCCGGCGGTCGACGAGGTCGGCGGCCCGACCATCCTGGCCACCTTCACCGTGATCGCGGCGCTGATGCCGATGGCCTTCGTCAGCGGGCTGATGGGCCCGTACATGCGCCCGATCCCGGTCAACGCCTCGGTCGGCATGCTGCTCTCGCTGATCATCGCGCTGGTGGTCACGCCGTGGCTGTCGCTGAAGCTGCTCAGGCGGCACGGCGGTGATGCCGCGCATGATGCCAACGACGCGGATGCGGCCCACGGCCACGCCGCCGGCAGCATGGCCGCGCGCCTGCACCGGCTGTTCGAACGGCTGATGACGCCGTTCCTGGATCCCGAACGCGGCGGGCGCAGGCGCGGCCTGCTGTTCGCATCGATGGGCGGGCTGGTGGTGCTGGCCGCGAGCCTGGCGGTGTTCCAGCTGGTGGTGCTGAAGATGCTGCCGTTCGACAACAAGTCCGAGCTGGAGGTGGTGGTGGACCTGCCCGAGGGCCGCACGCTGGAGGACACCGCGGCCCTGCTGACCGAGCTGTCGACCGTGCTCGCGCGCGTGCCCGAGGTGCGCGACTGGCAGGCCTATGCCGGCACCGCCGCGCCGATCAACTTCAACGGCCTGGTGCGCCAGTACGACCTGCGCGCCGGCGCCAACGTGGGCGACCTGCAGGTGAACCTGGTCGACCGCCGCGAGCGCGACCGCAAGAGCCACGACATCGCGGTCGCCCTGCGCCCGGACCTGGCCGAAGTCGGCGCGCGCCACGGCGCGTCGGTCAAGGTGGTGGAGGTGCCGCCCGGCCCGCCGGTGCTCTCGCCGATCGTGGCCGAGGTCTACGGCCCCGACTACGCGCGCCAGCGCGAGGTCGGCCTGGCGCTGGAGCAGCGCTTCCTGGCCACCGGCGGCATCGTCGACGTCGACACCAGCGTGGAGGCTGATGCCGCGCGCGAGGTGCTGGCCATCGACCGCGAGCGCGCCGCGCGCCTGGGCGTATCGCAGGCCGACATTGCCGACACCATCGCCGCCGGGCTGTCCGGCCACGACGCCACCCATCTGATCGACGACGGCTCGAAGTACCCGCGCCCGGTGCGCCTGCGCCTGCCGGTGGCCGACCAGGCTTCGCTCGACGGGGTGCTGTCGCTGCGCGTGCGCGGCGGCGAGGGCCAGCTGGTGCCGCTGTCGGAACTGGTGCGGATGGAGCCCGCGCGCTGGGACGGCGCCATCCACCACAAGGACCTGCTGCCGGTGGTGTACGTGATGGGGGACGAGAGCAGCGACATCGACAGCCCGCTGTACGGCATGTTCGACCTGGTCGGGCAGGTGGCCGGCAACGACGTGGCCGGCCAGCGGCTCTCGCAGCACTACATCGCCCAGCCGGCCGACACCGCCGGGTTCGCGATCAAGTGGGACGGCGAGTGGCAGATCACCTACGAGACCTTCCGCGACATGGGCATCGCCTACGCCGCCGGCCTGGTGCTGATCTACCTGCTGGTGGTGGCCTACTTCCGCAGCTACGCGCTGCCGCTGGTGATCATGGCGCCGATCCCGCTGACCGTGATCGGGGTGATGCCGGGCCACGCGCTGCTGGGCATGCAGTTCACCGCCACCAGCATGATCGGCATGATCGCGCTGGCCGGGATCATCGTGCGCAACTCGATCCTGCTGGTGGACTTCATCAACCATGAAATGGCGCGCGGGCGCACCCCGGCCCAGGCGGTCATCGACGCCTGCGCGGTGCGCGCCCAGCCGATCGCGCTGACCGCGCTGGCGGCCATGGCCGGCGCCTTCTTCATCCTCGACGACCCGATCTTCAACGGCCTGGCGATCTCGCTGATCTTCGGCATCCTGGTCTCCACCGTGCTGACCCTGGTCGTCATCCCGCTGCTCTACTACACGCTGATCCGGCGCAACCCGCCGCAACCGGAGGTCACCACGCCATGAACACACGCCCCATCATCCTGGCCGCTTCGTGCGCGCTCGCGTTGTCGCTGCTCACCGCCTGCGGGCAGGAGTCCGCACAGGTGGCCGCACCCGCCGACCCGCCCGTGGAAACCGCCGCCCCGCCGGCGGCGCCCGCCGATGACACCGACCTGGCGCGCGCGCAGGCCGCCGCAAAGTCCTTCAGCGGCCAGCTCCAGCAGCGCCTGCAGGGCGCCATGAAGGAGAACGGCCCGGTGGCCGCGATTGACGTCTGCTACACCGACGCGCCGGTGATTGCCGAAGCGGTGATGGCCGAACACGGCGTCCGGCTGGGCCGCGTCGCCGTCCCCGGCCGCAACCGCAACAGCGCGCACGCCGCCGGTGGCTGGCAGCTGGAAACGCTGCAGGCGTTCCAGGGCGCGGTTGATGGCGGCGCCGACGCCGGCGACCAGGTTGTGGTATTTCGCGACGAATTGCCCGACGACGTGGCCCTGCGGATGATGCGCGGCATCGCCACCCAGGAAGGCTGCCTGGCCTGCCACGGCGGCGCGGTGGAGCCCGACGTGCGCGCGGCGATCGCCGCCCGCTACCCTGACGACGGCGCCACCGGCTTTGCGGTCGGCGACCTGCGCGGCGCGCTGTGGGTCGAAGTGCCGGCGGGGCTGGAGTGAGGCGGGCATGAAGCGGATCGTCATCCTCGGCAGCGGCTTCGCCGCGCTTTCAACCGTGCGCGGGCTGCGCGCAGCCGGCGTGCCCAACCCGGTCACGGTGGTCTCGCCGCGCCGGGAGCTGGTGTACCTGCCGAGCCTGATCTGGCTGCCGTCGGGCCAGCGCAGCGGCGACGACCTGCGGATGCCGCTGGCCGGCTTCTTCGCCCGCCACGACGTGCACTGGCACCAGGGCAGCGTGCAGCAGGTGCTGGACGGCGGCCGGCGCGTGGTCACCGATACCGGCGAGCTGGGGAACGACGTCCTGGTGATCGCCACCGGCGGGCGCTACCTGCGCCGGCTGCCCGGCATCGAGCACGCGATCATCCCCTGCGAAGGGATCGCCGCGGCCGAGTCGATCCGCGACCGGCTGGCGGCGATGGACGGCGGCACGATCGCGGTCGGCTTCGCCACCAACCCCAAGGAGCCGGGCGCGGTGCGCGGCGGGCCGATGTTCGAGTTCCTGTTCGGCATCGACACCCTGCTGCGCCGGCAGCGGCGGCGCGAGCGTTTCCAACTGGTGTTCTTCAATCCCTCCGAACAGCCCGGCCAGCGCCTCGGCCCCGACGCGGTGGCCAAGATGCTGGCGCGCATGCGCGCGCTCGGCATCGAAACGCACCTGGGCCACAAACCGCTGCGATTCGAGCCCGGCCGGGTGGAAACCGAAGGCGGCGGCTTCGACGCCGACCTGATCCTGTTCATGCCCGGCCTCACCGGCCCGGCGTGGCTGGAGGGCAGCGACCTGCCGCTGTCGGAAGGCGGCTTCATCGCCGCCGAAGCGACCTGCCGGGTGCGGGGCATGGAGCGGGTCTACGTGGCCGGCGACGCCGGCAGCTACCCCGGCCCGGACTGGATGGCCAAGCAGGCCCACCAGGCCGACCTGCAGGCCGGCGCGGTGGCGAAGAACATCGCCGCCGAACTGCGCGGCGCGCCCGCCAGCCACGGCTTCAAGGCCGAGCTGGCCTGCATCGTCGACACCCTCGACGCCGGCATGCTGGTCTACCGCAGCGAAAAGCGGAACCTGGCCCTGCCGCGCACCCGCGCCTTCCACTGGCTCAAGCGGCGCTTCGAGGCGCGCTACCTGAAGGCGTACCGCTGAACGGATGAATCGCCCGGACTGCTGCCGGTTGCGGCAGGGCGGCGAATAATATAACGTCCGTTAGAACATTCGCAGCCGGAACCCGGCCATGAAGCTCAGGATCACCACCGTCGGCAACTCCGCCGGCATCATCCTGCCCAAGGAACTGCTCGCCCGCCTGCGCCTGCAGAAGGGCGACGAGCTGTACGCGCTGGAGACGCCCGACGGCATCCGGCTGACCGCGTACGACCCGGCGCTGGCCGAACAGATGGAAGTCGCCGAGAAGATCATGCGCGAAGATCGCGCCGTGTTGCGCAAGCTCGCGCAATAGGCCACCGCCATGATCAGGTGGATTGAAAAGCCGTTCGCCCTGGCCATCCACGATCGCCAGCTTGCCGAGCATGGCGGCAGCGCCGGCGTGCGCGACGAGAGCCTGCCCGACTCCGCCCTCGCCCGGCCGCAACAGCTGCATGCCTACGGCGAACCGCCACCCGACGTGGCCGACCTGACCGCAAGCCTTGCCTACGGCCTCGCACGCAACCACCCGTTCGTGGACGGCAACAACCGCACTGCCCATGTCTGCTATCGCGCCTTCCTTGCGCTCAACGGCCTGACCGTGGCCGCGAGCGATGAAGACAAGTACGCGACTATGGTCGCCCTGGCCGACGGCAGCCTGCCCGAAGCCGATTTCGCCGCCTGGCTGCGCGAACGCATCCGGCGCGAACCGGGCGCCGACGTGCACGAGCCGCAGGCGAAGTACGCGCACCCGGGCTGAGCACGCACCCGCCCCACCGGACGCGTCTGGCTGAACCGGTGTATGCAGGGGACAATCAGGCGCATGAGCGCGACCGCCCCACCCGCCGCGATCCGGCCGGATCTGAGGAAGTACGCCTGGCTGGCGATCGCCACCGCGGTGGTGACGGTGCTGCTCAAGGGTGCCGCGTGGGCCATCACCGGATCGGTGGGCCTGCTCTCGGACGCCGCGGAGTCGATCGTCAACCTGGTAGCGGCGATCGTCGCCCTGGTCTCGCTGACCATCGCCGCCAAGCCCGCCGACGACAACCACCACTTCGGGCACAGCAAGGCGGAATACTTCTCCGCGGCGCTGGAAGGGATCCTGGTCTTCGTCGCGGCAGCCTCGATCATCTACCTGGGCGTCGAGCGCCTGCTCAACCCGCGGCCGCTGGAGTCGCTGGGCATCGGCCTGGCCGTTTCGATGGTGGCCGCGGTGCTCAACGGCGTCGTCGGGCGGATCCTGATCGGCGTCGGCAAGCGGCACCGCTCCATCACCCTGCGCGCCGACGGCCAGCACCTGATGACCGACCTCTACACCTCGGTCGGCGTGGTGGTGGGCCTGGCGCTGGTCTGGCTCACCGGCTGGAACTGGATGGATCCGGTGATCGCGATCCTGGTCGGGGTGAACATCCTGGTCACCGGCTACCGGCTCATGTCCGAATCGACCGCGGGGCTGATGGACGCGTCCCTGTCCCCGGAGGACAACGCCAGGATCCAGGCCATCCTCGATGCCCACACCGAGACCGGCCGGATCGAGTTCCACGCCGTGCGCACCCGCGAGTCCGGGTCGCGCCAGTTCATGGAGATGCACATGCTGGTGCCCGGCGACTGGACGGTGCAGCGCGGCCATGACGCCATGGAAGACCTGGTCGAGAAGATCGTGGCCCAGTTCCCGGCGATGAGCGTCACCGGGCACCTGGAGCCGATCGCCGACCCCCGCAGCTACGAGGACATCGCCCTGTAGCCGGCAGGCGGCGACCGCGGCGTTATCCGGATCTCGCGCCGCTCACCATTCCAGCACCACGTTGACCGCCGCGCTGCGGCCCGAGCGGGTGTAGAAGCCGACGCTGTCGTCGTCCACGCCCACGCCGCGCACCCCGGCCCAGTCCCAGTAGCGCCGGTCGGCCAGGTTCAGCAGGCCGGCGTTGATCCGCACGCCCTGCCACGGCTCGAACCAGGCGTACAGGTCGAAGCGCACGTAGCCGGGCGGCGCGAACAGCTCGCCGCTTTCATGGTCGATGCGGTCGTGATCCTTGCCCTGGACCGCCACCGCCGCGCCCTCCACGCCCCAGTTCGCGCCCACCGGCTCCCAGCGCAGGCCGGCGGTGGCGCGCGGCGGGTCGATGGTGTTGAGCGGCTGGTCGCGGCGGGTGTCGTCGCCGCGCGACCAGGCGAACGCGCCGCGCAGCGACCAGTCGTCCGCCACCCGCCACAGCAGGTCGCCCTCGACGCCGCGGATCCGGGCCCGGTCGCGGTTCACCGACTGGAACACCAGCCACCGGGTGGCCGGGTCGATGCCCAGGTTGGCGCGCGACTCGATCAGGTCGGTGTAGCGGTTTTCATAGGCCGACACGCTGGCGCGCAGGTGCTCGCCCACGTGGCGCCAGCCGATCTCCAGGCCCTCGCTGCGCTCGGGGCGGAGATCCGGATTGGCCCGCACCTCGTAGCCGTAGAACGGCAGCGCCAGGCCGATGTTGACGTCGCCGAACGGCGGCGCGCGGAAGCCGCGGGCGTACTGGGCGAACAGGCTGTGGCCACCGCCCAGCGACCAGCGCAGCGACAGCCGCGGGGTGATCTGGCGCTCGTCCACGTCCACCGGGTCGCTGTCCGGGAAGTCTTCGATATAGATCGCATCCGGATCCGGGCGCAGCCGGTACCACTCCGCGCGCACCCCGGGAATCACCGCAAAGCGCTCGCCGAAGGTGATCTCGTCCTGCCAGAACAGCGCCAGGCTGTCGGCGTCCGAGCTCGGGAAGTCGCGCACCGGCATGTCCTCGCCCAGGATCAGGGTGTTGGTCGCGCCGGTGTCCAGGTTGGTCTCGATGCCGTCGCGCAGGCCCTCGTAGCGCTGCAGCGCCAGGTCCAGGCCGAACACGTGCCAGTGCTGCCCCCAGCGGCCCTCGTGGCGCGACTGCCCGACCACGCCCAGCCCGAGCGCGCGCGCGTCGTACTCGAAGCGGCGCCAGCGCAGCGACTCGAACGGCGTCGCCGCATCCGGCAGCCGGTACTGGTCGGTGTCCTGGCGCACGTCGGTCTGCTGGAAGTACAGCTGCGCCTCCAGCGCGTCCAGCCAGCCGGCCGCCGGCGCCCACTCGCCCGACAGGCTGGCGCGCAGCCGCCGCTGCCGGTCGTCGCCGTCGAGCCGGTAGGTGGTGGCATAGCGCTCGCTGTCGCCGAAGCGCATCGAATTGACCTCGGTCTGCCGCGACTCGTTGGCGGCATCCAAGGCCAGCGTGTAGCGCCCGTCGGCGCCGGCGTCGTGAACCACCTTGGCCAGCACGCTCTCGCGCGCGAAGTCGACCGGGTTCGGCCCGTCCTCCGCGCGCCAGGCGCGGTTGCCGGCCTCGTGGCCGCTGCGCCGCGCCGCGGTCGCCATCGCCTGCCAGCCCGGCGCCAGCTCGCCGGCCCAGCCGGCGCCCAGCAGGTGGCTGTCGTCCAGGCCGTCGAATCCGGCGCGCAGGTTGAAGTGATGGTCGCCGCCGGTGCGGGCCAGCAGATCCTCCGGGTCGAAGGTGCGGAAGGCCACCACGCCCGCCAGCGCGTCCGAACCGTACAGGGTCGAGGCCGGCCCGCGCTGGATCTCGACCCGCTCGATCGCCTCCAGGTCCACCAGGTCGCGCCCGGCCGAGGCGAACTGGCCGATGGCGTAGTCGTCGGCCAGCGGGATCCCGTCCACCAGGATCCGCACCCGGTTGCCTTCCAGGCCACGGATCGAGAAGCCGCCGGTGCCGAAGCGGTTGCGGTCGCTGGTGACCGAGACCCCCGGCACGTAGCGCACCAGGCTGTCCGGGTCGCGCACCAGGTAGCGATCCAGCTCGGCCCGCTCCACCTGGGCCACGCTGGCCACCACCTGGCTCAGCGGCTCGGCGGCGCGGCTGGCCACCACCACCACGCTGTCCAGCGTCCGGATGTGCGGCTCGTCCGCCCCTTCCTGGTCGGTGGCAAGGGCGGGGGCTGCCGCGACGGCCGCAGTCAGCAGCAACAGGCGCAAACGTCCCGGGGTCTGGTTCGACATGGACTTTCCGCAAGGGGGAGGGGAAGGCGGATGGAACTACAGGGGCGAGCGGGCCTGCGCGTCATTGGCCGCGCCCCGGGCACCGGATCGCCATGATGCCTGCAGGATCAACTGCCCTGAATTGATCTGAATCAACGTGGGGCCGCGCGCAAAGGCGCAATCTCCGACACAGCATGGTGTGCATTCCATTCCTGAACCTCGTAACCACGACAGGTAGCCGTCCATGAAAAGACCATTGCTTGCCCTTGCGATCCCACTGCTTGCCGCCGGCGGGGCCTGGTACTCGCTCTCACCGGCCGCCGCCCAGGATGCCGGCACCGACGGCAAGGCCGCCTACGAGGCCAACTGCGCCGCCTGCCACCAGCCCGACGGCCGCGGCCTGACCGGCGCGTTCCCGCCGCTGGCCGGATCCGACTGGCTGCACGGCAAGACCCCCGCCGACGTGGTGGCCACGGTGCTGGAGGGGCTGGAAGGCGAGATCGTGGTCAACGGCGTCACCTACAACAGCCTGATGCCGGCGCAGAGCCACATCGGCGACGCCGACATCGCCGCCATCGCCACCTACGTCATGAACTCGTGGGGCAACCCGGGCGGCAGCATCAGCGAGGCGGAGGTCGCTGCCCAGCGCGCCGCGGCGCAGGTTTCCACCGACCCCGCCCAGGGCGAGACGCACCCGGGCACCAGCCAGGCCCAGGCCGCCTACGAGGGCGCGCCCACCAGCATGAGCGGCGCCGACGTCACCCAGATCCGCACCGCCGGCGCGCCGGACATGACCGAGGCCGAGTTCACCCAGGCCAGCGAGATCTTCTTCCAGCGCTGCGCCGGCTGCCACGGCGTGCTGCGCAAGGGCGCCACCGGCAAGCCGCTCACGCCGGATGTGACCCAGCCGCGCGGCACCGAATACCTGAAGGCGCTGATCAACTTCGGCTCCCCCGGCGGCATGCCCAACTTCGGCACCGGCGGCGAGCTGAGCGCCGACCAGATCGACCTGATGGCGCGGTTCCTGCAGCACACCCCGCCCAATCCGCCCGAGTGGGGCATGGAGGAGATGATCGCCAGCTGGGAGGTGATCGTCCCGGTCGAGGATCGTCCCACCCGGCAGATGAACGACTGGGATCTGGACAACATCTTCTCGGTCACCCTGCGCGACTCCGGCGAGATCGCCCTGATCGACGGCGACAGCAAGCAGATCATCAACATCATCACCACCGGCTACGCGGTGCACATCTCGCGCGCCTCGCACTCGGGCCGCTACGTCTACACCATCGGCCGCGACGGCAAGATCGACCTGATCGACCTGTGGCTGCCGGTGCCCGACCGCGTGGCCGAGATCAAGATCGGCCTGGAGGCGCGCTCGGTGGAAACCTCCAAGTTCAAGGGCTACGAAGACCAGCTCGCCGTGGCCGGCGCCTACTGGCCGCCGCAGTACGTGATCATGGACGGGCCGACGCTGGAGCCGCGGAAGATCGTCTCCACCCGCGGCATGACCGTGGACACGCAGGAGTACCACCCCGAGCCGCGCGTGGCCGCGATCGTGGCCAGCCACGAGCACCCGGAGTTCATCATCAACGTCAAGGAGACCGGCCGCATCCTGCTGGTCGACTACTCCAACCTGGACTCGCTCAAGACCATCACCCTGGACGCCGCCCGCTACCTGCACGACGGCGGCTGGGACTCGACCAAGCGCTACTTCCTGACCGCGGCCAACAACAGCGACAAGATCGCGGTGGTCGATTCACGCGACCAGGAGCTCACCGCGCTGATCGACGTGGAGAAGATCCCGCACCCGGGCCGCGGCGCCAACTTCGTGCACCCGACCTTCGGGCCGGTGTGGGCGACCTCGGCGCTGGGCAACGAGGACATCACCCTGATCGCCACCGACCCGGTCAACCATCCGCAATACGCGTGGAAGGCGGTGGAGGTGCTCAAGGGCCAGGGCGGCGGCTCGCTGTTCGTCAAGACCCACCCGGAGTCGACCAACCTGTGGGTCGACACCACCCTCAACCCCGAGGCCGGCCCGAGCCAGTCGATCGCGGTGTTCGACATCAACAACCTGGACGCCGGCTACGAAGTGCTGCCGATCGCCGAATGGGCCAACCTGGGCGAAGGCCCCAAGCGCGTCGTGCAGCCGGAGTACAACAAGGCCGGCAACGAGGTGTGGTTCTCGGTCTGGAACGGCCAGGATCAGCGCTCGGCGATCGTGGTGGTGGACGACAAGACCCGCGAGCTCAAGGCGGTGCTTGACGACCCGCGCCTGATCACGCCGACCGGCAAGTTCAACGTGTACAACACCATGAACGACATCTACTGATCACCGGCGGGGAGAAGTGGACGGGGCGGGAGCCGGTGCTCCCGCCCCGTTTTTTTTCGCGCGCCTGCGCCGTTGAGACTTATGTTGCACCGCAATACAATCGCTGGTTCCGCCTTCGCCCGCGCCCGATGACTCCAGCCTGGACTCCGGCCTGCGCGCCCTACCGGAGCCTCCATGTCCGTCATCTATCCGCCGCTGCGCGAGCAGTGGTTCGGCAACGTCCGCGGCGACGTGCTCTCCGGCGTGCTGGTCGCGCTGGCGCTGATCCCCGAAGCCATCGCCTTCTCCATCATTGCCGGCGTCGATCCGCGGGTGGGCCTGTACGCCTCGTTCTGCATCGCGGTGGTGACCGCGATCGCCGGCGGCCGGCCGGGCATGATCTCCGCCGCCACCGGCGCGATGGCCCTGGTGATGGTCGACCTGGTGCGCGACCACGGCCTGGAATACCTGCTGGCCGCGACCATCCTGGCCGGGGTGCTGCAGATCATCGCCGGCGCGCTCAGGCTCAACACACTGATGCGCTTCGTCTCGCGTTCGGTGGTGGTGGGCTTCGTCAACGCGCTGGCGATCCTGATCTTCCTGGCCCAGCTGCCGGAGCTGATCGGCATGCCGTGGACGGTGTGGGCGGTGTGCGCCGCGGGCCTGGCGATCATCTACCTGCTGCCGCTGCTCACCCGCGCCGTGCCTTCTGCGCTGGTGGCGATCCTGGTGCTCACCGGCGCCAGCATCTGGATGGGCCTGGACATCCGCACCGTCGGCGATATGGGCGAGCTGCCCGACGCGCTGCCGACGTTCCTGCTGCCGGACATCCCCTGGAACCTGGACACCCTGCGCATCATCCTGCCGGTCTCGGCCACCCTGGCCGTGGTCGGCCTGCTCGAATCGCTGATGACCGCGCAGATCGTGGAGGACATGACCGACACCCCCACCGACCGCCGCCGCGAATGCGCCGGCCAGGGCGCGGCCAACATCGTCGCCGGCTTCTTCGGCGGCATGGCTGGTTGCGCGATGATCGGCCAGTCGGTGATCAACGTGTCTTCCGGCGGCCGCGGCCGGCTGTCGTGCCTGATCGCCGGCGTGGTGCTGTTGCTGCTGGTGGTCTATGCCTCCGAATGGGTCTCGCTGATCCCGATGGCGGCGCTGGTGGCGGTGATGATCATGGTCAGCATCGGCACCTTCCACTGGAAGAGCTTCCGCGAGTTCCGGACGCACCCCAAGACCGCCAACCTGATCATGCTGGGCACGGTGATCGTCACCGTCGCCACCGGCGACCTGGCGATGGGCGTGCTCACCGGCGTGCTGCTCACCGCGCTGTCCTTCACCCGCCGGGTCAGCGCCATGCTCCAGGTCGAGCACGAGGACGCCGCGGATGGCACGCGCACCTACCGGGTGAAAGGCCAGGTGTTTTTCGCCTGCGCGGTGCAGTTCGCCAACAGCTTCGACTACGTGCACGCACCGCGCCGGGTGGTGATCGACCTCACCGACGCGCACTTCTGGGACACCACCGCGGTCGCGGCGCTGGATCGGGTGGTGCTGAAGCTGCGCCGGCACGGCGCACAGGTGGAAGTGATCGGACTGAACCGGGCCAGCCAGTCGCTGGTGGACCGGCTCGCCACGCACGGGGAACAGGCCGCCGGCTGAAGCGGAAAGCTCTGTCCACCGCATGCCCACGCGTGACCGGGCATGCTGGTGCTCCCCACGTCACATCGACCAGGAGAACACCATGACCGATCCCAAACGCACCGTGATCATCGGCGGCCACGGCAAGGTGGCGCTGCTGGCGGCGCCGAAGCTGAAGGCGGCCGGCCACGCCGTGGACTCGATCATCCGCAACCCCGGCCACGCCGACGACGTGCGCGCCGCGGGCGGCAACCCCGTGGTGCTGGACATCGAGTCGGCGGACGTCGACGCGCTTGCATCGGCCTTCAAGGGCGCCCAGGCCGTGGTGTTTTCCGCCGGTGCCGGCGGCGGCGACCCGCAGCGCACCCGCGCCGTGGACTACGACGCCGCCACCCGCGCCATGCAGGCGGCCGGGCAGGCCGGCGTGAAGCGCTTCGTCATGGTCTCCTACGCCGCCGCAGATACCGACGTGGATCGGCTGGATCCCTCCGATTCGTTCTACCCCTACGCCAAGGCCAAGCACGACGCCGACGCCAAGCTGCGCGAGAGCGCCTTGGACTACACCATCCTCGGCCCCGGCCTGCTGACCCTGGAGCCGGCCACCGGCAGGATCCAGCGCACCGAAACCGCCGGCGACGACTGGCCGGACGACAGGCGGGTCACCTCCCGCGACAACGTGGCCGAGGTGATCGCCCACGTCATCAACACCGGTGCCGCCAGCCGGCAGACGGTGAATTTCTATGATGGCGACATGCCGATCGCCGAGGCGGTGGGCGGGCAGTGATATCCGCCCTGCGGGCGCGCAACAACCTCCTGAACAAGCTTGAGAGTAGCGGGAAAGGCTGTTTTCCGTACTGCAAATAAACGGCTGCGCGTGGAGAAATCGACACGCCCCTTTTCAATTCCCAAACAGGGAATGCTTGTTCCCAAACAAGGAATGTTGTGGGGGCTCTGGAGCCTGGGCATCGCCTGGGCGCTGCTCAACCACTTCAACCATTCCAGGCGCCGCCGGCACGCATCCTGACCGCGGGCCGGACGGCGACGCGGCGGGTCTCAGGCGGCTGTGCTGCGCCGGCCGCGCTCCAGATGCACCAGCAGCAGTGACACCGCAGCCGGGGTCATTCCGGGGATGCGCCGGGCCTGGCCGATGGTGCCGGGGCGCACGCGTTCGAGCTTCTGCTGCACCTCGGCGGACAGGCCGCGCACGGCGGCGTAGTCGAAGCCTTCCGGGATGGGGGTGGACTCGTGGCGCTGCTGGCGGGCGATGTCGTCGCGCTGGCGCTGCAGGTAGCCGGCGTATTTGGTTTCGATCTCGACCTGCTCGGCCACGTCGTCGGCCACCGGTGCGTCGGCGGCGAATGCCGGCAGCGACACCAGCTTCGCGTAGTCCAGCTCCGGCCGGCGCAGCAGATCCAGCGCGCTGTTCTCGCGGGTCAGCTCGATGCCCAGGGCCTCCACCACCTCGCGGCCGGCGGCGTTGTTGGGCGAGGCCCACAGCCCGCCCAGCCGCTGCGTCTCGCGCTCGATGGCCTCGCGCCTGGCCTCGAAGCGCGCCCAGCGCGCGTCGTCCACCAGTCCCAGCTCCCGGCCGATCGCGGTCAGGCGCAGGTCGGCGTTGTCCTCGCGCAGCTGCAGCCGGTATTCGGCGCGGCTGGTGAACATGCGGTAGGGCTCGGTGGTGCCGTGGGTGATCAGGTCGTCGACCAGCACGCCGATGTAGGCCTGGTCGCGGCGCGGGCTCCACGACTCCAGCCCGCGCACCTGGCGGGCGGCGTTGACGCCGGCCAGCAGGCCCTGCGCGGCGGCCTCCTCGTAGCCGGTGGTGCCGTTGATCTGGCCGGCAAAGAACAGGCCGCTGACGGCCTTGGTCTCCAGCGAAGCCTTCAGCCCGCGCGGGTCGAAGTAGTCGTACTCGATCGCGTAGCCGGGCCGGGTGATGTGCGCGTGCTCGAAGCCGGTGACGCTGCGCACCAGCTCCAGCTGCACGTCGAACGGCAGCGAGGTGGAGATGCCGTTGGGATAGATCTCGGCGACATCCAGCCCCTCGGGCTCGACGAAGATCTGGTGGCTGGCCTTCTCGGCAAAACGCACCACCTTGTCCTCGATCGACGGGCAGTAGCGCGGGCCGACGCCCTCGATCTGCCCTGAATACAGCGGCGAGCGGTGCAGCGCGGCGCGGATGATCTCGTGGGTGCGTTCGGTGGTATGCGTGATCCAGCAGTCGACCTGGCGCGGATGGTCGTCGCGGCTGCCCATGAAGGAGAACACCGGACGCGGATCGTCACCCGGCTGCACGTCCATGCGCGAATAGTCCAGGGTGCGGCCGTCGATGCGCGGCGGGGTGCCGGTCTTGAGCCGATCCACCGCGAACGGGCGCTCGCGCAGGCGCGCAGCCAGGGTATTGGCGGGCGGATCGCCGGCACGGCCGGCCGAATACTGCGCCTCGCCCACGTGCACCCGCCCGGCAAGGAAGGTGCCCACCGTCAGCACCACCGCGGGCGCGCTGAAGCGCTGGCCACCCTGGGTGATCACGCCGCGCACCGCGTCGCCTTCGATCACCAGGTCGTCCACGCCGGCCTGGAAGATGGTCAGCCCGGGCTGGTTCTCCACCGCCCGGCGGATGAAGGCGCGGTACAGCGAACGGTCGGCCTGGCAGCGGGTGGCGCGCACGGCCGCGCCCTTGGACGCGTTCAGGCGCCGCCACTGGATGCCGGCCGCGTCGGCGGCCTTCGCCATCACCCCGCCAAGCGCGTCGATCTCCCTGACCAGGTGGCCCTTGCCGATCCCGCCGATGGCCGGGTTGCAGCTCATCGCGCCGATGGTCTCGATGCTGTGGGTGAGCAGCAGCGTGCGCGCACCGGCGCGCGCGGCCGCCAGCGCGGCGTCGGTGCCGGCATGGCCACCGCCCACCACGATCACGTCATAACGGAAGAAATCGGTTGCACCCATGGCCGCAATTATCGCCTGTCCCGCGATGCGGGCCCGGGCGTTCAGGAGAAGGACTGGTTGGCACGCATCCTGCGTTCGCTTCTGGTGCACCCGGCGAGGCAAGCGCCACAAGGGGGGCGCGGCTGGACTGGAACAGGGCTGGCCATGCGCGACCCGGGGAAGCGAAGGGGCCGGATGTCGGGGGACATCCGGCCCCGTTTTTTTGCGTTCGGCCTTGCCGCGGCCTGATTAGGCGCCGACACCCGACGAGAGCGGAACAGGGGGGATCCGGAAGTCCCCCGTCGGGCGTCGACATTGATCGTTGCCCCGCGCTGCGTCGTGTTTGGACGCTGGCGGTCACACAGGGCTAGCTTGCGCCCTCAAAACGCCCGGCGCAAGCCCCTCAGGGCTCGATGCTGCGACCGCGGTCACTGTCTCGCGCACGCGACCGCGGTGCCGGGCGGCTGGGCGCGGCCCGGGTGCGCTGTACCGGCGCGGACTGACGCGCAGGGGCAGGTGCTGCCCGGCTGCGCTCGCTGCTGCGGGCAGGCCCGGCGCGCCACGGCGAGTTGCTGCTGCGCTGGGTGCCTCGGCGGTTGCCGGGAACGGCCGGCTGGATGCGCTCGCGCTGGCCCTGGGTGCGCAGCCCGGCCGGATTGCGCTCGATGCGCTCGGGCCGCTCGCGATGCTCCACCCGGGTCACGCCCTGCAGGTTGCGCCACGGCGCGTTCGGGCGGTTGTCCGGCCGGCTGTTGTCCGGGCGCGGGCGCACGATCGGGCGGCCGTGGTAGTACGGCGGGTAGTAGCTGCCGTAGTACGGGTAGCGCGAGCCGTAGTAGCTGCGCGGCCAGTAGCTGTAGCGCGAATAGCCCGGATAGCCGTAACCGACGCTGCCGTAGACGCCGCCATAGCGGCCGTAGCCCACGCTGCCGTAGGGCGCGCCGTAGTAGCCGGAGCTGCTGCTGCGGCCGTAGTAGTAGTCCCCGCTGCCCCCGCGATACCCGTCCTTGTAACCGTAGGTGGCACAGCCGCCGAGCAGCAGCGCGGCCAGCGCAGTGACGATGAGATAGCGAACCTTCATTTGATCGCCCCTGTGTGATATGAGCCCCAGCATCGGCCCAAGCCATTGAATCATCGCTTAATTCAGCCTGCTCAACCTGACCATGGCTGAACCGCTCAGGCTTGCGCTACGCTTTTGGCGATGCCTTCCCCCTTCCCCGTTCCCGTCTTCCAGGACGTGCTGGCCGCGGCCGCGCGCATCGCCCCGCTTGCGCACGCCACGCCGGTACACCGCTCGCAGACGCTGGATGCAATGGCCGGCTGCGAACTGCATTTCAAGGGCGAACACCTGCAGCGCGGCGGGGCGTTCAAGTTCCGCGGCGCCTGCAATGCGGTGTGGTCGCTGGACGAAGAACAGGCCGGGCGCGGGGTGGTCACGCACTCTTCCGGCAACCACGGCGCGGCGCTGGCGCTGGCGGCGCGCACGCGCGGCATCGCCTGCCACGTGGTGGTGCCGGACAACGCGTCGCCGGCCAAGACCGCCGCGATCCAGGCCTACGGCGGCGCGCTGCACCGCTGCGAGCCGACCCAGGCCGCGCGCGAAGCCGCCTGCCTCGCGCTGCAGCAAAGCACCGGCGCGCAGCTGGTGCACCCCTACGCCGATGCGCGGGTGATCGCCGGCCAGGGCACCGCGGCGCTGGAGCTGATCGGTTCCACCGGGCCGCTGGATGCGCTGGTGGTGCCCGTCAGCGGCGGCGGGCTGGCGGCAGGAACGGCGATCGCGCTGGCGGGTGCTTCACCGGCCACGCAACTGTTCCTGGCCGAGCCGGCGGCCGGCGCCGACGCGGCGGCCTCGTTCCAGCGCGGCGAGCTGGCCCCGGACGTGGTGGCCGACACCCTCTGCGACGGCCTGCGCGCCACCATCGGCGCGCCCAACTTCCAGATCCTGCGGGCGGCCGGAGCGCGGGTGCTCACGGTTGAAGACGATGCCACCCTGGCCGCGATGCGCCTGCTCTGGCAGCGGCTCAAGCAGATGGTGGAGCCGTCCTCGGCGATCGCGTTTGCCGCGGTGCTGGGCAATCCGGAGCTGTTTGCCGGCAGGCGCGTGGGCGTGGTGCTCAGCGGCGGCAACGTGGCGCCCGAGGTGCTGCGGATGGCCGGGGAGCAGGGGTGAGCCGGGCCAGGCGACGCAGCGGCGCGCGGCGCCTGATGGGGCTGCTGTTCCGCCTCGGCGTGGTGCTGGCGCTGTGGCTGGCGGGCGTGGCGGCCTACATCACCTGGGTCGGCGCGCGCGACGAGGCCGCGCCGGCGGACGCGATCATCGTGCTGGGCGCGGCGGCCTACGACGCGCGGCCCTCGCCGGTGTTCGAGCAGCGCATCGTGCACGGCATCAACCTGCATGAGCGCGGGCTGGGGCCCTGGCTGATCTTCACCGGCGGCTTCGGCGGCGAGGGCGCGCGGTTCGCCGAGTCGGAGGTGGCGCGCCGCTATGCGATCGACAAGGGCGTGCCGGAGGAGCGGATCCTGATCGAAACGGTCTCGCGCACCACCCGCGAGAACCTGGAGCAGGCGGCGATGCTGATGCGCGAACGCGACCTGCACAGCGCAATCCTGGTGAGCGATCCGCTGCACATGGCGCGGGCGCTGCGGCTGGCGCGCGGCGAGGGGATCGAGGCGCTGGGCTCGGCCACGCCGACCACGCGTTTTCGCAGCCTGGAGTCACGCTGGCGGTTCCTGCTGCGCGAGGTCTACTTCTTCCACCGCGACCGCTGGGAAGCGGTGCGCGCCTAAAGCTCGCGGCCGTAGCGGGTCAGGCCTTCGAGCATGAGGTAGCGGGTGGCGGCGGCGCGCTCGTGCAGCTCGAAATCCTGCAGCACGTCGACCAGCTGGCGGAACGAGCGGCAGCGGGCCTCGCGGCTGCCGGGGTCGTCGCCGGTGGCGGCGATGCCGATCGAGAAGCCTTCGTGGATGAGCATCGCGGTCACGCCGGCGCGGCGCAGCACCTGGTCGGCGGCGGCCGGGTCGTAGGGCTGCAGCGGGTTCTGCATGCCGGCCATGGCGATCGCCAGCACCGCGTCCGCAAACCGCACCCGGCTCTGCGGGCCCAGCGCGTTGGCGGCGCGCTGCAGGCCGGCCAGGCTGCGGTCGGCGGACGGATCGAACAGCCGGCACAGCTCGCGCGACTCCTCGTCCGACCGGGACGCGTCCAGCAACACCTGGTAGAGGCCGTCCACGTCGCGATCGCCCGCGCGCAGGATCACGTCCTCCGCCCCGGCCAGCACCATCGCCGCATCGATGCCGGACAGGTCGATTTCATACGCCTGCCGCTGCTGCGCAATGGCGGGCAGCGGCGGCAGGCAGGCCAGGATCAGCAGGAACAGGAGTGCGCGCATGGCTGCGAGTGTAGGATCCCGGCCCTGAATCATCCTGTAGGAGCGCGCATGGCGCACTCCTACACGGAAACGGGGTCTGCGGAGGCGGGAATCACCCGCGCTTGCGGATCGGGATGCGGTTGGCGGGGAAACTGATGATCTCCTCGCCGCCCAGCCGGATCGGCGCGCCGGGCTCGGGGGCCCAGGCCATGGCGGTGATCACCTCCCAGCTCGCCGGCAGCTGGCCGCCGGCCGCGCGCAGCGGCTCGTAGGCCGCCGCCGCGCGGGCAAAGCGGGCGCGGCCGGTCAGCGTGCGCCGGCGCGTGGCCATCGCGTTGGTGGCGCCGATCGCGCGCAGCTCGCGCATCAGCGCGGGCAGGTCGTCGTAGCCGCGCACCAGCATGTCGCGGTCGATCACCGGGTCGCGGAAGCCGGCGTGCATGAGCGCGTCGCCGAAGTCGGCAATGGTCACGAACGGGCTCACGTGCGGCGCCTCGTCGGCCCCGGCAAACGCCGCGCGCAGCTCGTGCAGGGTGTCGTGGCCGAAGGTGGACAGCAGCAGCAGCCCGCCCGGGCGCAGCACGCGGCGGAAGCCGGCCAGCGCCGCCTGCAGATCCTCCACCCACTGCAGGCACAGATTGGAAAACAGCACGTCCACGGTGCCGTCGGCCAGCGGCAGCGCCGCGGCGTCGCCGCACACCCGGTCGATGCCCGGGCGCAGGCCCAGCCCGCCGGCCAGCCCGCCGCCCGCGCGCGGATCGATCCGCCGCAGCATCGGCAGCGCCATGTCGACCGCGACGATCCGCGCCTTCGGCCAGCGCTTGCGCATTGCCACCGTGGCATGGCCGGGGCCGCTGCCCAGATCGAGCACCGTGTCGGGCACGGTGTCGTCCAGGTACATCAGCGATTCAAGCAGCCAGCCCTCGACCTCGCGCTGGAGGTCGGCGGCGCCGGCGTAGGAGTCGGCGGCGCGGCCGAAGGCGTGGCGGATGTGGTGCGTATCGAACATGACGTCCTATTATCCCGGCAAGCCGGCCCCCGTCACCGCGACCCCCGGGGCAGGAGCGCGCCATGCGCGCTCCTGCCCGGGAGGGGGCGAGGCTCATGGGGCGAGCGTGGATTCAAAGCGGCGCAGGGCATCGGCGACTTCGTCGGCGTGGGTGAGGAAGGGCGCGTGGCCGGCGTGCTCGACCTGTTCGAAATGCGACCGCGGGGCCAGCGCCGCCGCCTCGCGCATCGCCCGCGGATCGACCACGCGGTCGCGGCGGCCGGCCAGCCACAGGCTGGGCACCGGCAGGCCCGGCAGCGCCGCGCGCAGATCCACGTCGTGCAGCAGGCGCAGGCCGCTGGCGAGCACGCCGGCAGCCGGCTCGCCGCGGGCAAACAGGCTCTCGCGCAGCGTGCGCAGCTCTTCCTTCGCATGGTCGGAGCCGAACGCCTCCAGGGCGATGAACCGCTCCAGCGTGCCGCGCCAGTCATCTCGCAGCCCGGCGGCGAAATCCTCGAAGATCTCCGGCGACATGCCGTAGCGCCACGCGCCTTCGCCCGCCGGCTCGCGCACGAAGCGCGGGCTCGAACACAGCAGCGCCACCCCGCGCACCGAAGGCGTGCGCGCCAGCGCCGCCTGCAGCGCGAACAGCCCGCCCAGCGACCAGCCCAGCCACAGCGCCCGCGGCAGGCGTTTCACCAGTTCCTCCACCACCGGCCCCATCGCCAGCGGCAGCCCGGCATCCGCGCTGTGGCCGTGGCCGGGAAGATCCACCAGATGCAGCCTGTGGTCGCCGGCCAGGCGCTCGACCAGCGGCGCGAACACGCCGCCGTGCATGGCCCAGCCGTGCAGCAGCACCACGTCCGGCCCGCTGCCGGTGGTTTCGATGTGCAGGGTCGTCATCTCATGCTCCCGTGTCGTCGCGCGCGCGCTCCAGCGCCGCCACCAGCCCGTCCACGTCGGCTTCCGAATGGGCGGCGGTCAGCGTGATCCGCAGCCGCGCGCGGCCCTCGGGCACGGTCGGCGGGCGGATCGCCGCGACCCAGTAGCCGGCGGCCTCCAGCGCCCGCGACAGCGCCAGCGCGCGCGTGTCGTCGCCACAGAGCACGGGCTGGATGGCCGTGTCCGAATCCATCAGTTCGAACCCCGCGCCCGCCAGCCCGCGCCGCAGCCGGTGCACCAGCGCCGCCAGCTTGCCGCGCCGCCAGTGCTCGCGCCGGGCCAGCTGCACCGCCGCCAGCGAGGCGGCGGCCAGGGCCGGCGGCAGCGCGGTGGTGTAGATGTAGGGCCGCGCGGTGGCGGCCAGGTGATCGACCAGCGCCGCCTCGCCCACCACCGCCGCGCCGTAGCCGCCCAGGGCCTTGCCCAGGGTGACCAGCTGCAGCGGCACCTGCGAAGCGTCCAGCCGCGCGGCGGCGACGCTGCCGCGACCCTCCGGCCCGAGCACGCCCACGCCGTGGGCATCGTCCACGTACATCAGCGCGCCTTCGGCGTGTGCCACCGCCGCCAGTTCGCGCAGCGGGGCCACGTCGCCATCCATGCTGAAGACGCCGTCGGTGGCCAGCACCGCCGCCCCGCCGGGCGCGGCGCGCAGCTGGCGCAGCGCGCCTTCGGCATCGTTGTGCGGATAGCGGCGCAGGCGGCAGCCGGCCAGGTGCGCGGCGTCGATGAGGCTGGCGTGGTTGAGCCGGTCCTGCACGCACAGGTCGCCATCGCCCAGCAGCGCCTGCAGCACCGCCAGGTTGGTCGCGTAGCCGCTGCCCAGCAGCAGCGCGCGCGGCATCTGCAGCCAGTCGGCCAGCTCGCGCTCCAGCGCCTCGTGTTCGGCCGCATGCCCGCACACCAGGTGCGAGGAAACGCCGCCAGCACCCGTGCGCGCGGCCGCGTCGGCCAGCGCGTTGGCCACCGCGAACTGCTGCGACAGCCCCAGGTAATCATTGCTGCAGAAGTTCACCAGCCAGCGCGGCGCGCCATCGGCGCCGGCCACCTCGCAGCGCACGCCGTCGCGGCGCAGCACCGTGCGGCGCACGCGCTCGCGCGCCTGCAGCTGGCGGCGGGTACGCAGGGCGGCCACGCGGGCGCGCAGGTCTTCGCGCTCAGACACCCTGGCGCACCCACACCGCGATGGCGCCCATGCCGATGGCCGGCAGCGTCGCCAGCCCGCCCAGCGCGGTGGCAAGGCGCTCGCGCACGGGGACGGGCTGCTCGCGCACGCGATGGGCGGCGGCCACCGAGGCCTGCGCCAGCACCAGCACCGCCAGGAACAGCAGCAGCATGTACAGCATCCCCGCGCCCTGGCCGCGATGGAAAAACACCACGCCCGTCATCACCACCACCATCGCCGCCAGGCGCAGCAGCATGGCCTTCGGCCGCGCACGCGCGCGCAGCCCGGCGAGCAAGTCGTACCCCGCGATCAGCGCCAGCAGCAGCAGGTACGCCCAGGCGTACCAGGGGATCACGCCGCGCAGGTTCCGGCCGGGGCCACGATGTCCGCGTGCACGGTGCCGCCATGGTCGTGGTCGGCGGCGTCCACTTCAACGTGCATCGGGCGCAGGCCCAGGCGGTCGAACAGGGCCTGGTCGTGGGCGGTGTCCGGATTGCCGGTGGTCAGCAGCTTCTCGCCGTGGAAGATCGAGTTGGCGCCGGCCAGGAAGCACAGCGCCTGCAGCTCGTCGCTCATCTGCTCGCGCCCCGCGGACAGGCGCACCATCGATTTGGGCATCAGGATCCGGGCCACGGCGATCGTGCGCACGAACTCGAACGGATCCAGCGCGGCCACCGTGTCCTTCTCCGCCAGCGGCGTGCCGGCCACCTGCACCAGGCGGTTGATCGGCACCGAGTCCGGGTGCGCCGGCAGGGTGGCCAGCGCATGCAGCAGGCCGGCGCGCTGGGCGCGCGATTCGCCCATGCCAACGATGCCGCCGCAGCAGGTCTTGAGCCCGGCATCGCGCACGTGGCCAAGCGTGTCCAGGCGATCCTGGAACTGGCGGGTGCCGACGATGTCGCCGTAGTACTCCGGATCGGTATCGATGTTGTGGTTGTAGTAGTCCAGCCCGGCCACCTTCAGCGCCTCGGCCTGGCTGCCGGTGAGCATGCCCAGGGTGGCGCAGGTCTCCAGCCCCAGCGCCTTCACCTCGCGGATCATCTCGGCCACCCTGGGGATGTCGCGATCCTTGGGCGAGCGCCAGGCCGCGCCCATGCAGAAGCGGCTGGCGCCGGCGGCCTTGGCCTGGCGCGCCTTTTCCAGCACCTCGTCCGTTGCCATCAGCTTGGTCGCGTCCACGCCGGTGTGGTAGCGCTGGGCCTGCGGGCAGTAGGCGCAGTCCTCCGGGCAGCCGCCGGTCTTGACCGAGAGCAGGGTGCTGACCTGGACTTCGGCCGGGTCGAAGTGCTCCCGGTGCACGTTGCCTGCGCGATGCAGCAGCTCGGGGAACGGCAGGTCGAACAGGGCCTGGATTTCCTCGCGGCTCCAGTCGGTGCGCGGGGCGGGGGTTTCACTGACGGCGGGCATGGCGGTTTTCCGACTGCTATGGCGGGACAGACCGGCCAGTCTGGAAAGCATGTCAACGGCTGTCAACCAAACCGCCGCCGCGAAAGTTGACGGCCTGCGCCGCAGGATCGGCTTCTGGCTGCGCAACGACGCCGCCGCGCTGCTGTGGCCGGGCCGCTGCCTGGCCTGCGGCGAGGACGCCGGCGAGGCCATCGACCTGTGCGGCCGGTGCCTGTCCGGCCTGCCGTGGCTGGGCCCGGCCTGCCCGCACTGCGCGCTGCCGCTGCCCGCCGGCCATCCGCCGGGCGTGGCCTGCGGCGCGTGCCAGGCCACGCCGCCGCCGCTGGATCGGGTGCACGCCGCCTGCCTGTACGCGGCCCCGCTCGACCGCCTGCTGCCGCGCTTCAAGTTCCACCGCGACCTGGCCGCCGGGCGGCTGCTGGCGCAGCTGATGGCCGAACGCTTCGACAGCCTTGCCCGCCCCGACGCGCTGGTGCCGGTGCCCCTGCATCGCGCGCGCCTGCGCCAGCGCGGCTACGACCAGGCGCTGGAGCTGGCGCGCCCGCTCGCGCACACGCTGCAGGTTCCGCTGCGGCCCGAACTGTTGCGGCGCACGCGCGCCACCGCCCCGCAATCCGAACTGGACAGGGCCGCACGCGCACGCAACCTGCGCAATGCCTTCAGCGCCGAGCCGTGCCTGGCCCTGCCCCGGCACGTGGTGCTGGTCGACGACGTCATGACCACCGGCGCCACCCTGCACGCCGCCGCCCGCGCCCTGCGCGCGGCCGGCGTGGCCCGCGTGGATGCCTGGGTCTGCGCGCGGGCGCCTTGACGCTGCAACATGCGTGGCGTATCCAGAACCGCACATCCCACGGAGCGCGCCATGGACTCCCGCCTGAATAAGGGCATCCGCCGCAGCTGGTGGGTGTTCCTGCTGTACGGACTTTCCGCGATCGTCTTCGGCGTGGTGCTGCTGGTCTGGCCCGAGTACTCGGTGATCGCGCTGGTGATGGCCTTCGGCCTGCTGGCGCTGGTGGACGGCGCGGTCAGCCTGCTCAGCGCGGCCCGCCGCGACCTGGCGCTGCCGCGCTGGCTGCTGGTGGCCTATGCGCTGGTCTCGATCGGCTTCGGCCTTGCCGCCCTGGTGTGGCCGCTGCAGATGGCCACCGCGATGCTGTGGCTGATCGCGCTGTGGCTGGTGGTGGCGGGCCTGGCCCGCATCGTCTTCGCCATCCAGGTGCGCAAGCTGATCAACGGCGAGTGGCTGCTGGCGCTCAGCGGCGCGCTGGCGATCGCGCTGGGCATCCTGTTCCTGGTGCGCCCCGACCTGGGGCTGCTCGCCCTGATGGTGTGGATCGCGATCGGCGCGATGCTCTACGGCGTGCTGCAGGTGATCGTCGCCCTGCGCCTGCGTGCCCGCACCCGCATGCTGGTGTGACTCAGCCCAGCGCGTAGTCCAGGGCGATGCCGGCGAACACCGCCATGCCGACCCAGTGGTTGTGCAGGAAGGCGCGGAAGCAGGCCTCGCGGTCGCGATGGCGGGCGAGCATGAACTCCCACGCCACCAGCAGCAGGGCCACGCCCAGCCCAGCCCAGTAGATCGCACCCAGCCCGGCCTGTCGGCCCACCAGCGCCAGGGCCAGGAAGAACAGGGTGTACAGCACGCCCTGGGCCAGCAGATCCATCTCGCCGAACAGGATCGCGGTGGACTTGCTGTTGACCTTGATGTCGTCGTCGCGGTCGACCATCGCGTACCAGGTGTCGTAGGCCGTCGTCCAGAAGATGTTGCCCACGTACAGCAGCCAGGCCAGCGGCGGCACCTCGCCCTGCACCGCCGCGAACCCCATCGGGATCGCCCAGCCGAACGCCAGCCCCAGGTACACCTGCGGCAGGTAGGTGTAGCGCTTCAGGTACGGGTAGCTGGCCGCCAGCACCACCCCGACGAAGCTCAAGTAGATGGTCAGCCGGTTCATGGTCAGCACCAGCGCGAACGCCACCAGCATCAGCACCGCAAACAGCGCCAGCGCCTCGCGGCCGGACACCGCCCCGGTCGCCAGCGGCCGCTCGCGGGTGCGCTCCACGTGCGGATCCAGCCAGCGGTCGGCGTAGTCGTTGATCACGCAGCCGGCCGAGCGCGTCAGCCACACGCCGGCGGTGAACACCACCAGGACCCACGGCGGCGGGAAGCCGTCGGCCGCCAGCCACAGCGCCCACCAGGTCGGCCACAGCAGCAGCAGCCAGCCGATCGGCCGGTCGGCGCGCATCAGCTTCCAGTACAGGGACAGCCGCGAGGGCCGGGACGGGGGGGCGGGATCGGCGTAGCGTTCGTAACTCACCGGGAAAGCGTAGCAAGAAGCCGGCACCACGGAGCCGCCTCCAACGAAAGGCTCGCGTCTTTCGGCGGAATGGTGGAAAATGGCCGGTCTGCGCGCCTGTAGCTCAGCTGGATAGAGTAGTGGCTTCCGAAGCCATTGGTCGGGGGTTCGAATCCCTCCAGGCGCGCCATTCAAATTGCCCCTGCGGCGAATCGGGGCCACAATCGCCGCATGAAACGCGGCGATTACCGCTACATCTGGGAAGCCCCGGACTGGCCCGTCTGGCGGTACGACATGCGGGCACTTGCGGGCCCCCTCGCCGACGCAAGCCACGCCCAGGGCCTGCTGCTTGGGCGACTGGCGGACGTCAGGCTGGGCCTGCGGGATCAGGCCAATCTGTCGATCCTGACCGACGATGTGGTCAAGACCAGCGCAATCGAAGGCAAAACGCTGGACATGGATTCAGTCCGTTCTTCCATCGCCCGACGACTTGGCATGGACATCGGCGCGCTGGCACCCGTGGATCGCCACGTCGAAGGCATCGTCGAGATGATCCTGGATGCGACCGGCCGTGCGCCCGAGCCACTGACGGCCGAACGCCTGCATGGCTGGCACGGCGCCCTGTTCCCTACCGGACGCAGCGGGCTGGCCAGCATCAGGATTGGCGCCTGGCGCGACGATGCGACGGGGCCCATGCAGGTGGTGTCCGGCCCGCATCACCGGCAAAAGGTGCATTACCAGGCGCCCCCGGCTGATCGGCTTGCCCGGGAAATGCGGTGCTTCCTGGACTGGGCCAATCGCGACAGCACCGACCCGCTGCTGATCAAGGCCGGCCTCGCGCATCTGTGGTTCGTCACCGTGCACCCGTTCGATGATGGCAACGGTCGCATCGCGCGCGCGGTCGGCGATCTTTTCCTGGCCCGCGCCGACCGCAGCCCGCAGCGCTTCTACAGCCTCTCCGCGCAGATCCAGCGTTCGCGAAAGACGTACTACGACATCCTGGAGCGCACCCAGAAGGGAACGCTCGACGTGACCGATTGGCTGGCCTGGTTCCTGGAGAACCTCCTGCAGGCGATCGGCAATGCGCAGCTGGCCCTGGATGCCACCCTGTTCAAGGCGCGTTTCTGGCAGCACTGGGCCGGCCGGCCGATGAATCCACGGCAGGCCAAACTGATCAACCGCCTGCTCGATGGCTTCGATGGCCCGCTCACGACCGGCAAGTGGGCGCGCATCGCCAAGTGCTCGACGGACACCGCGCTGCGCGACATCAATGAACTGGTGGCGCTGGGCATGCTGCAAAAGACCGGGGGGCGTGGGCGAAGCACCGCCTACGAACTGGCGCCACTGGATCCGGACACTGCGCCGTAACCGCAGTGGATCGGCCCCGCCGCGATCAGCGGATCCCCTGCACCGCCGCGGCAATTGCCGCCAGCTTGCCTTCCGCCATGTCGGCCCCGCAGATGGCCCCGCCTCATCCCTGGCAGGCAGCCAGCCCGCACGGGGCATGACGCGTCGGTAAGGGGCCGCTCACCGGGCACCTTACCAGAGCCTCGGCGAATCCATCATCCGCCGGGCCTTCGAAGCTGCGCCCGCGTGCTCTATACTTCCGGCCCAGCTGTGGCCGGGCGGCCACGCCAAAGGGTGTCCCCGTGCGCAACTACGATCTCGACTTCCTGAAGAAATTCTCCCTGGTGATCCTGTTCCTGGTCGTGGTGACGGGCGGGTTGATCTGGCTGTCCGCAGCGCTGCACAAGGCGGTGCCGCCGCAGGAGTCGCAGACCGCCATCCAGGCCCAGCTCAACCGCATCGCTCCGGTGGCCGATGTCTATGCCGGTTCCACCGGCGCCGCGGCGCAGGCCGCCGCAGCCGCTGCGGCCCAGGCCCAGGCCGCCTCGCAGGTCGCCTACGGCGGCACCCTGGACGGCGGCGAGATCTACAGCAACCTGTGCGCGGGCTGCCACACCGCCGGCGTCGCCGGCGCGCCCATGCTGACCCAGGCCGACTGGGCCTCGCGCATTGCCCAGGGCAACGACGTGCTCTACACGCACGCGATCGAGGGCTTCACCGGCTCCACCGGCTTCATGCCGGCGCGCGGCGGCAACCCGGCGCTGAGCGACGAGCAGGTGATCGCCTCCGTGGACTGGATGCTTGACAACCTCCAGTAGCCAGCCGCCGGGCAAGACCATGAAGCGCCGCCTCCGGGCGGCGTTTTCGTGCCGGTGGGCGCTGCCACTGGCGCTCGCCCTGCTGGCGGCCGGCTGCGTCCATCCGCCGACCGGCCCCGATGCGCTCGAACTGGCGGCGCCGCCGCAGGACTGGGCGCAGCTGGAAGGCAGGCGGGTACGGATCAGCGCCCCGCTGACGGTCAGCGGACATTACCGCCTGGCCCGCGACGGCGAACTGGTAGCGAGCTTCGACGGCCGCCTGGCCACGCCCACCGAGGTCGCCGCGCCCGGCCCGGACGCATCGGCGGTCGCCGCGGACAACGCGCGCCGCAGCGTGACCATCAGCGGCGCCGCGCTGGACACCGGCGACGGCACGCCCTGGCACCAGCCGGCCGGCGCGCCGTCCCTGCGCACCGGCAGCGTGCTGACCGGGGTCGAGGCGCTCGTGGAGCGGCGCGAGCACGGGTTCCACCTGCAGCTGCTGCAGGCGCCGACGCTGCAGCCGGCGCCCCGGCCCGCGGTGCCGGAGGTGGCGGGCGACGTGCGCGTCGCGGTGCTGAACCTGGAGAACCTGTTCAACGGCGACGGCCGCGGCGGCGGCTTCCCCACCGCCCGCGGCGCCCGCACGGCAGGCGAGCTGGCCGCGCAGCTGGCGCGCCTGCGGGCCACGGTGCTGGCGCTGGAGCCGGATATCGTGGCGGCGATGGAGCTGGAGAACGACGGCTACGGGCCGGACTCGAGCATTGCCGGACTGGCGCGGACGCTGGGCCCGGACTGGGCGTTCGTGGACGCGGGCGAGGGGCCGGGCGGGGACGCGATCCGGGTGGCGCTGCTGTATCGCACCTCCGCGCTGCGCACCGTCGGCGAGGCGGCGGTGCTGGAAGGCGGCCCGTTCGGCACCCGCAGCCGGGTGCCGCTGGCGCAGGCCTTCCAGGCCGGCGACGGCCCGGCGTTCACGGTGATCGCCAACCACTTCAAGTCCAAGGGCTGCAGCGAGGCCGAAGGCCCCGACCGCGACCAGGGCGACGGCCAGGGCTGCTGGAACGCGCTGCGAACCGATGCGGCGCAGCGGCTCGGCGCCTGGGCCGCCACCGACCCCACCGGAAGCGGCAGCGATCTTGTGGCGATCGTCGGCGATCTGAACGCATACGGCAAAGAAGACCCCGTGCGCACGCTGCGCGAGTCGGGCTGGCAGGATGCGCTCGCCGGTCGCGATGACGTCCACACCTACGTGTACTCGGCCCAGGCCGGCCGCCTGGATCACGCGCTGCTCAGCCCGGCTCTGGCCGACCGCCTGCGCGGCGCGCGCGTCTGGCACAGCAACGCCGATGAGCCGGCAGCCATCGGCTATCGCGGCGCCGGCGCCGGCGCCGCGCAGGAAACCCCTTGGCGCAGCTCGGATCACGATCCGATCCTGCTCGGCTTCGACCTGTCCGGCCGCTAGCGCGTCCCGCGCCGGGATCCACTCGCCACAACTTCCTCCATCATGCGGCCAACGGCGTCGAATCACCGGCATCGTGCGCCATAAAACCGGCCATAATCCGCTCCTGATCGGCTTCAATCCGCCCCTGATCGCCGAACATGAACGCTTGGCAAAGGCCTGATCGCCTATCATGCCGCCCCATGGATACCCCCACTTTCCCCACCGAATCGACCACCCTGACCCTGCCCGGCCCGGCCGGCGGACTCGAGGTCGCGGTCGACTTTCCCGATGACGACGTGGCGGCGTTGCCGCTGGTGGCGATCATCTGCCATCCGCTGCCCACCGAGGGCGGCACCATGCACAACAAGGTCGTGACCATGGCCGGCCGCTCGCTGCGCGAGCTGGGCGTGACCACGGTGCGCTTCAACTTCCGCGGCACCGGCGCCTCGGACGGCGAGTTCGACGAGGGCCGCGGCGAGGTCGAGGATCTGCGCGCGGTGGCCGCCTGGGTGCGCGCGCAGCGCTCCGGGCAGCGGCTGTGGCTGGCCGGCTTCAGCTTCGGCGCCTACGTCAGCCTGGCGGCCTCGGCCGGCATCGAGCCGGGGATGCTGATTTCGATCGCCCCCCCGGCCGGGCGCTGGGACTTCGACTCCATCCAGCTGCCCGACTTCCCCTGGCTGGTGATCCAGGGCGAGGAGGACGAGATCGTCGATCCGCAGGCGGTGTACGACTGGCTGGATCGGGCCGACGCCCGGGCCGAGCTGGTGCGCATCCCCGACAGCGGCCACTTCTTCCACCGCAAGCTGATGGATCTGCGCGGGGCGATCAAGAACGGCGTGCGCCAGTACCTGCCCGCCGCGGATGCCTGAGCAAACCCGGACGGCGGCGCCTTCGCAGGCCTACGCCGCCGGCGTGGCGGCGGGCGAGTGGCTGGACGATGCCGCCCAGCGCGCGGTGCTGGTGGAACTGGATCGCATCCACGCCGGGCTGTCGCGACCGCCCGAGCGCCGCGGGCTGCTGCAGCGCCTGCGCGGCGCGGACCCCGCGCCCGCCATCGACGGCCTGTACCTGTGGGGCGGCGTGGGCCGCGGCAAGACCTTCCTGATCGACCTGTTCCACGACGGCCTGCCGCTGCGCACGCTCAAGGGCAGCGACCTGGCGGGCGGCGCGGGCGGGGACGGCAAGTACCGCACCCACTTCCACCGTTTCATGCGCCAGGTGCACGACCAGCTCCAGGCCCACGGCGGCGAGCGCGACCGGCTGGCGCTGATCGTGCGCGGCTGGCGCCGGGCCGGGCTGCGGGTGCTGGTGCTGGACGAGTTCTTCGTCGGTGACATTGGCGACGCGATGATCCTGGCGCGGCTGCTGGAGTGCATGTTCGACGAGGGCATCGTGCTGGTGACCACCTCCAACGTGGATCCGCCCGACCTGTACCGCGACGGCCTGCAGCGCGCGCGCTTCCTGCCGGCGATCGACCTGATCCAGCGGCACTGCAGCGTACTGCGCATCGACAGCGACACCGACTACCGCCTGCGCGCGCTGACCCGCTCGCCGGTCTACCGCACGCCGCTGGACGACGGCGCCGACGCCTGGCTGGAGCAGCGCTGGCACGCGCTGGGCGGCGACGACGGCCACCGCGGCGCGGGCATCGTGCTGGAGGGACGGCGCATCGCGGTGCGTGCGCGCTGCCCCGGCATGGCCTGGTTCGACTTCGACGCCCTGTGCGAGGGCCCGCGCGGCTCCGGCGACTACATCGAGATCGCGCGCGAGTTCCACACCCTGCTGCTGGGCGGCATCCCGGTGCTGGACGACCTGCGCAACGACGCCGCCCGCCGCTTCGTCACCCTGGTCGACGAGCTCTACGACCGCAACGTCAACCTGGTGTGCACCGCCGCGACCGAGCCGGTGGCGCTGTACGCCGGGGAACGCCTGACCGGCGAGTTCGAGCGCACCGCCTCGCGGCTGATCGAGATGCGCAGCGCGGAGTACCTGGCCAGCCCGCACCGGCCCTGAGCCGGGGGAACGGCCGTGGAACCCGAGCCTGCGGATGTTCCACAACATTTTGCGTTGACAAAATCTGTTGCCACGATATGTTGTGCCTGTCGGTTCCGGCGGGCGCTACCCACCGGATGAAAAGGGAAGCCGGTGACGCCGTTCCATCCAGGATCGGCCATTCCGGCGCTGCCCCGCAGCGGTAACTGGGAACGACCCCGCCACGAAGCACTGGAGCCACCACGGCTCCGGGAAGCGGCGGACAAGGTGGAGACGCAAGTCTCCGTGCCCATGAGCCCGAAGACCTGCCGACAGCCGCGCGCATGCACGCCGCGCGGTGCCGGCTGCGGAATCTCCGGGGGGAGATGGCTGGCGAAGCACGCGGGGCCGCCTCCGGCACGGAGCGCAGTCGCCGCCGGTGCGACGCCGCTATTCCATCCTGTGACGAATCCGCCCGCCCGAGGGGGCGAGGCCGCGACGACGCCCCGCGTCGGCGCGCGCCCGTGCCTTCATCGCCTGCCGGGGACGGGCGAGCGTGCGCAACCGATCCGGGAGGAACCATGAGCAGCCACGACACCACCGCCACCGCGCCAGACACGCCCCGGACGCTGACGCCGGACGCCCCCGCCCCGGATGCGTCCACGCCCCGTGCCGCCCGGCCGGCTGCTTCCGATTCCGGGGACAGCGTTCCCTCTCCACCCACTGCCCAGTCCATGCCTATCGACACCGCCCCGCCCGCCGATGCCAACGTCGCCACCTGGATCACCAAGGAGGCCGGCAACCGCCGCATGCCCTACGAGCGTGCGCGCCTGGAGCGCGCCATCGACCGCGTCCACGCCGAGTTCCCGCAGCTTGAAATCGCCGACTACAAGCAGAGCGTGTTCGGCTTCGTGGAGCGCAAGCAGGCGGTCAACGCCGACGACCTGGTCGACCACCTGATCCGCGAGGCCGAGGCGCGGGTGGACGTGGCCGCGCCGGAGTGGGAGCTGTTCGCCGCGCGCATCTACCTGCACCGCCTGTACAAGCGCGCCAGCCGCAACCGCTTCTACGACACCGAGCAGAAGTACGGCTCCTACGTCGGCCTGCAGGAAAGCCTGGCCGACCGAAACGTGTATTCCAACGACATCCTGCGCGCCTACTCCAAGGAGGAGCTGGTCGAGGCCGGGAAGATGATCGAGCCCGAGCGCGACCGGCTGTTCAACTACAACGGCCTGTACCTGCTGGCCACCCGCTACCTGGCCACCGACACCTCGCGCGAGGTGTACGAACTGCCGCAGGAGCGCTGGCTGACGATCGCGCTGTACCTGATGCAGGATGAAAAGCCCCGAGAGCGGCGCATGCAGCTGGTCGGCGAGGCCTACTGGGCGCTGTCGAACCTGTACATGACGGTCGCCACGCCGACGCTGCAGAACGCCGGCAAGACCGGCGGCCAGCTGTCGAGCTGCTTCATCGACACGGTGGACGATTCGCTGCAGGGCATCTACGACTCCAACACCGACATCGCGCGCGTGTCCAAGGGCGGCGGCGGCGTGGGCGCCTACATGGGCTACGTGCGCGCCTCGGGCTCGGCGATTCGCGGCGTGCCGAACTCGTCCGGCGGCGTGGTGCCGTGGATCAAGCAGCTCAACAACACCGCCGTGTCGGTCGACCAGCTCGGCCAGCGCAAGGGCGCGGTGGCCGTGTACCTGGATGTCTGGCACCGCGACATCGAGGCCTTCCTCGACCTGCGCCTGAACAACGGCGACCAGCGCCTGCGCGCGCACGACGTGTTCACCTCGGTCTGCATCCCGGACATCTTCATGGAGGCGGTGGAGCGGCGCGGCGACTGGTACCTGTTCGACCCGCACGAGGTGCACCGGATCAAGGGCTGGTACCTGCAGGACTTCTTCGACGAGAAGAAGGGCGAAGGCACGTTCCGGAAGAAGTACGAGGAGGTGGTGGCCGACGAGCGCATCAGCCGCAGGACGGTCAAGGCGATCGACATCTTCAAGCGGCTGATGGTCAGCCAGCTGGAGACCGGCAACCCCTTCATGTTCTACCGCGACGAGGTCAACCGGAAGAACCCGAACAAGCACGCGGGCATGGTGTATTCGTCCAACCTGTGCACCGAGATCCTGCAGAACATGAGCCCGACGAAGCTCATGCAGGAGATCATCAGCGGCAACCAGATCGTGACCACGAAGCAGGCCGGGGATTTCGTGGTCTGCAACCTGTCCTCGATCAACCTCGGCCGGGCGATCGTGCCGCAGGACGGCCAGGGCGACCTGATCACCGACGTGCTCGAACGCCTGGTGCCGATCCAGGTGCGGATGCTCGACAACGTGATCGACCTGAACCTGCTGCCGGTGCCGCAGGCGACGATCACCAACCGCAAGTACCGGGCGATCGGCCTGGGCACCTTCGGCTGGCACCACCTGCTGGCGCTCAAGGGCATCCACTGGGACACGCCCGGGGCCGAGGACTACAGCGACGCACTGTACGAGCGCATCAACTTCCTCACCGTGCAGGCGAGCATGGAGCTGGCCAAGGAGAAGGGCAGCTATCCCGCGTTTGCCGGCAGCGACTGGCACAACGGCAGCTACTTCCGCGACCGCGACTACAACAGCACCCGGTGGCTGGATCTGTCCGCGCAGGTGGCGGTCAACGGCCTGCGCAACGGCTGGCTGCTGGCGGTGGCGCCGAACATGTCGACCGCGCAGATCGCCGGCAGCACCGCGTCCATCGACCCGATCTACTCGGCCTTCTACTACGAGGAGAAGAAGGACTACCGCCGCCCGGTGGCCGCGCCGGGGCTGTCGCTGGAGACCTGGCCGTACTACGAGAAGGGCGCGTACAAGGTCGACCAGTTCGCGAGCGTGCGCCAGAACGCGCGCCGCCAGCGCCACGTCGACCAGTCGATCAGCTTCAACTACTACGTGCCCAGCACCATCCGCGCCAGCACCCTGCTGGAGCTGCACATGACCGCCTGGCGCGAGGGGCTGAAGACCACCTACTACGTCAGGTCGAACGATATCGACATCTCCGAATGCGAGTGGTGCACGTAACGCGCAAACCCAGCCACACACAGCCTGCAGGAGCGCGCCATGCGCGCGAAGCCGCGTGACACATGAATCGCCAGGGAAGGCACCGCCACGGACGGCTTTCCATGGACGGCCACGGAGCTCCCCCCCACGGACGGGGTCACGCGGCTTCGCGCGCATGGCGCGCTCCTGCCAATGAATTCAATCCGCGTCGGGCGCAATGCCGGCGCAACACGCGAGATCACGCACATGTCCGCTTCCGCACCGCTTACCTCCACGCCGCTCGACCGCATCCGCATCCTCGAGCCGCGCCACCCCAACCGCTCCACCGGGATCATCAACGGCCGCACCTCCGGCATCCTCAACTGGAACGACATCCCCTACCCGTCGTTCTACCGCGCCTACAAGGAGCTTTCGACCAACTTCTGGATCCCGGACGAGGTCGACATGAAGGCCGACTCGCGCCAATACGGCGAGCTGTCGGCACGCGAGAAGAACGCCTACGACGCGATCATCGGCCTGCTGGCCACCCTGGACTCGCCGCAGACGCGTTTCATCTACAACGTCGCCGAGTACATCACCGACCCGGCCGCGCACGCCAACGCGGCGATCATCGGCCAGCAGGAGGTGATCCACAACGAGAGCTACAGCTACGTGCTGTCCTCGATCACCAACCTGGAGAACCAGAAGCGGATCTTCGAGATCGCGCGCACGCACCCCACGATCCTCAAGCGCAACGCGCCGATCATGGAATCGTATGACGACTTCATGCGCGAGAAGACCGCCGAGACCCTGCTGCGCTCGCTGATCCAGTCCTCGATCCTGGAGGGCATCAACTTCTATTCCGGCTTCGCCTACTTCTACAACCTGGTGCGCCAGAACCGGATGGCCGGCACCGGCAAGATCATCAGCTTCATCAACCGCGACGAGCTGGCCCACACCAAGTTCATCAGCGAGGTGATCCGCGCCATCGTCGGCGAGAACCCGGAGCTGCAGACCGGGGAGCTGACCGAGTACGTGCACCGCGCCTTCGAGCACGCGGTGGAGCTGGAGATGGAATGGACGGGCGAGGTGCTGGACGGCATCGACGGCATCAACGTGGACGAGATGGTCCGCTACGTGAAGTACCGCGCCAACAAGATGGCCGGGATGCTCGGCATCGAGAGCCTGTACCCGGACACCACCGACAACGTGATGCCCTGGATCCGGGCCTACGCCGACAACTTCACCGAGACCAAGACCGACTTCTTCGAGATGCGGAACGCCTCGTACAAGAAGACCAATGTCGACAACGGCTTCGACGATCTCTGAACCATGCGCGTCCTGATCGCCTTCGCCTCCCTGAGCGGCAACACCCGCGACGTCGCCCGCGCCGTGCGGGCGCGCTGCGAGGCGCGCGGCCACGCGGTGACCTGGATCGAGACCGATATCCAGGGTCTGGACGCTGTGGGCGACGACCCGCGCCACGACCTCTACCTGCTCGGCGCCTGGAGCGACAACGGTGGCCGCACGCCGCCGGAGATGAAGCGCTTCATCGCGGAGCTGGTCGAGGCCGTGGGCAGGCCGGAGCGGGTGGCCGTGTTCGGCACCGGCGAGACCCAGTGGGGCGAGGAGTACTGGTGCGGCGCGGTGCGGCGCATGGCCGCGTTCTTCGACACCGGCTACCCGCGGCTGGAGATCGAGCAGATGCCGCACGGCGAGCGCGACGCGCTGAAGATCGAACGCTGGGCCGACCACGTGCTGGCGATCGCCGCAAACGGCCCCAACAACAACCCCGACACCGACAAGGCTCCCACCATGCAGACCCTGCACGCCGCCTCAGCCGAGGATTACCACGCCGCCATCGCCGCACACCCACGCCTGCTGGTCGACTACTTCAAGGACGACTGCCCCGGCTGCCGGATGCTGGACATGTCGCTGCAGAAGTTCGCGGCCACGCCCGACGCCGAAGCCGTCGTGCTGCTGAAAGTGAAGCTGGAAACCGTAGGCGAAGACTTCTTCCGCGGCCTGGGCCTGCGCCAGACCCCGACCCTGTCGCTGTTCGCCGACGGCGCGGAGGCCGCCCGCCTGCCCGGCTTCCAGAGCCCGGCGCAGATCACCGGCGCCGTCCGGGCGCACTTCGCCCTGGCCCCGGCATGACGCCGCCCGCGCCCGGCGCGCCCACCGAGGCCCGCCTGCTGGAAATGGTCTTCCCCGACCACACCAACCACCTGGGCACCCTGTTCGGCGGCCAGGCGCTGGCATGGATGGACAAGGCGGCCTTCATCGCCGCCTCGCGCTACGCGCGCCGCACCGTGGTCACCGCGCGCTCGGAGCAGGTCGACTTCAAGCTGCCGATCCGCCAGGGCCAGCTGGTGGAAACCATCGCCCGCGTGGTCGGCGTCGGCCGCACCTCGATGCAGGTGGACGTGGAGCTGGTGGCCGAAGACCTGCTCAGCGGAGAGCGCGAGCTGTGCACCCAGGGGCGCTTCGTGATGATCGCGCTGGACGGGGACGGCCGCCCCACCGGCGTGCCGCCGCTGGCGGCCAGCCAATGAACAGCCCGGAGAAGGTGCCGGGCGGCTGCGCCCGCCGCCTTCGGCGAGCGTGGCGCAGGATCGCGGGGGGCCCGGAACGGCCGCGCCCCCCGGATCGCCGGGCTCAGGCGATCGAGGCCCGGTAGATCGACTCGATCGAGTCGTCCAGCGCGCTGTTGAACGCGTCGTCGTCGTGCTGGGCGGTCAGGCCCTCGGTCAGGGCGCGGCTGAAGCTGGCGATCACGCCGGGGTTCCTGGCCAGCTTGTCGTTGGCGTCGGCGCGGGTGTAGCCGCCCGACAGGGCGACGACCTTGAGCACGGCGGGGTGGTCGACGATTTCCTGGAAGTAGCCGTCAACGCTGGGCAGGGTGAGCTTGAAGATCACCGGGTTGTCGGCGCTGTAGCGCGCCAGGCGCTCGAGGATGCCCTTCTTCAGTTCGACCTCGATGGCTTCCTTGTCGGCGGCCTTGATGTCGACTTCCGGCTCCAGGATCGGCACCAGACCGGCGTCGAGCACCTGCTGGCCCACGTCGAACTGCTGGTCGAGCACGGCGGCGATGCCTTCGGCGTTGTTGGACTTGATGACGGAGCGCTCCTTGGTGCCAAAGACGCCCTTGGCCTTGGCCCGCGCCAGCAGGTCGGCCAGGCCCGGGATGGGCTTCATCAGCTGCGCGCCGTTGGCTTCGTCTTCCAGGCCCTTGTCGATCTTGAGGAACGGGACGACGCCCTTGGTCTCCCACAGGAATGCGGCGGCATCCTGGCCGCCGAAGCTGCCGTCCAGGGTGCGTTCGAACAGGATGGCGCCCAGGACGCGGTCGCCGTTGAAGGCGGGGCTGGTGACGATGCGGCTGCGCATCTGGTGCACGAGGTCGAACATTTCCTCGTCGTTCGACCACGCCGAGGCTTCAATGCCGTAGAGGCCAAGCGCCTTGGGGGTGCTGCCGCCGCTCTGGTCGAGCGCCGCGATGAAGCCCTTGCCCGAGGCGATCCTGTCACGCTGCTGCTGATTCACTGCCACGTCGATGTCCTGTCGTCTGGTGAGTGGAAGGCGGGATTCCGCAACCCGTAATGATACCCGGTGGCGGGGTTGCCTTCCGGCGCGCCGGGGCGCCCGGCTGGGGCTTCGGAAGGACGCCCCACTGGGCTTCGGTGAGACGCCCTGCCCGGGGAGCGGGGTATATCGCTTTTCGCGCGGCAGGGCGTCCTGCCCTGACGCGCGCGCAATACATCCATGTATTGCTTGTCGCGATATACCCCGCTCCCCGGGCAGGGCTCACTCCAACGGTGGTGGCGGTTCTCCGGATGCCGGACGCCGGGTGCCCATGGCGTTTTCCGACGGCGGCGGCATTGCTCCTGTAGGAGCGCGCCATGCGCGCGAAGCCGCGTGACATCCGTGGGGGATCGCATTCGCGACTCCGGGGCACGGTAGAATGGCGGTTTTTTCGCCAGACACCCCAGTGCACGCCTCCCCTCCGGCGCCCGTCGACGCCCCCACCCTCGCCCTCCTGCTCGCCCGCGCCACGGGCGCGGCGCCGGCGGCGCCTGCCATGGCGCCGGGTGCGCGGCTGGGCGAATGGATCGCCTGGTCGCAGGCGGTGGCGCTGTCGCGGGCGCTGGATGCGCCGCCGGCGGAGCCCGCTGAAGGGGGTGCGCCGGACGCCGGCCGACTGGTCGATGAGTGCGCCGGCGCACGCGCGGCGCTGGCCGCCGACATCGAGCGTGGCCCGGCTGCAGCCCCGGCTTCGGCCGGTTTCACGCCCTTCCAGCAGCACATCCAGTCCATCCAGCGCGCGATGCACGGGACCACGGGCCGCCTGCGCGGCGAGCTGCGCGAGTGCCTGGCCGCCGGTTCTGCGGAGCAGGCCCGGCTGGCCGCGGTGGATGCGGCCATGGAGGCGGCGCTCAGCCCGCGCGAGGCGGGGTTGCTGGCCTCGCTGCCAGCCGCGGTCGCGGTGGGCTTCGAGCGGCTGCAGCGGCCGGCTTCCGCGGACGGCGAGGACGCTCCACCCCCTTCCCCCGACGACGGCGAGCCAGCCTGGCTGCCGCTGTTCCGCCGCGAAGTGCGCGACCTGCTGCTGGCCGAGCTGGATCTGCGCTTCCAACCCGTCGAAGGCCTGCTCGCGGCCCTTCGCAGCCCCTGACAAGGACAAGATGAAAACCACTCCCCTGGGCATTTTCGTATTCGTGCTCGGCCTCGCCGCGGTGTGCTGGGTCGGGCTGGGCTATCTGGGCAGCAACCTGCCGGCGCTGCTGGTGACGCTGCTGATCGCGGCGCTGTACCTGCTGGGCGCGTGGGAGCTTTACCGCTACCGCCAGGCCACCGGCTCGCTGCGGCAGGCGCTGGACGCGCTGGACGGCGAGGCGCCGCCGGCCCTGCCGCAGTGGCTGCAGGGGCTACATCCGTCCCTGCGCAGCGCGGTGCAGCTGCGGGTGGAAGGCGGGCGCGCCGGGCTGCCCACGCCTGCGCTCACGCCCTATCTGGTGGGCACGCTGGTGCTGCTGGGCATGCTGGGCACGCTGCTGGGCATGGTGCTGACGCTGCGCGGCACGGGCATGGCCCTGCAGACCGCGACCGACCTGCAGGCGGTGCGCGATTCGCTGGCCGCGCCGGTGAGCGGGCTGGGCGTGGCCTTTGGCGCGTCGATCGCCGGCGTGGCCAGTTCGGCGGCGCTGGGCCTGCTGTCGGCGCTGGTGCGGCGCGAGCGGATCGAGGCGGTGCAGGGCCTGGACACGCATATCGCCACCACCCTGCGCGGGCATTCCCAGGCCCACCAGCGCGAGCAGGCGCTGGATCTGCTGCAGCGGCAGGCGTCGGCGGTGCCGGCGCTGGTGGAACGGCTGGAGTCGATGATGGCCGCGCTGGAGCAGCAGGCGCAGGCCGCCCACGAGCGGCAAGCCACGCAGCAGGAGGCCTTTCACGCCAGCACCGAAGCGGCCTATCGCGAGCTTGCGCAGTCGGTCGGCCGGTCGCTGCAGGCCAGCGCCGCCGAGGGCGCGCGCATTGCCGGCGAGACCCTGGCGCCGGTGGTCGAGTCCACCATGGCCGGCCTGTCGCAGCAGGCCCGGGCCACCCACGGCGCGGTGCTGCAGGCGTCGGAGCAGCACCTGCAGGCGGTCAGCGAGCGCGGTTCGGCCGCGATGCAGGCGCTGGACGAAGGCTTCGACCGGCGCAGCCGCGAGCTCATCGATCGGCTGGATGCACACACCCGGGCCTCCAGCGATGCCATGGCCGCCGCGTGGGCCGAGGGCCTGGCCGGGCAGCAGGCCAGCCACGAGGCGCTGGCCGCCCGCAGCGAACAGGCGCTGGCCGCCGCCACCGAGGGCTTCGCCCGCCACGCCGCGGCCCTGCTCCAGGACATCGGGAACGCGCACGCGCGCCAGCAGGAGCAGCAGGCCGGGCGCGACGAGGCGCGGCTGGCCGCCTGGCACGAGGGCCTGGCCACCCTGGGCGAGGAACTGCGCACGCAGTGGAGCGAAGCCTCCGCCCAGGCCCGCGCCCACGCCACCGACACCATCGCCGAAGTCTCCACCCTGGTGCAGGCGGCCGCCGAAGGCCCGCGCGCCGCGGCCGAGACCATCACCGCGCTGCGCCAGGCGCTGGACGAAGGCATGAAGCGCGACAGCGCCATGCTGGAAGAGCGCACCCGCATGCTGGAAACCCTGGACACCCTGCTGGCCGCGGTGAACCGCGCTTCGGGCGAGCAGCGCGAGGCGATCGATGCGCTGGTGACCACTTCGGCCGACCTGCTCGAACGCGTCGGCGCCCGCTTCGACGAGCAGATCGACGCCGGCGGCGGCAGGCTCGAACAGGCCGGCGAGCGCCTGGATGCCGGCGCCGGCGACGTCGCCGCCCTGGGCCAGTCGCTCGGCGGCGCGGTGCAGGCCTTCGCCGATTCCAGCGGCGGGCTGGTCGAACGCCTGCAGGCCATCGAAGCCGCACTGGAGCGCTCGCTGGCCCGCAGCGACGAACAGCTCGCCTACTACGTGGCCCAAGCCCGCGAGGTGGTGGATCTGAGCGTGCTGTCCCAGCGCCAGATCATCGGCAGCCTGCAGCAGCTCGCCGGCCAGGACGACACCGGCGCCGGGGCCGGGGGAGCCGGCGCCGCATGAGCGCCGCGCTGGAAGAGGGCGACGGCTCCGCCACCCCCATCTGGGCCGCCTTCGGTGACCTGATGGCGGTGCTGCTGGGCGCGTTCGTGCTGATCCTGGTGGGCGTGATCGGCGTGCAGCTGCACATGGAGATCCAGCTGCAGGAGGAGGTGGCCCAGCGCGAGGCGGAGCGGCAGCGCCGGCAGACCCTGGAGCAGGCGCTCGCCGCGCCGCTGGCGGCCGGGCGCATCACCCTGGCCGATGGCCGCATCGGCATCAGCGGCAGCCTGCTGTTCGCCCTCAACTCGGACCGCCTGCAAGCCGAAGGCGAGGCGCTGCTGGACTCCCTGGCCGGACCGCTGTCGCAGTACCTGGCCGGACGCGGGGAGATCCTGATGGTCAGCGGCTTCACCGATGACCGCCAGATCCACGCCGACAACCTGCATTTCGACGACAACTGGGACCTGTCCGCCCAGCGCGCGCTCACCGTGACCCGGGCGCTGGTGGAACGCGGGGTGCCGGCGTCGTCGCTGTTCGCCGCCGCCTTCGGCGACCGCCATCCGGTGGCGTCCAACGAGGACGCCGAAGGCCGTGCCCGCAACCGCCGGGTGGAGATCGCACCGGTGCCGCGGCAGGCGCCGGTGCCGGCCGATGGCTGAGCAGGAGACCCTCGCCTCGGTGCTGGAACTCCTCCAGCGCAACGCGCGCGAACGCGGCGCTGCGCTGCGGGCCATCGGCCTGGCCGCCGGCGACTACCCGCACCTGCCCGCGCTGGAGGAATTCCGCCACCTGCGCTCACGGCAGCGCGCCAGCGAACAGGTGCGCGCCGCCCTGCAGCCGCCGCCCGCCGGCGCCGGCCCGCTCAATTCGGCCAGCCTCGCCCACCGTGCCCTGGCGCTGATGCGCACCGTCTCGCCGGGTTACCTGCAGCACTTCATGGGCTACCTGGACACGCTGTCGTGGCTGGAGCGGATGAACGCCGCGGGCCTCCTGCAGCCCGGCGACGAATCCAAGCCCGCCGGAAAGGCCAGGCGCGCCGGCACCGGGAAGCGCAGGGCGTCCGGGTAGAATCCCGGCACGCGATCCGCACCCGGACCCAATGCCACGATGACCCCCCAAGCGTTCGGCCCTTGGCATGCGACACGGCGGCTGGTCATCGCCTGCCTGCTGGTCTGCTTCCTCGGCGGCTGCACGATCCTGCGCGAGTTCAGTCCGTCGGTGGCGGTGGAGCCGATGTCACCGGGCGAGTACATCGCGCTGCAGCGCGGCGACATCCTCACCACCGGCGAGCTGAGCGCGCAGACCGCGCAGGCGATCCGCGTCTCCGGCCTGGACCAGGACGGCTGCGCAGCGCCTTCGGTCGCGTGCATCGAGGCGATGGGCGAAGCCGTGGGCCTGGGCGACGAGCGGCGGCTGTCGGCGCTTGCCGAGCTGTGGCTGCAGCATGCGATCTCGCTGGAAGCCGGCGACCAGGACACCCGCCTGCAGGCGTTGATGGAATCCGTCCGCCACGCGTATGCCTACCTGTTCTTCACCGGACGCATGCCGGGCGAGCGCGCGTTCGAGGACCGCCAGACCCAGGTACGCGACTGGTACAACTACGCCGTCCAGGAGGCCTCCACCCTGCTGTTCAAGGAGAACATGGTTCACCAGGCCGATGACGACGTGGACACGCTGCTTGAACGCGACATGCGGCGCGCCGGCTGGACGTTCCACGTCGACCTGGACAGCGTGCGCCTGCCGCAGGATGCCGGCCCGCCGCAGGAGCTGCTGCCGGCGGCGTCACTGGCCTTCACCGGACTGCGCAGCATCTGGCGCCGCGACGGCTTCGGTGCCGAGCTGGTGGCGGTCATGGACGGCGCTTCGACGACGGTTTCCGCGCCGGCACCCGACCACGCGCCCGCACATGGCCCCGCCGCCGGCGAACGCCCCCGGCAACGCCCGCGGCCGCCCGCGTGGAGCGAAATGCCTTCGCCGGGCATCACCGTGCTGTTCCGTTTCGACAACGACGACCTGGACGCGGTGATGGCCTCCAACCAGGTGCGGGTGGAAGTCCACGACCCCTACGCCAGCGACAGCATCGTCGTGAACGGACAGCGGGTGCCGCTGGCGGCCAACTTCACCGCCGGCTACGGCCTGTGGCTGGCGCGCTCGGGCTTCAACCTGGAGTCGCTGCGCACGCTGTTCGGCCGCGAGGACGGCATCGACCGCCCGCACCTGTACCTCATGCAGCCCTACGACCCGGACCGGCGGATCATCCTGATGCTGCACGGGCTGGCCAGCAGCCCGGAGGCGTGGGTCAACCTGGCCAACGAGATCCAGGGTGACGAGGCGCTGCGGCGCGATTTCCAGATCTGGCAGGTCTACTACCCCACCAACATGCCGGTGGTGCTCAACCACGCCGCGATCCGCGCCCTGCTGGAGGACACGCTGGATCATTTCGACCCGGATCGCACCGCGGCCGCATCGCAGGAAATCGTGCTGATCGGCCACAGCATGGGCGGGCTGATCTCCCGGCTGATGGTCTCCAGCGCCGATACCGAGCTGTGGGAATGGTTCCAGGCCGCACGCGACCCCGATCCGGAGCGCCTGGCGCGGATCCGGCCGCGGCTCGAGCCGATGCTCCGGTTCCAACCGTTCCCGGGGATTTCACGCGCGGTCTTCATCGCCACGCCGCACCGGGGAACCGAAGTCGCCGGTCACACCCTCGGCCGCTGGATCTCACGCCTGGTACGCCTGCCGCTGACCCTGGTCGAAGAGCTGGGCGATGCCCTGCTGTTTCCGGAGGCCCACGCCGGCGACGGGGACGGCCCCGGACACATGCCCAACAGCATCGACAACCTCGATCGCAACAACCCGTTCGTCCGCGCCGCCGCGGATCTGCCGATCTCGCCGACGCTGCCCTACCACTCGATCATCGCCCGGCTCGACCCCGACGTTGCCCTGGAGCAGTCCGACGACGGCCTGGTGCCCTACGCCAGCGCGCACCTGCCCGGCGCACTGTCGGAGGAGGTCATCACCTCCGGCCACAGCGTGCAGCAGACCGCGCTGGCGATCCTGGAGATCAGGCGCATCCTGCACCTGGATCAGCAGCAGCGCGCGCAGCCCGGGGCCGGGGACAGGTAAAGAACCAAAAAAGAATGCCCGGAGGAGAGGTCCGGGCATTCGATGCAGGCGGATGGGGAGAGAGAGACATCGTGTCTGCGGCTGCCATTGTCCGGCGGCCTGGTTACGCCGTGATGTCGATCCCGTTTCCGGTTGTCACGAGCTTTCCGCCTGCGGCGCCGCGGGGCGGCCCCCGCCCTGGCGCTTGCGCAGCCAGTACATCGCGCTGAGCACCAGCAGCCATGCCGGCATCAGCAGGATCGCGGTGCGGATGCCCGGGGTGAACCACATCACCACCAGGATCCCGGCCAGGAACACCAGGCACAGCACGTTGGTCACCGGCGCGCCGGGGCTGGGGAACGCCGGGCTGCGGCCTTCGGCCCGCATCCGGCGGCGGAACATCAGGTGGGTGATGGAGATCATCGCCCAGTTGATCACCAGCGCCGCCACCACCAGCAGCATCAGCATGCCGAACGCGCCCTCGGGCATGAAGAAGTTGATCGCCACCACCGCCGCGGTGGCCGCCGCCGACACCGCCAGCGCCGCCACCGGCACCCCGCGCCGGTTCACCCGGGTCAGCGATTTGGGCGCGTTGCCCTGCAGCGCCAGGCCGTAGAGCATGCGGCTGTTGCAGTACACGCAGCTGTTGTAGACCGACAGCGCCGCGGTCAGCACCACCACGTTGAGCACCGTCGCCACCGCGGTCGCGTCCAGCGAGTGGAAGATCATCACGAACGGGCTGCTGCCCTCTTCCACCAGATCCCACGGGTACAGCGCCAGCAGCACGCCCAGCGCGCCGATGTAGAAGATCAGGATCCGGTAGATGATCTGGTTGGTGGCCTTGGGAATCGTGCGCCCCGGGTCATCGGCCTCGGCGGCGGTGATGCCCACCAGCTCCAGGCCGCCGAAGGAGAACATGATCACCGCCATCGCCATCAGCAGCCCGCCCACGCCGTTGGGGAAGAAGCCGCCGCGATCCCACAGGTTGCTGATCGACGCGTCCGGCCCGCCGCTGCCGCTGGCCAGCAGCCACGCGCCGAACCCGATCATGGCAATGATCGCCGTCACCTTGATGGTCGACAGCCAGAACTCCATCTCGCCGAACAGGCGCACGTGCAGCATGTTGATGCCGTTGACCAGCACGAAGAACGCCAGCGCCGACGCCCACACCGGGATCTCCGGCCACCAGTACTGCACGTAGATGCCGATCGCGGTCAGCTCGGCCATGCTCACCAGCACGTACAGCGCCCAGTAGTTCCAGCCCGACAGAAAGCCCGCGAAATCGCTCCAGTAGCGGAAGGCGAAGTGGCTGAACGACCCGGCCACCGGCTCCTCGACCACCATCTCGCCGAGCTGGCGCATGATCAGGAACGCGATCACCCCGGCCACCGCGTAGCCCAGCAGCATCGACGGCCCGGCCAGGCCGATGGCGGTGGAGGTGCCCAGGAACAGGCCGGTGCCGATCGCCCCGCCCAAGGCGATGAGCTGGATGTGGCGGTTCTTCAGCCCGCGCGAGAGGGTGTTGCCTTCTGCCTCGTTCATGACACCTGCCGTGACTGGATTGCTGCCGCCACCGGCGGCAGGAAGTGGGCAAGCATAACGGACTGCCCGGGCCGGGGGCCCGGGTCGAAGGTCAGCGCAGGATCAGCGCAGGAAATCCACCAGCGCAGCGTTGAAGGCGTCGGCCGACCGGCCACGTTCTCGCCGGTCTGCGGCATGGATTCGGTGCCGTAGCGCTCTTCCAGGGCCGGATTGGGGAAGCGCCAGCCCATGGTGGTGTCCTCCAGCTGCTGGCCGCGCCCGTAGGCCCGGTCCGCCTTCGGCCAAGGGGGCGGGCAAAACCGGGCGCCGCGGGCGCGGATAGAATGCGCCGATGAAGGCATACCTACCGGTCTGGACCCATGCGTGGCTGGGCGTGGCGATCCCGCTGCTGCAGATCACGCTGATCGTGCTGGCGGCCTGGCTGCTGCGGACCCTGGCAGTGCGGGTCATCCGCCGCCTCAGCGCCCGCTACGAACTGCCGGCCGAAGTGGTCCTGGGCACGCGCAAGCTGGTCACGTTCCTGGTCGGCACCGGCGCGCTGCTGCTGGTGCTCGAAGCGCTGGGCGTGTCCGGCGCGGTGCTGTGGACGGCCTTCACCGGCTTTGCCGCGGTCGCGGCGATCGCCTTCTTCGCCGCCTGGAGCGTGCTGTCCAACATCTTCTGCGCGGTGCTGCTGCTGGTGACCCGGCCGTTCCGCCTGTACGACCACATCGAGCTGCTGGACGGCAACGAGGCGCGCGGCGTGGGCGGGCAGGTGGTGGACATGAACCTGATCTGCGTGATCCTGCGCGAGACCCGCGAGGACGGCGCCACGGCGAACCTGCGGGTGCCCAACAACCTGTTCTTCCAGCGCGTGGTGCGGCGCTGGCACGAAGCCCCGCCCCCGCGGCCCGAGCCCGACCCCGACGCCCCGCGCAACAAGCGCAGCCGCCCCGCCGGCGGCGGCGGCGCCGGCCTGTTCTAGCCACCCGCGGGGCCTGCGCTAGGATGGGCCGATCCGGAACAGGAGCATGCCGATGTCGCGATTCCGCCCCGCCTTCGCCGCCGCGTTTGCGGCTCCCGCGCTGCTGCTCTCCGCGGCCCTGGCCGCCCAGGACGCGCCGGCGCCGCAGCAGCGTACCGAAGTCACCGCCGCCGCCGCCGCGCTGCAGGACAAGGTGATCGCCTGGCGCCGCGACATCCACCAGCACCCGGAGCTGGGCAACCGCGAAGTCCGCACCGCCGGGCTGGTCGCCGAGCACCTGCGCGCGCTCGGCATGGAGCCGCAGACCGGCATCGCCCACACCGGCGTTACCGCGGTGCTCAAGGGCGGCCTGCCCGGCCCGCGCATCGCCCTGCGCGCGGACATGGACGCGCTGCCGGTGACCGAGCAGACCGGCCTGCCGTTCGCCTCCACCGCCACCACCGAATTCAACGGCCAGCAGACCGGCGTGATGCACGCCTGCGGCCACGACGCCCACACCGCGATCCTGATGGGCGTGGCCGAGGCCCTGGCCGACATGCGCGCTGAGCTGCCGGGCGAGGTGCTGTTCGTGTTCCAGCCGGCCGAGGAGGGCGCGCCGGAGGGCGAGGAGGGCGGCGCGAAGCTGATGCTGGAAGAGGGCATCTTCGAAGGCTTCCGGCCCGACGCGGTGTTCGGCCTGCACGTGTTCAGCACCCTCAACGCCGACACGCTGGCGGTGCGTGCCGGCCCGACCATGGCCGCCTCGGACACCTTCGACATGCGCGTGATCGGCCGCCAGACCCACGGCTCGCGGCCCTGGGGCGGGGTGGATCCGGTGGTGGCCGCAGCCCAGATCGTGACCCAGGCACAGGCCATCGTCAGCCGCCAGATGGACATCAGCCACCAGCCGGCGGTGCTCACCTTCGGCACCATCCACGGCGGCATCCGCCACAACATCATCCCCGACGAAGTCGAGCTGACCGGCACCATCCGCACCTTCGACGACGCCATGCGCACCGACATCCTGGCGCGCCTGGGGCACGTGGCCGAACACGTGGCCGCGGCCAACGGCGCCACGGTGGAAGCGCGCATCCCGGTGCGCGAGGGCTACCCGGTCACCTTCAACAACGTGGCCCTGACCGAACGCATGCGGCCGAGCCTTGCCGCGGCGGCGGGGGAGGGCAAGCTGATCGAGATGCCGCTGGTGATGGGCGCGGAGGACTTCTCGATGTATGCGCGCGAAGTGCCGGGCGTGTTCTTCTTCCTCGGCGCCACGCCGGTGGGCGAAGACCCGGCCGAAGCACCGAGCAACCACTCCCCGCACTTCGACGTCGACGAATCCGCCCTCGACCTCGGCCTGCGCGCCATGCTGCAACTCTCCCTCGACTACCTCCACACCCCGTAGGAGCGCGCTTGGCGCGCTCCTACGGCGGGGCAGCCGTAAAATGCCGGGATGAACACTCCGCAGGATTCCGGCCTGGGCCGCGCCACCGCCTATCCCACGCGCTACGACCCGGGCCTGCTGTTCCCGATCCCGCGCGCGCAGGGCCGGGCGGCGATCGGGCTGGTCGATACGCGCCTGCCCTTCACCGGCCACGACCGCTGGCACGCCTACGAGCTGGCCTGGCTGGACGGGCGCGGCAAGCCCGTCGTTGCCACGGCCACTTTCCTGGTGCCGGCAGGCTCGCCGAACCTGGTCGAATCCAAGTCCCTCAAGCTCTACCTCAACTCGCTCAACGCCGCCCGCTTCGACAGCGCCGAAGACCTGCGCGCACGCATCGCCGCCGACCTGTCCCGCGCCGCCGGCGCGCCAGTCGAAGTGGCCTTCGGGCTTCCGCCCATGGAGACGGATGTCGGCACCGCCGAATCCATCGACGCCCTCGACGTCACCATCGACAGCTACGGCCCACCCGACCCCACGCTCCTGCACGCCGACCCCGACGCAACGGTGGAAGAGACCCTGCGCTCGAACCTGCTCAAGTCCAACTGCCCGGTCACCGGCCAGCCGGACTGGGCCAGCCTGCACGTCCACTACCGCGGCCCGCGCATCGACCGCGCCGGGCTGCTGCGCTACCTGGTCTCCTTCCGCGACCACTCCGGCTTCCACGAGCAGTGCGTGGAACAGGTCTTCTGCGACCTGATGGCCCGCTGCCGGCCGCAACGCCTGTCGGTGGAAGCGCGCTACACCCGCCGCGGCGGCCTGGACATCAATCCCTGGCGGGCCACGCCGGGCCACCCGCCGCCGGCCGCGCTGCGCGATGAACGCCAGTAACGCCGCACGGCCGGTTCACGGCACCGCGATCTTCGCTTAACAACCCTCGTGAGACTCTGCAACCTGCCCGTACCACAACCACGGAGCCAGGCATGAGTCCTCCATCCAAAGATCCGAGCGAACTCTCGCTCAACCCCGGCAGCAGCGGCAGCGGCAACGACGCCCCGAAAAAGGCCGACTTCAGCAAGGTCACCGGTGGCTCGGACAGCACGGCCAGGAAGGTCGATGCCGAGCCGAAGGCCGATTTCAGCAAGGTCAGCGGATCCTCCGACACCAGCGCCAGGCGCGTGGATGACGGGGGCGCGAGAACCTACACCGTCGAGAGCGGGGACAACCTGTCGGCCATCTCCAAGAAGCTCTACGGCAACGCCAACCGCTGGCAGGAGATCTTCGAGGCCAACCGCGACCAGCTCGACGACCCGGATCTGATCCACCCCGGCCAGACCCTGAAGATCCCCTGAGCCGCGCCCCCAGCCATGACAGCCGAAGGAACCGCACGCATGAAAAACAGCTACCTGATCACCGCCCTGCTCGCCGGCACCGTCGCCCTGGCCGCCTGCGGCCGTGACGAACAGCCGGCCGCCACCGAACCGGCCGCCACCGGCGCGCTGGAAACCCCGCCGGCAATGACCGAATCCGCACCCCGCACCGCCATCGACACCGTGCGCGTAACCGACGTGCAGTTCGGCACCGAGGTCGGCGACGACCGCGCCGTCACCGAGCCACTGACCACCTTCAGCGCCGACACCGAGACCATTTTCGCCGCCGTCAGCACCAGCCACGACGCCGATGGCGAAACCACCGGCACCCTGGGCGTGCGCTGGACGTACCAGGACGGCCAGCTCGTGGACGAGCGCACCGAATCGATCGCCTTCCGCGGCAACGACGTGACCAACTTCCGCGTCAGCAACCCGGACGCCTGGCCCACGGGCACCTACACCGTGGACATCAGCATCGACGGCCAGGCGGTCGAAAGCCGCGAGTTCACCATCCAGTAGCCACGTCCGCGGGCCCCGGCCCGGCGGTACTTCCATCGCAACGCCCCGGCAAGCCGGGGCGTTGCGCGTTTACGGGCGCGCGTTGGCGCCCCCTACGCCCGATGTCCGCGTGCACGCTGCCGTCAGGCCGGTCGTGGCAGGGTCGAGCCGAGTCCCCCGGCTCCACCCAAGGAGGAGCATCATGGCCCAGGCTGCCCAAGCGGGGCGGGACGTCCCCGCGGCCCACGCCGGCCCGGTTCGCCCGTCCCATCCGATCCATCCAGTCCACGCGGTGTTCCTGGCAGGGGTCATCCCGCTGTTCGCCGGCGCGCTGCTGAGCGACATCGCCTATTTCCGCACCTACCAGATCCAGTGGCAGAACTTCGCCTCCTGGCTGATCGCCGGCGGCCTGGTGCTGGCCGGGGTGGCCCTGGTGTTCGCGCTGTTCAACCTGGCGCCCGCGCGCCGCACCCGCGGCGGCGTGCTTTACCTGCTGGTGCTGGCCGTGGCCTGGGTCGTCGGCTTCTTCAATGCCTTGCACCACGCCCGCGACGCCTGGGCCAGCATGCCCGGCAGCCTGGTGTATTCGGTGATCGCCACCGCATTGATCATCGCCGCCACCTGGATCGCCTTCTGCCCTCCCCGCCTGGGAGCGCCACGATGAACCGCCGCCACCTGATGCCCGCCACGCTGGCCGCCGGCCTGGCGCTCGCGCTGGCCGCCTGCAACCCGTCTCCGCAGCCGATCGAACGCCAGTTCGGTTCCGACCCGGAGCTGCCCGAGCCGCGCCGCGGCGTGCTGCCCAACATGACCATCGCCGAACCGGACGAGTGGGGCGACCTGCTGCCGGTGGTGCCCGAAGGCTTCGAAGTGCGCGCCATCGCCACCGGCCTGGGCATCCCGCGGCAGATGCTGGTTCTGCCCAACGGCGACATCCTGGTGGCCGAGGGCCGCGGCGGCAACGCGCCCGCGCTCAAGCCCAAGGACGTGATCGCCAACGTAATCAAGGCCCGGGGCACCACCTCGGTGCCCAGCGGCGACCGCCTGACCCTGCTGCGCGACGCCGACGGCGACGGCGACTACGAGCTGCAGACCGTGTTCGCCGAAGACCTGGACGCGCCCTACGGCCTGGCCCTGGTCGGCAGCGACCTGTTCGTGGCCAACCAGGACGCGGTGGTGCGCTTCGACTACCAGCCCGGCATGACCCGGGCCGCCGGCGAGCCGGAAGAGCTCACCCCGCTGCCCTCGGAGATCAACCACCACTGGACAAAGGCCATGACCGCCAGCGCGGACGGCCGCTTCCTGTACGTGGGCATCGGCTCCAACAGCAACATCACCGAGCGCGGCATGCTGGCCGAGCAGGATCGGGCGATGATCTGGGAGATCGATGCCCAGACCGGCCTGCATCGCCAGTACGCCACCGGCCTGCGCAACCCCACCGCGCTGGCCGTCCAGCCCGGCAGCGGCCAGCTGTGGGCGGTGGTGAACGAGCGCGACGAGTTCGGCCCCGACCTCACTCCCGACTACCTCACCACGGTGCAGGAAGGCGGCTTCTACGGCTGGCCCTGGGCCTACTGGGGCCGGAACGTGGACGTGCGCGTGCGTCCCGAAAACCCGGAAAAGGTGGCGCAATCGATCACTCCGGATTACGCCCTGGGCTCGCACGTGGCGGCGCTGGGACTGGACTTCTCCAGCGCGGTGATGGGGCCGGAGTTCGCCGAGGGCGTGTTCATCGGCCAGCACGGCAGCTGGAACCGCGCCGACCCGGTCGGCTACAACGTCATCTTCGTGCCCTTCAGCAACGGCCGCCCGTCCGGCGACCCGATCGAGTTCGCCGGCGGCTTCCGCGACGATGACGGCACCACCCGCGGCCGCCCGGTGGGCGTCACCGTGGATCCGCGCGGCGCGCTGATCGTGGCCGACGACCTGTCCAACACGGTCTGGCGGATTTCACGGATCGGCGGGCCGGCGGTGGAGACCCCGCCGGATGCGGGGCTGGTTCCGGAAGCGCCGGATGCCGGGCCGGATGCGGCCGGCCAGGAAGAGGACAGCAACGGCGAGGAGTAAGCGCGCCCGGGTGTGATCCAATAGCGCCGCATGATGAGCGTTGGGCCATTTCCGATCCGTGCGGTGCTGGTAGTGCTTGCCGCGCTGGTGGCCTGGGGCGTGGCCCGCTGGCTGGCCCGACGGCTGCCGGGCGCGCCGTACAAGCCGGCCGGCGCGCTGGTCGTGGATGCATTGTTCGTCGGCCTGCTGGTCGCGCGCGCGGCCTACGTGGCGCTGTGGTGGCGCGAGTACGCCGCCGCGCCAATGGCGATCATCCAGATCGGCGACGGCGGCTTCATCTGGTGGGCCGGCGTGCTCGCGGGCATCGCATTCGCGCTCTGGCGCACCCGGGCAGCGACCGTCCTGCGCCGGCCGGTACTGGCCGGCATCGCCGCAGGCCTGCTGGCCTGGGCCGCCGCCGGGGGCGCGCTGTGGTGGATGCAGCAAAGCGCACCGCCCCTGCCCGACATCGCACTGACCACGCTGGACGGCAGCCCGGTGGGCCTGGACCAATACAGTGACGGCCCGATGGTCGTGAACCTGTGGGCCACCTGGTGCCCGCCCTGCCGCCGCGAGATGCCCGTGCTCCAGCGCGCGCAGGCCGCCTACCCGGACGTCGCCTTCGTGCTGGTCAACCAGGGCGAGGACGTGGACACGATCAGCCGGTTCCTGCTCGAAGAGGGGCTGGACCTGCGCGACATCCTGCGCGACCCGCACTCGCGAACCATGGCCGAAACCGGCGCCCGCGCCCTGCCCACCACGCTCTACTTCGACACCGACGGCCGCCTGGTGGACACCCACCTGGGCGAGCTCACCGGCGCCAGCCTCGCAGACACCCTGCGCCGCCGCTTCGGCGCGCTCCCCCAGACCGATACCGACCCGACGGAGTAACCATGTCCCCACACATCCAGCTCGCAGCGCTGTTCCTGGGCGCCACCGCCCTGGCCACCACCGCCTGCAGCCGGGCGGACACCGGCGACCCCGCCGCGCTTGGCCAGCTGGGCGCGATGCTGGCCGAGGACGTCGAGATCCACACCGACGGCGGCGGCAAGCGGCCCGCGGCCATCAAGCCGCTGCTTGGCCACGAGCGCGTCCTGCGCCTGCTGGGCGTGTTGGCGGGCCACTACGCGAAGAACGGCTCCCACCTGGTCCGCACCGCATTCATCAACGGCCTGCCCGGCTTCGTCACCCGCGAAGCGGACGGCGTTCTGCAGACCACCGCGCTGGACATCGAGGATGGCAGGATCACCGCCATCTACGTGGTCAGGAACCCGGACAAGCTGCGGCACCTGGACTGACCGCACGGAGACGCACGCCGTCCTTCGCCATCATCGCCCCGTCCCGGGCGCCTGCGATATCCTCGGCCGTCCGGAGCGCGCGCGGCGGTTGACGGCAGGCATCCGGCGGCCGCCCCGGGCCACCTTCCACTTGTCCCAGCTGGAGCAGCGCCTTGAACGGATACGCAGGGATCACCGCCGCAGTCTTCGCCACCCTCCTGTTCGCCACGGGCTGCACACCCGCGCCGAAGCCGGAGCCGGCGCCGGAACCGGCGGCGGCTCCGGAAGCGACCGAAGAGGCCGGCGCGCCCGCCCGGATGGCCAACCCGGCGTCGGAATACTGCGTCAGCCAGGGCGGCACGCTGGAAATCGTCACCGGCGACACCGGCGACCAGGGCGGCATGTGCCACCTGCCGGACGGCACCGTGATCGAGGAGTGGGAGCTGTTCCACCGCGACCACCCGCGGCCGGAAGCGGACGAAGCGCCTTCCGGGGACGCCTGACCGGGCGGTTCACCGGCTTTCCGCGCGGGCGCCGGGCAGCCCGGGCCCCGCGGCCGGCCGGTAGCGCCAGGCGGCCAGCGCGGCGTACAGCACCGCCAGCAGCGCGAGGTTGCACAGTTCCGGCGCCGCCTCGCCGAGGCTGGCGCCCATCTGGTTGAGCTTGACCATGGCGTTGATGCCGGGCGTGGACGGCACCAGCTTCGACAGCCACGCCAGCGGCTGCGGCATCGCCGCGTGCGGCCACGACAGCCCGGACAGGAAGAACAGCGGCAGCGAGGTCACGATCAGCAGCTGGAACGGCCGCTCGCGGGTGCGGAAGAAGCTGCCCACGAACAGCGCGAAGGCCACCACCGCGGCCACGAACAGCGCCCCGCCCAGCAGCACCCCGGGCGGATTGCCTCCGCGCGGGTAGTCCTGCAACCACATCACGAAGCCGTTGTAGTACAGCATGCTGCCCAGGCCGATCAGCGCGAACGCCGCGGCGACCCCGAGCAGGCCCGGGCGCGAGAACGCCAGCCGGCCCATGCGTTCGCGGCGGGTGCCGGCCATCACCAGCATCCCGATCAGCAGGGTCTGCTGCACGATCAGCTGCGCCACCCCCGGCACCACCGCGCTGCCGTAGCCCTCGCGGGTGTTGAACAGCGGCCGCGCCACCAGCCGCAGCGGCGGGGTGGCCGGCGCGCCGGCAAAGCGCGCCTGCTCCAGCGCCGCGTCGCGGCCGAAGGCTGTGGCCGCTTCGCCCAATCCTTCCAGCACGCTGCCGGCGCGGCCGAGGAAGGCGCCGCTGCCCAGCAGCGCCAGCCCGCCCTGGCCGCCGCGCCCGATCTCGCGTTCGAACCCGGCCGGCACCGCCACGATCCCGTCCGCCTCGCCGCGCACGATCCATTCGCGCGCCTGCGCCATCGAATCCGCATGCCCGGCGACCCGCACCGCCGGCGCCGCGTCCACCTTGCGCAGCAGCGCGCGGCTGGCGGCGGTGCGGTCCAGGTCCACCGCCACCACCGGATAGCCGGTGGCCACCTGGTGCCGGTAGGCCAGCGGATAGAACACCGAATACAGCAGCGCCGCGCCGATCAGCGTCACCAGCGCGTAGCGGTCGGTGAACACCGCGCGCAGGGTCTGTCCGAACGCATCAACGGCCCGTCTCATCGCTGCCCCCAGGCGGCCGGATCGCGGGCCGCGCGGCCGTACAGGAACAGGCCAGCGCCCCCGGTCACCGCCGCGAACAGCAACAGCCCGCCCAGCAGCGGCAGCGACACCGTCCACGCCGCGCCCAGCTCCAGCTGCTGCGCCTGCAGCTTCAGGTAGGACGTATACGGCAGCAGGTGGCCCCAGGCCCGGGCGAAGGCGGGCGCGCCCTGGAGCGGGAACGTGGCCCCGGAAAACGCCAGCGACGTGCCCGCGTACAGCCCGGTCAGCGACAGCGCCGTGCCCAGGTTGCGCAGCGCGCCGACCAGCAGCAGGGCCACGCCGGCATAGGCCAGCAGCATGGCCGCATACCCGGCCAGCAGCAGCACGGCGCTGCCGGCCACGCCGCCGCCGCGCACCGCCGCCAGCCACACCAGCCCCAGCGTGGCCCAGGCGGTGAACAGCAGCAGGTACGGCACCAGCTTGCCCGCCACCGCAGGCAGCAGGCGGCCGCCGCAGCCGTCCAGCCAGGCGCCCGCGCTGCCGTCGCGTAGCTCGCGCCCGAGCGCGACCACCATGGCCAGGCAGGCGGCCAGGTGCAGCACCGCCGGGAACAGCAGGCCAAGCAGGAAGTGTTCGTAGCTGCGGGCCGCGTTGCCCAGCACCGAGGCCTGCACCCGCAGCGGCGGCGCGCGCACCGCGCCCGGCCCCTGCAGCCGCGCCTGGTCGGCCACCGCCGCCTGCGCGCCGGCCGCCTGCACCACGTCGCCGATCGCCCGCAGCGCGGCCTGGCCGGCGGTCTGGTGGCTGGCGTTGTACCAGGCGGGCACGGTGGCCTCTTCCCCACGGCGGACTGCGCGCTCCGCGCCTTCGGGCACGTACACCACCGCGAACGTGCGCCCGGCACGCACGCCCGACCACGCCCGCTCCAGATCGGTCGGCCGTTCGGCCACGCGCAGCCCGGGCGAGGCGTCGAGCATGCGCACCAGGCTGCGGCTGGTGCCGCTGTGGTCATGGTCGACCACCGCCACCGGCAGCTCGCGCGGCACCCCGGCGAAGAACGCCCAGGCCAGCAGCGCCAGCGCCAGCAGCGGGATCCAGGTGGCCAGGGCCAGGTCCCAGGGGTCGGCGCGCAGCCGCGCGCACTCGCGCAGCGCCGAACGGACGAAGGCTTCGCGCGCGCCCGGCGGCGTCAGCGCTGCGGCCATGCGAACAGCACGCTCATCCCCGGCCGCAGGCCTTCCACCGCTGCCACCGGGCGCGCGTGCACCTCGAAGCTCCTGACGTCGTAGCCCGCCGACTGCCGGGTGGCGCGCCAGGTGGCGAAATCACCGGCCGGGCTGATGAAGCCGACCTCGAACTCCACCCCCTCCAGCGCCAGCGCCGGGATGTCGCCGCGCAGCCTGTGGCCGGGCTCCAGCCCGGCGAACTGGTCCTCGCGCAGGTGGAAGGCCACCCACGGGTGGTCGATGTCCACCAGGGTGTAGACCGGGTAGCCGGCCGGCACCAGCTCGCCCACCCGCACCAGCCGCCGCGACACCTCGCCGGCCACCGGCGCGTGCCCGCGCACTTCCGCCTCGGCCGCCTCCACCTCGGCCACCGCGGCCTCGGCCTGGCGCAGCTGCGCCTGCGCCGCTTCGCGATCCTCTTCCCTGGCCCCCGCCAGCGCCTGTTCGTACACCGCGCGCGCGGCGCGGGCCTGCTCGCCGGCGTCGATCGACTTCGCCCGCGCCTCGTCGCGCTGCTGCCGGGTCACCACGCCCTCGGCGTACAGACGGTCCAGGCGCTGGAAGGTGGACGCCGCCAGCTCGCTGCCGGCCCGGGCCCGCCGCCAGTTGGCCTCCGCGGCACGGATGTCCTCCTCGCGCGCGCCGGCCTCGGCCTTGTCCGCCTGCGCCCGGGCCGCATCAGCCACCGCCCGCGCCTGCCGGCGCTTGGCCTCCACCTCCGGGCTGTCGAGTTCGAACAGCAGCTCGCCCGGCTCCACCCGCGCGCCCTCGGCCACGTGCAATGCCGCCACCCGGGCGGTGACCTTGGCGGCCACGTCCACGCTGTCGGCGTCCACCGTGCCCTGCACCAGGTCGGCCGGGCTGCGGAACGCCAGCCACAGCCCGCCCAGCACCACCACCGCGACGATCGCCAGCAGGGCCGCGCGCAGGCCGCGGCGCGAGGGCGGCGGCGCGTCTTCGGGCAGGGGCGTCGGGGCGGGCGCGGTGTCGTTCATGGTGGCAGTACCTGTCGGTCCGCGATGCGGATGTAATCGCCGAAACGCGCCGACTGGCCGCTCATCTCCAGCAGCCGGGCCAGCGCGAGGTCGTATTCGTAGGCGGCCTGGGCGTGTTCCACCAGCGTCGCGCCCAGGCCCAGGCGCGCGTCGATCACGTCCAGCGAAGTGGACTGCCCCTCGCGGAAGGACAGCTCCTGCAGGCGCAGGTTCTCGCGCGCGTGCTCGATGTTGGTATCGAGCTGCAGGAACTGCCGGCGCGCGCTGTCCATCGCGCTCCAGGCCTGGGCCACGCCGATCGAGACCCGGTTCTCCGCCTCGCGCAGCCCCGCCAGCGCCTGCTCGTGCTGCGCGCGCGCGGCCGACACCCGGCGCGGGCGGGCCTGGCCGGAGAACAGGCTGTAGCGCAGGCCCACGCCCACCGCCCAGTCGGTGTCGGTGATCAGCGCGTCATCGCGGTACAGGTCGTACTGGCCGAACAGGAACACCTGCGGCTTGAGCGCGGCCTGCTGCACGCGCACGCCCTCGGCCGCCTGGTCGCCCAGCGCGCGCATGCGCGCGATCTGCGGGTGGCGTTCGAGCGCGGTGCGGGTGAACGCCTCCAGCGGCTCGGGCGGCGCGCTCACCACGAACAGCGGCGTGGACGGCGCCACCGGCCCGCCGCTGCGCAGCATCAGCGCCAGCGCCTCGGCGGCCGCGGCGTGGTCGTTGACCGCCTTCGCATGTTCGCGCTCGGCTGCATCGCGCGCCACCGTGGCCTGCAGGCGCTGGGCGCGGGTGGCGAAGCCCTCTTCCTCCAGCCGCTGCGCATGGGCCAGGTGCCGGGCCATGCCGTCGCGCACCTCGCGCCGCACCTCCAGCACCCGCGCGGCCAGGATCTGGCCGAAATAGGCCTGCACCAGCTCGGAAGTCAGCGTCTGCGCCTGGTCGGTGCGCTCGGCCTCGGCCTGGCGCACCGCAGCGTCCGCCGCCGCCTGCGCGGCCGGGATCTGCCCGCCGGTGTACAGCGGCAGCACCGCGGTCAGCACCGGGCGCATGCGCCGGTCGCGCTCGCGGAATCGCAGCGGGCTCTCGATGCCGAACGCCTCGGCCACCGGCGCAAGCGAGCCGAGCGGCAGGTCGAGCGTCTTCTGGAACTCCAGGTAGCGCGCCTCCAGCGACACCTCCGGCACCCGCAGCCGCCGCGCCGCCGCCGACAGTTCGCGGCTGCCGCGCACCCCGGCATCGGAGGCGGCCAGCGCATCGGACACCTGCCCGAGCCGCTCGCGGGCCTGCCCGAAGCTCAGCGCCACCGCTTCCGGAGCGTGCCCGGGGGCAGGTCCGAGGGCAGGTTCGAGCGCAGGCTCCTGCGCCGGCAGCGCCTGCATCGGCAGCAGCAGCAGGCACAGCGCGATCCCGCGCCGCCGCCACCGCCTGCCCTGTTTCGAACGTCCGGCCATCGCCCCGGTCACTCCTCCATGGCGTTCGGCCGCCGTGGGCCTGTTGCAACCAGCACCCGCGCCACCGTCAGGCCGCCCGTGCGCGGGCTTCGAATTCCACATGCACACCCTGGTAGGGAAACAGCAGCGCGCCGGCCTCGGTCCTTTCCAGCAGGCCACAGTCCACCAGCGCCGCGGCATCGGTGTGCACGCCCTTCACGTCGCGATCGACCCGACGCGCCAGCTCACGCACGCCCAGCGGACCCGCGCCCGCCAGTGCCGCCAACAATCCCCAGCGGTTGGGATTGAGGGTACGCAGCAGGTCTTCGCCGCTGGTGAAGGTATAGCGCGGCATGGCATCGCGCTTGCCGCGCCCAGCAGCTTTCGTGCGGGCCTTCACTTCGGCCACGCTGGCCACGCCGATGGTCAGGATGTCTTCGTTCATGATGCCCTCACAGCTGGGCTACATCCGCCCAGAAATCTTCGATCAGTTGATCCAGCGTGGTGAAGGTGTAGGCCTACCACGTAAGCCAGCCCGTACTTGTAGCCATGTGCACTGCCGCGCACAGGGGCCGGGACGTCCCAGATCATCAGGTCGGCAAACGCGTCGTCGTCCAGCTTTACTCGTTCCTTGATGACAAGCCGGGATTTCCTTTTCATGTTGTAAACTATACAACACCCGCTGGCGTTGTCAACAGAACAACAGTGCTCGAAGGGTCTCCAGGCAGGCGGGCAACGACCCCTATGGAACGTCTGATCAACTCGCCTTTGCTCGTCATTCCCGCGGCAACACCGGCCCCAAGGCACATGGTGGTGCCGAGCGCGCAGATGACGGCGTCGACGCGCCACCAGGTGGCGTCTTCGGGCAGGCGGTCGAAGTCGACCCGCGGCGCGAGCAGGCCCGGCCGCTCCGGAAGCGGGCGGCGAACCGGGGCGATGACTTCGTGGATGCGCCCGTCGGCAATTGCCAGGTCGAGCACGTGGCTGCCGACGAGGCCGGTGGCGCCGAGCACGAGGAGCTTCATGCCCGCCTCATTCCCCGCCGGCCTCGCGCCTGGCCGTGGCCACCGGCAGCGTTTCCAGCCGCCGCATGGCGGGGGATTCAAACAGGGCGGGGTCGGCCATCCAGGCCTGGAACATGCCGGTGGCGTCCTCGCCCCAGAAGAGCTGGCCGTCGGCGAGCAGGGTCGGCACCCCGAAGACGCCGGCCTGCACGGCGGCGTCGAAGTTGCCGCGCAGACGGTCCTTGACCTCCGGCCGGCGCAGCGCTTCGTCCACGTCGGCGATTCCAAGCTGCTCCGCAACCGGCGCCAGGTCGGCGGCGGTTTCAGCGGCGCTGCCTTCGCGCCAGATGTGGTTGAAGACCGCATCGACCGCGGCCGCCGTGGCGCCCGCCGCCAGGCACAGGCGCAGCGCCGCCAGCGGGTTGAACGGGTGCGCCGGCGGGAAGCGCATGGGGATGCCGGCCCGGTCCGCGCGCCACTGGGCGTGGCGGTAGGTGAACAGGCGCTTGGCCGGGATCTCGGCCGGCCCCTTGTGCCCGTGGCGGGACAGCAGCCCGGCGAACAGGATCGGGCGGTACCGGATGCGCAGCGCGTCGAGGTTCTTCAGCTCCTGCCACTGCAGGTAGGCGAACGGGGAGATGAAGTCGAAGAACCACTGGATGGGGCGGTCGGGATCGGCTTGTGTCATGCGGGCGTGCTCCGATGCGGTTGCCCGGGCCATTCTGCATCCTGCGCCGGGGCGCGCGCGGCCAGGTCGCCCTTGCGTTCGCTGTAGCGGCTGGTCAGGTAGTCGCTGCGGTCGCGCACCAGCAGAGTGAACTTCACCAGCTCCTCCGTCACGTCCACCACGCGGTCGTAGAGGGCGGAGGGCTTCATGCGCCCCTGCTGGTCGAACTCCTGCCAGGCCCTGGGCACGGAGGACTGGTTGGGGATGGTCACCATGCGCATCCAGCGGCCGAGCACGCGCAGGGCGTTGACGGCGTTGAACGACTGCGAGCCGCCGCTGACCTGCATCACCGCCAGGGTGCGCCCCTGGGTGGGCCGCACGCCGCCCTCTTCCAGCGGCAGCCAGTCGATCTGGTTCTTGAACACGGCGGTGAGGGTGCCGTGGCGCTCCGGGCTGACCCACACCTGGCCTTCCGACCACTGCGACAGCGCGCGCAGCTCCCGGACCTTCGGGTGGTCCGCACCGCAGCTTCCCTGCACCGGCAGGCCGTGCGGATCGAACACCCGGGTCTCGGCGCCGAAGTGGCGCAGCAGACGCCCGGCCTCCAGCGCGAGCTTGCGGCTGTAGGACTCCGGCCGTAGCGATCCATAGAGGACCAGGATCCGCGGCGGGTGCGCGGAGCCGGGCACGCCGAGGCTGTCCAGGTCCGGCGTTTCCAGGGCGGCGTGGGTCACGTTGGGCAGGTCTTCGAGGGCGCTCATCGGTTGCCTTGGCAATTTTAATTCGACTATTCTAGAAATATGGAACTGTCTGATGCAAGCAACGCGCTCGCCGCGCTGGGGCACCCCACGCGGCTGTCCGTCTTCCGCCTGCTGGTGGAGGCCGGCCCGGAGGGGCGCCGGCCGGGGGTGATCGCCGAGGCGCTGTCGCTGCCAGGGGCGACGCTGTCGTTCCACCTCAAGGAGCTCGGCGCGGCCGGGCTGATCGAAGGCGAGGCGCACGGCCGGCACATCTGCTACCGCGCCGACTACGCGGCGATGAACGGGCTCATCGAGTTCCTCACCCGCAACTGCTGCGGCGCCGGTTCCGCGGATTAAGGCCGGAGGCGATCTCCAGCGCGACGGTGTCGCCCGGCGCGGCGCGGGACGCTTCCTCCTTTCCGGCGGCTAGTTGGTACCCAACCCACCCCGGAACATGAAAAACACCGCCCCCATGATGCACAGCCCCGCCCACAGGTAGTCCAGCTTCAGCGGCTCCTTCATGTAGAAGAAGGCGAAGGGGACGAACACGCCCAGGGTGATCACTTCCTGCAGGATCTTGAGCTGGCCCAGCGACATCACGGTGTAGCCGATGCGGTTGGCGGGCACCTGGAACAGGTATTCGAGCAGGGCCACGCCCCAGCTGGCCAGGGCGGCGACGATCCACGGCTTGGCGCTGAGCTCCTTGAGGTGGGCGTACCAGGCGAAGGTCATGAATACGTTGCTCAGGGTGAGCATGAGGATGGTGAGGCCGACTTCGCGCATGGGGCACCGGGCGGGTTGGGGGGCGGCGGCGGTATTTCAGCATGGAAGGCTGTGTTTCTTTGCCCGGTCACGCCCGAACCGCGACAATGGGCGGGATGAGCGCCGCCCCCGCCGGGGCGGTTCCCGTGCGCCGGCCCGGCCCCCTGCCGCGGCGCGCCCTTCCGCTTGACCGAGGAATCCCAGCCCATGTCCAACGCCCCCAAGATCATCTACACCCTGACCGACGAAGCCCCGTTCCTGGCCACGCAGTCGCTGCTGCCGATCGTGCAGTCCTTCGTCCGCACCGCGGGCGTGACGGTGGAAACGCGGGACATCTCGCTGTCGGGGCGGATCCTGGCGCAGTTCCCGGAGCGGCTGACCCACGAGCAGCAGATCGGCGACCACCTGGCCGAGCTGGGCGAGCTGGCCAAGACGCCCGAGGCCAACATCATCAAGCTGCCCAACATCAGCGCTTCGGAGCCGCAGCTGCGCGCGGCGATCCGCGAGCTGCAGGACAAGGGCTTCAACCTGCCCGACTACCCGGAAGACCCGCAGGACGACGCCGAGCGCGAGATCCGCGCCCGCTACGACAAGGTCAAGGGCAGCGCGGTGAACCCGGTGCTGCGCGAGGGCAACTCGGATCGCCGGGCGCCCAAATCGGTGAAGGACTACGCGCGCAAGCACCCGCACCGCATGGGCAAGTGGAGCGCGGATTCCAAATCGCACGTGGCGCACATGGCGGACGGCGATTTCTACTCCTCCGAGCGCTCGGCCACGATGGGCAAGGCGGGCGAGCTGAACATCGAGTTCGTCGGCAGGGACGGCCAGGCGCACGCGCTGCGCGGGCCGGTGAAGGTGCAGGAAGGCGAAGTGGTGGACGCGGCGCGCATGTCGCGCGCGGCGCTGGCGGCGTTCATGGCCGAACAGATCGAGGACGCCAGGGCGCAGGGCGTGCTGTTCTCGCTGCACCTGAAGGCGACCATGATGAAGGTCTCCGACCCGATCATGTTTGGCGTGGCGGTGGATGAGTTCTATCGACCCGTGCTGGAGAAGCACGCCGAGGCGCTGAAGGCGGCGGGCTTTGACCGCAACAACGGCATCGGCGACCTGTACGCGCGCCTGGACGAGCTGCCCGAGGCCATCACCGCCGACATCGACGCCCTCTACGGCGAACGCCCGGGCGTGGCAATGGTGAACTCGGACAAGGGCATCACCAACCTGCACGTGCCCAGCGACATCATCGTGGACGCGTCGATGCCGGCGATGATCCGCGACTCCGGCCGCATGTGGAACGCGGCCGGCGAGCTGCAGGACGCCAAGGCGGTGATCCCCGACCGCTGCTACGCCGGCGTGTACCAGGCGGTGATCGAGGACTGCAAGGCCAACGGCGCGCTGGATCCGGCCACCATGGGCAGCGTGCCCAACGTGGGCCTGATGGCGCAGAAGGCCGAGGAGTACGGCAGCCACGACAAGACCTTCCAGGCGCCGGGCGAAGGCACCATCCGGGTGACCGACCAGGACGGCAATCTGGTGTTCGAGCACGAGGTGGAGACCGGCGACATCTGGCGCATGTGCCAGACCAAGGACGCGCCGATCCGCGACTGGGTGCGGCTGGCGGTGGAGCGGGCGCGGCTGAGCGAGACCCCGGCGGTGTTCTGGCTGGATCCGCAGCGCGCGCACGACGCGCAGATCATCGCCAAGGTCGAGACCTACCTGAAGGAGCACGACCTGGCCGGCCTGGACATCCAGGTGCTGGCGCCGGTGGAGGCGACCAGGCACTCGCTGGCGCGCATCCGCAGGGGCGAGGACACCATCTCGGTGACCGGCAACGTGCTGCGCGACTACCTCACCGACCTGTTCCCGATCCTGGAGCTGGGCACCAGCGCCAAGATGCTGTCGATCGTGCCGCTGATGGCCGGCGGCGGGCTGTTCGAGACCGGCGCCGGCGGCTCGGCGCCCAAGCACGTGCAGCAGTTCACTTCGGAGAACTACCTGCGCTGGGATTCGCTGGGCGAGTTCCTGGCCCTGGCGGCGTCGCTGGAGCACCTGGGCCAGCGCTACAACAACCCGCAGGCGCGGGTGCTGGCCAAGGCGCTTGATGCGGCCACCGGCAGGTTCCTGGACAACAACAAGTCGCCCTCGCGCAAGCTGGGCGGGATCGACAACCGCGGCAGCCATTTCTACCTGGCGCTGTACTGGGCGCAGGCGCTGGCCGAGCAGGAGGGGGATCCGGCGCTGAAGGCCGTGTTCTCGCCGCTGGCGGCGGCGCTGGCGCGCGACGAGGAGACGATCGTCGCCGAGCTGATCGAGGTGCAGGGCGAGCAGGCCGACATCGGCGGCTACTACCGCCCCAGCCTGGGCAAGACCAGCGCAGCGATGCGCCCGAGCGCGACCCTCAACGAGGCCCTGGGCAGACTGGGCAGCTGATCCGCCACGCCGCCCACTGACAGGAGCGCGCCATGCGCGCTCCTGCAGGCACCGTACCGGGGCGGGCGACTTTTTGCGTTAGGCTGTTTTCCCCGCTTACGGAGAACCGCCGATGAAGCCCGCCCTGTCCGTCGCCCTGCTTCCCCTTGCCCTGGCCCTGGCCGCCTGCGCGCCGTCCGATGGCGACGCCCCGGCCAGCGCCGAGCCGGCCGCGGATACGATCACGCCGGCCCCGGCCGAGGCCGCCGCGCAGGCGGAGGCCACTTCACTGGATGCGGTGATCGGCGGCGACTGGCGCACGCCGGAGTTCGTCGAGCGCGACCGCTACCGCAACCCCGCTGAAACGCTGGAGTTCTTCGGCCTGCAGCCCGGCCACACCGTAGTCGAGATCACTCCGGGCGGCGGCTGGTACGCCGAGATCCTGGCGCCGTACGTGCGCGACAACGGGCAGTACGTTGCCGCCGTGGTCGACCCGGAGACGCTGCCCGAGGATCGCCGCGGCTACTCCCAGCGCAGCCTGGACTCGCTGCAGGCGAAGTTCGCCGGCGCGCCGGCAACGTTCGACCGCGCCGAAGTCGTCCGCTACGACCCCGCCGCGCCCGGCTTCGGCGAGCCCGGCAGCGCCGACCTGGTGGTGACCTTCCGCAACGTCCACAACTGGCTGGGCAGCGGCCAGGCCGAGGGCATGTTCCAGGGCTTCTTCGAGGTGCTGAAACCTGGCGGCGTGCTCGGCGTGATCGACCACCGCGCCGCCGACGGCATGGCCGACTACGACGACAGCGGCTACGTCGGCCAGGATCGCATGATCGCGCTGGCCGAAGGCGCCGGCTTCCAGCTCGACGCCAGCAGCGAGATCAACGCCAACCCGGCCGACACCAAAGACCACCCCAACGGCGTGTGGACGCTGCCGCCCAGCAACAACCACGACGAAGCGGACGCCGCCAAATACGCCGGGATCGGCGAAAGCGACCGCATGACCCTGCGCTTCGTAAAGCCCGAGTAACCGCCAGGCGCCGCCTGCACGGGGCGGTCAGGGCACGGCTGCGCGGGGCTGGTCTTGCAGCGCGCGCAGGATCTTCTGGCCTGCGCGGCCGTCGGCGGGGGTGATGCCCAGGCGCTGCTGCTCGGCGCGGATGGCGCGGCGGGTATTGGTGCCGATCAGGCCGTCAACTTCGCCGATTTCATGCCCATGTTCCAGCAACAGCGTCTGCAGCTCGCGGCGCTGGACGCGGGAAAGCCCCGGGTCGTCGGTGGGCCAGGACGCCACAAGCCCGCTCCCGCCGCGCAGGCGGTCGGACAGCAGGGCGATGGCCAGGGCGTAGCTTTCGGCGGCGTTGTACGAATAGATCGCGTCGAAGTTGCGGAACACCAGGAACGCCGGCCCCTGGCGCCCGGTCGGCAGCAGCACCGCCGAACGGGTGTTGCCGGGCAGGTCGATCGGCGCGCCGTCGATGCGCTCCACGCCGTGCTTCATCCACTCCGACAGCGTGCGCCTGTTGGTACGCCCGGCCAGCCCGGCGTTGAAGCCGGCCGGCAGCTTCACCTCGTAGCCCCACGGCCGCCCGGTCTGCCAGTTGGAGCGCTTCATGTAGTTGGCGGTGGAGGCCAGCGCGTCGGGGATGCTGCCGACCAGGTCGCGGCGGCCGTCGCCGTCGAAGTCGACCGCGATGCGCGCATAGGTGCTGGGAATGAACTGGGTGTGGCCGAAGGCGCCCGCCCAGGAGCCGGTGAGCCCCTCGGCGCGGATGTCGCCGGACTGCAGCAGCTTGAGCGTGGCGATGAACTCGCCGCGGAAGAACGACTGCCGCCGGCCCTCGCACGAGAGCGTGGACAGCGAGGTCAGGATCGGGCGCTTGCCGAAGATGCGGCCGTAGTCGCTTTCCACGCCCCAGATGGCGACCACGGTGGCCGGATCCACGCCGTACTCGGCGGATACGCGCGCCAGCAGGTCGGCGTGCTCAGCCAGCATCGCCTTGCCGTCTTCCACCCGCTGCTCGTCGACCAGCCCGGCCAGGTAATCCCAGATGTCGGTGCTGAACTCGGGCTGGAAATTGAGCAGCTCCAGCACCGAGCGGTCGGGCTCAAGATCGGCGGTGTAACGCTCGAACGTCGCCGCGCTCACGCCCTGCTGCGCGGCCGTGGGCTTGAGGTTGGCCAGGCAGCGCTGGAACGCCGGATCGGCCTGGGCAGCGAAGGCGGGGGCAAGCAGCAGGGTCAGGCAGGCAAGACGTTTCATGGCCATGAACATGATGGGGAGCCTCCATTGTAGGAGCGCGCCGTGCGGGCGTTGCAGGCACGGACGCGTAGCGCCGGTCATGCCCGGCGCAGCAGGCGCAGGCCGAACCAGTCGTCGGGGTCGTTCCAGGCTTCGGCCACCTGCCAGCCGGCCTCGGCGGCCATGGCGGCGAAATCGGCGTCGGTGTACTTGTGGCTGGTCTCCACCTGCATCGCCTCGCCGGCGGCGAAGTGGAAGCCGCGGCCGTCCACGTGCACGTCCTGGTCGCGCTGGCTGACCAGGAAGGTCTCGATGCGCCGCCGCTCGCGCGAGTAGGTGGCGCGGTGGCGGAACTGGCCCAGGTCGAAATCACTGCCGATCTCGCGGTTCAGCCGCGCCAGCAGGTTGAGGGTGAACTCCGCGGTGACCCCGGCGGCGTCGTTGTAGGCGGCCTCGATCAGCGCCGGATCCTTGTCCAGATCGATGCCCACCAGCGCCAGGCCGTCCTCGCCCACGGTATCGCGCATGGCGGCCAGCAGCCGCACCGCCTCGCCGCGTTCGAAGTTTCCCAGTGTGGAGCCCGGGAAGAACGCCAGCCGCGCCCGCGCACTGCGCGCGGGCCGGGGCAGCGCCACCGGGCGGGTGAAGTCGGCGCACACCGGCAGCATCTCGATGCCGGGGAAGCGCCCTTCCAGCCGCGCCACGCTGTGCAGCAGCGCCGCGCGCGAGATCTCGATCGGGGTGTAGGCCACCGGATCGTCGATGCCGGCCAGCAGATCCTCGGTCTTGCGCCCGCTGCCGCTGCCGTACTCCACCACGTGCAGGCGCGGGCCCAGCGCGGCGGCGATGTCGGCCATGCGCGCTTCCAGCAGCGCGATCTCCACCCGGGTCGGGTAGTACTCCGGCTGCCGGGTGATCTGTTCGAACAGCTCCGAGCCGCGCGCATCGTAGAAATACTTGGACGGCAGCCGCCGCGGGCTGGCCGACAGGCCGGCGACCACGTCGGCGGTGATCCGCTCCGGGCCGGGCTGCAGATCCACCAGGTCGGCGTCCGGCGTGGCGGGCGCGGACAGGCTCATCCGGCATCCCTTGCCAGCCGCAGGCCGGTGAACTGCCAGCGCGCCGGCGAGGGGAAGAAGTTGCGGTAGCTGGCCCGCGCGTGGCCCGGCGCGGTGGCGCAGCTGCCGCCGCGCAGCACCCACTGCGCGCACATGAACTTGCCGTTGTACTCGCCGATCGAGCCCGCCCACGGGCGATAGCCCGGGTAGGCGGTATAGGCGCTGGACGTCCACTCCCAGACCCCGCCGAACAGCTGGGCGAAGCCGCCGATGCCCGCCGCGCCGGGCGCCCACGGGTGCAGCGTGGGCTCGCCGGCGTCGCCCGGATCGGCCTGCGCGGCCACGTGCTCCCATTCGGCCTCGGTCGGCAGCCGCGCGCCCGCCCAGCGCGCGAACGCGTCGGCTTCGAAATAGCTCAGGTGGCAGGCGGGCGCATCCGGATTGGCAGGCTGCCAGCCGTGCAGGGTGAACACCTGCTCCAGGTCCTCGTGCCAGTACAGCGGCCGGCTCCAGCCTTCGGACTGGATCTGCGTCCAACCGTCGCTCAGCCACAGCCCGGCATCGCGATAGCCGCCGTCGGCGATGAACGCGCGGAACTCGCCGTGGGTGACCGGCCGGTTGGCCAGCGCGAACGGCTGCAGCAGCACCGGGTGCCGCGGCGACTCGTTGTCGTAGGCGAAATCGTCCGAGTCATCCGGCCAGCGCGCGGCGCCGATGTGCGCCGTCTGCGCCGGCACCTGCACCCACCGCAGCGGCAGCCCGGCGCCGTCGGCCGGCGGCGGCCCGTCGCAATACGCCGGATGCAGCGGATTGCTCCAGAACGCATGCTTGATGTCGGTCAGCAGCAGCTCCTGGTGCTGCTGCTCGTGGTGGATGCCCAGCAGCAGGCGCTGCAGCGCCTGTGTATCCAGGTCCCCGGCCGTGGCACGCGCGGCGATGCGCTCGTCCACCTGCGCGCGGTAATCGAGCACCTGCTGCAGCGACGGCCGGGTGAGCATGCCCCGGCGCGGCCGCGCGTGCATCGGCCCGACGCTCTGGTAGTAGCTGTTGAACAGGAAGTCCCAGTCCGGGTTCACCGGCCGGTAGCCGTCGTCGCCGGCGAGGATGAAGCGTTCGAAGAACCAGGTGGTGTGCGCCAGGTGCCACTTGGCCGGGCTGGCGTCGGGCATGCTCTGCACCATCGCGTCCTCGGCCGACAGCGGCGCGGCCAGGGCGACGGTGCGCGCACGCGTGCGGGCAAAGCGCTCGGGCAGATCCTGGCCGGAAGCCGGGACGGGTTCGGGCGCGAGGGGAGACACGGACGCCATCGCCGCATGGTTGCGCGGCGGACGTGACAAAGCCGTTAAACGCGGCCCCGGCGGTTACGGGCCGCGGGCGCCGACCTGGATGAAACGCAGGAATTCGGCGCGGGTGCGCGCATCGTCGCGGAACGCGCCGAGCATGGTCGAGGTCACCATGCTCACCCCGCGCTTGTGCACGCCGCGGGTGGTCATGCACTCGTGCACGCCCTCCACCACCACGCCCACGCCCATCGGCTGCAGCGCGCGCTGGATACAGTCGGCGATCTGCGCGGTCATCTTTTCCTGCACCTGCAGGCGCTTGGCGTAGGCCTCCACCACCCGCGCCAGCTTGCTGATGCCCACCACCCGGCCGGCCGGCAGGTAGCCCACGTGCACCTTGCCGATGATCGGCGCCATGTGGTGCTCGCAGTGGCTCTCGTACTCGATGTCGCGCAGCACGATCATTTCCTCGTAGCCGCCGACTTCCTCGAAGGTGCGCGCCAGGTACTCGTCCGGATCCAGCGCGTAGCCGCTGAACCATTCGCGATAGGCCTTGGCTACCCGCTTGGGCGTATCCAGCAGGCCTTCGCGCGACGGATCGTCGCCGGCCCAGCGCAGCAGCGTGCGCACGGCCTCTTCGGCCTGGTGGCGGGAGACGCCGTTCGCGTCGTCGGGATTTTCTGCCATGGCTTGCGGGTCAGGATGGACAAGCGGCCATGTTACCGCGCCGACGCGGGCGGGCCGGGCCACGGCGCCGTTCAGCGCCCGGACATCCGACCGTGACAATTCGCAGTGGGCGGCGGGCAAACGCCGGCGGCACAATGGACGCCCCTTTTCCAAGGAGCCGCCCCCGTGCGCCCCATCCTTGCCTGCAGCACCCTCGCGATCGCCCTGGCCCTGGCCGCCTGCTCCCCGCAGCCCGCCGGCGAGCCGGCCGCCGTTACCACCCAGCAGGCCGAGGCCGAGTCCGCGCGCCTGAACGCGTGGTTCGACGAGCAGTACCAGGCCTTCCTGCAGTTCAGCCCCACCACCCTGACCTTCCAGGGCAGCAAGGAACTCTACGACCAGCTCGACGACGCCTCGGAAGCGGGCATCCGGGAGCGCCTGGACTGGATGGCCGCCTCGGTGGCGGAGATGGAGTCCGGCTTCGACTACGACAGCCTGGACGCCGACGCCCAGCTGTCCTGGCAGATCTGGAAGCGCCAGTACGAAAGCGCGCGCGGGCAGTGGGAGTTCCGCCACCACGCCTATGCGTTCGACCAGATGAACGGCATGAACAGCGTGCTGCCGATGTTCCTGATCAACTTCCACAAGGTCGATACCGAGCAGGACTACCTGGCCTATCTGTCGCGGCTGCAGGCGGCCGAGACCCTGCTCGACCAGCAGCTGGGGCACGCACGCGCCTCGGCCGAACAGGGCATCCGCCCGCCGCGCTTCGCCTGGGAGGGCGTGATCGAACAGTCGCGCAACATCATCACCGGCGCCCCGTTCGGCGAGGGCGCCGACAGCCCGCTGTGGGCCGACCTGCAGGCCAAGGCCGACGCGCTGGTGGAGACCGGCGAAATCACCGCCGAGCGCGCCGATGCCCTTAAGCAGCAGGCGCGCGACGCCCTGCTCGGCCACATCCAGCCCGTCTACGACCGCATCATCGCCTTCGGCCAGCAGGAGCTGCCCAACGCGCTGGAAAACCCGGCCGGCGTGGGCACCACCCACCCCGACGGCGCCGCCTACTACGCCTGGCAGCTGCGCGAAAACACCACCACCGACTTGACCGCGGATGAAATCCACCAGCTCGGCCTGGACGAGGTCGCGCGCCTGCGCGGCGAGATGGAGGCGGTGATGGAGCAGGTGGGCTTTGAAGGCGACCTGCAGGCGTTCTTCGAATTCATCAACACCGACCCGCAGTTCCGCTACCCCGACACCGACGCAGGCCGCCAGGCCTACATCGACGACGCCACCGCCGCGATCGACAACATCGAAAAAGTCCTGCCCGAATACTTCGGCCGCCTGCCGAAGGCGGATCTTGAAGTGCGCCGGGTTGAGGCCTTCCGCGAACAGCCCGGCGCCGCCCAGCACTACTACCCCGCCACCCCCGACGGCTCACGCCCGGGCATCTACTACGCCCACCTGTCGGACATGAACGCCATGCCGAAGACCGAGCTGGAGGTGATCGCCTACCACGAAGGCCTGCCCGGCCATCACATGCAGATCTCCATCGCCCAGGAGCTGGAGGACATCCCCACCTTCCGCACCCAGCAGTTCACCACCGCCTACACCGAAGGCTGGGGCCTGTACTCGGAGTGGCTGGCCAAGGAAATGCCCGGCACCTACGAGAATCCGTACTCCGAATACGGCCGCCTGATGTCCGAAATGTGGCGCGCGATCCGCCTGGTGGTCGACACCGGCATGCACGCCAAAGGCTGGACGGAGGAAGAAGCCGTCGAATACTTCTCCGCCAACAGCTCCATCCCCGAGGCCGCCATGCGCTCGGAGATCCGCCGCTACCTGATCATGCCCGGCCAGGCCACGGCCTATAAGGTCGGCATGATCAGGATGCAGCAGCTGCGCGCCAAAGCCGAGGCCGAACTGGGCGAAGCCTTCGACATCCGCAGCTTCCACGACCTCATCCTCGGCGGCGGCGCCATGCCCCTGGATCTTCTGGAGCAGCGCGTGGATACCTGGATCGCCCAGCAGCAAGGCTGACCCGAACGCCGCCCAGAACAACCCGGCGCCCGGCTTCCCCACCGAAGCCTAGAAAACAACAGATGGAGTGAGCCGCGCCCCGGCGCCGGGGGGATCGCGCCAAGCAATACATGGATGTATTGCGCGCGCGTCGGGACAGGATGTCCCGCCGCGCGAAAAGCGATCCCCCCGGCGCCGGGGCGCGGCGTCCCTCCGAAGGAACAGCGTCCGTCCGAAGGAACAGCGCCCCACCGAAGGAACAACATCCCTCCGAAGGAACGGCGTCCGAATCAGCCCCCCGCAGCCCCTTCCCGCTGCTCCATCCGCCGGCACACCGCCGCAGTAAACAGGATGTCGGTCGAAGAGTTCAGCGCCGTCTCCGCAGAGTCCTGCACCACGCCCACCACGAACCCGACCGCCACCACCTGCATCGCGATATCCGCATCGATCCCGAACAGCCCCGCCGCCAGCGGAATCAGCAGCAGCGAACCGCCCGGCACCCCCGACGCCCCGCACGCCCCGACCGCCGCCACCACGCTCAGCAGCAGCGCCGTCGGCAGGTCGACCGAAATACCCAGCGTGTGCACCGCCGCCAGCGTCAGCACCGAAATCGTCACCGCCGCCCCGGCCATGTTGATCGCCGCCCCCAGCGGGATCGCCACCGACGCCGTCGCCTCATGCAGTCCCAGCCGCTTCGCCAGCGCCAGGTTCACCGGAATGTTCGCCGCCGAAGAGCGGATGAAGAACGCCGTGATCCCGCTCTCGCGCAGGCAGGTGAACACCAGCGGGTAGGGATTGCGCCGGGTCACCGCGAACACGATCAGCGGATTGAGCACCAGCGCCACCGCCAGCATCGAACCCAGCAGCACCGCCAGCAGGTGCGCGTAGTCCAGCAGCACGCCCAGCCCGGCCGCGGCCAGGGTCGAAGCAACGATGCCGAACACCCCCACCGGCGCCAGCCGGATCACCCAGCGCACCACCGTGCTCACCGCCTCGGCCAGGTCGGCCAGTCCGGCGCGGATGCCGTCACCGGCCCGGCGCAGCGCCAGCCCCAGGGCCACGCCCCAGGCCAGCAGGCCGATGTAGTTGGCCTCGGCCATCGCCTTGGCCGGATTCTGGAACACCTGCAGCAGCACGCTGCGCAGCACCTCGCCGATGCCGCCGGGCGGGGACATCGCCATGTCCGGATCGACGTTGAGCACCAGCGTGGTCGGGAACAGGAACGAAGCCGTCACCGCGATCAGCGCCGCACCGACCGTGCCGATGAAATACAGCAGCAGGATCGGCCGCATGTGGGTGCCGCCACCGCCGCGGTGGCCGGCGATCGCGGCGGCCACCAGCACCAGCACCAGCACCGGCGCCACCGCCTTGAGCGCCTCCACGAACGCGGTGCCCAGCAGCTCCACCGAGCGCCCCGCCGCGGGCCAGGCCACGCCCACCAGGGTGCCCAGCAGCAGGGCGATGACGATCTGGGTGACCAGGCTCGGGCGGCGCAGGAACTCGGGCAATGCCATGCAGTAAACCTTTTGCGAGTGGGTCGTATCAGGCGGGCCGCGGCGGGGATACCGGCAGCGCGCGGTCAATGATCGCCGCAATCACCGTCACCACCAGCACCGGCACCGTCCAGCCCAGCCCCATCGCCGAGCCCGGCAGCACCGTCAGCCAGGACGGGATCCAGGCATCGAAACCGGCGGCGATCAGCCCGTCGATCACGCCGAACACCGTCGCCACCGCCATCGCCGGCACGAACACCCGCCGCGGCCAGCGCCACAGGCGCCAGGCCAGGCCCAGCACCATCAGGGTGATCGCAATCGGGTACAGCCCCACCAGCACCGGCACCGAGACCGCGATCAGCTGCGCCAGGCCCTGGTTGGCCACGGCCATGGAGAACAGCCCCATCACGATCACCACCGTGCGGTAGGACACCGGCAGCAGGCGGCTGAAGTATTCGCCCAGCGCCGTCAGCAGCCCGACCGCGGTGGTCAGGCAGGCCAGGGTGATCACCACCCCCAGCAGCACCCCGCCGGCGGGCCCGAATGCATGGTGGGCGTAGCCGGTGAGCAGGGCCACGCCCGTCTCGGCCTCCGGCGCGACGCTGCCGCTGGTCGCGCCCAGCCACATCAGCGACAGGTACACCAGCGACAGGCACAGCCCGGCGATCAGCGCCGCCACGATCGTGTAGCGGGTCACCAGCCGCCCGCTCTCCACGCCGCGGGCGCGGATCGAGGTCACGATCACCACCCCGAACACCAGCGCCGCCAGCGCGTCCATGGTCAGGTAGCCCTGCACGAAGCCCTGCGACAGCGGCGCGGCCTGGTAGGCGGCGTCGAACACGCCCGCGCCGCCGGCCGGCTTGACGATGGCCGCGATGCCCAGCACCACCAGCGCCAGCAGCAGGGCCGGCGTGAGCACCTTGCCCACGCTGTCGATCAGCCGCCCCGGGAACAGGGCGATCAGCGTCGCCAGCGCGAAGTACACCACCGTGTAGCCGAACAGCTGCGCCCTGCCGTCACCGATGAACGGCGCGAAGCCCATCTCGAACGACACCGTGGCCGTGCGCGGCGTGGCGAACAGCGGCCCGATGGTGAGGTAGACCGCCACCCCGAAGGCGGTGCCGGCGACCCGGCCGATCGGCGAGGTCAGCATGTCCAGGCCGCCGCCGACCCGGGCCAGGGTCACGATCGCCAGCACCGGCAGGCCCACGCCGGTGAGCAGGAAGCCCAGCGCCGCCCACCACAGGTTGGGGCCGGAGGCCAGGCCCACCATGGGCGGGAAGATGATGTTGCCCGCGCCCAGGAACAGCGCGAAGGTCATGAAACCCAGCGCAACGACGTCCTGCGTTTTCAAGCTCTGCATCCGGCGGCTCTCCCCCGCGACAAACGCGCCATTCTAGGCACAGGTCGGCGCGGCACGCCCGGGCCGCTGGTCATGCACGCACCCGACGCGCCACCGCATCCCGGTGCGCGCCGCTGAAGCCCAGCCAGCGGCGGCGCCCGCAGCGCATGAACACCTGTTCGGCCTCCGCCGCGCCGGCCGGCCGCAGCGCCAGCTCCAGCCAGTCGCCCCACAGCACCGCTTTTTCCAGCGCGACGGGCTCGCCGTCCACCCAGGCCCGGCCGGTGACCTGCTGGAAGTCCTGGAGCAGCGCCACCCGGTGGCGCCGGCCGCGGCCGCACGTCCACTCCCAGGCCCCGTGCACCCGCGCCGGGATGATCCACAGGAACACCCCCACGCCGTCCACCATCACCTTGCGATCCGGCTTCCACTCGCCCATGTCGAACGCGTGCGAGACCACCCGGGTGCCGGGCCGCAGCTCATCCAGCAGGCGCGGGCGCAGCTCCATGTTCAGCCCGTGCAGCAGGTACAGGGTGACCACCGTGGCCGGGCTGAAGTCGGCGTGCAGCAGGTCGTACTCGATGAAGCCGGTCATGTGCCCGACCCCGGCCCGCTCCGCCCAGTCCCCGGCCTGCTCCACCCGCCGCCGGTCGATCTCCACGCCCACCGCCCTGGCCCCGAAGCTGCGGGCCGCGGCAATCACGATCCGGCCGTCGCCCGAGCCCAGGTCGTAGACCACGTCGGCGGCGTCCACCGCGGCCAGCCGCAGCATCGCGTGCACCACGCGCTGCTCGCTGGGCACGTACGGCACGTCGAGCAGGTGATCCGGCTCCACCGGCCGGCCCTGGAACCACAACCCTTCGCTGTGCAACCGCCGTTCCTCACCCATGGTTCACGGCCTCCAGCATAGCAGCGGCCTTTTTTGTTCAATGGTTTACGAGTCACCTGCCGCGGACTATGCTGCAGGTTGCGCCCTTGTTTTTTTACGGCGCGCGAGCCAGTCAGTTTCCGATAGCCAACCACTTCCCGAGGATCGCTTCATGGCCAGCATGAATCGACGGCAGTTCCTCAAGGTCACGGGCACCAGCCTGGCCGGATCGAGCATGGCGGTACTGGGGATGTCCCCGGGCACCGCGATGGCCGAAGTCCGCCAGTACAAGCTGGCCCGGATGACCGAGACCAGGAATACCTGCCCCTATTGTTCGGTCGCCTGCGGCGTCCTGATGTACGGCCTGGGCGACGGCGCCAAGAACGCCCCGTCCAACATCGTCCACATCGAGGGCGACCCCGACCATCCGGTGAACCGCGGCACGCTCTGCCCCAAGGGCGCGGGCCTGCTCGACTTCATCAACAGTCCCAACCGCCTCAAGCAGCCGGAATACCGCGCGCCGGGCTCGGACACCTGGGAGACCATCTCCTGGGACGACGCCATCGACCGCGTCGCCCGGCTGATGAAGGACGACCGCGACGCCAACTTCGTCACCACCAGCGACGAGGGCAACACGGTCAACCGCTGGCTCAGCACCGGCATGCTCGCCGCCTCGGCCAGCCCCAACGAAGTCGGCTACATCACCCACAAGGTGATGCGCAGCTTCGGAATCCTGCCATTCGACAACCAAGCCCGCGTTTGACACGGCCCGACGGTGGCAGGTCTTGCCCCGACGTTTGGCCGTGGAGCGATGACGAACCATTGGGTCGACATCAAGAACGCGGACATTGTGCTGATCATGGGCGGCAACGCAGCCGAGGCCCATCCGTGCGGATTCAAGTGGGTCACTGAGGCCAAGGCGCACAACGCCGCCAAGCTGATCGTGGTCGACCCGCGCTTCAACCGCTCGGCGTCGGTCGCCGACTACTACGCGCCGATCCGGACAGGCACGGACATCGTGTTCCTGGGCGCGGCGATCAAGTGGCTGATCGACAACGACCGCATCCAGCACGAATACGTACGCAACTACACCGACATGACCTTCATCGTGCGCGAGGACTTCGCGTTCGAGGAAGGCGTGTACTCGGGCTACAACGAGGCCACCCGCACCTACGACAAGTCCACCTGGGACTACGAGCGCGGCGACGACGGCTACGTCCGCACCGACCCGACGATGCAGCACCCGCGCTGCGTCTACCAGCTGCTCAGGAAGCACTACGAGCGCTACACGCCGGAGATGGTGGAGCGCGTCTGCGGCACCACCAGGGAGCAGTTCCTGACCGTGGTCGAGATGCTGGCCTCCACCGCCACGCCCGACCGCGCCGGCACCATCCTGTACGCGCTGGGCTGGACGCAGCACTCGATCGGCTCGCAGATGATCCGCACTGGCGCCATGCTGCAGCTGCTGCTGGGCAACATCGGCATCGCCGGCGGCGGCATGAACGCGCTGCGCGGCCACTCCAACATCCAGGGCCTGACCGACCTGGGGCTGATGACCAACCTGCTGCCGGGCTACCTGACCCTGCCCAACGAGGGCGAGCAGACCTACGAGCAGTACATCACGGCACGCACGCAGATGCCCCTGCGCGCCAACCAGATGAGCTACTGGCAGCACTACCCGAAGTTCCACGTCAGCCTGATGAAGACCTGGTGGGGCGACGCGGCCACGGCCGAGAACGACTGGGCCTACGACTACCTGCCCAAGCTCGACAAGCCCTACGACATGCTCCAGACCTACGAGCTCATGGACGCGGGCAAGGTCAACGGCTACATCTGCCAGGGCTTCAACCCGCTGGCCGCCGCGCCCAACAAGGCGAAGATGAACTCGGCGCTGGCCAAGCTCAAGTACATGATCGTCATGGATCCGCTGGTCACCGAGACCTCCGAGTTCTGGAAGAACTACGGCCGGCCCAACGACGTCGACACCGCCAGCATCCAGACCGAGGTGATCCGCCTGCCGACCACCTGCTTTGCCGAGGAGGAGGGCGCGCTGGTGAACTCGGGCCGCTGGCTGCAGTGGCACTGGAAGGGCGCCGAGCCGCCCGGCGCGGCCAAGAGCGACATCGAGATCATGGCCCGGATCTTCACCCGGATGCGCGAGCTGTACGAAACCGAGGGCGGCGCGTTCCCCGATCCGATCCTCAACCTGACCTGGGACTACGTCCGCCCGCAGTACCCGACGGCGGAGGAGCTGGCGAAGGAATACAACGGCCGCGCGCTGGAAGACCTGCGTGATCCGAACGACCCCTCGCGCATCACCCGCCGCGCCGGCGAGCAGGTCGCCGGCTTCGGCGAGCTGCGCGACGACGGTACGACTGCCAGCGGCTGCTGGATCTACGCCGGTGCCTGGACCGAGGACGGCAACATGATGGCGCGGCGCGACAACAGCGACCCGACCGGCATCGGCCAGACCCTGAACTGGGCCTGGTCGTGGCCGGCCAATCGCCGCATCCTCTACAACCGCGCCTCCGCCGATACCGCCGGCCAGCCCTTCGATCCGAAGCGCCCGCTGGTGTGGTGGGACGGCAAGCGCTGGACCGGCGCCGACGTACCGGACTTCAAGGCCGACGAGGACCCGGCGGGCGGCATGTCGCCGTTCATCATGAACCCCGAGGGCACGGCGCGCTTCTTCGCCAAGGGCGCCATGGCCGAAGGCCCGTTCCCGACCCACTACGAGCCCTTCGAGACCCCGCTGGGCTACAACCCGGTCTATCCCGACGCGCCCGGTTCCACCAGCAACCCGGCCGCGCGCGTGTTCGAGTCCGACCTTGCGACCATGGGCACGGCCGAGGACTTCCCCTACGTGGGCACGACCTACCGCCTCACCGAGCATTTCCACTACTGGACCAAGCACGTCAAGCTCAACGCGATCCTGCAGCCGGAGCAGTTCGTGGAGATCGGCGAGGGCCTGGCACACGAGATCGGCGTCGCCAACGGCGACCGCGTGAAGGTCTCCTCCAAACGCGGCTTCATCGAGGCCGTGGCGGTGGTGACCAAGCGCATCCGCGCGCTCAAGGTCGACGGCAAGACCGTGCACCAGGTCGGCATCCCCATCCACTGGGGCTTCGTGGGCCTGGCCAAGCCGGGCTTCCTGGCCAACACCCTCACCCCATCGGTGGGCGACGGCAACTCGAACACACCCGAGTTCAAGTCGTTCCTGGTGAACGTGGAAAAGGTATAGGAGGCGCGCCATGGCACTGCAATCGCTTGATATCAAACGCGTCTCCGCAACCACCACCCAGCCGCCGGCCGCGCGCGTGGATGCCACGATGAGCGTCGCCAAGCTGATTGACGTCAGCAAGTGCATCGGCTGCAAGGCCTGCCAGGTGGCGTGCATGGAGTGGAACGACCTGCGCGACGAGGTCGGTGACAACGTCGGCGTCTACGACAATCCGGCCGACCTGACCCCGGAATCGTGGACGGTGATGCGCTTCACCGAGCACGAGACCGACGACGGCAACCTGGAGTGGCTGATCCGCAAGGACGGCTGCATGCACTGCGAGGATCCGGGCTGCCTGAAGGCCTGTCCGTCGCCGGGCGCGATCGTCCAGTACGCCAACGGCATCGTGGACTTCCACGAGGAAAACTGCATCGGCTGCGGCTACTGCATCACCGGCTGCCCCTTCGACGTGCCGCGGATCTCGAAGAAGGACAACAAGGTCTACAAGTGCACCCTGTGCTCGGATCGCGTCGCGGTCGGCCAGGCGCCGGCCTGCGCCAAGGTCTGCCCGACCGGCGCGATCGAGTTCGGCACCAAGGAGCGGATGACCCAGCACGCCGAGCTGCGGGTGCTCGACCTGAAGTCGCGCGGCTTCGACAACGCCGGCTTGTACGACCCGGCCGGCGTCGGCGGCACCCACGTGATGTACGTGCTGCACCACGCGGACAGGCCGGAGCTCTACAACGACCTGCCGAAGGATCCGAAGATCAGCCCGATGGTGTCGGTGTGGAAGGGCGCCGCCAAGCCGCTGGGCCTGGCGGCGATGGCGCTGACCGCGGTCGCCGGCTTCTTCCACTACATCCGCATCGGCCGCAACGAGGTCACCGAGGAAGACGAGCGCGAGGCTGCCCGCGAACGCGACGCCGCCACCGAGGAGGTTCGCCATGACTGAGCACCGCACTCCCGAGGAAATCCCGCGCTACACGCCCAACGAGCGCACCAACCACTGGCTGACCGCGATCAGCTTCGTGCTGGCCGCGCTCTCCGGGCTTGCCCTCTACCATCCGGCAACCAACTGGATGGCGGCGCTGTTCGGCGGCGGGTCGTGGACGCGGATCCTGCATCCGTTCATCGGCAGCTTCATGTTCATCGTGTTCGCGCTGCTGGCCGCCCGCATGTGGGGCCACAACCGCATCGAGCCGCGCGACCGCGAGTGGATGAAGCACACCGGCGACGTGATCAACAACCGCGAGGAGAACCTGCCCGAGGTCGGCCGCTACAACGGCGGGCAGAAGGTGCTGTTCTTCGGCCTGATCGTGGCCATGATCGGCCTGCTGGTCACCGGCCTGCTGATGTGGCAGCCGTGGCTGGCCCCGCTGTTCCCGATCACCGCGATCCGCTGGGCCTCGGTGCTGCACGCCTTCTTCGCCACGGTACTGATCGTCATGATCATCGTCCACGTCTACGCCGCGTTCTGGGTCAAGGGCGCGATGGGCGCGATGATCACCGGCAAGGTCACCCGCGGCTGGGCCTGGAAGCACCATCGCGCGTGGCTGCGCGAGGTCGACCGCGAGGGCGGCACCAAGTAGCGGCCCTGCCGGCTTTGCCCTAACCTGCCCCGTGCGGGGCAACGGCGCGCCCCACCAGGCGCGCCGTTCCTTTTTTTACGCACCCCCGATGGAGGAGCCGTGCAACGCATCCTGCCCCGAGGCGAGATCGAAAGCCTCGACCACACCCGCATCCCGCGCCTGCGCATGCCCGAGCGCGCGAGCGTGTTCTCCGACCGCGCCGCGCGCCTGCGCAGCCTGGCCGCCTCCAGCCCGATCGGCGACTACCTGGAGCTGATGGCGCGCCTGGCCGACGCCCAGCAGCGCGCGCTGAAGGAGTTCACCCCGCCCGAACCGGATCCGAAGCTGGTCGAACAGGCCCGCGAGCACAACATGCCGCCGCTGCAGCCGGCCAGCGCGCCGCGCGACGCGCCCGCCTGGCGCGCGCTGCTGGCGTGCCTGCTCGACGACGTCCTCGCCGGCGACGGCCTGTCCGACGGCGCGGCCGCCGCCTGCACCCGGCTGCGCCAGACCCTGGAGTCCACCCCGGAAGACGTGGAGGACATCGCCGACGCCCTGCTGGCATCGGGCTACGACAGCGTCGACGTCGACGCTGCGGCGGCGCCGTTCGTGATGGCCGCGCTGCAGGTGTACTGGACGGCGATGGCGGCCGCGTTCGATCCCGAGCAGGTGCCGTCCGGGCCGTTCGGCGTGTGCCCGCTGTGCGGCACCCCGCCGGTGGCCAGCGTGGTGCGCATCGGCGGCGCCTACGACGGCTACCGCTACCTGTGCTGCCCGCTGTGCAGCGTGGAAACCCATCTGGTGCGGGTCACCTGCTCGCACTGCTCGCAGACCAAGGGCATCGCCTACCACCACATCGAGAACGCCCAGGGGGTCACGCCGGAGGCAATCAAGGCCGAAAGCTGCGAGGGCTGCCGCAGCTATCGCAAGATCTTCTACCAGGAGAAGGATCTGCACGTGGAGCCGGTGGCCGACGACCTGGCCAGCCTGGCGCTGGACGTGCTGATGGGCGAGGAAGGCTACACCCGCAGCAGCGGCAATCCGCTGCTGTGGCAGGCGCGCGAGGACTGAGCGTGGCGGCCGGTGCGGAGTCGGCCACCGGGGCGGCGGCCAGCGACATTCCCTCGCTTGACCGGCTGCTGCGCGATCCGGCATTTGCGCCGCTGCTGCAGGGCCACGGCCAGACCCGGGTGACCGCCGCCGCGCGGGCGCGGCTGGGCGCGCTGCGACAAGCCGCGCTTGAAGGCCGCCTGCAGCATGCCGCGCTGGCGCCGCAGGCGCTGGCCACAGACGTCGGCCGCGCGCTGGAGGAGGGTTCGCGCGCACGCCTGCGCAGCGTGTTCAACCTCACCGGCACCGTGCTGCACACCAACCTGGGCCGGGCCACGCTGCCCGAACAGGCGCTGGAGCCGGTGCTGCGCGCGCTGACCACGCCGGTGGCGCTGGAGTTCGACCTGGGCCGCGGCGCCCGCGGCGACCGCGACGACCTGGTCGAAGACCTGCTGTGCGAACTCACCGGCGCCGAGGCGGCGACGGTGGTCAACAACAACGCCGCCGCGGTGCTGCTGATGCTCAACGCGCTGGCCAACCGGCGCGAGGTGGTGGTCTCGCGCGGCGAGCTGGTGGAGATCGGCGGCGCGTTCCGGATCCCCGACATCATGACCCGGGCTGGCGCGAAGCTGGTGGAGGTGGGCACCACCAACCGCACACACCCGGCCGACTACGAGCAGGCCATCGGCCCGCGCACCGCCATGCTGATGAAGGTGCACTGCAGCAACTACGCCATCGAAGGCTTCACCCGCAGCGTGGACGTGGCCGCGGTGGCCGAAATCGGACGGCGGCACGGCGTGCCGGTGGGCGTGGATCTGGGCAGCGGCACCCTCATCGACCCGGCCCGCTGGGGCCTGCCGCACGAACCGACCGTGCGCGAAACCATCCAGGCCGGCGCGGATCTGGTGACCTTCAGCGGCGACAAGCTGCTGGGCGGGCCGCAGGCCGGGCTGATCGTCGGCCGCGCCGACCTGATCAACAAGATCCGCCGCAATCCGCTCAAGCGCGCGCTGCGCGTGGGCAAGCTCACCCTGGCCGCGCTGGAGCCGGTGCTGGCGCTGTACCGCTCGCCCGAACTGCTGCCCGAACGCCTTGCCGCGCTGCGCCTGATGCTGCGCCCGCAGGCCGCGATGCAGGCCCAGGCCGGGCGCCTGAAGGCGCCGCTGCAGCAGGCGCTGGGGCCGGACTGGCGCGTGGACGACTGCGCGATGAGCAGCCAGATCGGCAGCGGCGCGATGCCGGTGGAGGCGCTGCCCAGCTGGGGCCTGTGCCTGCGCTGGAGCGGCAAGGGCGGCAGCGGCCGCGCGCTGGAGCGGCTGGGCAAACGGCTGCGCGAACTTCCGCAGCCGGTGATCGGCCGCATCGGCGACGACGCGCTGTGGCTGGATCTGCGCTGCCTGGAGGAGGGGGACGAAGCCGCCTTCGCGGCCCAGCTGCAGGCGCCGCACGCGTGATCGTCGGCACCGCCGGCCACATCGACCACGGCAAGACCACCCTGGTGGGCGCGCTGACCGGGGTGGCGACCGACCGCCTGAAGGAAGAGCAGGCGCGCGGCATCTCGATCGAACTGGGCTACGCCTACGCGCCGCTGGCCGACGGCAGCGTGCTGGGCTATATCGACGTGCCCGGCCACGAGAAGCTGGTGCACACCATGGCCGCCGGCGCCTCGGGCATCGATTTCGGGCTGCTGGTGGTGGCCGCCGACGACGGCGTGATGCCGCAGACCCTCGAGCACCTGGCGATCCTGGGGCTGCTGGGCATCGCCGCGGGCGCGGTGGCGCTGACCAAGGCCGACCGCGCCGACGCCGCGCGCCTGGCCCGGGTGCGGGCCGACATCGATGCGCTGCTGCAGGGCGGGCCGCTGGACGGCGCGCCGGTGTTCGAAGTCAACGCCACCGCCCCCGGCGACCCGGGCGTGGCCGCGCTGCGCGGGCACCTGGAGACGGCCGCCCAGGCCTGGCAGGGGCGCAGCGACGACGGCCTGTTCCGGCTCGCGGTGGATCGGGTGTTCACCCTCACCGGCCACGGCACCGTGGTCACCGGCACCGTGCACGGCGGCCGGGTGGTGGCCGGCGACGACGCCGCCCGGCTGGTGCTGGCCCCGGCCGGCAGGCCGCTGCGGGTGCGCAACATCCACGCCCAGGACAGGCCCAGCCCGGACGGCCGCGCCGGCCAGCGCTGCGCACTGAACCTGGCCGGCATCGACCGCGAGGCCATCGCCCGCGGCGACTGGATCGCCGACGCCCGCGCGTTCCTGCCCACCCGCAACATCGACGTCGAACTGCAGCTGCTGGAAGGGGCCGGCACCGCGGTCGGCAACTGGAGCCCGCTGCACGTTCACCTGGGCACCTCGCGCCGGCTCGCCCACGCGGTGCCGCTGGGCGAGGCGGGCGTTGCCCCGGGAACCACCGAACGGGTGCAGCTGGTGTTCGCCGAGCCGCTGTGCGCCGCGCCCGGCGACCGCTTCATCGTGCGCGACGCCAACGCCACCCACACCATCGGCGGCGGTCGGGTGCTGGATCCCAACGCGCCCACGCGCAGGCGGCGCTCGCCGCAGCGCATGGCGTGGCTGGACGGCCTGGCCGCGATGCTCGACGGACAGGGGCTGCAGGCCCTGCTGGAGCACGCCGAATACGGCGTCGACGAGGCCACCCTGGTGCGCCTGGCCGGCATGCCGCCCGAGCGGCTGCAGCTGCCCGAAGGCACGCGCTGGCTGGCGCCGCGCAACGGCCCGCAGGTGGCGATCACCGCGCCGCGCATGGCCGCCCTGCGCGCGCGCGTCGAGCAGGCGCTGGCCGACTTCCACCGCGACAGCCCCGACGAGCCCGGCCCGGAAGCCGCGCGCCTGCGCCGGATCGCCCTGCCCACCGCGCCGGCAGGACTGTGGCAGGTGCTGCTGGATGAACTGGTGGCCGACGGCAGCGTGCGCCGCAACGGGGTCTGGCTGCACCTGCCCGGCCACAGCATCACCCTGGACGAGGCCGACGCCGCGCTGGCCCGGCGCCTGCTGGCGCGCATGGCCGAAGGCGGTTTCGAGCCCTCCTGGGTGCGCGACCTGGCCAAGGCGGAGGCGGTGCCCGAGGAGCGCGTGCGCCGCCTGCTGCGCACCCTGGCCCTGCAGGGCGATGCCTTCCAGGTGGTGCGCGACCTGTTCTTCCATCGCGAGGGCATGCGCGCGCTGGCCGAACTGGTCGCCTCGCTGGCCGCGCGCGACGGCGAGGTCACCGCCGCCACCTTCCGTGACGCCACCGGCCTGGGCCGCAAGCGCGCGATCCAGATCCTCGAGTTCCTCGACCGCACCGGCCTCACCCGCCGGGTGCGCGATACCCACCTGCTGCGCGAGGACAGCGCCTGGCTGCAGGCCCTGCGGGCGCAGCCGGGGTAAAGTAGCCGCATTGGAAGGCAAGCGCGCCCGGTGGCGCGGCCGGGCTTCAAACCCGGTTGGGGGCGTCAGCCGCTCCCAGGCAGGTTCGACTCCTGTTGCCTTCCGCCACCCCCCGGCCACGCGCCTGCCATCCGCATGACGCACCCCCGCGCGGCGGGCGATACTGGGCCCATGACTGATTCCCCCGATACCGCCAGGCCCCGCCTGACTTCGCTCTCCCACGGCGGCGGCTGCGGCTGCAAGATCGCGCCCGGCGTGCTGGCCGGCCTGCTCAAGCGCGCCGCCCCGACCCAGGCCTGGCCCGGCCTGATGATCGGCAACGACACCGCCGATGATGCCGCGGTATACCGGCTCAACGACGAGCAGGCGCTGATCGCCACCACCGACTTCTTCATGCCGATCGTCGACGACCCCTACGACTTCGGCCGCATCGCCGCCACCAACGCGCTGTCGGACGTGTACGCCATGGGCGGCAATCCGATCATGGCGCTGGCCATCGTGGGCATGCCGATCAATGCGCTGCCGCACGAGGACATCGCCGCGATCCTGCGCGGCGGCGAAGACGTTTGCGCCGATGCCGGGATCCCGGTGGCCGGCGGCCACAGCATCGACTCGGTTGAACCCATCTATGGCCTGGCCGCGATGGGCATCGCCCACCCCGACCGCATCCGCCGCAACACCGACGCCCGCCCCGGCGACCTGCTGGTGCTGGGCAAGCCGCTGGGCGTGGGCGTGATGTCGGCCGCGTTCAAGCGCGGCGTGCTGGACGACGCCGGCTACAGGACGATGATCGAGGCCACCACCCGGCTCAACCGCCCGGGCGTGGCGCTGGCCGCGCTGCCCGACGTGCATGCGATGACCGACGTCACCGGCTTCGGCCTGCTGGGCCACGCGCTGGAACTGGCACGCGGCGCCGGGCTCACGGTGCGCCTGCGCTTCGAGGACCTGCCGTGGCTGCCGGGCGTGCGCGAGCTGGCCGCTGACGGCGTGGTCACCGGCGCCTCCGGGCGCAACTGGGCGTCGTATGGCGATGGAGTGGAGCTCGGCGCCGGCATCGACCAGACCGCCCGCGACCTGCTCACCGATCCGCAGACCTCCGGCGGCCTGCTGGTCTCCTGCGCCCCGCAGGCGCTGGGCGAGGTGCTGGAGACCTTCCAGAAGCACGGCTTCGCGGACGCCTCCATCATCGGCGAAACCCGCGCCGGCGAAGCGCGCGTGGAAGTCTCGTAGGCCGGGCCTACGCCCCCGACGCCCGACGTACCATCCCGACCCCCGCGTTCGCCGCGGGCCGGACATCCCTCGCGTCGGCCGCGTAGGGCCGACCTACGGGGACACCACGCGGCGTTGCCGTCGAACCCGACGGGCCACGCGGCGCTCGATATCCAGGTCTCGGATACTGGAGGGGGGTATACTTCGCCGCATGGAAACCATCGCACTCATCAACGCCTATTACGACGCCTTCAACCGGGCCGACTGGGAGGGCATGCTTGCCCTGCTGACCGACGACGTCGCCCACGACCTCAACCAGGGCCCGCGAGAGACCGGGCGCGACGCCTTCCGCACCTTCCTGGCGCGCATGGATGCGAACTATTCGGAGCAGCTGCGCGACGTCGCCGTCATGGCCTCTCCGGACGGCACCCGCGCGGCCGCCGAATACGTGGTACACGGCACCTACAAGGCCAGCGACGCCGGCCTGCCTGAGGCCCGCGGCCAGCAGTACGTGCTGCCCGGCGGGGCATTCTTCGAGGTCCGTGACGGCCGCATCGCCCGGGTCACCAATTACTACAACCTCGAGGACTGGATTGCCCAGGTCTCGCGCTGACGTGGCCGCAACGCCGCTGCGCACGCAGGTCCTGACCGGCAGGGACATCGCGCCACGGCTCGAGGAGGTCGCGCGCCTGCGCATTGCCGTGTTCCGCGAGTTTCCGTACCTCTACGACGGCGACTTCGACTACGAGGCCAGATACCTGCAGGCCTATGTCGACACCCCCGACAGCATCTGCGTGCTGGCGCTGGACGGCGACCGCGTGGTGGGCGCATCCACCGGGCTGCCCTTGGCCGACGAAGATGAAGGCTTCCACCGGCCGTTCATCGCGCGCGGGATCCCGGTCGACCAGGTGTTCTACTGCGCCGAATCCGTGCTGCTGGCCGGGTACCGCGGCCGCGGCCTGGGCCACCGATTCTTCGACGCGCGCGAAGCGCATGCGCGGGCGCTGGGCCGGTTCCGCTGGTCCGCCTTCGCCGCCGTCGACCGCGCCCCTGACGACCCGCGCCGCCCGACAGGCGCGCGCGACAACGACGCCTTCTGGATCGGCCGCGGCTACGAGCGCCAACCCGGCATGACCATGCGCCTGGCCTGGAAGGAACACGGCGAAACGGAGGAGTCCGAAAAGACCCTCACCTACTGGCTGCGACCGCTGGAGCCCGACGCATGAAGATTGCCGCCGCGAAATACGTCATCGGCGCACCGGGGGACTTCGAGGCCTTCGCCAACAGGCAGCGCGCGCTGCTGTCCGAAGCCGCTAGGGCCGGCGCCCAGCTCGCCGTGCTGCCCGAATACCTGTCGCTGGAGCTCGCCGCCGGCCAGCCGCCGGAGCAGCGCCTGGACCTGGCCGCCTCGATGGCCGCGCTGCAGCCGCTGGAGCCGGCCTGGCACGCGCTGTACGGCGACCTGGCGCGCGAGCTGGGCCTGTCGATCCAGGCCGGCACCTTCCTCACCGCCACCGGCGAAGGCCGCTTCCGCAACCGCGCCTGGTGGTACGCGCCCGATGGCCGCCGGGTGTACCAGGACAAGCTGCAGCTGACCGGGTTCGAGAAGCAGCTGGGCATCATCGAGGGCGGCGACGCGCTCAAGGTATTCGAAGCCGCGCCCGGCGTGCGCGCCGGCATCGCGGTCTGCTACGACGCCGAATTCCCCCTCCCCGTGCGCGCCCAGTACGAAGCCGGCGCGCGACTTCTGCTGGTCCCCAGCTGCACCGACACCCCCGCCGGCGCGACCCGCGTGGAGGTCGGCTGCCTGGCACGCGCGCTGGAGAACCGCTTCTTCGTGGCCAAGGCCGTCACCGCCGGCGAAGCCCCCTGGAGTCCCGCCCTCGACGAAAACACCGGCGAAGCCGCCATCTACGCCCCCATGGACCACGGCATGCCCGCGGACGGCATCATCGCCAGCACCCGCGGATCCAACAGCGAGTGGGCGATCGCCGACATCGACATTCCCGCGCTCGAAGGAACGCGCGAAGGCGCCCAGGTTGCCAATGACCTCGATTGGTCGGGACAGTCCCTTCCCGCAATCACCCGGGCCGTAGTGGAATAGCGAAGAAGGCCCTTTCCCATCAGGGAAGAGCACCCCTGATATGACGCGGGGGCGTCGGGCGGGGGACATGGAGCAAAAAGGCCTCCCGGCCGCGGCGGGGCCCATCAGGTCACCGCGAACTCAAGCGAAGCACCGTCGCCCCCTCAACGACGAGCACAAAAAAGCCCCGCCGCACTAAAGTACGGCGGGGCTGTTGGCCCGATCGATCAATGCACCCCGTGGCACATGGAGGTAGGCCCGAAGGTCTCACCAAACGTCTGCCCGTGCCCGTGATGCTGCCAGTAGAACGTCGGCGCCGGCACCGCCTGGTTGCCGATCTCCGCCATGTCCGCCGCCACATCGAACAGCCGCCCGTCCACCATCACATAGCGCGTGTCCGCAGTGTGCCGGATGTTCTCCAGCGGATTGCCGTCCAGCACCACCAGATCCGCCCGCTTGCCCACTTCCAGCGACCCCAGCTGCGACCCGAACCCGATGTAGTCGGCCCCATCGATCGTCGCCGCCCGCAGCGCCTCGAAATTGCTGAAGCCACCCTGGGTCAGCATCCAGATCTCCCAGTGCGTGGCCAGGCCCTGGAGCTGGCCGTGGCCGCCCACCTGCACCTTCACCCCCTGGTCGCGCACCGTCTTCAGCGCCTCGGCGATCCGGATATGGTTGTAGTCCCAGTCCGGCGCGATCTCGCGGCGGATCGAGCGCGCGTCCAGCGTCTCGCGCGGGAAGAAGCGGTTGAGCTTGGCGTCCTCCCACACGTTGTCGCGCGCGTACCACCAGTACTCGCCCGACAGCCCGCCGTAGCTCACCACCAGCGTGGGCGTGTTGCGCACGTCGGTTTCCTTCCACAGGTTCACCACGTCGCCGTAGAGCGGGGCGACCGGCAGGTTGTGCTCGATGCCGGTGGCGCCGTCCAGGATCATGGTCATGTTGTGGTGGAAGGTGGAACCGCCTTCCTCCACCACCAGCATGCCCAGCTCGCGCGCGGCCTGGTTGACCTGCTGGCGCTGGTCGCGGCGCGGCTGGTTGTAGCTCTTCACCGAGAACGCCCCGTTGGCCTGCATCCGGCGCAGGTGGCTGTGGGCGTCGTCGAGCGAGTCGATCTCGGCCTTGAAGCCGCCATCGGCGCCGTAAAGGATGGTGCCGGTGGAGAACATGCGCGGGCCCACCATGCGCCCGGCCTGCAGCAGTTCGGACTGCGAGAACACGAACTCCGTCGTCGCCGACGGATCGTGCAGGGTGGTGATGCCGAAGGCGAGGTTGGCGTAGTACGCCCAGTTCTGCTGCGGGACCACCCCGGAGCCAAAGTTGGAGGCATGCGCGTGCACGTCGATCATGCCCGGCACGATGGTCTTGCCGCTGGCATCGATCACGTTCGCGCCGGCCGGCACCTGCACCTCGCCGGCCGCGCCCACCGCCGCGATGGTATTGCCGTTGAGCACGATGGTGCCGTTCTCGATCACTTCCTGGCCGTTCTCCGCATCGCGCATGGTCACGATGCGCGCGTTGGTGAACGCCACCACCTCATCCGGCGCATACACCGGCGCCTCGAGCCCGACCGGGATGCCGCCGCCCGGCGCGGGCTCGGCGATCTCGGCCGGCGCGCCCGGCAGGAACGCAAAGGTCTGGTCCAGCCGGCGCGAGTGGTAGCGGTCGCCCACCAGCCAGTGCACCGAGTTGGAATCGGCCGCCCAGTGCAGGTAGCTGCCCACGTCGGCGCTGACCTGGCGCACCGGCAGCGCGCGCGTCTCGCGGTCCAGGGTGATGGTGCGCCCGGCCTCGGGCATCGGCGCCACGTAGGCGTGGAACAGCTCGGTGAACGCGACCCACTTGCCGTCCGGGCTGATCTGCACCGAGTCCACGTACTTGAGGTCGAACACCTCGCGCGGGTCCTCGCCATTGAGGCCCACCGACATCAGCTTCTTCTCCATGCCGCCGCCGGCCAGGTACAGCACCCGGGTGCCGTCGTGGTTGAACTGCGGCGACTGGCCGGACTCGGCCACCCGCACCGGCTCGCCGCCGGAAGCCGGAATGACGTAGATGCCCCGCTCATTCGACCACAGACTGCCGGTCAGGCCGCTGCCGCCGCTGCGGCTGTACACCACGTGGCGCCCGTCCGGGGAGAAGCGCGGGTGGTAGTAGAAGCCCGGCTCCTCGGTGATCTTGCGGCCCACGCTGGAGCCACCGGCGCCGCGCACATGGATGGCGCCCATGCCCTCGTCCGTCCAGCTGGTGTAGACCATCTGCCGGCCGTCGGCGCTGAAGCCCGGCTGGTACTCGTACACCCCGCGGCTGCTGGTCAGCCGCTGCGGGGTGCCACTGGGCAGCGCCTTGCGCCACAGCTGGCCCAGCGCATGGAACACCAGCGTGCCGCCGTCGGCCGAGGTGGCCACGTCGCGGATCATCTTCGGGTTGAACGTGCCCTCCGGCAGCTGCTGGGCGAAATGCAGCGCCTCGGAGACCACCTGCTCGACCTGGGCGGTGAAGGGCACCTTCGCCGCCTCGCCGCTGCCCATGTCCACCCGCCACAGCCCGCCCTGGGCCCACAGCACCACCGCGCTGGAATCGGGCATCCAGTTGAAGCCGGTGTACGGCCCGAAGATCGCCCAGGCCTCCTGCTGGTCGTGGCTCAGCCCGTCCCACACGGGCCGGATCTCGCCGCTGGCCAGGTCCATGTGGTGCAGCACGCTCTTGTCGCGCACGCGCTTGACGAAGGCCAGCGAGCGGCCGTCGGGCGACACCTGCGGACGCACCGCGCCGCCGGGGCTGCGCACCACGTCCTCGATCTTGCCCGTGTGGCGGTCGAAGCGCTTGATGGAATAGATCACGCCGTGCGGGTCGCGGTTGTAATCGAACGCCCCGCCCGGGCTCACGTCCTGCGAGTAGTACACGTAGCGGCCGTCCGGCGACACGCTCGGCTCGCCGATGTCCTGCTGCTCGTTGGGCTTTTCCACCAGCTGGATGCCGGCGCTGGTGCCGCCGGCGTGGTAGAGCCACAGCTCACCCGCGCCCAGCGAACGGCGCGAGGTGAAGTGCTTGCGGGCCACGATGTACTCGCCGTCCGGCGTCCAGGTGGGGTTGTTGAGCAGGCGGAAGCTCTCATCGGTCACCTGGCGCGCGTCGCTGCCGTCGGCGGCGATGGTCCAGATGTTGTTGCCGCCGCTGCGGTCGGAGGTGAAGGCGATGCGGCGGCCGTCGGGCGACCAGCGCGGCTGGATGTCCCAGGCGCGGCCGCTGGAGATGCGGGTGGCGGCGCCACCGCTGACCGGCATCCGGTACAGGTCGCCCAGCAGCGAGAACACGATCGTGCGGCCGTCGGGCGACACGTCCACGTCCATCCAGGTGCCTTCGCTGGTCTCGAAGCGCACGGTCTTGGCCTGGCCCTGGGTGGACTCCACGCTCCACGTGCCGTTGTCCTCGGCGGCGTCCGGGTCGGCGCGCAGGCCGCGGGCCGATTCCAGCGGCGCGTCGGCCTCGTCCACCCCGGCCGCATCCAGCGCGTCCTGCTCCAGCTGGACGTTGTCGCCCTCCTGCTCCCGGGGCTCCTGCTGCTCCACCGGCGTGGGCGGGGGCGGCGGATCCTGGGCCAGGACGGGGAAGGGGGCGAGCGCGCAGGCAAGCGCGAGGGCAAGGACGTTGCGGGTCATGCGGGCATCCAGAATGGTGATCCCGCCAACATACCGGCCCGGCCGGCGCCGGGCACAGGACAAAAGTACCGGCCGCGCGTGGCGCGCCTACTTGAAAGAGTGACCGCGGGCCGCATATCGCAGGGTTGGAGCAACCACCCTGGCCAGCATTCCATGACCACGACCACCGAAACCCGCAAATTCGAAGCCGAAGTCTCCCAGGTCCTGCACCTGGTCACCCATTCCCTCTACTCGCACAAGGAAATCTTCCTGCGCGAGCTGGTCTCCAACGCCTCCGACGCCTGCGACAAGCTGCGCTTCGAGGCCATCGCCAACCCGGAGCTGCTGGCCGGCGAGGGCGAGCTGCGGATCGACATCGACTGGGACAAGGACGCGCGCACCATCACCGTGCGCGACAACGGCATCGGCATGGGCCGCGACGAGGTCGTGGCCAACATCGGCAGCATCGCCAGCTCCGGCACCCGCCGCTTCCTGGAGGCGATGAGCGGCGAGCAGAAGGCCGACGCGCGCCTGATCGGCCAGTTCGGCGTTGGCTTCTACTCCGCCTTCGTCGTTGCCGACCGCGTCACCGTGCTGACCCGCCGCGCCGGTGCCGCCCCGGAGGACGGCGTGAAGTGGGAGAGCGACGGCCGCGGCGAATACAGCCTGGAAGACATCGCCCTGCCCGAGCGCGGCACCACCGTGGTGCTGCACCTGAAGGAAGGCGAGGACGAGTTCCTGGAAGACTGGAAGCTGCGCTCGCTGGTGCGCAAGTACTCCGACCACGTCGCCTTCCCGATCCGCATGCCCAAGGCGGCCACGACAGGCGAGGACGACGGAGACAAGCAGGACACCGCCCCGGAATGGGAGACCGTCAACGACGCCTCGGCGCTGTGGACCAAGCCCAAGAACGAGATCAGCGACGAGGACTACCAGGCCTTCTACAAGTCGCTTGGCCACGACTTCAACGACGCCGCCGCCTGGAGCCACAACCGGGTGGAGGGCAACCAGAGCTTCACCACCCTGCTCTACATCCCCTCGCAGCCGCCGTTCGACCTGATGATGGGCGGGCGCGACGAGCGCAAGGGGCTGAAGCTGTACATCAAGCGCGTCTTCATCATGGACGCGGCCGAGGAGCTGCTGCCCAACTACCTGCGCTTCGTGCGCGGCGTGGTGGATTCCGATGACCTCCCGCTCAACGTCAGCCGCGAGATCCTGCAGCACAACCGCCAGCTGGAGCGCATCAAGGGCGCCTGCGTGAAGCGGGTGCTGGACATGATCGAGAAGCTCTCGCGCGACGAGCCGGAGAAGTTCGCCGCCTTCCTCAAGGCCTTCGGCAACACGCTGAAGGAAGGCATCGTGGAGGATGCCGGCAACCGCGAACGGATCGCCAGGCTGCTGCGGTTCGCCTCGACCAAGGGCGAGGGCGAGGCGCAGACCATCTCGCTGGACGACTACATCGGCCGCATGGCCGGCGACCAGGACGCGATCTGGTACATAACCGCCGACGGCTACCGCGCCGCCGCCGGCAGCCCGCAGCTGGAAGCGTTCAAGGCCCGCGACATCGAAGTGCTGCTGATGTTCGACCGCATCGACGAGTGGATGCTCGGCCATCTCAGCGAGTACGCCGGCAAACCGCTCAAGAGCGTGGCCAAGGGCGAGCTGCCGCTGGACGAGACCCAGAAGAAGCAGCAGGAAGAAGCCGCACAGGCCGCCGCGCCGCTGGTGGAAAAGGTGAAGAAGCTGCTCGGCGATCGCGTGGAAGACGTGCGCGTGTCCGCGCGCCTGACCGATTCGCCGTCGTGCCTGACGCTGTCGGAGTGGGAAATGGCCCCGCACCTGGCGCGCCTGCTGCGCGAGGCCGGACAGGACGTGCCCGACAGCAAGCCGACCCTGGAGATCAACCCACGGCACGCGCTGCTGGCGAGGATCGACGGCGAGGCCGACGAGGCCGTCGCCACCGACCTGGCCACGCTGCTGCTGGAGCAGGCCGAGATCGCCGCAGGCGCGCCGCTGCCGGACCCGGCCGCGTTCGTGCAGAGGATGAACCGGCTGCTGGTGGGCTGAAGCGGCCGGCGTTGAGGGCGGGGCCGCTTGACCGCGGCTCCACAAACCCCAACGCCGGATGCCCTGCAGCGCATCCGCGGGTGCGCGCTGTACGCGGATTTCATCGGCGCAGGTGCACGGTGGTCGCCACTTCCCCCAAAGAGGCAACACCATGGACAACAACACCGACCGGATCGAACATTCGCTCAACGACCTGATTGAAGTGGCCCGCGACGGCAGCGAGTTCTATACCGAGGCCGCCTCCAAGGTGGACAACCCCGAGCTGTCCACCCTGTTCACGCAGATGGCCGGCCACAAGCGCGAGATCGTCACCGGCCTGACGGCCGACGTGTCCGCGATCGGCGGCGAGCCGGCCGACAAGGGCACCATGGCCGGTTCGATGCGCCAGGCCTATGCCAACGTGCGCGCCGCCCTGGGCGACAAGGACTACGCCTACGTGGCCGAGCTTGAAGAGGTTGAGGACAAGCTGCTTGAGGCGTTCAGGGACACCATCGAGGACAACGACACGCCTCCGGCCGCCAAGGCCGCGGCCCAGCGGCACCTGCCGCGCGTGACCGAATGCCACGACATCATGCGCAACCGGAAAATGGCGCTGAAGGACGCCCGGTGATCAAGCTCCAGCTGCGGTAAACGAAAAGCCCCGGCCTCGCGCCGGGGCTTTGCTTTGATGCGCAGGGCGTGGAAAGGCCCGGAAACAAGAGCGGCCCCGTTTCCGGGGCCGCGTGGGGGAGGTCAGAGCCCGTCAGCGCTGCTGATCCTGCTGGCGATCCTCGCCCTGCTGCCGGCCCTGCTGGTTGCGTTCCTGCTGCTGGCCCTGGCCAGGCTGCTGCTGTTGGCCCTGGCGCTGCCCCTGCTCCTGCTGGCCCTGCCGCTGGCCGCGTTCCTGGTCCTGCTCCTGGTCGCGGTTCTGGTTCTGGTTGGTGTTTTGCTGGTTGGTCATCTCACTGCTCCGCCTTGGGGTCCGGCTGGTGCCGGAAGACCAGTAAGCGCCTTCCAACGTGCGCAAGGGGTGAGGCCGGAAGTCCTGAATACGGCTTGTTTTCCGCTGGTTTCTGAACGGTACAGCCCCGGCCGCGCGCTACAGGCCGCCGGCCGGTTCCGCCGCCACCCGTACCGGCCCGTCGCCTTCACGGGCGGCGCGCACCTGGTACAGGCCCGCCCCCTCCACGTCCGTCATGAAGAACTCCACCTCGCGCACGCCGGCCTCATCGCGGCTGAAGCGCGGCGGATGGAAGGCGTAGCCGCCGGCCTCGCGGGCCCGGCGGTGGGCAAGGCTGGAGATCTCCTGCTCGCGGCGGACCACGTAGCCCGGCGGCACGTCGGTGCCGAAGGCGGCCACCGCCTCGGCCCAGACATCGGCCGAAGCGTCCGCATCACAGGCACCCAGCACCTGCTCCAGCGCGCCCGCGGTTCCGGGCGCCACCACCTCGCCGTGCACCACCGCCCAGGTCCGGTTGATGCTGGGCAGGGCGCTGGGCGAACGCACGCCCAGCAGGCGGCAGGTGTCACCGCCGGTGCCGGCCAGCGGCTCGGCCACCGTGTCGGCGGGGTTCCAGCCGTACATGTCGGCCGCCGCGGCGGCGACCTGCCGGTCCACTTGTTCGTGCAACTGCTGCTCGCTCACGCTGTCGGTCACTCCGCTGGAATCGCCCGGATGCTGCGCACAGCCGGCGGCGGGAACCGCGAACAGCAGGCAGCAGGCGATGGCCGGGGCAAGCTTACCCATTCGTCACGTTGTTGGTGCCCGGGGGCCCGATGGTAACCCCGGCCGGCCGGGTCAGCTCCGGCGGCAGCGGCTCGCCGGCGTCCTCGGCGTCCTTCTTGGCATCCACCAGCGCATTCACCTCGTCCACGGCGTTGTCCGGGGTGATGTCGTCGCGGCCCAGGATGGTGTTCAGGTACCCGGCGATGTCTTCCGCGTCGCTGCCGCCGGCGGCCAGCAGGTCCGCAAGGTGCGAGTAGCCCGGGCCGGGATTGACGAACACCGCCACCCGGTCGATCACGTCGGCCACGCTGGGCTCACCGCCGTGCTGGGCCTTCACGCCCACGTGGTAGGCGCGGTATTCCTCGTGGAAGCCGTAGGAGGAATTGAGCGACAGGCTGCGGTCCCAGTTCTGCATGTGGTTGACCTCATGCACGAAGGTGTGGCCGATCACCCGCAGCTCGCCGGAATGGGCGGACGCGGCCGAGGTGTCCACCGGGTTGTTGTCAGCGCCGATGTAACGGGGATTGATCCGGAACAGGTCCTCGGGGCTGAAGGGCACCGAGCCATAGGCCGCGTTCTCGCTGAAGTCGAAGCGGTACGGCGCCGACTCGCCCAGGAACAGGTCCAGGGTATTGGAGATGATCTCCTGGTCGCCCGCATCATGCTGGGCAAGGAAGGCCACGGTCTTGAAGGCGCGCTGGGTGTCGCCCAAGTCGAAGTCGCGGATCCACTGCTTGCCCAGCATCGCCTCCAGGTTCTCGACCACGCGCGTATCCGGGTAGTTGCTTACCTGGCTGAGCAAGGCGGTGCGCTCGGCGGCGCTGAAGTCCGTGTCGTCCTGGAAGTCCGCGCTTTCAAGCAGGGACATGATGGCCGCCGGCAGGTCCGTATCGCCCGGCTTGCGTGCCGCCAGCGCGTCGTTAACCAGGCGCTGGTCGCTCGCGGACAGGGCCTGGAACTCCGGCGACTGCTGCACGGCGACCTCGGTAAGCGCCGCGGTCTGCTGCGCCGGGGTCATTGCCTGGAATGAGGGATCGTGGATCAGGGTCTGCAGGTCCTGGACCGCCGCTGGATCGCCGGAGCCGGCCACCGCCTGCGCCACCAGCGCACGGTCGCCTTCCGGCAGCGCCGCGAACTCCGGCGATTCATGCAGCGCGGCCGCCGCGACGACTCCATCCGGCCCCAGGCTGCCCACCGCCGCGGCGATGTCGTTGGCGCCACCAAGCTGCAGCAGGGCGATCGTGTCCTTGAGCTCCTGCGGCGCGCCCGGATCGTCCAGCACCGCTTGCACGTCGGCCTGGCTCACCTCGCCATCGCGGCCGCTGCCGGAGAACGGGTTCCACCATGCCGACTGGTCCTGCGCGGCGGTATCCAGCACGTGCCCATAGTGTTCGCCGGCGCTGATCTCGGCGGCCGCCGCCAGGAGGTCATCACGACTGATGCGTCCGTCGACGTCGCCCTTGCCGGCCGCCACGTCCAGGTAGTTGCGTGCCACTTCGCTGCCAAGCAGGAAGCGCGCCGCCTCGCGGAGCTCCTGCGGCATGGCCGGGTCGTTGCTTTCGGCAATCGCCTCCAGGTCGGAGCGGCTGATCAGGGACGCATCGCTGAGCAGCGACGTATCGGCCGTGGCGGCGCGGTCATAGTGTTGGATCAGGGTGCTGGTGGCGGTTTCCAGGGTGGTCATGGCCGGAGTTCCGGGCTTCCTGCGGATCCTTGATGCTGGACGCCTGGCGCGGTGCCTACCAGCCGGGGCCGACCCTAGGTCGGGGCCGCCGGCAGCGCCTTCATTCCGAAGCGCCGCAGGACCCACAGCCACGCGAATGCCAGCAGCGTCCCCGCCCCGCCGTAGACCGCGTCCACCGGATCGCGTGTATGAGCAGCGGACAGCGCGAACGCGGCTCCAAGCAGCAGCAAGTGCACGATTGCCGCTCCGCCGCACGCCGGCGCAACCACGCCAGCACGCCGGGTTCCATGCCCTTGAACTTGGGGTCGTCGGCAAGCGGCGCCACCAGCAGGCGCCGCGGCGCGAAACGCCACTTGATCGCGTGGTAGACCTGCGAGCGGGTGCAGTGGGACTCGGAGAGGTACAGCCCGGGCGCGAGTTCCACCAGATCCGGCGAGGGCTCCGGATGCCCGGCAACGTCGATGTCGACATAGACCAGATAGAGGATCGGATCGGCGCCATCCATGGCCGCAAGCCTCGCACCGGCGCGCTCATGCGCCCGTGAACCGCTGCCCGTGCGTCGCCTGCGATTGGGGTGGGCGTGCGGAAGGCTCGCGCGAAAACAGGCACAATCGCCGGCAGCGCGTGCAAACGCGCGGCCGTTCAACAGGGGAGTGGCGGCAGGGGATGAAGCAACTGCGTATTGCCATCGTCGGCTACGGCACCGCCGGTCAGGCGGCCGCCGTGTGGCTCAGCCGCGACGGCCACGAGGTGTGCGTGTTCGAGCGGGTGCCCGAGCCCGGCCCGGTAGGTGCCGGCTTCCTGCTCCAGCCCAGCGGCCTGCAGGTGCTGTGGCGCATGGGGCTGCTGCCATCGGTGATGGCGCACGGTGCCCGCGTGGACCGCCTGTTCGGCGACACGCCCTGCGGGCGCCCGGTGATGGACATGCGCTATGCCGGCATGGAATCGCGCCTGTTCGGCGTGGGCCTGCAGCGCGGCGCGCTGTTCTCGATCCTGGACGCCGCCTGGCCCGGCCGCGCCAGCGCCCTGCATGCCGGTTGCGACATCGTCGACGTGGACGCCGAAGCCGGCCTGCTGCGCGACGCCCGCGGCGAGGTGCACGGCCCGTTCGACCTGGTGGTGGTGGCCGACGGCGCCGCCTCGAGCCTGCGCGGCGCCATCAGCGCGCCACGCGTGGACAAGCCCTATCCCTGGGGCGCGCTGTGGTGCCTGCTGCCCGCCGGCCAGTGGCCACACGTGGCCGAGCTGCGCCAGCGCTACGTGGCCGCGCGCAAGATGATCGGCCTGCTGCCGGTGGGCGGCCGGCCCGGCGACCCGACGCGCCGGCTGAGCTTTTTCTGGAGCCTGCATACCAGCGCGTTCGAACAGTGGGAGGCCGAGGGCCTGGCGCCGTGGATGGACGAGCTGCACAGCCTGTGGCCCGAGGCCCGCGACGTGTTCGCCGGCATCACCGGGCCCGGCCAGCTCGCGCGCGCCCGCTACGGCGACACCGTCATGCGCCAGTGGCACCGCGGCCGCGTGGTGCTGATGGGCGACGCCGCCCACGCCATGAGCCCGCAGCTCGGCCAGGGCGTGAACATGGCGCTGCTTGATGCCGAAGCACTCGCCGGCGCGCTGCGCGAATCCGCATCCATCGGCGCCGCGCTGCAGGCCTATCAGCGCGAACGGCGTGCCCACGTGTGGATCTACCAGCTCTGGAGCCGCTGGCTCACGCCGGTGTTCCAGTCCGACCTCGATTCCGTGGCGAAGATGCGCGACCTCGCCTTCCTGCCCATGGGCCGCCTGCCGGGCGGGCGCGGGCAGATGCTGCGGGTGCTCACCGGCACGCAGCGCGGACTGGTGGGCAGGCTGGGATTGGAAGAAGAATTCGTGGATGCGCTGGGGCCGGCAATGCTGGAGGGCGCTGCGATTCAAGCGGCCCGGAACCTTCAACCAGGTAGTTGACAATCCCCCCGCGCGGCGGGACACTCAACCTCATGGTTGAACAACATCTCGATCGCACCTTCACCGCGCTGGCCAATCCCACCCGCCGCGGGATGCTCGCTGACCTGATGCTGGGCGAGAAATCCATCGGCGAATTGGCGGCGCCGCACAGGATGAGCTTCGCCGGTGCGTCCAAGCACGTCGCGGTGCTGGCACAGGCGGGGCTGATCGAACGCTGCAAGGTCGGCCGGCAGCAGGTGTGCCGGATCCGGCCGGAACGGCTGAAGGACGCCAGCGACTGGCTGGGCCAGTGGCAGCAGCTGTGGACCACCCGCCTCGACGCCCTCGAGCGCGCACTGAAGGAGGACGACGCGCCAGCGGCGCGTCGCACCCGGCAGACCCCACCCGGCATACCCCCACGAGGAAACGACCATGACTGACACCCGGCATACCGACCAGGTCACCCCTGCCACGCTGCGGTTCGAGCGGCTGCTGGACGCGCCCGTGGACAGGGTCTGGCAGTTCCTGATGGACCCCGGGCTGCGCGCGCGCTGGTTCATGGCCGGCCCCACCGACGCCCGGGTGGGCGGCAGCATCGGCCTGACCATGGACCACGACCGGCTCTCCGACCGCGAGGTGCCCACGCCCGAGCCCTACCGCCCCTACATCGGCCACAGCTGGAGCGAACGCATTACCCGCTGCGAACCGCCCAACGTGCTGGCCTTCACCTGGGAGAACGGCGACGCCGGCGAAGTCACCTTCGAACTCGCCGACGCCGGCAACGACCGGACGCGCCTGGTGCTCACCCACACCGGCCTGCGCGGCCCCGGCGATGCGCTCAACTTCGGCGGCGGCTGGCACTCGCACCTCGCCGTGCTGGAACGGCGCATCCGGGGCGAGGGCGTGGAGGACTTCTGGGCGCTGCACGCGCAGGCGGAGGCGCGGATCGCGGAGATGCTTCAGCGAAGCTGAGCCGGCACCGCTGGCCAGCGCCCGGACGCTCGGGGCCGTGCGTCAGATAGCGGAAAGAATCGTAAAGAAACTACGGGGCGATACCGTCAGCAACTCCGGTAACGCCGCGGTCGACGCCTGAGCAGACGTCTGATATCGTTTCTGAATCGTAAAGAAACTGCGCCTCGATATGGCTCGCCCCCCATCTGCCACCCCGGACGACCTGCTGGCCGTTCTAGCCAGCGGCGAAGCCGTACCCGCCTCCGACATCCTTCGCGAGCTGGGTATCAGCCGGCCGGTGCTTGGCCGGCTGGTGCGCGAGGCCGGTGACCAGGTCCTGCGCGTGGGACGCGCGCGCGCCACGGCCTATGTCGCGCGCGCGAGCACCGACACGGGCAGCGCCTGGCCCCTGTGGCGGATGCGGCCCGATGCCACGCTGGAAGAGCTTGGCACGCTCTACCTCCTGCGCGGCGGACGGTTCCAGTTCGAGCCGTCGGGCGAGCGGCCCAACCTCGTCCGGCCCGTGGAGCGCGTGTCCGGGCACTTTCCCGGGCTCCCCTGGTTCCTGGACGACCTGCGGCCGCAGGGCTTCCTCGGCCGCAGCCTGGCCCATCGTGCCGGTCCGGGGCTGGGCGTACCGACCGACCTCAACCGCTGGCAGCTGCGCGATACCCTGCTCGCCATCACCCGCACCGGCGGCACTGCGATCGGGGACCTGTTGCTGGGCAGCCACGCGGTCGAGCTCGCACTGGCCGAACTGGACGCGCCACCAGACCTTGTCGACGCGGCGGGCCGGCGCACCCGCTACTCCGAATGGGCCGACGCGGCCCTGGCCGGCGAGGAGATCGGCTCCTCCCCGGGGGGCGAGCAGCCCAAGTTCACCAGCACCGTCACCCGTCCGGACGGCCGATACGCCGCACTGGTGAAGTTCGCCGTCCACGACAATGGCCAGGCGGCGGCCCGCTGGGCCGATCTGCTTGCCTGCGAGCAGATCGCGCTGGCCTGCCTGCGCGAGGCGGGGCTGCCCGCCGCGGAATCCGAACTGGTCGACGCCGAAAGGCACCTCTGCCTGGAAGTCCGCCGCTTCGACCGCACGCCCGACCACATTGGCCGGCGCGGATTCGTATCCCTGCTGGCCCTGGATGCAGCCTTCGTCGGCAGTGGCGGCCACGACTGGCCAGGCGCCGGAGAACAGCTTGCAGCCCAAGGCCTGATCGACGATGGCACCGTCGACCGGATGGCAGAGCTGCACTGGTTCGGCCGCTTCATCGGCAACAGCGACATGCACGCCGGAAACCTCGGTTTCCATCTCACCGACGCCGGCCCGCTCGCCCTTGCGCCCGCCTACGACATGCTGCCCATGTACCTGGCGCCCTCGCGCACCGGCGCCGTGCGCCCGGCCGTACCGCTGCGCCTCGGTCCGCCCGAACGGACCGGGCAGACCAGCCATATCGCGCGTGCCGCCGGGATCGCGATCCGGTTCTGGGAACAGGTGCATGGTGCCGATCGCATCCATTCCGGCGAACTGCGGGCGGTTGCGGCCCAAAACCTGGAGGTGGTGGCGCGATTTGCCCGCACGTTTGCGGCCCCGGCCCACTGAGCCGCAGCCGTGTCCCGGTGCAAGCGACTGCCTGCCTCAGATATCAATCACGATCTTGCCGAAGTGCCGCCCGCTCTCCTGGTAGCGGAACGCCTCCACCAGCTCCTCCAGCGCGAAGTGCCGGTCGATGACCGGGCGCATGGAGCTCGCCTCCAGCGCGCGCACCATGGCCTGCTGGTCGCTGCGGCTGCCGACCACGAAGGCGTTCAGGCGCAGGTGGCGCGAGAGCGCCAGGCCCAGCGGCAGCTTCGATTCCACGCCCGTCAGCACGCCGATCACCGACACGTGCCCGGCCACGCGGGTGGCCAGCATCGACTGCGCCAGCGTGTCCGGCCCGCCCACCTCGATCACGTGGTCCACGCCGCGCCCGCCGGTGAGCTTGCGCACGGTCATGCCCCACGCGCAAACACCGACACCCCGCCGCTGCCCAGCACCAGCACGTCCTGCCCCGGCTGCAACACGCCGTGCACGAACAGCGCCCGCCAGGCCGTCAGCCCCGCCGTGGTCAGCGTGGCCGCCTCGGCATGGCTCCAGCCGCGCGGCGCCAGGGTGAACGCCTGCGCCGGCGCCGTCACCTGCTCGCGCGCGTAGCCGTCGATGCCATCGCCCGGCACCCGCCCGAAGCCCTCCACCCGGGCCTCGCCATCCACCCAGTCCGGGAAGAAGGTACTGACCACGTGATCGCCAACGGAGAACTCGGTGACGCCTTCGCCCACCGCAATCACCTCGCCCCCGCCATCGGACATTGGGATGCGGCGCTCGGAAGGCCCCATGGCACCGCTGACCACGCCGTAGTCGTGGTAGTTGAGCGAACTGGCCCGCAGGCGGACGGTGATCTCGCCGGGGCCGGGATCGACGGGCTGGGTGGATTCGACGGTGACGTTGTCGAAGCCGCCGCCGGCGGGGATGTAGAGGGTTTTGATGGTCATGGCAGATTCCCGTTTTCTTAAGCACCCTGCTGGATGCTAGTGATGCACGTGCTCGCGGCGGCACCACTCAACCCAAATTGGCGAAGACCGGCGACTCGGAGCTGAGCCGCAGCGGCAGCCCATCCTTCTCCACATCAACACAGATAACGTGAAGCAAGGGCGCTCTACCAGACGCATCCGGGAGTTGGTAACTGGACGCAAGCGCGCCGGCCAATCCTTCAGACCAAGGGTAGATCAGCGCCATCTCTTTGCAGGGATAGGCAGCCGCATAGGCATTGATCTGGTAGGCATGGTGACCGGCTGGTACCAGATGGCCGCGGCGGTTTTTTTCGATAGCGCTCCACTTGGTATCAGCAACTGCAAGAACTTCATCGCCTTGCCTTAGGACAAGGTCTGGCCGGAGCTCGAAATGACCTTGCTCGGGCTTGGCGCATGAGATCGCCAGATGCCGCCCGCGCGCCTGCGCGTGCACCTGGAGTCCAGAGGAACGGGCCTGGCGCCGGAATTTCGCTGCGACCGCCGCCTCAAAGAGCCGGTTCATGTCGAACAGCAACTCGGGCGCAGAACTGGTACCGCGGCGAAGATCTGGGGACAACAGCTGCAGGATCCATCCGGCCCATCGCAGCGCAGAGTCATAGTGCCTGGCTTGGCGATTGGGAGTGAGTTGTCGCAGCAATGCGAGGGCATCGCTGCGCAACTCGATCTCATCGAATGCGGCCGCCATCTCCAGCCAAAGACGTCCTGATTCCAGGCCCCGCGCCCAGGGCCTCACCGCAACGAGCGCCGCCTTGAGGACCTGATTCCAAGGATTGTCGTTCGTCAGATCATCAAAGCGACATGCGATCCGATCCATACGCATCGCATGCACCGTGACTTGCTGTTTCAAAAGCAAGCGGCCGCGGATTACTCCCAGATCCTCTTCACGGCCCTCGTACCGCCGCAAGAGTCCCGCGCGGATGAGGGTCGCAAGCGTTCGGAGGTATGCAAGGACAAACACGTCCAGCAGTTCACGCTCCAGGAGACCGTGGTCCACCTCCCCACCAGAAAACAAGGGCAGGTCATACGCCTCGCGCAAAAGCCTGAGCAACGTGCCGCGGCCTCGCGCGGGGTCACGGTGCTCACCGACCTTCGGCAGAATCTCAAGGACGCGCCCATTGCCCAGATTCACCAGCCCGACGAACTGGGAGAGCTTCAGGGACCGGTGCCCCATCACAACGAAGCCCGGGCGCTCTTCGCTGAGCGCTACAAGGCGCTCAGCCTCTGCCGGAGAAAGGGCGGCATCCCCCGATCCGACCGGAGTGCGCTCGTGCTCAAGCAGCGTGATCGTTCGCCCGTGCATTGCTCACGTAATTGCTTCAGGCGATTCGTAGATCGATCGGAAGGTGTCTGCGCTCCAGGTTGAGACCGGAGTCAGGGTGTAGCGCGTGTGCTCCCCCATATCGAGATCCCGACGATCACCGAACACCTCCACCGCATCGAGAACATCCGCGCGCAGGAACGGAGAGCGCCCGCCGCGCGCCGAGAGCACAAGGGCGACGCGGCTCCAGTCATCGAAGAAGTACTCCTGGAGCAGCGGAATGACCTGCAGCTGGAAAACAGTACGCAGCTCTTCCAGGTCGCTGACGTGGATGAAGTACGCGTGTCCGATCAGGCGATCGCGATCGGCAAGAAACTCCAACCGCCGGTTGATCTCCTCCAATAGCCGCGCCAGATCCACTCCATCGATTTGCCGCTGCAATATTTTGTAGTCGGGCGGCATTTCCTCGAAAGCAAAACGCCGCCGTAGCGCAATGTCCAGCAAGGCGATCGACCGGTCGGCCGTATTCATGGTGCCGTAGATGTCGAGGTTCTCCGGCACCCCAAAGAGTTCCGCCTCCCCGTCCTCGTCGCCGGTGCCCGGCAGCTGGACTTCCATTCCCGCCACCAGATTCCCCGCTGCGTCGTATCGCGCGCGCTTCCCTGGTTCGATCAGCGTGATGAGCTCGCCGAACACCTTTGCGATATTCGCCCGGTTGATCTCGTCAATGAACAGCGCATACCGCTTGCCAGGATTGGAGCGGGCTTCCGCGCAGATTTGTTTGAACACCCCGTCAACCATCCTGAAACCCGCCGCCGCACCGCTGTCACCAACAACAGGCCTCAGGCCGATGACAAAGTCCTCGTACGAGTAGGAAGGATGGAATGTCACCACCCGGTAGCGCGGCACCGGGCGCCCGGCAACGCCCGGGCCTGCTCGCCACGTGTCCAGCAAGTCGGCGGCTTCCAAGTCCACATCGCGCCAATCCGGCAGGACAGCCCAATCGGACTCCTCGGTCTTGACGAACAGATATGGCGGGCGACGATCAGCCACGTTGACGGTTGTTACCTCCGGCGGTGCATGGGTCTGCATGTATCCCCATAGGCTTGCGCGCACGTTGCTCCGCTTGCGTTGTGTTGCCTTGGCCTTGACGAGAGGATGCTGCTCAAGCGTCGTCACCCTGACCGCCTGGCCGAGATCTGCGAGTGCGGCGGCAATCACCGCACGCCAGCCATAGCGGGCAACGAGCCCCAGTTCCCAGGTTGCTCTGTCCACATCGGCGGGCTGATCGGTGTAGCGACGGAAGAGCTGTTGCAACTTCCACGTCTTGCCAGTGCCGGGTGGTCCGTAGAGGATCAGATTACGCGGCGGTTCCGAGCCGGCACCCCGGTATCCGGATATCGGTTCCCGCACCTCCATACCGGGGCCGTCATTCTCGTCTTCTTCCCCTGCAGGTTCGTCCGGGTCGTTGGGTTTCCTCCATTGATCCCGCAAAGGCTCCAGGTAGAAGTCCAGCTCCCGTGTCCCATAGCGATCTTCCAGCTTCCCACGCAACTCCAGCAATGCGTCATCGAGCTGCCTGTCGGTCCAATGCCGGGTTTCCTTGAGCGTAGCTTCGCCAAATCCTGCGAGCACTTTACGGCGATCACCGTTGCTGGACATGCGTTCCACGCGCTCGGGAAACAGGAAATACCGGAGCATGTGTCGAAACTGTCGATCACCGCTGTCCGGGAGTGTCTCTACCCACGAGACGAATCGGTCGTAGTCAGCGAAGATGCCCGCACGTTCTTCCTGCGAAACTGCCTTGATCGATTGGCCAAGCCGGACGAGATAAATCATCTCTCTCCAGCGGTTGCTGTTGACGCCCATGCCGCCTGACCCAATGCCGTCCATCAGCTTGCTGGACAACATTGGGTGCGAGGGGTCAAGCGATTCGCCCGACCAGTCCCACACCTCAAGAATTCCCGCACGCTTGGTCTCTTCGCCGATATTGCTGGGGAACAGGAACAGCGCCCACAGCAATTCCGCCATCAGCTTCCGCGCCTCGGGCGGCGCGTCCGCGAGTTGGGTGCGCAACTTCTCGTAGAAACTCCCTTCGCCGGCATCGGGGCGCTGGACGAAGTAACGGTCCAGCGCATCATAGTTTTCAGCCGTGCTTATCGAACCGGTCCCGAAGACACTGCCGTCGTTAACCAGGCTGGTCTGCACCCATTCGCGGGCTGCTGCGATGATTGGTGGGGCGTCGTGCGGAGGGATATGGAGCGCCATGCTGGATCCTGTAACCAAGGGTGTTTAGGGTCGACTGAGCAATTGTATTGCCCGGCAGACACTCCGAGACACGCGCCAGCGCCCATCACGGGGCAAATTCTCCGGCGATCTTGCGGTGACTTTGCCTTGCTGACAGTGGTGACGAGCCCACCGAAAGAGAGCGGTTACCTTGCCCGTGAATTGCATAGACCTTCATCTTTTGGTGTCGCGGGTCTATGTACCACTACCTGGTCGGCATGGGCCTGAACGACCCAAGTCTTGCTGCTGCATGGCGCGTAAAAAACTGCGCTCTCGCCCAGTCGACCGACGAACTTAAGGAGAGGGTCCCTCGTGGGCGGCAGGCCGGTGGTCTCCACAGATATTACGCGCCCCCTATTTTCCGCGATCGCTCTGTCTGCATCTTGATTGGCTATAAAAGCTGCAGTTGCCGGCGCATATCCGGCCACAACCGCAATACCAGTAGCGACGCCGAATGTCCTAATTCTTTCAGGAAGCAGCGGGAGTCTCAGGAAGCACGCCGTTACGACGAATTGGAGAAGTAAGCCGAGCGCCAGCCACCAGCGCGACGCCGGCCCCCAAATGAAGAAGGCGGCAAAGCCGGCGATAATCAAACCTACCAAGGGCACTGAGATATATCGCGGCACAGTGGGCGCCGTGAGGGCTCGTCCGATGATTTGCCCGACGGCGGCCCCAAGGAACACTAGGATGATGAGCACTCCAACGGCAGCAATTCCGGCGGGAATGAGTTCACTAACGCCGCCATGCTGAAATGGCTGGAGTCCGAACCTTGCCCAGAACGCAATGAGATAGATCCCACCTACGAGATGGCCGTATCCCACCGCAGCCGACGCGGCCATTGCCACTGAGCCGGTGCTGGCAGACGAAGCTGCTGTTGGTTCCCCCATCCCATCACAACCTAGTTTCGTTGCTAACGTAGGTGAACGTTAGCATGCTCAATCCTCATGAGGATGTAATTTCAACCCCTCCAGTTCCAAAGCTCATGCCACATCCGACGCCGCCTTAAGCGCGGGACGCTCACCACGCCCATATTCCCCGGGACGCTTATGATTAGGGGAACTTGGATGCTACCGATTTCCCTTAGCCCGGTTATGTGTCACGCAGAGCATCTGGCAATTGTCAGCGTGAGTACCTCCGTTCTTGCTCCATGCCGAAACATGGTCCGCCTCCATTTCCGAGAACTTCCATATTTTACGCGCGTTACTTGCGTGCCCGACCGCGCAGTGGGGGCAGTTGGAAGAACCATCTGACTCTGCACCCTCTGTCTGCAGGGCATAAACAGCCCGTTTTGTCGCTTCATCAAACACGCGAACATCCAAAAGCTTTGGATCTTTCTGGCCGCCGAGAATATATTCGAAAATGCCACGCCGGTTTTTTACGTAAGGGTCCGCATACAGCCGCCTAACTTCATCGGAAACCTTTGCTGGATCGAACGAGTGCGAGTGATACTCTTCGTAGAGCCGACCCCACTCCAGCCCTTTCATCTCGTTTTCAACATCTTTGAAAACACTAGAAACCCAGTCGATCACGGCGTTGAAATAGGACTTCAACTCTTCGATATCGTGATCGTTGCGATGCCGGCTCATATAACCGCCGACGTCTCCCCGACTCACCCACTCCAGGGCACGCTCTAGGAAGTCTTGACGGTTAGCAGCGCCTCGAACATAGGCACTCCACTTTTGTATATTCGCATTTTGGCTGTTGCTAAATTCAGCCTTAGCGAGCGTCACAAACGGCCCCGAATAGATTGCGTTCAACAGCTCCTGCGCATTGAGCGGCACACCAGCAATATTGATTGTCTCAAACCATTGTTTAATCTCTGTCTCAGTGCCCTCGCATTCGTAAATGAGAAGCTTTGTCGAAAGTATTTTTTGCTGCTTATCTCCAGACAGGCTACTAAAATATTGAGGGTTTCCGCCCTCCATCACCGCAAATTTATTTGTGACGAACCTGCCAATGCTGGTGATTCTCTGCTGACCATCAAGAACTTCGTATTTGTCTTCGCCAACTTTGTTGAAGTAAATAAGGCCGAGCGGATATCCCTTAAGAAGCGAATCAACTACAGCTGCCTCCCGCTTGCCGCCCGCATCCGCATACAAGTAGTTGCGCTGGTATTCGGGCTGGATAGTCAGCTTGCCGCTGAGGCCGAAGAGCCCCTTGCCCTCTAACTGATTGTAGATGAAGCCATCACATATCGCGGCCACAGTTAGGTCGGTGCGCAGCGTTGTAATCACTTTTTAGCCCCCTCACGTCGTGACGGACGACGGTGCCTTATCAAAATGCGCTTGTATACCTTTCTATCATTGATGACCCCAGACATGTTCAACGGAATGCTCCCCGATTTCCCGAAACGCCTAAAGTATGCATCCCGCTGATCCTGCGCAGAGTACCACTTCGTGCGATATGGGTTATCCGGATCACTCGATTCAAGCGTCCCTACAATTTCAAATTGCTCCGGACAATACTTGTCGAGAAAGGTGACTGGCACCCCCATTACCCCGTCATAGTCGAGAGGAATCTCTTTATACGTTGCAACCTCAATGGCATCGTAGTTGTCATATCGATCGTACGTCTGCTTGCCCTTCAGCCCTCGGCTGTACTTTAGGTTATCTACCATCGTCATAAGACTTAATGGCTTATGACGACGCCCATGATCGAGATTGGTATACCAGCAGGAAGTCGAAACACGTGCAATTTTCTTGCCCGTTTCAGGATCTATATGGTGAAACTTACTCCAGCTGTCTGGAACCTCAAAGAACATCCCCACGTTAAAATTGGTGCAGCCGAGCCACATTCTGTCGGCTTTTATATGAGGAAAGACATCCTTATATGTTATGGCGTTTGTATTTCCGATGATCAAAAATTTTTTCTTATGACGCATCAGCTGAGCCACGTATTCGCTAAAAAGCGAAAATGGCGGGTTTGTCACCACGATATCCGCCTGTTTAAGCAAATCTTCACACTCGGGACTTCGAAAATCACCTCCGCCGGACAGAGCCGATCGCGTGTGTGGATTTTTTTCTAAAAATCTTCTAACGTCCGCAATTCCAGCTGAACTCGCCCCATCCTCGCTCTTCACTTCTTCAAGTGAGAGGGCAACCGCTTTAGGCTTTGGGCGATCGCCGTTCTCCGCTTCATACTCTCCAAACTTAAGTTGAGCACCGGCGATAGGTGAACCATCATAACTCGTCGTCAGAAGACGCTTTAGGCCCAACTTATTGAAGTTTGCAGCAAAGTATTTAAAGAAGTTGCTTTCAAATGGATCGTCGCAGTTGCAATACACTACCTTGCCTCGGAACGTATTAGGATCGGACTCGAGGTAGGCTTCAACTTCTTTTTGGATGTCAACGAATCTCGTGTAAAACTCGTCCTGCTTGGCTTCCCTTGCAGCGGTAAGTTTACGATTCAGTGGTTCGCGTGTTTCGGTACGCACCCTGGGGGCCAAACTCGATTTCGACTTGTTTCGTCCGGTTCGGAATGATGATGATTTGGTCATAGCTATTCTTATTGCCCGATCACAGGTGGTTGGATTACCTGGCGATCTAACATAGATGGCGTAGCCACTTATTTACGGAAATGAATAAAAACGTAGCAGTCAGGCTGGCTTTATCTCTTTCATCTTAATCACGGCTTTCGCCAGCACCGCAACGAGCGCGACTTCTGGCTGTAAGATTCGGCAGCGTCTTCGTAGAGACTTCCATCCGTAAAATCGCAGAGGCAAAGGGACTAGGCCGCTATATCGCCTCGCACCCGGTTTAGGAGTGTACAGTTATTTCGTCGCTGAGTCCTTCGCAGGGGCGAGCGCAATCAAGCTATTTTTTGTGTCCCTTGATGAGGTCGATGAAGACTAATACTTACTCCAACTGCACCTTCGAATTGGTCATAAAGTTAGTCTTCGATAACGGAGAGGTATAGTAGTCTTCATCTAGAAATCGAAGTAAGCTTTTTAACTGTCTTTTGTCTGACGGAATCACAAGCTGCTCCGCCCCCTCTGCGTCTCGCTCGTGGTTTATCTCAAGCTTGAAACCTTCTGCGGCCGCTCGCAGTTCGTCAGGCGGAACCTTCTCGAGAATCTTACTTTGCTGGATTAGCCAGACCTTCCTTCTTACCCACGAATCGCTGATTTCTTTAAATTGGTCGATATCTGTCACTTTTACTTGGCTGATATTTGCGAATTCCGTAATGTCAGCGTCTGTCGCCTCTTGATAGTAGATGGATAAATCAAATATTTGGCGCGCAAGGAAGAAGCTACGGAAGCTCAACTTTTGCCCATCCAACTTAGCCACAACTCGGTGGTCAATAGTAAGGCCCGTTCCTTCTAGGCGCTTATAGACGTCGCCGGAGTGAAATATAGAAAACCCCTTGTTAGAAATTAAGCGACGTCGATCAAATGCCTGCAGATAAACCACCCATCCCTGCGGCCCATTAATTCCAAAGAAAAGGGACTTGATAGATTGAAGCAAGCTTTCTGTTTGCGCGGCGACCGGCACGGTCATCGGATTCGCGACCGCCTCGCTTAGGGCATCTATGTCGTCGAAATCTGAAATGTATAAACACTCATCAGAATCCGGCCTATAGTTGCCGTCGAACAACACTTCGTCGCACCTATCAAACTCTGCCGCCTGACGCTCAAAGTACTCCGTCAACTCGGTCTGCAGAGAGGCATCCAATTCAAATCGAACCAGCCGCTGCGCTGGGTCCTTTGTGAAAGCGAAAAGTGTAATCATCTTTCCTCCATGATTAGTCCCGGGGCCACTTCCCTTATTTTTGTTATCGAAGACGCATCTAGCACCCTACGGCGAGTTATTAACCAGTAGACGACGCCGCCGGCCAGTTCAGCCTTGTAGAAACGAAATCTAAACAGGTGCAATACAGGATGAAACGGGATGGAGTCGAGCGCCGCCAAGGCGGCTATCGCCAAAACCAGGATCAAGGTGAGCTGATCAAATGTCATGCCAACCAGCGGAATCATATACCCAACTGCCGCGACGAACATTGGCCACTCGAGGCTTTCTACCTTTTTGACGGCCACGGGCAACACCTCTGCCCGTTGGAGCAAGGCCCGAATAATGAGCAAGGGGAGTATCAATGCGAGCGCACCTCCGACCAGCCAATAGACGGCCTCCGAAGGAGGATCCGGCTGAAAAAGATGTTTAATCGACAGTATTACCATTGCCGGCGCGAGGGCCGATGCAAATAGCGCGACGCGAATGGGCTTTCTCAAGGCCTCCCCCAGACCATCCTCTATTGAGCCGAGCGATTAGTTGATACGGACGTGTAAGTTCGCCGCTCACGCTTTGACGGTTCCCGATACCGCAAAGCTTATGATAGCGGTTTTACACCGTTTGGAAACTCACCTCTTTCGAACATTCATTCTTCGCTCCAACCTAGATTCACGTTGGGTCGTACGACCTAGCGCGCGCATGAGAGGGTCCTTACTTGCCGCCACATGAAGCTGCACGCGCCCTCGGGTTATTCCCGTGTAGATCAGCTCCCGCGACATCACGCGGTTGAGACGCCCCGGTAAGACCAACCACACTTTGTCAAACTCGCTGCCCTGCGACTTGTGCACCGTGGTCGCAAATGCACCCTCGTGGCCCGGCAATGTCGCCGGGTGGAATGGTCTAGGACTCTCCTCGCCGGCGAACCATGCCATGACCGCCCCCCTCCCGTCTTGCAGGCAGATGCCAACGTCGCCGTTGAACAATCCATAGCGGTAGCTGTTCTCGGTAATGAGGAGCAGCCGTCCATGGAAGTAGCGGTCACCTTTGGCTGCTCGGGCGGTGCCATCCTTCGCATCGACAAGCATCTCCTCGACACGCGCATTTAAGCTGCGTGCGCCTTGGGGGCCCTCCTGTACGGCGGTGAGGATCCGCAGGGAGTTCACCCGGGCGAGTGCTTCTGTCGGATCATCCACCTCTGCCAGTGATTGCCAGTGCGCCAGCAGGTGGTCGCGGTGCGTCCGAAGCGGATCGGCGTCACCTTCGTGGAAGCGGACGCCGGAAAGGGTGCCGCTGCGCAGCAGTGAGATCGCGCTCTCAGCATCACCTTCGCGCACAGCCGCCGCGAGCGGTGCAAGGTCGAGTTCCGCGCTCTGGCGATACCCGCGAGTGAGATGGATGTGGCGCGCGGGAAAATTGCCACTGTCCCTACTGGCTTCCGCGGCACGAAGGATGCCCGCCAGCACATCCCCCGCCTCCACCGAGGGCAGCTGATCGGGATCCCCAAGGAGCACCAGCCGCGCGCCATCCGGTACCGCGTCCACCAGCTTCGCCATCAGCGGCAGGTCGATCATGGAGGCTTCGTCCACCACCACCACGTCGAACGGCAGCGGGTTGTCGGCGTGGTGCCGGAACGTCGGGCTGTCGGGGATGGTGCCGAGCAGGCGGTGCAGGGTGGTGCCGGCGGTGGGGAGCTGGACGCACAGGGCCTCGTCCACGCCCAGGGCGGGCAGGGCCTGCACGGCGTGGCGCACGCTCTCGGCCATCCGTTCGGCGGCGCGGCCGGTGGGCGCGGCCAGGGCGATGCGCGGCGGCGCGGCGCCGGCCTCGCGGGCCTGGGCGGCAAGCAGCACCAGCATGCGGGTGATGGTGGTGGTTTTGCCGGTACCGGGGCCGCCGGTGACCAGCAGCAGGCTGTGGTGGAGCGCGGCGGCTGCGGCGCGCGATTGCATGTCCTCGCCGCTGGCGGCCTCGGGGAAGAGCCGGGCAAACAGGTCGGCGAGGTGGTCCGGCACCTGGGCCGGGCCGGCTTCGCCGGCTTCCGCGGCCACGTGCGGGGTGGCGCTGCCGATGCGGCGCAGGCCCTCGGCCAGGCGGCGCTCGTACTCGCGGTAGCGGCGCAGGTAGACCAGGCCGTGTTCGAACACCAGCGGAGCGTCGGCGGGGGATTCGGCGTCGCCGGCCTGCGGGCAGGCCACCCAGCGCGAGGATTCCAGCGCCTGGCGCCAGGCGTCCGGCGTGGGCCAGTCGATGGGGGCTTCGATGAGGCGCTGCGGTTCGGCGGGGTCGAAGCCGGCGTGTCCTTCGGCCACGGCCAGCGAGGCCAGGGCGGCGGCGGCGAGCACGGCGTCGGGCGTGTCGGGGTCCAGCCGGCGCAGGCTTTCGGCCAGGGCGTGGTCGAGGGTGCGCAGGGCGCCGGCGCTGGTGAGGGCCTTGAGCAGGCTCATGCGGCGGCCTCCTGCGGTTCGCCGGCAAACAGCTTGTCGAGCGCGTGCACCAGCTCGGGCTCGAAGCGCCAGGCGTGGATGCCCTGCCCTTCGCTGCCGGTCGCGTCCACGCCACGGCAGAACACGTAGCGGGCGCCGCCGAAGTCGCGCGCGTAGTCGTAGCCATCGCCCAGGCGGAAGCGCAGCCAGCGGTGCAGGGCCAGGGTGTAGATCAGCGCCTGCAGGCCGTACTCGCTGTGCGCCATGGCCTCCTCCAGCTCGGCGGGGCCATAGCCGGGCAGGCGGTTGGATTTGTAGTCGAGCACGTGCCAGCGGCCGTCATGCAGGTAGGTGAGGTCGATCAGGCCGGTCATCAGGCCTTCCAGCCTGCGCCGCGCGCCAAAGCCCTGGCGGCTGGTGAGCAGGCCGTGGCGGTGCAGCAGGGCCAGCAAGTCATCGACGCGGGTGGGCGCAAGCGAAAACTGGAACTCGATTTCCGCGCGGCGGTGGTCTTCCGGCACGGCGGCCAGCGCGGTGCCTTCGGGCAGGGTGGCGGTGAGGGTGTGGCCGATCATGGGGGTGATGACGGCGATGCCCTCCTCCATGTCTTCGGCGGGATAGCCGCCCTTGCCCTGGGCGTCGGTGATCTTCTTCAGCTCGCCTTCGGGGGCGTCGTCGCCGGGGCGCCAGCCCTGCCAGGCGGCGAAGTCGGCGTTCTCGAACACCTCGTGCAGCACCACGCCGAAGCGGGCGCCGCTGAACTTGCGGTCGGTCTCGGAGAGCTCGATGGGAGCGGCATCCGGATCCACGTGCGACTCGTCGCGGCCGCCGGGGGCGGGCTGGGTGGCGGCGCTGGAGGTGTCGTGGCCGGCCTCCGCCCGGGCGAGCTGGGTGAAGCTGTAGACCCACCAGTCGCTGGCGAGCGGGCGCTTTGCGGTGCGGGCCGGGGGCACGTCTTCCGCCAGCTCGGCGCCGAGCCAGGGCAGGTCGCGGGGCGGCGGGACGTCGTCGATGGCGATGGCATCGGGCACGCGCGCGGCCAGGGCTTCCGGGATGCCCACCATCTGGCACAGCGGCGACTGCGTGCTGGCGTAGAAATGGCCGGTGGCCAGCCACAGGGCGTCGCGGGTGCGGGTAAGGCCGACGTAGAGCAGGCGCGCGTCCTCGGCGCGCTGGCTGCGGCGCCAGGCTTCGCAGGCCTCCTCCCAGCCGCTGGTCTCTTCCTGCAGCTTCCAGTGCAGCTCGCGGCCGTTGTCGCCGTGCACCACCACGCGCCCGCCGTGGGAACGCGGCTTGCCGCCGATGCCCACGTAGGGCAGGAACACCAGCGGGTATTCCAGGCCCTTGCTCTTGTGCAGGGTGACGATCTGCACGCGCCGGGCGTCGGACTCCAGGCGCAGCAGCTGGGCCTCGTCGTTATCGTTGGCCTCGGCAATCGCGCGCGCCAGCCAATCGAGCAGTCCGTGCAGGCCCAGGGCGGTGCGCTGGGCTTCCTGCAGGTGTTCGGCCAGCTGCAGGTAGTTGGTGAGGCGGCGCTCGCCGTCCATCAGGCCGAGCAGGCGCGGGGCGTGCTGCGCGCACAGCCCGCCCACCAGCGCCAGCGGGCCGCCGCGCTGCAGGCGCTCGCGCCAGGCCAGGGCCTCGAGCTGCTTCTGCTGCAGCACGTCGCCTTCGGCGTCCAGCGCGGCGATGGCGTGCGCGTCCTCGCCCACCAGCACGGTGGCCAGGGCCGCGCGCAGGCGGCGGTCGTCGGCGCCGTGCACCAGCGCCTGCAGCAGGGTGTGCAGCTCGCGCGCCTCGCTGGTGCCGAACAGGCTCTGCCTGCCGGCCGCCACTGCGGGAATGCCCACGGCGGCCAGCGCATCGCGCATCTGCATGGCTTCGCGATGGGTGCGCACCAGCACCGCGATGTCGCCGGGGCGCACCGGCTTGCCCTTGATGGTGGCGGTGCCGGCGCGCGCCTCGGTGAGCACACGGTGGATGGCGGCGACGCAGGCGCGGGTGGCCAGCTCGCGCGACTGCCCGGCGCTGTAGGGCTTGGGGTTGCCCTGGCGATCGGTCTCGGTCGGCTCCGGGGCGCGCCACAGGGTGAGCGCGGGGGCGGGTTTGCCGCCGCGCTGGTACTCGGCGTCCTCGCGCTTGCCGCCGGGCTGCACGGGGTAGAAGGCGATGCGATCGTCGATGAAGGGCGGGGCGATCTTCTCCGGATCGGCGGCGTGCGCGTCCTGCGCCTGGGCGTAGAGCGCCTCGATGCTTTGCAGCACGGACGGGCGCGAGCGGAAGTTGTGCCCCAGCGGCGGGGCCTCCTGCGCGGTCTGCCTGGCGGCGAGGTAGGTCTCCACGTCGCCGCCGCGGAAGCCGTAGATGGCCTGCTTGGGGTCGCCGATCAAAAACAGCGCGGGCTGTTCGCTGTCGGCGCCGAACACGCGGTTGAAGATCTTCCACTGGCGCGGGTCGGTGTCCTGGAACTCGTCCACCAGGGCGATGCGGTACTGCCCGCGCAGGCGCTCGACCAGGGCGCGGCCGTGTTCGCCATCCAGCGCCTCGGCCACGCGGTCGATCTGGTCGTCGAAGGTGTGCACGCGGGCCTGCTGTTTGTGGCGGTGCAGGCGGCGGCGCGCGTCTTCGCGCAGGCGGTGCAGCAGGGCGGTCTGGCGGCCTTCGCGCATACGGTCGACCTCGGCGAGAGCCGCGGCATATTCCTCCACCGCATCGCACAGCGGTGAGTCCGGAGTGCGGCCGGCGCCGGCCTTGCTGGTGCCCTTCAGCAGGGTCGCGCGATGCAGGTTGCCGAGCTTGGCGTGGTGGAAGCGGGTGCCGGCGTCGGCGCGCGTGCACCAGCGCGCGAGTTGGTCGAACAGGTCCTGGATCCACTCGGCCTTGTAGCTGCCGCCCTTCAGCACCTTGCTTTCGGCGGCGCGCAACAACTCATCGCGGAAGCCATCGCCGTGGGTGCGGGCGGCTTCGGCGAATTGTTCCGCGGCGGCGCGGAGCATCGGGCCCGGGTCGGGCAGGTCGTCGGGGGGCTCCGGCAACAGTTTGTCCTCGCGCACCAGCGGCGAGAGGTCCTTCGCCAGCGCATCGGGGCCCGGCGGCCACAGCGCATGCAGGTCGTCGACGGTATCGGCGTCCACCGCGTGGGCGCGCCACAGGTCGGCGGCGATGGCGGCGCGCAGGTCGGCGTCGCTGGGCAGCAGCTCGGGCGGATCAAAGCCCTGCCCGCTTTCCAGCGCGTGCTCGCGCAGCACGCGGGCGCAGAAGCCGTGGATGGTGAAGATGGCCGCCATGTCGATGTCGTCGGCGGCGCGGCGCAGGCGGCGGCGCAGGGCGTCGCGGGTTTCCTTGCCCTGCGCGAGATGCTGGTCGATCAGCGCCTGCATCAGCGTGGCTTCCGGGGAGTCACCAAGCGGCGCTTCCGCCGCCACGTCCGCTGCCAGCACCAGCCGCTGGCGCGCCCGCGCGCGCAGCTCCTGGGTGGCGGCCTCGGTGAAGGTGACGGCGAGGATCTCGCCCACGCCCAGGTCTTCCTCAAGCACCAGCCGCGCCAGCAGGGTGGCGAGGGTGAAGGTCTTGCCGGTGCCGGCGGAGGCCTCGATGGCCCACACGCCCTTCAGTTCCTGGCTCAGGTAGGGATCCGGCGTGCTCATTCGCTGTCCTCCGGCTCGTGCGGACGGGCCAGGCCCGCGAGTGAGGCCGGATCGACGCCGCCGTGGACCACGCCGTCGCGCAGGGCGACGAACACGGTCAGGGCGACATCGGCGAAGCGGAGCACGGATTCGTCATCCGCAAACGGATCGCAGCCGCGCAGCACCTGGCGCAGCGCATCGCCCTGCCCTTCGGCAAAGCCGCCGAAGCCGCCGCTGCCGTGCCACTGCTTGCGGGCGGCGTCCACGCCGGGGTCAAAGTTGTCGGCGTTGACGAAGCACCACGCGCTGTAAGGCGCGTAGAGCAGGGGCTCGCGCAGGCCCATCGCCCGCACGGCGAACAATTCCCGCAGGGCGGTACGGGCCTGCTCTTGCGAAATCGCCTCGCGCTGGTGCGGGCCGGGTCCGGCGTCGCCGCCGTCATGGAAATCCACCACCGGGAGATCGATGCCCGCGGCGCGCGCGAGCAGCCAGTCCAGTCCGCTGCGGATCACGCTGGGGCCGTTGGGCTTGCCGAAGCGCAGGCGGGCGATGCCGTGCGGATACACGTCCTGGATGCGGCCATGCACGCGCACGCCGTCGATCTCCACTTCGGCCGGCAGCGACTCTGGCTGCGCATCTCCGCGCCATGCGGCGAAGGCTTCCAGCCACGGCTGCAGCAGCTCGCGCTGGTCGGCCAGCACGCGCCGGCCGGCGGCGCCCGAGGGCAGCAGGCCGCGGGCGCGCAGCGACGCGTGAATGGCGTCCTCGTCGCGGCCGTGCAGCAGCTCGTCGAACAGCGCGCGCTGCAGGATGCTGCGCTCCAGCCCGCCTTCGGGGCCGGCGAGCGGCTCGAGGTCGTCGCCGTGCGCCTCCACTTCCACCAGGCGCATGCCCATGCGCTCGAGCAGGGATTCGGCGGGGTTCAGCAGGAAGCGGCGCAGCACGTTGATCGACAGCTCCGGTTCTTCCTCGTCGCGCTCAAACGGCTCGCCGGCGAACCACGGCGGCAGCGGCACCCGCCGGTCGGCGGCGCCGGCGGCGGCCTGCTGCCAGCGGGCGTGGTAGGAGAAGCGGCGCGGCTCGTCCCTGGAGCCGAAGGCCTGCGGGGAGAACGGCTGCAGCGGGTGGCGCACCACCAGCGCTTTGGCGGCCTCGGCATCGGGCGCGTGCTGGGCGGCGGCGGCGTCGATCAGCTCGGACACCAGCACCGAGGGCTCGCGGGCGCTGCCGTCGCGCGGGTCGGCGCCCTGCCAGCTCACGTAGAACACGTCCTGGGCGGCGGTGAACAGCTGCAGGAACAGGAAGCGGTCGTCGTCGCGGGTGGAGCGGTCGCCGGCGCGGCGTTTTTTGGTGCCGAGCTCGGCGGTGAGGCGGTTGAGGCCGGGGGCGGGATCGCGGCGCGGGAACTCGGCGTCGTTCATGCCCAGCACGCAGATCACCCGGAACGGCAGCAGCCGCATCGGCACCATGCGCGCGATGCTCATGCCGCCGGTGAGCAGCGGCGCGCGCACGTCGGCCTCGGCCAGCACCGCACCGAAGTGGGCGCGCACGGCCTCGGCGGGCACCGGGGCGTCGAAGCCGGCCTTCCCAGCGGTCTTGGCGAACTCGTCCACCAGGGTGCGCAGGCGGTCCAGCGCGCGCTGGCTGGCGGGGCTGGAGGGTGGCTTGGGCAGCAGCGCCTTGAGCAGCTCCAGCAGGCGCTCGCGCCACTGTGCGGGCGTCATCGCCTCGTCCAGCACCCTGGCGTGGCGGGCGAGCACGCGCAGCAGGCGCACCAGGGTGTCGAGGGCTTCCAGCGCGCCGCCTTCAAGCTCCGGCAGCGGCGCCACGAGGCGGCCATCGCTGGCGCGGATCAGCGCGTCGCTGCCGCTGGCGTGGCCGAGCAGCAGGCGGTCGAGCGCAAAGGCCCAGGTGTAGGCGTCGTCCTCGGGCGCGTCGAAGCGGGCGCGGTGGCTGGCGTCCAGGCCCCAGCGCGCGCCGGCGGCATCGAGCCAGCCCTGCAGGCGCTCGATGGCGGGCGCGTCCAGGCCGTTGGCCTCGGCCAGCGCGGGGCTGGCGAGGAGGTCCAGGGTTTCATGCAGGCCAAAGCGCGAGACCGGCAGCGCCAGCAGGCGCAGGAAGACTTCGGCCAGCGGCTCGTTGGCCAGCGGGCTGGCATCGGCGAGCGCGTAGGGAATGGCGTCGGTGCCGGCGCGGTCGCCAAACACCGCGTCCAGGTACGGCAGGTAGGGGTCGATGTCCGGCGCCAGCACCGCGACCTCGCGCGGCTGCAGCGGCGGGTCGAATCGCTTGTCGTCGAACAGCGCGCGCAGCTGGTCGCGCAGCACCTGCAGCTCGCGCAGGCGGGTGTGGCAGGCGTGCAGCTGCAGGCTGGGATCGGCGCGGTCGACTTCCTCGCGCAGCGGAAAGCCGGGCGCGCCGCGGCGGTGGAACAGGTCCGACTGCAGCCGCCGCAGCAGGCTGCCCTGCAGCGCGCCGCCGCTGTCGGCCGGGTCGGCGTGGGCGGCGAACTCGGCCGAGGCGTGGACCACTTCGTAATTGCCCACCAGGCGCATGAAGTCGACGCCGGCCGCGCCCCAGGCCTGCAGCAGGCGGCTCTCGCCCCCGGCCAGCAGGGCGCCTTCGGTGGCGAGTTCGGATTCCGGCACGTCCCGCACCTTCTGCAGGTCGCCCCAGTAGTCCTTCACCGGCGAGGGCACGAAGCAGTGCAGGGTGCCGGCGCGGGCCTGGGTGGCGATCACCCGCAGCACGTCGGGCGAGACGTTGAGGGTGGCGAAGGCGGACAGGCGCGCGGGCAGGCCTTGGGGCCGTGGGCGATCGGCGGCTTCGAACCGGTCCAGGTACTGCTGGATCCGGCGCGCGCGATGCGCCTTGCCGCGCGCCACCCGCCGCCACAGGATCGCCTGCGGATCCTCCGGATCGGCGCCGTCCTCCCAGCGCAGCAGCCAGTCGCGCCGCCAGGCCTGGTACTTGCCGAACACCTGCGCGAGCTCGCCGGCCAGCGACCAGGCGCGCAGCGGGTCGTCAGCCTGCACGTGGGCGGCGATGGCGGCCAGCGGCGGTTTGGCCAGCAGATCCTGATCGGTGAGGGCGGCGTAGAGCGGCCAGTGCAGGGTCTCGGGATCTAGCTCGTCACCCTCGGCGTCCAGGTTCGCCTTGAGCGCGCGGCCGACGAATTCGCCGGGGGTGAGGAACTCGATGTTCGCGGCCACGCCGTGGCGCGCGGCCAGGGTGGCCTGCAGCCAGCGCCGCATCGCCACCTGCGGGATCAGCACCACGTCGGGCGCCAGCGGCGAGGCGCCCGGCGGCGGCGTGCGCAGGATTTCCGCCAGGATCCCCGCCAGCACCTCCAGCGAGTTGGAGTGGTAGAGGCGGAAGTCGGGCGCGGCGGGCGTGGTCATGGATGCGCCCATTGTGCCGGAGGCCGTTCGCAATTCCGGAGACGCGCGCGGTTCCGGGCGATACTCGGGTTTTCCCCTTGGTTATGGAGCGTGGACATGTTTGACCTCTCTGGGCAGGTGGCGCTGGTGACCGGCGGCGCGGCCGGGATCGGCAAGGGCATTGCCGCGGTGCTGGCGAAGGCCGGGGCCAAGGTGGTGGTGGCGGACATCAACGCCGACACCGGCGCGGCAACGGCGCAGGACATCGGCGGCGTGTTCAAGCAGCTCGACGTGACCGACCAGGCGCGGGTGCGGGCGGTGGTGGACGAGGTGGTGGCCGAATGCGGCCAGCTCGACATCCTTGCGTCCAACGCCGGCATCTTCCCGCAGGCCACGCTGGAGGAGATGACCGAGGCCGACTGGGACCACATGCAGGCGGTCAACGTGAAGAGCATGTTCTTCGTGGTGCAGGCGGCGCTGAAGGCGATGGCGCCGCGCGGCTACGGGCGGGTGGTGATCACCTCCTCCATCACCGGGCCGATCACCGGCTTCCCGGGCTGGAGCCACTACGGCGCCAGCAAGGCGGCGCAGCTGGGCTTCATGCGCAGCGCGGCGCTGGAGTACGCCAACCGCGGGATCACCGTGAACGCGGTGCAGCCGGGCAACATCCTCACCGAGGGGCTGAAGGCGCAGGGCGAGGCCTACCTGGACCAGCAGCGCGCGATCATCCCCACCCACACGCTGGGCACGCCGGAGGACATCGGCCACGCCGTGGCGTTCCTGTCCTCGCGCGAGGCCAAGTTCATCACCGGGCAGACCATCGTGGTCGACGGCGGGCAGATCCTGCCCGAGTCGCCGGAGGCGCTGCTGTAGGCCACGCGCGGCGGGACGCTTCATCCCGCCCGGGGGTGCGGCCATTCCTGTACCGGCTGGTACATTAGTAGACCCTGCATTCAGGGTGCGCCTGCGATCCTTCGCAGTCGACGCTCGCCCGCAGCATTCCGATACCCGCCGATGCCCGAAGCCAACGACATCGCCGTCCGCCTCTCCGGCGTCCGCCTCGACCGCGGCCCGCGCACGATCCTGTCGGATATCGACCTGGACGTGCCGCGCGGCAGCGTGACCGCGGTGCTGGGGCCGTCGGGCTGCGGCAAGTCGACCCTGCTGGCGGCGATCACCGGCGAGCTGCCGATCGCGGCGGGCAGCATCGAGGTGCTGGGCCAGCCGGTGCCGCGCAAGCAGCGCGCGCTGCTGGAGCTGCGCAAGGGCATCGGCATGCTGCTGCAGCACAACGGCCTGCTGACCGACCTGACCGCGGCCGAGAACGTGGCCCTGCCGCTGCGCACCCACACCAAGCTGCCGGTCGAGGTGCTCGACCGGCTGGTGGAGATCAAGCTGCACGCGGTGGGCCTGCGCACCTCCGGGCACCTGTATCCGCGCGAGCTGTCCGGCGGCATGGCCCGGCGCGTCGCGCTGGCCAGGGCGCTGGCGCTGGATCCGCCGCTGATGCTCTACGACGAGCCGCTGACCGGGCTGGATCCGATCGCGATCGGGGTGATCATGGGCCTGATCTCGCGCCTGAACAAAACGCTCGGCCTGACCAGCATCGTGGTCACCCACCACGTGCGCGAAAGCCTGGAGATCGCCGACCGGGCGCTGGTGCTGGCCAACGGCAACATCGTCTTTTCCGGCACCCCGGCCGAGCTGCACGAAAGCAGCGACCCGCTGGTGCGCCAGTTCCTGGAGGGCCGCCCGGACGGGCCCATCGCCTTCGACGCCGCGCCGCGCGAGAGGGCCGCCTGATGGCCTTCGCCGATGCCGCCCGTTCCGTCGGCCGCGCCGGGCTGTTCTCGCTCTCGGTGCTGCGCGCCTCGAAGCCGACCGCCGACTTCTTCAACGAACTGGTGCGCGAGATCTACAAGATCGGCGGCCGCTCGCTGCCGATCATCGCCGTGGGCGGGGCCTTCGTGGGCCTGTCGCTCACCCTGCTGGCCTATCGCGGGCTGGAGACCTTTGGCGCCACCAACCAGGTCAGCATCCTGATCGGCCTGGGGCTGTACCGCGAGCTGGCGCCGGTGCTCACGGCGCTGCTGTTCGTGGGCCGGGCGGGTTCATCAATTGCCGCCGAGCTGGGCCTGATGCGCGCCACCGACCAGATCACCGCGCTGGGCCTGATGGCCATCGACCCGGTGGCCAAGACCGTGGCCCCGCGCTTCTGGGCGGCGGTGATCACGGTGCCGCTGCTCACCGGCTTCTTCTGCAGCTTCGCCATCGCCACCAGCTGGTTCCAGGGCGTGCAGGTGCTGGGCATCGACTCGGGCATGTTCTGGCAGGCGATGCAGGACGCGGTGGATTTCCGCAAGGATTTCGTCAACGCGTTCGTCAAGGCCGCCGTGTTCGGCGGCACCGCGGCGCTGGTGGCGTCCTACGTGGGCTACCACGCCGAGCCGACCATCGAAGGCACCTCGGTGGCCACCACCCGCGCGGTGGTCAACGCCTCGCTGCTGGTGCTGATGTTCAACTTTGTCCTCACCGCGTTCCTGTATTGATCCGGAGACTTCCATGAGCCAGTCCCGCGGCCCCCGCATCGAGTTCGCCGTCGGCGCTTTCCTGCTGCTGGCCCTGGCCACGCTGCTGGTGCTGGCCATCGCCTCGACCAACAACAACTTCAGCTTCGGCTTCGGCGGCAAGACCTATCCGGTCACCGCCCGCTTCACCGACCTGGGCCAGCTGCGCCCGCAGGCGCCGGTGAAGGTGGGCGGGGTGACGATCGGCCGGGTGGGCTCGATTCAGCTTGACCCGGTCAGGTTCGACTCCATCGTCACCCTAGACATCGACAATCGCTACAACGAGCTGCCGATCGACACTTCGGCCACCATCCTCACCGGCGGCCTGCTGGGCGAAAGTTACGTCGACCTGCAGCCGGGCGGCGACCTGGAGTCGCTGCAGCCGGGCGAGGAGATCGCCTTCACCACCCCGGCGGTCGACCTGATCCAGATGGTCGGCCGCTACATGTTCAGCGGGCCCGGCGGCGGCGATGACGCGGCCCAGCCGGCGCCCGCCGACGACATCTTCGCCCCCGAACCGCTTCCTGCCCCCGAGGAGCAAGACCAATGAAGAAATCCATTTTCCCCCTGATCATCGCCTCCGCCCTGCTCGCCGCGGCGCCTTCGCTGGCGCTGGCACAGTCCGCGCAGCAGGCCGACGCGCGCACGCAGGGCTCGCCCAGCGAACTGGTGCTGGACAACACCCAGCGCGTGCTGGCCACGATCGAGGAGCGCCGTGCCGAGTTCAGCAACGACCGCGCGGCGCTCGAGGCGTTCGTGAAGTCCGAGTTCGAGACCATGTTCGACAGCGACTACGCCGCCCGCCAGGTGCTCGGCCGCCACGGCCGCGGTGCCGACGACGCCGACATCGCCTACTTCGCCGACGCGCTGGCATCCAGCCTGCTGCGCCGATACGGCTCTTCGCTGCTGGACTTCAATACCCGGCTGCGGGTGCGGATCGTCTCGGAGAACGCGCTGCCGCGCGGGCTGGGCGTGCGCGTGGCCAGCGAGTTGCTGCGCCAGGGCGGCGAGCCGATCCCGGTCACCTACCTGATGCGCCAGAGCGGCGGCCAGTGGAAGGTGTTCGACGTGCAGGTGGAGGGCGTGAGCTTCGTGAGCACGTTCCGCCGCCAGTTCGACAACGAGCTGCAGAACAAGTCCATCCGCCAGGTCGCCGACGAACTGCGCAGCGGCCGGGTGCAGGCCGATGCCGGGCTCTGACCGCGCCTCGGTACGCCGCGAAGGCGAGGCGCTGGTGTTCTCCGGCGCCCTGCTGCGCGACGCCATCGCCGGCCTGTGGCCGGACGCGGTGAAGTCCCTGGACGGCGTGTGCCGGCTGGACGTGGCCGCGGTGCCGCGCATCGACAGCGCCGGACTGGCCCTGCTCTCGGCGCTGTCGGTTCGCGCCGGCGGCGGGCTGGACACCGCCGGCAACCCGGAGGGGCTGGAGGAGCTGTGCGCCGCCTACCGGCTCTCGCCCTCGCTGGCCTTCGGCGAAGGCCGGCCGGCGGGGCAACCGGCGTAGACCCAAGGAAAGGACGTCCCGACCCGATGAAGACACGTTTGCCGACATCCAGCCGGCTGTTGCCGTTCACCGCCGCGGTGCTGGCGCTGGCCCTGTCCGCCTGCTCCGGCGGCGACCGGGTGCGCGCGCAGGCACCGGCACCCGTTGCCACGGCGGCTGTCGCTGCCGATGGTGATGGCGCGGTGGCTGCGGGCAAGCCGGCCGAGGCCGTCGACCACGCGCACGGTGAAGTGGCGATCGCCGCCGAAACGGTGCAGCCACCCGCCGTCGATGCCGCCGTCGAGCCTGTGGCCGCTGCGGATTACGAAACGCCGCCCGCCGGAGCCGCAGGCAACGGGCAGGCGCCCACCCAGGCCGAGCTCGACTACGCCGCGATCTACGGCGAAGGGCCCTACGACCCGGTCGCCGACCCCACGCTGCCGCCGTCGGCGCAGATGCCGGCCAGCTACGACCCGTGGGAGCCGTTCAACCGCCGCATGCACGCGGTGAACAACGCCATCGACCGCACCGTCGCGCTGCCGCTGGCGCGCGCCTACGTGAAGGTGGCTCCCCGGCCGGTGCGGCTGGGGGTGGGCAACTTCTTCACCAACCTGGGCCAGCCGGTGAGCGCGGTCAACGCGCTGCTGCAGGGCAAGCCGAAACAGGCCGCGCAGTCGCTGGGGCGGTTCGTGCTCAATTTCACCCTGGGCATCGGCGGCATCTTCGACCCGGCCAGCGATGCCAACATCCCGCTGCGCAGCGAGGATTTCGGGCAGACCCTGGGCCTGTGGGGCTGGGAGAGCTCGCGGTATCTTGAATTGCCGCTGTTCGGGCCGCGCACGGTGCGCGACGTGTTCGGCCTGGTCGGCGACGCGCCGCTCTCGCCGACCCGCCAGCTCGATGACGACGCCGCGCGGATCGGCCTGCAGGGCCTGGCGCTGGTCGACATCCGCACCCAGCTGATGGCGGTGGACCGCATGCGCGAGGGTGCCGCCGACGAGTACGCACTGGTGCGCGACGCCTGGTTGCAGCGGCGCAACTACCAGATCCACGGCGACCGGGTGGAAGCGGACGACGAATACCTGCTGCCCGACTACCTGCTCGACGACGAAGCCAACCCGACCGTCCCGGCCGACGCGATGCCGGTGCCGATCCCGGATATCTGATCCGGTCAGTCCGGGTCGTCGCCCGCGGAGGCGTCCTCGCCCAGCAGCTGCTCGGCCTCCGCTCCCGGCAATGCCTCCACGTCCCTGAGCTGGCGTTCGATCGCACGCGTGCGCACGCCGGCCTGCTTGATGCTGTTCTGCACGGTGTTGAGCTGGCCGTGGGTCTTCTCCAGCACCGTTGCAAACTTGCCGAACTCGTTCTTGACCGCGCCCAGCAGCTTCCACACCTCGCTTGAGCGCTGTTCGATCGCCAGGGTGCGGAAACCCATCTGCAGGCTGTTGAGCAGGGCGGTGAAGGTGGTCGGGCCGGCCACCACGATGCGGTGCTCGCGCTGCAGGGTGTCGACCAGGCCGGGGCGGCGGATGGTCTCCGCATACAGGCCCTCGGTGGGCAGGAACATCACCGCGAAGTCGGTGGTGTGCGGCGGCGCCACGTACTTTTCGCTGATCGATTTGGCCTGCACCCGGATCGCGCGCTCGAGCTGGTTGCCGCTGGTGCGCACCGCTTCCGCGTCACCCTGCTCCTGGGCGTCGAGCAGGCGCTCGTAGTCCTCGCGCGGGAACTTGGCGTCCACCGGCAGCCACACCGGCGTGTCGTCGTCGCGCCGGCCCGGCAGGCGGATGGCGAAATCCACGGCCTCGCCGGAGTCCGGCCGCACCCGGGCCTCGCGCTCGTACTGCTCGGCGATCAGCACCTGTTCCAGGATGTTCTCCAGCTGCACCTCGCCCCAGCCGCCGCGGTTCTTGACGTTGCTCAGCACCCGCTTGAGGTCGCCCACGCCGGTCGCAAGCTGCTGCATCTCGCCCAGCCCGCGCTGCACCTGCTCCAGGCGCTCGGACACCAGCTTGAACGAGGAGTCCAGGCGGGTGTTGAGGGTGGACTGCAGCTTCTCGTCCACGGTCTCGCGCATCTTCTCCAGCTTCTGCGCGTTGTCGGCCTGCAGCGCCTGCAGCTGTTTTTCCAGGGTTGCCCGGATCTCGGACATGCCGCGCTCGTTGCGCTGCACCAGCTCGTTCAGGCGCTGGCCCAGGCCGTCGGCGAAGCGCTGCTGCGCCTCGGCGCCTTCCAGGCGCGCCTTGCGCGCGTCTTCGGTGAGCGAATCGCGCAGCACGTCCAGGCGCTGGTCGGTGCGCACGGTGAGCTCGTTCAGGCGACCGCCGAAGGCGTCGATGCGCTGCTCCTGGGCCAGTGACAGCCCCTCCAGCTGCTGGCGCAGCTCGCCGCGTCCCTCGCGCTGCTCCTCGCGCAGCGCCTGCTCCAGGCGGGCTTCCGGACGCCGAAGTACCAGCATCAGCAGCAGGGCGACGGCTGCCACCAGCAGCACGACAATCACGATGAGAAGGTTCTGGCTGTCCATCCGGCCAGTGTAGCTGCCGCCGTCTCACCGGCTGCGCCGGGTGGCCCGGACGACCGCGTGACAGATGATCCATGCACCGACGCACGCATCGGCGGACACTGGCGCCACCGTCACGGACTGCCCCCGGAGGACCCATGTCACGCACATTCCCCGCGCTCCTGCTGGCCCTGCTGTGCCTGTCGTCCGCACCCGGCCTGGCGCACGCACAGGCGCCGGCAGGTGACGATGTCGCCGGCGCCCGCGCGGTGGTCGAGGACCTGATGCGCATCCCCGGCCCCGACGGCGTGCAGGAGACCTACCCCGCGCGCATCGGCGGCATCGACCAGTGGATCAGCATCCGCGGCCAGGACCGGGCCAACCCCGTGATCCTGTTCGTGCACGGCGGCCCGGCGACGCCGACCATCCCTAGCCTGTGGCAGTTCCAGCGCCCGCTGGAGGACTACTTCACCATGGTCAACTACGACCAGCGCGGGGCGGGCAAGACCTACGCCGCCAATGATCCGGATGCAGTCTCCGACACCATCCACGTGCAGCAGTTCGTCGCCGACCTGATCGAGGTCGCCGAACACACGCGCGACAAGCTGGGCAAGGACAAGCTGGTGCTGATGGCGCACAGCTGGGGCACGATCCCGGCCATGCACGCGGCGCGGCAGCGGCCGGACCTGTTCCACGCCTACGTCGGCATCGGCCAGGTGATCAACGTGCGCGACAACGAGCGGCTGAGCATCGCCTGGGGCCTGGAGCAGGCGCGGCGGCACGGCAACGCCGAAGCGGTGGCGGAGATCGAGTCGATCATGCCGTACCCGGGCGACGAACCGATCACCCGCGAGCGCATCGTCACCGCGCGCAAGTGGCCGCAGCACTACGGCGGCATGGCCGCGTTCCGGGACGAGACCAACCTGTGGTTCTACGGCGCGGCGCGGCTCTCGCCCGACTACGACGCCGACGACCGCGCCGCGCTCAACGCCGGCAGCCTGTTCACCCTGGGCCGGGTGCTGGACGAGTTCGTCCAGGTCGACTTCAATCCGGTGCGCGAATTCCCGGTCCCGGTGGTGATGTTCATGGGCCGGCACGACTACACCACCCCCTCGCAGCTGACGGCCGAATGGCTGCAGCGCGTCGAGGCGCCGTACAAGCAGGCAGTGTGGTTCGAACGCTCGGCCCACATGCCGCCGTGGGAGGAGCCGGGCAGGTTCCTGGTCAGCCTGCTCGAACACGTGCGGCCGCTGGCGGAGGAGTAACGCCGCGCCGCTTCACGCCGGGTTCGCGATGGCCGGCGACACTGGGGCATGGGCAAGGCAGGCACCACCGTCGAACTGGCCGCCAAGCGCGCCTACGCGGCCGCTGCGAACGGCGACGGCCGCCGGGTGCTGGTGGATCGGGTGTGGCCGCGCGGGATCACCAGGGAGAAGCTCGGGGCCGACGCGTGGGTGAAGGAGGTCGCGCCCAGCACGGAGCTGCGCAAGTGGTTCGGGCACGATCCGGCGCGCTGGGAAGAATTCCGCGAGCGCTATTTCAAGGAGCTCGACGACAACGGCGAAGGGCTTGAGGCGCTGTATTCGGAGCTGCGCGGCGTGAAGCGCGCCACCCTGCTGTTCGGCGCCCGCGACGAAGCGCACAACAACGCCGTCGCCCTGGTCGAATACCTCTCCCGGTAGGAGCGCGTCTTACGGGGTGGGGACGATGGTGATGGGGAGGTCGTGATTGCCGAGGGCGCGGTTGCCGGCGGCGTCCTCGGCGAAGGCGCGGATGATGTAATCGCCGGGCGGCAGCTCCGACGGCTGCCAGGGCACGACCGCCATTTCGTTGGCGCGCACGCGGTTGTTGGCCACGTACAGGAAGCGGGTGCGGGCGGCGCCGTGCACGGTGATGCCGCTGCTGGCGGCGTAGGCCACCTTCACCGCGTCCGGGTACGGCGGCATGCGCGAGAAGTCGATGTTCATTTCAGGGCGGGCGTGGCCGGGCAGCATGGCGCCGTCCGCGGCCAGGAGCTGCCAGCCGACCCGGTGCAGGCCCAGGCGCCGGCGCGCCAGGTTGCCGTCCACCTGATCCCAGGCCTCGACCACGATCTGCACACCGCGCCCCTGCGGCACCAGCACCCGGCCTTCTTCGCGCTCAACGATCGGCCGGTCGTGTTCGTCGAGCAGGGACACGGCGTCGATCCGTGGAGCCACGGTATCCACGTAGTTCACCAGGCCCAGCCGGATCGCATTGAGCTGGTGGCCGTACGGGCCGACGATCAGGTGGGTGTGGGCCTGGGCGTTGGTGGTGCCCAGCGCCTCGCCGGCGGCGAAGCGGGTGCCGCGCGCGATCCGCACCCGTACGGTGCGGCCGTCTTCATCCTCGACGAACAGGAACTTGTCCGGATCCAGGTTGCGCCCGTCCGGGGTGCGCCCGACCCGCAGGTGCAGGTAGCTCAGCTCATCGGTGCCGATGCCCTCGGCCTGGCCGCCGAAGCTCCAGGCCGCCCGCGGCGAGGTCACCTTCACGTCGGCGATCGACAGCACCCGGGCGCCGACGTCGCTGCGGATGTCCAGGCCGTTGTGCAGGTGGCTGCGGCTCTCACCGCGGAAATTGCCGCGCACCTCGCCCAGGGTGCCGACCACCTCGTGCCAGCCGTCCTGCGGCGCGAACGGCCAGCGGCCGCCGGTGTGGGGCAGCAGGCGCTCGGGACTGGGGCCGACCGGGCCGTCGACGGCGCCGGCCGCACGCGGCGCCAGCCGGTGCAGGCGGTGGCCGGCGGCGTCGGCGACCAGCAGGCTGCCGTCGGCGTCCAGCCACAGCGCCGAGGGCCGGGCGAACCAGCGCGCGCCGTCGTTGCCGAACACGGCCCGCACGCGGCCGTGCGGATCCAGCTGCAGCACCCGGCCGGGCGACAGTTCGGCCACGTAGAGGTGGCCGTCGTGGGTCGCGGCCAGCGACAGCGGCCGGCCCAGGCGTACCTTCGCGTCTTCCCACGGTGACGGCCGCCACGTGTCCACCACGCCGTCCGGATCGATCCGGCGCAGCGCGGCGTTGCCGGTGTCCGCCACCCACAGCCGGCCGCTGGCGTCCAGGGCCAGCGAGGTGGGCGTGTCGAAGCGCGCCGCGTGGCCCACTCCGTTGCGAAAGCCCGGCCCTTCGCCGCCGGCAAGGGTGTGCACGCTGCCGTCGGGCTCGATCACCCGGATGCGGTCGTTCCAGGTATCGGCCACGAACACCCGCCCGGCCCCGTCCACCGCCACGCCCATCGGCCCGTGGAAGCGCGCCTGCTGCCCGGCGCCATCACGAAAGCCCGCGATGCCGTCACCGGCAAGCGTGGTCACCACGCCGCCGGGCGTGATCCTTCGAACAGCGTGGTTGCCGGTATCCGCCACGTAGAGGTTGCCCCGGGCGTCCACCGCCAGCGCGGACGGGGTATGGAACCGGGCCTGCTCCCCGGCACCGTCCGCGAACCCTTCCGCGCCGCCGGCCAGCGTGACCACGGCCCCGTCCGGCCCGATCCGCCGGATGCGGTTGGCCTGGCCGCCATCGGCGATGAACAGGCTCCCGCCCGGGCCGCGCACCAGCCCCCAGGGCTCGTCGAAACGCGCCCGCACCAGCGGGCCGTCGCGCAGGCCGCGGTGGCCGTCGCCGGCCAGCAGCTCGACGCGTGCCTGCCAGTCGAACGCGGTCGCGGGCGGGCCCGGATCGGATGCCGGCGGCCGCGGCATCCACAGCACGGTCGCCGCCAGCGCCAGCAGCACCAGCGCCACGATGGCGGCCATCGCCCGCCGCGCCCACGGACGCAGCGCGCGGCGGCGGCGGCGGTTCAATCCAGCACGCGGCAGAAGGCCGCCTTCAGATAGCGCGACTCGGGCACGTCGGCAAGGAACGGATGGTCGGCGCCGGCGCCGGCCACCTTGAGCACCTGCACCGTGCGCCCGGCGAAGAACGCGGCCCGGCGCAGCATGTCCAGGAACTGCTCCTCGCTCACCAGCCCGGTGCACGAGAAGGTGGCGAACAGCCCGCCCGGCTTCACCACGCCCAGCGCCAGCTTGTTCATGTCCAGGTACTTCTTCAGCGCCGGGATCACCTGGTTGCGGTCGCGGGTCATCTTGGCCGGATCCAGCACCACCACGTCCCAGGCGTCGCCGCGGGCGGCGGCGTCGCGCAGCCAGGGGAAGATGTCGGCCTGCACGAAGCGCAGCTTCGCGTCGTTGAGCCGGGCGTTTTCGCGGGCGATCTCCAGCACCGCGTCGTCGATGTCGATGCCGGTCACCTCGCCGGCCCCGCGGGCGGCGGCATGGATGCCGAAACCGCCCGTGTTGCAGCACAGATCCAGCATGCGCTTGCCTACGCAGCGCTGGGCCAGCCAGTCGCGGTTGTCGCGCTGGTCGGCGAAGAAGCCGGTCTTGTGGGCGCCGGCCGGGTCGGCGCGAAAGCGCACGCCGTGCTCGGTGATCAGCGCCGGCTCGGCCGGCACGCTGCCGCGGAAATCGAAGCTCTCCTGCTTCTGCACGTGCTCGTCGGCCGAGGCGTGGAAGCGGCAGCCGGGGAAGTGCTCGCGCAGGGCGTCGAAGATCCACTCGCGGTGGCGGAACATGCCGGCCGAGAAGAACTCCACCACCAGCAGGTCGGCGTAGCGGTCGACCACCAGCCCGGACAGGCCGTCGCCCTCGCTGTGCACCGCGCGCCAGGCGTCGGACACTTCGTCCAGCCGCAGCACCTCGCGGCGCAGGCGCACCGCTTCACCGATCCGCCGCGCGAACCAGGCGGCGTCGACGGCCACGTCCGGATCCTTTTCCAGGATCCGGATGGCGATGCGCGAATGGCCGTTGTAGAAACCGCGCCCGATCCACTCCCCGTCCACGCCGACGACGTCGACGATGCTGCCGGGCTTTGGCCGCTGGGCGGGCTTTTCCACCAGGCGCTGGAAGATCCAGGGATGGGACGAGCGCCAGGCGTTTTTCAGCCTGACCGTGGGAATCGGGGAGTCCATGGCACGGATTCTACGGTGATTGCCCCGCCGGCGAGGCTTGCATCGGGGGAGTTTGCCGCCATGGTTGGGGCATGGACTTGCACCTGCCCGAGGCCCCGGCGGATCCGAAGGCCCAGCGCGCGGCAGACCGGCGCAGGCTGGGCACCGCCTTCAAGCTCTCCCTGGCCTTCGCCGCGGTGCTGGCGGTGGTGTTCGGGCTGCAGGCCATGGGCGACTGGCGGCCGTTCGCGATCGCGCCGCGTTCGGTCGAAGGACTGCTGGGCATCCTCACCGCGCCGCTGCTGCACGGCTCGCCCGAACACCTGATGGCCAACACCGGCGCGCTGCTGCTGCTGGGCACGCTGGCCCTGACCCTGTATCCGCGGGCCATGCCGCGGGCGCTGCCGCTGATGTGGCTGGGCGCGGGCCTGTGCGCGTGGTGGCTGGGCGATCCCGGCTCGCGCCACCTGGGCGCCAGCGGGGTCACCCACGGGCTGATGTTCCTGCTGTTCGTGCTCGGCCTGCTGCGCCGCGACCGGCCCTCGGTGGCGGCCGGCATGATCGCGTTCTTCTTCTACGGCGGCATGCTGCTCACGGTGCTGCCGCAGGAGCCGGGGGTGTCGTGGCAGTCGCACCTGGGCGGGGCGGTTGGCGGGGTGCTGGCGGCCTTCCTGTTCCGCCGCGCCGACCCGATGCCGCCGCGCCGCCGCTACAGCTGGGAGCTGGAGGAGGAGCAGGCCGAACGCGATGCCGCGCACGAGCGCGACCAGTTCGAACCCGGCGCGCCGGAAGACGTGCCGGTGCTGTGGGAGCGCGACGACCCCCGCCGCGGCCAGATCCTCGAATTCCGCCCCCGCCGCTCGAAGCAGGACGAACCCCCGCTGTAGGATCGCGCCATGCGCGCGCATGGCGCGATCCTAAGGGCGTCCGCTAGACTCGGGCGCATGCACAGACTCCTGTTTGTTCCGCTGCTCGCGGCGCTGGCCGGCTGCGCCGACGGCGGCTCCAGCGAACCCGTCCCGCCCCAGGCGGACCCGATCGACGTGCTGATGGCCGACTACGACGGCCAGGTGCCCGGCGCCGCGGTGCTGGTGCTGCGCGACGGCGAGCCGGTGGTGCGCCGCGGCTACGGCCTGGCCGACATGGACGCAGGCGTGCCGGTCACCGCCAGCACCAACTTCCGCCTCGCCTCGGTGAGCAAGGCGTTCACCGCCGCCACCGTGCTGCTGCTGGCCGAAGACGGGCTGGTGGCACTGGACGACCCGGTGCGCAAGTGGCTGCCCTCGCTGCCCGCAGCGGCCGAGGACGTCACCATCCACCACCTGCTCAGCCACACCTCGGGCCTGATCGACTACGAGGACGTGATGCCCGAAGGCCTGGATCGCCAGGTGCGCGACGCCGACGTGCTCGCCATCCTGGAGGGCCAGGATCGGCTGTACTTCGCGCCGGGCACGCAGTACCGCTACAGCAACAGCGCCTACGCGCTGCTGACCCTGATCGTGGAAGCGGCCACCGGCGAGCGCTATGCGGACTTCCTGCGCGAGCGCATCTTCGTGCCGCTGGGCATGGACAACAGCGTGGCCTTCGAGGACGGCATCTCCACCGTGGCCAGCCGCGCCTACGGCCACAGCCTGGTCGACGGCGCGTGGCAGCGCACCGACCAGAGCCCGACCAGCGCGGTGCTGGGCGACGGCGGCATCTACAGCTCGCTGGAGGACATGGCGCGCTGGGACGCGGCGCTGTACGACAACCGGCTGCTGTCCGACGACACCCGCGCGCTGGCCTTCGCCGACCAGACCGGGGTGGGCGTGGGCGAGGACAACGTGAATGCCTACGGCTACGGCTGGCGCCTGGACGGCGAGCGGCTGTGGCATTCGGGCGAGACCATGGGCTTTCGCAACGTGATCATCCGCGATCCCGCGCAGCGGCTCACGGTGCTGGTGCTGACCAACCGCAACGATCCCGAGCCCTACGCCCTGGCGCGCCGCATCATGGACGAAGTCCGGTAGCACCGCGCCGCGCGCGGGAAGCCGCGGACCGCTGAACCCATGTCCAGACCATTGCGCATCCTGCTGGTTCTGATCGCCTTGGCGGCGCTGGGCGTCTTCGCCTGGCGCTGGGCCGCCATCGACGCCGATCCGCCGGTGCAGCAGACCCCCGGCGCCGCGGTTGCCGACGCCGCGCCGCAGTCCGACGACCCCGCCGCCCAGCGCATCGCCGCCGACCTGCGCCGGCTCGCCGATGACGACATGGCCGGCCGCGAGACCGGCACCCCCGGCTTCGAACGCGCCGCCGCCTTCGTCGCCGCGCGCATGGCCGACGCCGGCCTGGAGCCGGCCGGCGACGGCGGCACCTGGTTCCAGCGCGTGCCGCTGCTGACCGGCGCGCCGCTGCGCGAGGGCGCGCGGCTGGCGATCGAGCGCGACGGAATGGTGGAGGAGCTGCGCTTCGGCGACGAGTTTCTGCCCTGGTCGAACTTCAACGCCACCACCCACGCGGTGCGCGCGCCGGCAGCCTTCGTCGGCCATGCCATCCATGCGCCGGAGCTTGGCCACGACGACTTCGCCGGGGTCGACCTGCGCGGCCGGATCGCGGTGCTGCTGCCGGGCGCGCCGGACAGCTTCGACGACAACGCCCGCGCGTACCATTCGGCCACGCGCGAGAAATTCAGCGCGCTGGCCGAGCGCGGCGCGGTGGGCGCGGTGATCGTGTCCTCGCCGCAGTTCGAGGCGCGGATGCCGTGGCCGCGGATGCAGGCGGCCTGGGACAAGCCGGCGATGCGGCTGCGCGATGCCGGCGGCGTCGCGGTGGACGGCTTCCCGCAGCTGCAGGCGGTGGCGGCGGTGGGGGTGGCGGCGGCCGACCTGCTGCTGTTCGCGCCGGGCCGCACCGCGGCGCAGGTGTTCGACCGGGCGCGCGACGGCACCGGCCAGGCGTTCGCGCTGGACGGGCACGTGGTGATCGAGGGCGGCACCCGGATCGAGGCGATCGAATCGCACAACGTCATCGGCCGCCTGCCCGGCAGCGACCCGGCGCTGGCCGGCGAGCACGTGGTGCACACCGCGCACCTGGATCACGTGGGCGTGATCGCGATGCGCGACGGCGATGCGATCCACAGCGGCGCGCTGGACAACGCCCTGGGCGTTTCGGTCATGCTGGAAACCGCGCGCACCCTGGTGGCCGCGGACGCCGCGCCGCGCCGCTCACAGCTCTTCGCCGCGCTCACCGGCGAGGAGCAGGGCCTGCTGGGCGCGCAGCACTTCGTCGCCCGGCCCACGGTGGCGCGCGAGGGCCTGGTGGCCAACATCAACATCGACATGCCGGTGCTGCTGGCGCCGAGCACCGACGCGGTGGTGATCGGGGCGGAACATTCGACCCTGCAGGCGGTGGCGGAAGCGGCGGCGGAAGAGATCGGGGTGAAGCTGTCGCCGGATCCGTTCCCTGAGGAAGTCACCTTCGTGCGCAGCGACCAGTACGCCTTCGTGCGCGCGGGCATCCCGGCGCTGTACCTGGACGGCGGCGTGGAGTCGGCCGACGGCGAGCGCGATCCGCTTGTGGCGCTGACGTACTTCCTGCGCAACTGCTACCACCAGCCCTGCGACGACGCCAGCCAGCCGATCCAGTACGACGACGCCGCCCGCCTGGCCCGCCTGGCCGCCGCCATCGCCACCCGCATCGGCAACGACGACGAACGTCCGCGCTGGAACCCGGGCGACTTTTTCGGCGACCGGTTCGCACGCTGATCCAATGCTCCGCTCCCCCACCCCGGCCGAGAGGATCGGCCTGTCGATCGCCGTGGCCACGGGCCTGTACGGGGTGTCGTTCGGGGCGCTGGCGGTGGCGGCGGGGCTGTCGTTCTGGCAGGCGGTGGCGCTGAGCGCGCTGATGTTCACCGGCGGCTCGCAGTTCGCCTTCATCGGCGTGATCGGCGGCGGCGGCACGGGGGCGGCGGCGTTCGGCGCGGCCACCCTGCTGGGGGTGCGCAACGCGGTGTACGGCATGCAGGTCAACCAGTGGCTGCGCCCGCGCGGCTGGAAGCGACTGGTGGCGGCGCAGGTGACGATCGACGAGTCCACGGCAACCGCGGCCTCGCAGCGCGATCCGGACGAACAGCGGCGCGGATTCTGGGCCGCGGGGCTGGGGATCTACCTGCTGTGGAACCTGGCCACGATGCTCGGGGCGGCGCTGGGCGATGCGCTCGGCGACCCGCGCCAGTGGGGCCTGGACGGGGCCGCGGTGGCGGCGTTCCTGGGGCTGCTGTGGCCGCGGCTGCGCGGCCGCGAGCCGGTGGCACTGGCGGCGGCCTGTGCGCTGGTGACGGTGGTGGTGCTGCCGTGGACCCCTCCCGGGATACCGATCCTGGTCGCGGCGCTGGTGGCGGCGGCGCTCGGCTGGCGCGGGCCGGTACTGCCGGCGGCGCTGCGGGGGAATGGTTGATGTCGGCGTGGGGCTGGATCCTGCTGGCGTCGCTGGCGGCCTTCGCCACCAAGCTGGCTGGCCACCTGGTGCCGGAGCGCTGGCTGGCGGGGCCGCGCATGTCCCGGATGACCGGCATGCTCACCGTCGGCCTGCTGGCCTCGCTGACCGCCATGAACACGTTTGCCGGCGCCGGCGGGCTGGCCTTCGACGCCCGCATCGGGGCACTGCTGGCGGCCGCGGCGGCGCTGGCGCTGCGGGTGCCGTTCCTGGGCGTGGTGGCGATCGGGGCCGCGGCTGCGGCGCTGCTGCGGCTGGCGGGTTTGCCCTGAGCGCCGGCCGGCACCGGCGCGCGCCGCTACCAGTGGTTCAGATCCCAGGCCAGCAATGCGCGCAGGCGATCGGGCAGCAGCATCGCCACCGCGTACAGCACCGCGCACAGTCCGAAGACCCAGACCATTTCCCCGGGCGCGCCAAACCGGTGCATCAGCCCGGCCAGCGCACCCAGCAGCAGCGCGCCCAGCGCCAGCTTCATCCGGCTCACCGGCGGATTGAAGTCGTCGCGCTGCGGCGGCCGGTCGCGGCCCGGCTCCTTTCTGCTGGCGAAGGTATAGGCCCGGCCCGGCGGCAGCGTCATGAAGCCCACCACCACCGAGCAGAGCGCGAGGCAGCCGGCGATGAAGACGACGGGTTCGGGCGCGCCGTAATGGAACAGCGCCCAGGCGGCGCCCGCGCAGCCCAGCGCGATCACGAGAAACGAGATCCGCCCGACCGGAACATGCTCGCGCACCGTGGCCGTCCGCTTCATCGCCGCCTCCATCCCTGTGTCCCCCAACGATACCGCGCCCGGCGCGCTACTTCTTCTCCCCCGCCGGCAGCGGCAGGCCGCGGAAGGCCTTGACCGTGCGCAGCACGATGCTGGAGTTCACGTCGGCCACCCCGGATTCGTTGAGCAGGCGGTCGAGCAGGAAACGCGAAAAGTGATCCAGGTCTTCAACCACCACGTGCAGCAGGTAGTCCATGTCGCCGCTCAGCGCGTGGCAGGCGACCACCTCGTTCCAGCCCTGCACGGCGGAGGTGAAGCGCTCCACGTAGCCGGCGTCGTGCTTCTCCAGCTGCACCCGCACGAACACCTGCAGCCCCAGCCCCAGGTGCTCGGCGTCCAGCTCCACCCGGTAGCCGGAGATCACCCCGCTGCGCTCCAGGCGCTGCACCCGGCGCAGGCAGGCCGAGGCGGACAGGTGCACGCGCTCGGCGAGTTCGGCGTTGGTGAGCCGGCCGTGCCGCTGCAGTTCGGCCAGCAGCTGCAGGTCTGTGCGGTCAAGCTGGGCTGTGTGCATATTCCTGCCCTTGAACAGGCGGATGACGCAATGATCTTGCCCGCTTAAGCGGATCCCGCGCAACAACGCAAGCCCGTTGCGCAGGCCAGGCGCTAGGCTGGGAAGTCGTCCTTCCGGAAAGCCGCCATGAGTAGCCAGCCGCGCCGCGTTGAGAACATCCACACCGACAAGGGCAAGGTGCCGGTCTACGCCACCGGCGTGGTGGAGCAGCCCTGGGACGACTACAGCGCCGACGACCACGACACCTGGTCAAAGCTGTACGCCCGCCAGCGCGAGATCCTGCCCGGCCGCGCCTGCAACGAGTTCCTCGACGCCCAGGACGCGATGGGCATGACCGCCGACCGGATCCCGAAGTTCTCCGAGCTCAACGTGGAACTGGGCAAGGCCACCGGCTGGAGCCTGATCGGCGTGGAGGGCCTGCTGCCGGAGCTGGACTTCTTCGACCACCTGGCCAACCGCCGCTTCCCGGTGACCTGGTGGATCCGGCGCCCGGACCAGATCGACTACATCGAGGAGCCGGATCTGTTCCACGATCTGTTCGGGCACGTGCCGCTGCTGATGAACCCGATGTTCGCCGACTACATGCAGGCCTACGGCGAGGGCGGGCTGAAGGCGCACGGGATCGGCGCCGAGGCGCTGCAGGCGCTGACCCGGCTGTACTGGTACACGGTGGAGTTCGGGCTGATCAACACGCCCGAGGGCATGCGCATCTACGGCGCGGGCATCGTGTCTTCAAAGGGCGAATCGATCTACAGCCTGGAAAGCGCCGCGCCCAACCGGATCGGCTTCGACGCGGAGCGGATCATGCGCACCCGCTACCGCATCGACACCTACCAGAAGACCTACTTCGTGATCGACAGCTTCGAGCAGCTCATGCGTGCCACCGAGCCGGACTTCACCCCGATCTATGCGCGGCTGGCCAAAGCCGAGTCGGTTCCCGCGGGCGAGGTGCTCGACGACGACCGCGTGTTCCAGCGCGGCACCGGCGAAGGCTGGGCCACCGACGCCGACGTCTGAGCCACCGCCTGGTAGGAGCGCGCCATGCGCAGGGAAGGGGACGAAGCCGTGAACGGGGCGGGGACGGCCGTTGGGGGATCATGGGGACATGATTGCCTTCTCCCGTTTGAGCCTTGTCCTGGCGTGCCTGCTCGCCTGCCCCTCCCTCCACGCGCAACAGCCCGGTGATGACGACAGCCGCGACGCGGCGGCCGATGCGGTCACGCTCGACCGCATCGTCGTTGAGGCCGCGCGCCTGCGCGGGGTCGACGCGTTCGACATGCCGGCCTCGGCCACGGTGGTGCCGCTGGACGGCGAAGCTTCCCGCGCCGGCGCCGACGTGTCCGAAGCGCTGCGCGGCATCCCCGGCGTGCTCGCGCGCAACCGCAGCAACTACGCCCAGGACACCCAGCTGTCGATCCGTGGCTTCGGTGCGCGCTCGACCTTCGGCGTGCGCGGCCTGCGCCTGTACGCCGACGGCATCCCGGCCTCGATGCCCGACGGACAGGGGCAGGTCTCCCACTTCAGCCTGATCGGCGGCGAGCGCATGGAGGTGCTGCGCGGGCCGTTCTCGGCCCTGCACGGCAACTCGTCGGGCGGGGTGGTGCAGATCTTCAGCAAGGACGGGCAACGCGGCGATCCGTGGCAGGCGCGGGCCACGTACGGCAGCGACGACACCTGGACGGCGGCGGCGCAGCTGCTGGGCGGCGGCGAGCGCCACGGCTACAACCTGGCGCTGTCGCGCTTCGATACCGGCGGCTGGCGCGCGCACAGCGCCGCGCGCCGCGACGTGGCCAACCTCAAGCTCGGTTTCGACGTGGGCTCGGGCGGGCGGCTGGAGCTGGTGGCCAACCATGTGGACATCCCGGAAGCACAGGACCCGCTCGGCCTGAGTGCCGGGCAGGTGCGCGAGAACCCGCGCCAGGTGGCGCCGGTGGCGCTGCAGTACAACACCCGCAAGAGCGTGCGCCAGAGCCAGGCCGGGGCGGTGTACGAGCAGCGCCTGGGCCAGGCCCAGACCCTGCGGCTGATGGCCTACGGCGGCGGGCGCGAGGTGCTGCAGTTCCTGCCGATCCCACTGGTGGCCCAGCGCAACCCGATGCAGGCCGGCGCGGTGATCGACCTGGACAACCGCTACCACGGCATCGACGCGCGCTGGTCGCTGCAGGCGGAACTTGCCGGCCGGCCGCTGGAAGTGGCGGTGGGCACCAACCTCGACCGCCAGCGCCAGCACCGGCGCGGCTGGGAAAACTTCGTCGGCGACGTCCTGGGCGTGCGCGGCGGGCTGCGCCGCGACGAGCGCAACCGGCTGGAGAACGCGGACGTGTACGCCCAGGCGTGGTGGCGGCTGGCCGAGCGCTGGTCGCTGCAGCTGGGGGCGCGCCACAGCGAGGTGGAGTTCGATTCGCGCGACGGCTACGTGACCGACGGCAACCCGGACGACAGCGGCCGGCTGCGCCACAGCCACACCGCACCGGTGGCCGGGATCAGCTTCGCACCGCGCGAGGATCTGCGCCTGTACCTGTCGGCCGGGCGCGGGTTCGAGACCCCCACGTTCAACGAAATCTCCTACCGCGCCGACGGCGGCACCGGCCTGGCCTTCGACCTGCGTCCGGCGGTCAGCGACAACGTCGAGCTGGGCGTGAAGTGGCGGGGCGCGAGCGGAGCGCAGCTGGAAGCGGCGCTGTTCCGCGCCGCGACCGACGACGAGCTGGCGGTGGTGCGCAACGTGGCCGGGCGCAGCAGCTACCGCAACGTGGGCAGCGCGCGCCGCCAGGGCGTGGAGCTGTCGTGGGGCATGCCGCTGGGCGAGCAGTGGGATCTGGCGGTGGCCGCGACCCACCTGGACGCCACGTTCCGCAGCGGCTACCTGATCTGCCAGGGCGCCGGCTGCACCGATCCGTCCGTGCCGGTGCCGGCCGGCTCGCCGATCCCGGGCGTGCCGGAACAGCAGGCGTTCGCGCGCCTGCAGTGGCAGCAGGGGCCGTGGTCGGCGGCGCTCGAGGGCGAGGCGGTGTCCTCGGTGCCGGTCAACGACCTGGGCTCCGAATCCGCGGCCGGTTACGGCCTGCTGCACCTGGAGGCCTCGCGCAGCTGGAATACCCCGGCAGGGCGGCTGCGCGCCTTCGCCCGCGTCGACAACCTGCTCGACCGCGACCACATCGGCTCGGTGATCGTGAACGAGGGCAACGGCCGTTTCTACGAGCCGGGGCGCGACCGCACCTGGATGGTCGGGCTGCACTGGACCGGCGATGGCCCGCGCGCCGGGGCACGCCGGTAAGCGGGCTGCGGTCCGCGTGAGCCGGCGCGCACCCGGTAGCGCCGGTCCAGCCACACCTTGGCCACCACCGACAGCACCACCGGCCCGAACCAGCCCAGGTAGTACCACGTCGAACCCTGGAGGGCCGGCACCAGACGCGGCAGTCCGATCGCCACGAAGGCGATGTGGGTGGCAGCGCCATTGGCGACCATCGCCCCGTAGTGCTCTTCCAGCCACCACAGCGGCTGGGTGGGGATGATCCGGCGCCGGCGCAGCATGTCCAGCCCGATCAGGATGCCGACCAGGGAGAACCCCGCCAGCAGCGGCTGGCCGCGGTCCAGGCCCAGCCACAGGATGGCCACGCCCACCGCGGGGTTGGCGATGGCCAGGACCTGGTACGCACGCCCCAGGTAGCGGGCGGGTGCGGCGCGGTCGCGGATTGCCCGCCAGGACAGCCAGACGGTGGTGGATACCAGCAGCAGCAGGTAGCCCAGGAAGGCGGCGCTGACGGTGTGCCCGTCGAGCACGAACTGCACCGTCAGCGCCACCCCGGTGACGATCACCAGCACCATCGCCAGCAGGTAGATGCGCCCGGCCAGGCGATGGATCGGGCTGCCCTTGCGCAGCATCGCCGCGAGCCAGAAGCAGGCCAGCGCAACGGTGCCGGCGGCGATGTGCAGGGCAAGGAAGGTGGCGTATCCGGGCATGGCCGTGGCTCCACTTGGGGAGTGCCAGCTTCACGCGCGACGCCCGCCGGTCGCAGTCCCCGCGGTCACCTTTGCATGGTGCCGGAAGTCACTTTCTTCGCCGGATCCGTTGCGCGCGCCCGCAGGGCGACGCAGCATGGAACCTCCGCCCCTGGAGACGGGCCGTGCGCGGTCACCTCGCCCCGCTGCTGCAGCCACTGAACCTCGCCGCCCTGCTGACCCTGCTGACGGTGGCGGTATCGATCCACGGCGAACTCGGTTCCCAGCGCCCGCTGGGCTGGGCACTGCTGGTGGGCTTCAGCGTGCTGTTCCTGGTGGTCGACACGCTGTCAGCCAAGCCGCTGCTGCGTGCCACCGGATACGTCGTCCTTGCCTTGATCGCGCTCGCGCTGGTGACCCTGGCGCCGCGCACCGGCACCTCGCCGGTGCTGCTGGTGATCCTGGTGGCCGCGCTGGCGATCGACTATCCCCCGTCCCGGGTATTGCCCGCCGCGGCGCTGCTCAACCTCGCCCTGTACCTGGTGCTGCGCGCCGGCGGGCATGCCGCACCGGCGCTGACGGTCACGGTCTACCTGGGCTTCCAGGCCTTCGCCGCGCTGGTGGCGCACTACGCCCGCAGCGCCGAGCAGGCCCGCGACCGGCTGGCCCTGGTCAACGCCGACCTGCTCGCCACCCGCGCGCTGCTGGCCGACAGCGCGCGCGACGCCGAGCGGCTGCGCTTTGCCCGCGAGCTGCACGACGTGGCCGGCCACAAGCTCACCGCGCTCACCCTCAACCTGCGCGCGCTGGCCGACCGGCAGCAAGGCGGCGCGCCGGCGGAGCTGGAAGTGGCGCGCCGGCTGGCCGCCGAACTGATGGACGACCTGCGGGAGCTGGTGCAGCAGCTGCGCGATGACCGCGGCCTGGACCTGGCCACCGCGCTGCGGGCGCTGGCGGCGCCGCTGCCGCGGCCCGCGCTGCAGCTTGCGATCGACGATGACGTGCGCATCAGCGACCCGGCCACCGCCGATGCGCTGCTGCGGATGGTGCAGGAGGCGCTCACCAACAGCGCGCGCCACGGCCAGGCGCGGGTGCTGGAGGTGCGCATCCGCCGCGATGGCCCGCGCCTGGAGGTGTCGATCGAGGATGACGGCCGGCTGCGCGGCCCGCTGCGCGAAGGCAACGGGCTGGCCGGCATGCGCGAGCGCCTGGCGGCCGCGGGCGGACAGCTGGCGTTCTCCACCTCGGCCGGCGGCGCACTGCGCATCGATGCGAGCCTGCCGGCGTGAGCGCGCCGCGCATCGCCCTCGCCGATGACCAGGCGCTGGTGCGCGCCGGGCTGCGCGCGCTGCTGGAAGGCCAGGGCATCAGCGTGGCATTGGAAGCCGACGACGGCGCCGCGCTGCTGGAAGGCCTGGCGGCCACGCCGGTGGACGTGGTGCTCAGCGACATCCGCATGCCCGGCATGGACGGCATCGCGGCGCTGCAGGCGCTGCGCGAGCGCGGCGACGCCACTCCGGTGCTGCTGCTGACCACGTTTGATGACAGCGAGCTGCTGCTGCGCGCCACCGAAGCCGGGGCCCAGGGCTTCCTGCTCAAGGACGCCGCGCCCGAGGACCTGCGCGACGCAGTGCTGCGCATCGCCGCCGGCGACACCCTGCTGCAGCCGGTGAGCACCGGGCCGGTGCGCGCGCGCTACCGCTACCACGCCGCCGACGCGCCGCGCGAGCCCTTCAGCGAACGCGAGGTGGCGATCCTGCGGCTGATGGCCGGCGGCTACTCCAACCGCGAGATCGCCCGCTCGGTGTTCCTGGCCGAGGGCACGGTGAAGAACTACGTTTCCACGATCCTGGAGAAACTCGACACCCGCGACCGCACCCGGGCGGTGCTCAAGGCGATCACGCTGCGGGTGATCTGAGCCGGATTTTTCCCGGGAAATGATAGACTTGCGGGGTTTTCCCGGGTGGTTCGATCCCGGCCTTCCCCCTTTTCCAGACGGTGAAGCAGTGTCCTTCTTCAAGAACGTTGAACAGGTGCCCGGGGACCCGATCCTGGGCCTGACCGATGCCTTCCGCGCCGACCCGCGCCCGACCAAGGTGAACCTGGGGGTCGGGATCTACTACGACGAGGAAGGACGCATCCCGATGATGGGCGCGGTGCAGCAGGTCGAGCGCGCGCTGGCCGAGCGCAGCCCGGCCCGCGGCTACCTGCCGATCGACGGCATGCCCGACTACCGGGCCGCCACCCGCGAGCTGCTGTTCGGCGCCGACTCTCCGGTGATCGCCGAAGATCGCGCCATTACCACCCAGACCGTCGGTGGCAGCGGCGCGCTGCGCACCGGCGCCGAGCTGCTGAAGCACGCGCTGCCGTTCGCGCGCATCGCCATCAGCACGCCCAGCTGGGAGAACCACCGCGCGGTGTTCCCGGCGGCGGGCTTCGAAGTGGTGGACTACACCTATTTCGACGACGAGACGCACGGCCTGGACTTCGACGGCATGCTCGCCGACCTGGGCAGGCTGGAGGCCGGCACCGTGGTGCTGCTGCACGCGTGCTGCCACAACCCCACCGGCGCCGATCTTGACCACGCCCAGTGGCAGCAGGTGATCGCGCTGATGCACGAGCGCAACCTGGTGCCGTTCATCGACATGGCCTACCAGGGCTTCGACCAGGGCATCGACGAGGACGCGCGCGCGATCCGGATGCTGGCCGAGTCGCCGATCCGCAACTTCGTCGTCGCCAGCTCGTTCTCCAAGTCATTCTCGCTCTACGGCGAGCGGGTCGGCGCGCTGACCGTGGTCAGCGCCAGCGCCGACGAGGCCGCGCGGGTGCAGTCGCAGGTCAAGCGGCTGGTGCGCGCCAATTACTCCAGCCCGTCGTTCCACGGCGCGGCGCTGGTGGCCGGGGTACTCAACGATGCGGATCTGCGCCAGCAGTGGGAGGCCGAGCTGGGCAGCTGGCGCGAGCGCATCCACGCCCTGCGCGAGGGGCTGGTGGAGCGGCTGGCGGCCCACGGCGCCGACGGCTACGGCTTCATCCGCGACCAGGCCGGCATGTTCTCCTACTCCGGGCTGGATCGCGGCCAGGTGGAGCGGCTGCGCGGGGAGTTCGGCATCTACGCGGTAGGCACCGGGCGCATCTGCGTGGCCGGGCTCAACCAGGAGAACCTGGACGGCGTGGCGCAGGCCGTGGCCCAGGTCAGCGCAGGCTGACCGGGCCGGGACGGCGCGCCCGCCCCACCCCGCCGGCAGGCGTGCGATGCTTGCCGGCATGAACACGCCAGACACGAACCAGCCGGACACGGCTGCAGACGACTTCATCCACGTCGTGCAGGGGGCGCTCGATGCCGACACCTGCGCGGCGATCGTGGCCCGCATGCGCGAGAGCCGGGAGCTGCAACCGGGCCGGGTCGGCGGCGGCGTGTATCCGGAGCTCAAGCACAGCCGCGACCTGTCGCTGGCGGGCAACGCCGCCTGGGCCGACGTGGAACAGGCGCTCAACGTGGCCGTCTACGCGGGCATGCTCGGCTATCTGCGGCGCTGGCCGCAGGCGCTGGTGGCACCGCTGATGCTGCAGCAGCCCGGCCCCGGCGGCCAGCTGCGGCGGCTTGCGGCCGAAGACCTGTCGGCGATGGACGATGCCGCGATCGGCGAGCTGGCGCGCACCTGCCTGCGCCCGGGCGCGATCAACCTGCAGTGGTACCGCGACGGCGAGGGCGGCTATCCGTACTGGCACTGCGAGCTGTATCCGCGCGACCCGCAGTGCGAGACACTGCACCGGCACCTGCTGTGGACGGTGTACCTCAACGACGGCTTCGACGAGGGCGAAACCGAGTTCCTGTTCCAGCGCCGCAAGGTGGCCCCGCGCAGCGGAGACCTGCTGATCGCGCCGACCGCGTTCACCCACACCCATCGCGGCAACCGTCCGCGCGGCGGCGACAAGTTCATCGCCACCAGCTGGATCCTGTTCCAGCGCGCCGAGCGCCTGTTCGGCAGCCCTACGCCGAGCGGGGGTGGTTGAGCACCAGCCAGTACTGCCCCAGCTGCCTGACCGCGGTGACGAACTGCTCGAAATCCACCGGCTTGCGGATGTAGCTGTTCACGCCCAGCGCGTAGCTGGCCTCCACGTCGAACGGCTCCACGCTGGTGGTCAGCACCACCACCGGCAGGGCGCGGGTGCGCACGTCGCCGCGGATCGCCTGCAGCACCTCGCGCCCGTCCAGCTTGGGCAGGTTGAGGTCGAGCAGCATCAGCGCCGGCAGGCGGGCGGGATCGCGATCGGCCCAGGCGCCGCGGGCAAACAGGTAGTCCAGCGCCTGGGCGCCGTCGTGCACCACCATCAGCCGGTTGGGGATGCCGGCCTCGGTGAACGCGATCCGGGTCAGCTCGGCGTCGTCCGGGTTGTCCTCCACCAGCAGGATCTCGCCCTCGTTCACCCGCCATCCCCCGCGTCCGGCACCGCCGGCAGTTCGACGTGGAACACACTGCCGCGATCCGGCTCGGACTCCACCCACAGCCGTCCGCCATGGCGCTGGACGACCTCATGGGCGATCGCCAGCCCCATCCCGTGACCGCCGCCATCCTCCAGCGCATGCAGGCGCTGGAACGGCTCGAAGATGCGTGCCGCATAGCGCATGTCGAATCCGCTGCCGTGATCGCGCACCTGCACGCGCGAAAGGCCGTCTTCATCCCCGCCGCTGATCCCGATGCGGGCCTGGCCATCGCGCGAATACCTGACCGCGTTGTCCAGCAGCTGGTCGAACACCAGCTTGAGCTGGCGCTCGTCGCCCATGGCGAGCAGGCCCGGCTGCACCGTGGCCTCGATCACCACCCCGGGATGCGCATCCTCCAGCTCGGCCAGGCTCCACTCGGCCAGCAGGCTCAGGTCGACGGGCCTGCTCTGCAGCTGCGCGCGGCCGGCGTGGGAGAGCTGCAGCAGCGCGCCGATCAGCCCGTCCATGCGTGCGGCCGCCTCGCGGATGCGCTGCAGGTAGCCGCGGCCCTCGTCCGACATCCCGTCCGCGTGATGCTCGGCGAGCAGCGCCGTGTAGCCGGTGATCGCGCGCAGCGGCGCGCGCAGGTCGTGGGACATGCCGGTGGCCAGCACCTGCTGCTGCAGGCGCAGCGAATGCAGCGCGCGCTCGACCTCCGCCAGCTCCCCCCCTGCCGGCACGGACGGCGGCGCGGAGTCGGAAACTGGAGACATCGCGCGTAACCCCTGTTATTGCGCGTCCAAGTCTACGGGTTGGCACGGGACGGGATGTGCATCCGGCGTGAAGGAATCAGGCCCCGAACAGATCACCCTGCGGAGAATCGGGACGCGGCGGGACAAACCGGCTGCAGTCCAGCTCCGGCAGCCGGCCGTAGCCAAGCCGCCGGTGGCAGCGGGCGAAGCGGGCGGCGATCAGGTCGGCGAACGGGCCCTGCCCGCGCATGCGGCTGCCGAACGCGCTGTCGTAGTCGCGGCCGCCGCGCATCTGCCGCAGCAGGCTCATCACGTGCGCGGCGCGATCGGGATAGTGCAGCTGCAGCCACTCGCGCCAGATCTCCTTGAGCTCATGCGGCAGGCGCAGCAGCACGTAGCTGGCGGAACGCGCGCCGTGCCCGCGCGCCGCCTCCAGGATCGCCTCCAGTTCGGCATCGGTGATCGCCGGCACCACCGGGGCCACCAGCACCCCGACCGGGATCCCGGCATCGGCCAGCCTGCGCAGCGTGGCCAGGCGCGTATGCGGCGCCGCCGCGCGCGGCTCCATGCGCGCCGACAGGCGGTTGTCCAAGGTGGTGATCGACAGGTACACGCTGACCAGGCCCTGTTCGGCCATGGGTGCCAGCAGGTCGAGGTCGCGCGCGACCAGCGCGCCCTTGGTCACGATGCTGCACGGATGCCGGCATTCGGCCAGCACCTCCAGCAGCTGGCGGGTCACGCCCCAGCTGCGCTCGATCGGCTGGTAGCCGTCGGTGTTGATGCCCAGCGCGATCGGCGAGCAGCGGTACGAAGGCCTGGCCAGCTCGGCGCGCAGGCGCTCGGCGGCGTTGGTCTTGGCGTACAGGCGGGTTTCGAAATCCAGGCCCGGCGAGAGATCCAGGTAGGCGTGCGAGGGACGGGCGAAGCAGTAGACACAGCCGTGCTCGCAGCCCCGGTACGGATTGACCGACTGCTCGAAGCCCACGTCCGGCGAACCGTTGCGGCTGACCACGCTGCGCGCCTGCTCTTCGGTGACCACCGTCTCCAGCCGCGACGCTTCCGCTTCAACCGGCTCCCGCAGCCCGTCCCAGCCGTCGTCCTCCAGGCGCACCTGGCGCTTGTCGAAACGGCCGTCGACGAAGGAAGCGCTGCCGCGTCCGCGGATGGGCGCCGTCGCCGGGCCATGGGTCTTGTGGCGGATGCGCATGAGGCCAGCCTAGCGCGCCGCGGTCGCGCCACTGGAGACACAGGCTGAACCGGTCAGGCGCGCCGGCCCACCTGAATGGGCGGGTGGCCGATCCCTGCCGGTTCCATCGTGTCTTCGGGATGCACTGTGAAGAATCGAGGAGCATGCGCCACACGCATCCGGGGGAAAATCCATGATGATCCGCGCTTCCGTTTCGCACCCGCCGCCGCGCACCGGCGGCGGCCGCGGCCCGCATCACGATGGGCCGCCACGTCCGCTACTCCCCACAAGCCCCCTGCCGCTCGCCCGGGCCTGGCCAGGCCGTCCCGCCTGAGGCCCGGCGGCGGCGCCAGCGGCGCACGCCTGCTTTCCCGTCCTCGATCCCTGCATGCCTTCAGGCGGGTCGATCCCGCGTCACATCCGCCCCCGATACTGGAGCAAAGGTCCAAAGGGAAAGCCACTCCCCCGCCAACCCCTTCAACCCCACATGGACATCCCGACCCCCACCAAAAGACACTGCATCATCTGGTTTGGACAGGCTTCACCGCGCGAGCGCAGGATGCTCGCCGCAGCCGGCTGGAGCCTGCGCGAGGTGGATCCCCGCTGCGACGCCCACGTGGGCATGCGCAGCGGCGACAAGGTGGTGGCGCTGGTGGATCTGCGCGAGGTGGGCGAGGAGGTGGTGCAGGCCCTGCAGCGGGCCGTCGTCGACCACGCCGACCTGCCGCTGATCGCGCTGCCGCCCGAGTCGGACAGCGACGACCCGGCGCTGCAGCCGATCCTGCAGGCCTGCGGGGAGCGCCTGGTATCACCGTTCAACCCGCAGCAGCTGGCGCAGGCGCTGGCGGCGTTCGACCAGCGCGCGCCGTCGGGCGAGCCGGTCGGTGGAATGATCGGCCAGAGCCCGCCGATGCTGGAGGTGCGGGCCACCCTGCACCGCTACGCCGGGGTCGACCTGCCGGTGCTGGTCACCGGCGAAACCGGCACCGGCAAGGAGCTCGCCGCCCGCGCCCTGCACGACCTGTCCGACCGCCGCCGCGCGCCGTTCGTGGCGGTCAACTGCGGCGCCCTGCCATCGGGCCTGATCCAGGCCGAACTGTTCGGCCACGAGCGCGGCGCCTTCACCGGTGCGTCGACGCGGCGCATCGGCCTGTTCGAAACCGCCAACACCGGCACCATCTTCCTGGACGAGATCGGCGACCTGCCGCTCGACGCCCAGGCCAACCTGCTGCGGGTGCTGCAGGAAGGGACGCTGGAGCGGATCGGCAGCAGCCAGTCGCTGCGCGTGGACGTGCGCGTGGTTGCCGCCACCCACGTGGATCTGGAGCAGGCCGTCGAACGCGGCCGGTTCCGCCGCGACCTCTACTTCCGCCTCGACGTGCTGCACCTGGACATGCCCCCGCTGCGCTCCCGCGGTGACGACGTGGAGCTGCTGGCGCGGCGCTTCCTGGAGGAGTTCCGCAACCAGCACGCGGTCACCGCACGCGGCTTCGACAGCGGCGCCCGCCGCGCCCTGGGCGACTACCACTGGCCGGGCAACGTGCGCGAACTGCTCAACCGGGTGCGCCGCGCCGCGGTGATCGCCCGCCAGCCGCTGATCAGCGCCGATGACCTGCAGATCGCCTCCGGCCGCCCACCCGGCGACGAGTGCCTGGACAGCGCCCGCACCAGCGCCGAGCGCGACACCGTGATGGCGACCCTGCGCGAGACCGGCTTCAACGTCAGCGCGTGTGCCCGCCGGCTCCGGGTCTCGCGGATGACGGTGTATCGCCTGTGCAGGAAGCACGGGCTGTCACTGGCCGAGCTGCGCTGAGCGATCCGCCGCGCGGCCCTACAGGGTGTAGGGCAGCTTGAAGCTGAGGCTGAAGTCCGGCGCGTCCGGGGTCAGGCCGATGCCCAGCATGCCGACGAAGGTGGCCTGCGGGCTCAGCGCGTGGGTCACGCCCAGGCTCAGGGTGGCGGCGTTGCCGTCGGTGCCGATCAGCTTCACCCACTCGGCGCCCTCCTGGCGGGTGCGCGCGCGGGCGTTGAAGCGGTTGTTGTAGGCGATGCTCAGGCTGGTGCGCTCGTTGAAGGCAAACGCCACGCCCGCGCCCAGGGTGAAGCCCCGGCCGAGCCTGACCTTGCCCGGGTTCACCGTCGACGGGTTGTTGTCGATGTCGTCGAAGCTGCCGACGAACGAGTGGGTGTAGCCGATGCTGCCGAACAGGATCGCCGGCTCGGTGGCCTTGACCGCCGACAGGCTGGCCGAGGCCTGCCACACGCCGTTGCCGGTCGGCTGCTCCTCGGGCACGGCGAAGCGGATGAACTCGTCCTCGTCGCGCTCCAGCACCCGCCACGGGATCCCGTACGGCTCGCGCCCGGTCGGCGCGGTCACGCCCAGTGTCAGCACGGTCTCGGGCAGGAACGCGCGCTCGGAGAACAGCTTCCAGTTGGCGCTGGCGGTGATGTCGCCCAGCCCCGAGCCGCTGGTGTGCTCCTGCGCGATCACCGCCGCGGCGCCGCCCGCGCCGCCCTTCTGGTACACGGTGCGGCGGTAGATCCACGGCACGTCCAGGTTCAGGGTCAGCCGCGGCGACACGCCCCAGCGCGCGGCCAGGTTGTAGGTCAGGGTGTCGGATTCGACGTTCTCGATCGCGATGTTGCCCAGGAAGATCGCGTCCAGTGCAAGGAAGCCGTTGAGCGTGAGCTGCTTGCGGTCGTAGCGGTTGTAGGTGAAGCCGTTGTCGATCACCAGGCCGCGCTTGAACAGCGCCTGCTGCTGCTGGCGCACGTCGGAGACGCTGCGGGCCTCTTCCTCGCGCGCCCGCGCGGCGTCCTCGGCGCTGCTCGCGTAACCCGCCTCGGGCGGCTGGGGCGCCGGTGCCCGGGCCACCGGGGCCACGGGGGCCGGGGCGGGCGGTGTCGCCGGGGCCGGTTCCGGCGCGGCCGGAACCCGGCCGCTGATGCGCGCCTGCAGCGCCTGCATCTGCATGTCCAGCTCGCGCAGGCGACGCACTTCCTGGGAATAGGCGGCCTTCAGCGCGGCCAGCTCCTGCATCATGCGCGCCACTTCGGCGCGCTCCTGGTCGCTGAGCGCCGCCACGGGCGGCTGCGCCTGCCCGGCCGGCGGTGGATCCTGGGCCATTGCCGAACCCGCGCTGCAGGCCAGGCCCATCGACAGCGCCCAAGCCAGCGGCGGCGGCGCGAACGCGCTGGCGCCCGCCGCAGGCTTTCCTCCCTGTTCGCGATTGCGCCCCCCGGCCTGCATCACGGACCGCCGATCCCGCGCGTGGATCCCAGTGCCTGGGCCACGTTCTGGTTGAGCATCGCGGTCGCCGGCAGCGACGCCCGCACCATGTCCAGGTGCAGCTGGTTGCTGACCGTCTGGCCGTCGCTGGCCAGGCGGATGCTCTGGCCCATGCTGCCGGCGCTGATCCACTGCTCGGCCGCGCCATGGCCCTGCACCTCCAGCAGCACGCCGGCACGGCTGCCGTCGAAGTGGACGCTGGCCGAAGCCGCGCCCGCGCTCCGGCTGAGCGCAGCGTGCGCCGTGCCGTCGCCGCCGGCCACCGGCACCGCGCCCTCGCGCAGCGTCAGCGAGGTCACGTTGCTGGCGGCATTGCCGTCACCGGCCACCTGCACGCCCTGCACCAGGCCACCCACGTTGGCCAGCCCTGAGCTGTCGACACTGCGCGTGCCGGAGGGCAGCGGCATCGGCGCGTTTTCGTCGGTCAGCACCACGTTGGGGCTGAAGCTGAGCGCCGGGCTGCCGTCGCTGAAGTCGAACCCGATGCCCAGCCGCCCCTGCAGCGTCTGGCCCGAGCTGGTCTGCCAGGTGGAAATCATCGACACGCCGAACCACAGCACCTTGTTGTCACCGGCGATGAAGCGCCCGCGCATCAGGCCAAGCTCGGCATCGGGAATCTCGGTCAGCCCGCGCGCGGGCTGACCGGGTGCCTGCTGCGCCAGCGCGGGGGCCGCGGACAGCAGCCCTCCCAGCAGCAGCGCCAGGCACGTGTGGGGAATGATGTTCATCCGTCTACTCCTTCAGAACAGATCCGCGTGGGTGAAGCCGAAGTCCAGCAGCTCGGCATCGGTCAGCGGCCCCTGGCGTGCGTACAGGGCCTTGGCGCTCGGGCGCGCAGGCGGATCCAGCAATACGGTGTTGCGGTCGAAGTCACTGCCTATCACGACGAAAATGGCCCGTGACGGCCACGACTCCATGAACTCGTCGAACGGCACGCTGCGGTTGCCCAGCATCGGGTCGCCGACCTCAACGGTGTCGCCGACGACCTGCTTGAGCACCACGAAGTGGCGGAATCCGGCCACGTCCATCAGCACGATCGCCGGAACCCGCAGGCTGCGCAGACGCTCCTCGTCGACCCGGTAGCCGCGGGCGCGCATGCCCAGCGATTCCACGTAGTGCTTGATGTCCAGCAGCGAAAACCCGCGCGCGTGAACCACTTCCGGATCGGAGACCATCATCATCCCCTCGATCACGGTGGCCTCGTCGGCGTCCACCCGGTAGGCGTAGCGCATGATGGTGGCCAGCGCCGCGGCGCCGCAGCTGTAGTCGGTTTCCTGGCGGACGAGGTGCCGGAAGCGGCCCTCGGTCATGCTCTCCACCGGCTTGGTCAGCAGCGCGCCGTTGGGAAGCACGCCTGCGAACTGCACGTCGGCCGCATCGGCGCGCGGCAGCGCGACCGTGGCCGCGAGGATCATGAACACGCCGATCCACCACGCCCGCATGCGTGGCTGCCCGGTTCCGTGCGGCAGGGAATTGATCATCGGGACGATCCCTCTCTCCGAAGGAAGGCCCCGCTCCGCGGGGGAGGCGGAGCGGGGCTTCCGTTGCATCCCGGCCACAGGGGAAAGGCCGGGAAACCTCTTGCAGCAGCAGGCGGTTACTCGCCGCCGCCGCCGTTGCCGTTGCCACCACCACCGTTGGTGCTCGGCTGGGCGACCGCCATGGCCAGGCTGTTGGCCTGCAGGTTGCCGGTACCGGCCGCCAGGTTGACGCCGATGTTGCCCGAGGCGCGCGCAAAGGCGCTGTCGGACAGGCTGGCGGTGTTGGTGTGGTCGACCACGATCCACTGGGTGGACGTCACCAGGCCGGCCATGCTGGCCTGCAGGTCGGCAACGCCCAGCTCAATGAACGCCAGGTCACCCGACTCGCTGCCCTCGTAGCTGCCACTTTCGACGTTGTCGAAGCCCAGGCCGCCCACACCGGGACGGGCCGGGTTCTGCACCGCGCCCTGGCTTTCGCTGTCGAAGTCGGCATGGCCGATCACCGGGCCTTCCGGATGCTCCTCGCCTTCCCACATGTCGGCGTAGAAGTTGCTGCTCTGGAAGGAGTTGCCCCCGCCGCTGTAGCCGCCGGACGAGGAACCCTCGTAACCGCCGAAGCCCACGCCCGCGGTCATGCCGCTGACGGTGCCCGACAGGCTCATCTCGACCGAGTCGGTCATCTCCTGCACGTAACCCTCGTTGCTGGTGACGTTGCCGGTGGAGACCTGGTTGGAGCTGACCGAGGACTGCGCGTAGGCGCTGGTGGCCACCGACGCGGCGAGCGCGTTCTTCTGCTGGTTGTTGTTGCCCGCGGCGACGTTGACGCCGATGTTGCCGGCGGCATCGCTGAAGGCATTGCCCGCCAGGTTGGCGGCGTTGGTCACGCCGACGTTGCTGGTGACGTTGCTGGCACCGTACTGGTTGACGAAGATCTCCGCGTCGGCCAGGCCGAAGGCGAAGCTGGCGTCGGCCGCGGACAGCGCGGCGGCGTTGTCCTGCACGTTGTTGTCACCGGCGGCAACGTTGAACTGCAGGTTGCCCGAGGCCTCGGAGCCCGCATCGCCATCGATGGCGGCATCGTTGGTGACCAGGTCGTTGATGCCGACGTTGCCGGTATTGGACTGGCGGTTGTCGATCAGCGCGATCGCCGCCGAGTCGACCTCGATGTCACCCGACACGGTCGGATCCCCGCTGAAGGTGATATCCGAATCCAGCGACAGCGACTTGTCGATGTTGACGCTCACGCCATGCTCGTCGCGCTCGCTGCGGATGTCGGTGCGCGAATACTCGTTGTGCTGGATGTCGGTGATGCGCTGATCCGTCTCGAAGTTGTGCGACTCGTTCATGTCCACCGTCATGGACAGGTCTTCACTCAGGGTCGACGTGTAGTCCTGGCTCATGCTGGAGGAGATGCTGACGTCTTCGGTCAGGCTGCCGCTGATGTTCAGATCCTCGTTGTAGTTCGAGGTGTAGTTCTCCTCGATGTTCTGGTTGACGTTGCGATTGAGGTTGTCGTTGTAGTCGTAGTCGACGTCGAGGTTGATGTCGCCACCAACGTTGAGGTAGCCGCCTACTTCCACTTCGCCGAACGCCTCGATGTCACCCCATATGGCGATGTCGGTTCCCACGGCGGTTTCCACGTCCGCCTGGGGGAAGCTCTGGGCCGACGCAGTGCCCATGGCGAACATCGCCGCGGCGGCTGCAAGGGCCGTGATCTTCAGATTGGCTTTCATGATCGTCTCCTGGTTGAACTCGGTTGTTGTCAAAATCCGGGCGGAGGTCCCTGCTGCACGGAGATCAGCACCCTGTTCTCCGTTGCGTTGCCGGCACCCGCCGCCTGGTTGAGCTGCAAGATCCCGCCGAACCCCTGCAAGGCGGACCTCTCGACGCCCACCCTGCGGGTTTGCGTTCTTGCGGCCCCTGGTTCGGAGATGGCTTGCACTCCCGCCGACGCGAAATCCATGGACGCCAGCTGCGCGTCCGGGGTTTCACGTATGCCTCGTTCGGCCAGCGCAACGGTGATCGCGTTGAGTTCCGCGTTGCCGGTTCCGCTGGCCTGGTTGATCGATGCCAGGCCACTTGCGCCCTGGAAGGCGTTGCCTGAAATGACGGCCGTCGCGTGGTCGGGGGCCTGGCCCACGTCCGCGTGGCTGCGCTGCAGCGCGCCGGCCGATGCCGCGGCATGTCCGCCCACGGCAATGCCGCGCGCGTTGGCCTGCTGGTTGAAGTCGCCGGCCGCCATGTTGACCGCGATCGCGCCGCTGGCCCCGCTGAACGCGCCGTCGTCGATGCTGGTCCTGGCCAGGTACTCGAGCATTGCCGCGTACTCGTCCGTGGCCTGCGCGTGCACGGCTGCGCCCGGCAGCAGCAGCGCCAGTGCAGCCAGCAACGGGGTGGCCCGGATGCGCATGCTCACGGCCCGCCCGGGCCGGTGGGAGTGGCCGGCGTCTGGCCGAGGGGGAACTGCGACAGCGCGCCGGTGACGTGGGCGCCGATGCCGCGGGTGGTGGCGCCGACGGTTCCCAGCGGGCCGCTGAGCACCGCGCCCACGTTGCCGCCGGGGACGGCGGCGCGGTTCTGGCCGTTGCCGCCGGTGCCCAGGCTGCCGGCCAGGGCCCGGTTGACGGTGCCTTCGATGGCGTTGGGCGCGCGCATCGATCCCGGGGCGTGGCCCGAGGACATGGCGGCGAAATCGGCATCGCTGAGTTCACCGGTGCCCAGCGCAGCGTGGATTTCCCGGTTGGGCCGGGGATCGACGATGAGCCCGAAGCTCGGCGGTGCCGGCCGGTAGGCGTGGCGGGCGTTGACGTCGCGCAGCAGGACCATTTCCCCATGCACGGGGTGCACGCCCACGCGTGCATCCGCCGCCGCTGCCCAGCCGGGCAGCAGGGCCAGGGTGGAAAGGACGGCAATCAGGCTGGTCGGGACGGGGCTGGCCATGGATCACGCTCGCAAAGGTGCGGATCCTTGATTACGCAGGCCCCGTGCCAAGGAAAAAATATCAACAAAATCAATTGTTTATTATTCTCCGTCCCGGTCGATGCCCGGGCCGGGTGTAACACCGCCTTGGCAGTGCGCAGGCCTCCGGACGACGGATCCGGCGCAGCGGCGCGGCCAATCGCCCACCGCCGGAGTGTCACACCGGCGTTACACCCTTCGCCGGAGCGTTACAGTCCACCCACGGCCAGGCGGCCGCTTTCCGTTGCCGGCCGTGCGCGGGTAGCCTGACCACGGCGCCGCACCGGCGCGGATCACGGGAAGGACACGATGCAGGACATGCTCACGCGCGGCTGGGAGGCAGTGACCACCGTTCCCTGGCTGGCAAGCGCGCTGGTGCTCGGCTGGCTGGCCTACCTGCTGCTGCTGGGCGGCTGGATCGTGCTGCAGAAGCGCGAGCCGGTGGCCACGCTGAGCTGGCTGCTCGGCCTGGCGCTGCTGCCCTACCTGGGCTTCCTGATCTACCACGTGTTCGGCCCGCAGAAGATCCACCGCCAGCGGCTGCGCCGCCAGATCAGCCGCAAGCGCATGTCCGAGGACGCCGACTACGCAGGCGAGGACACCGAGGCCGTCGCGCTGGCCCGCCTGGCCGAAGCCAGCACCGGCCTGGTGCGCACCCGCGCCCGCGACGTGCGGCTGCTGGTGGACGGCTGTGCGACCTATGACGCCCTGTTGGAGGATGTGCGCGCGGCGCGGGTGCATATCCATCTGGAGTACTACATCTATCACCCGGATCACTCCGGAACCGCGCTTCGCGACGCCCTCATCGAACGGGTGCGGGCCGGGGTGAAGGTGCGGCTGCTGATCGACGCCGTCGGCGGCAACCGCTCGCGGCGCTTCTTCAAGGACTTCATTGCCGCCGGCGGTGAGCTGGCGTGGTTCCACCCGCCGAAGTTCGGGCGCATCTGGCAGCGGCCGTGGCTGAACCTGCGCTCGCATCGCAAGATCGTGGTGATCGACGGGCGCATCGGCTACACCGGCAGCGTCAACATCAGCGACGACCACGACGAGCGCCACCGCGAGGACGCCTTCCGCGACCTGCACATGCGCCTGGAGGGCGAGGCGGTACTGCGGCTGCAGCGGGTGTTCGTGGAGGACTGGATCTATGCCGCCGGGGACGATGCCTGCGTGCGCGAGATCGCCGCGCAGACGCCGCCGCCGGCCGACCCGGGCGACGTGCGCGCGCTGGTGCTGGCCTCGGGCCCGGACTCGTCCTGGGAAGCGGTGCACCGCCTGCACGTGGGCGCCATCCACGGCGCACGCGCGCGGGTGTGGCTGGCCACCCCCTACTTCGTGCCCGGCGAGGCCGCGATGATGGCGCTGACCTCGGCCGCGCTGGCGGGGCTGGACGTGCGCCTGCTGGTGCCCAAGCGTGGGGATTCGCTGCTGGTCACGCTGGCCGCGCGCTCCTATTTCGACACCCTGCTCGAAGCCGGGGTGAAGGTGTACGAGTACGGCCCGCGCATGCTCCACACCAAGGCGCTGCTGGTGGATGAGCACATCGTGCTGATCGGCAGCGCCAACTTCGACCACCGCAGCTTCCGGCTCAACTTCGAGGTCTCGGTGCTGCTGGACGACGCCGCGCTGGCCGGACGCCTGGAGCAGCACCTGGAAGGTGAGCTGCGGGATTCCGAGCCCGTGCGCGACGATCCCGACCGGCCGCTGTTGAGCCAGCGCCTGCCCGAAGCGCTGGCGCGGCTGCTCTCTCCGCTGCTGTAGGCACGGATGGCGGATCGGCGGGCGTTCCCGCCGTGCCAGCGGCTTTCGCGGCCCCGCGCAGCGGTTAGACTGTTCCTGTTCACGGAGGAGGGAAGCTCCATGCCTTGGCTGTTCCTGCTGCTGGCAATCGCCGCATTTGCGATCGCGATGACCACCGCTTCGGTGGCGCTTGCGGTCATCTGCATCCTCGTCGCCCTGGTACTGCTGGTGGTCTGGGTGCTGGGCCTGCTGGCCCAGCGCGTGGGCAGCCAGACCCGCGACGACACCATGATGATCGACCCGCAGGAGCTGCGGCGGATGCGCGAGCAGGCCGAAGCCCGGCGGGCGGCGGCCGGCGCCTCGGATACCCCGCCTCCCGGATCGTGAACACGCTTTCGGCCGCCGGGCTTTCGATGGCCGGGCCGGCGGCACGATGACCCGGCTGAGCGTGAACCTCAACAAGGTGGCCCTGCTGCGCAACGCGCGCGGCGGGGACGATCCGGACATCCTGCGCGCGGCGGCCACCTGCCTGGACGCTGGCGCGCACGGCATCACCCTGCACCCGCGCCCCGATGCGCGCCACGCCCGCACCGACGACGTGCTGGCGCTGGCCGGCCTGTGCCGGGAGCGGGGGGGGGAGTTCAACCTGGAGGGCAATCCGTTCGCGGCGCCGCGGCCGGGGTATCCCGGCTTCCTGGCGCTGTGCGAGCGCGTGCAGCCCGACCAGGCCACCCTGGTTCCCGATGACGACGGCCAGCTGACCTCCGACCACGGCTTCGACTTTGTCGCCGACGGCCCGCGCCTGCGCGCACCGGTCACCGCGCTCAGGGACATCGGCTGCCGGGTGAGCCTGTTCGCCGACGCCGATACCGGGCCTGCGGTGGCGCGGGCGGCGGATATCGGCGCCGACCGCATCGAGCTGTACACCGGCCCCTACGCGCTGGCGCACGCCCAAGGCAGCGCGGCGGCCGCCCTGCAGGTGTTCACCCGGGCCGCCCGGCGGGCCGCGGACGCGGGGCTGGGCGTGAACGCCGGGCACGACCTGAGCCAGCACAACCTGGGCGAATTCCTGGCCGCGGTGCCGGGCGTGCTGGAGGTGTCGATCGGACACGCCCTGGTCGGCGAGGCCCTGTACGACGGCCTGGCCGCGACGGTTTCGCGCTACGTCGAGATCATCCGCGGCTGAGCCGCCAAGCCGCCACGACGCCGGGCCGGGAACAAAAAAAAGACGCCGCCCATGGGGGGCGGCGCCTGATTGCCGACGGGTTCCGGTTGGCGCCGCGCTGCAGGCAACGGCGAACCGGGGGCCAGCGGTTACTTCTTGACGAAGCCGATCTTCAGCATCTGCGCGTTCTTGGCCTCGGCCAGCACCTTGGCCAGGACGCCGTACTGCGAGTCCTCGGCGGCGTCGATTTCCAGCGTCGGCTGGTTGCCGGGGTCACGCTGGACCTCGGCTTCCATCATGTTGCGCAACGCGTTCATCGGCGTGGGGCTGTCGTTCCAGAACACCTGGCCGGCACCGTCGATCCGCAGGCGGATCGGCTCGGGCGGATCAACCCGCTGTTCGGGCGGATCGACCGAGCGCTGCGGCAGGTCGATGTCGATCGGATACGACAGCTGCGGCGCGGTCACCATGAAGATGATCAGCAGCACCAACATCACGTCCGCGAGCGGGATGATGTTGATTTCGGCCATGGGGCCGTCGCCGGAGTTGGTACTGAATGCCATCGTGGATCTCCGTCAGTTCTCGCGGGTGGCGACGAAGCCGACCTTGCGCATGCCCTGGGCCTGCGCGATGGTCACGACTTCGTTGATCACCCGGTACGGGGTGGTCCGATCCCCACGCACGTTCACCGGCGGCTGCGGGGTCTTCTGGGCTTCCACCGAGAGCGCGCTTTCCAGCAGCTCATGGGTGACCGGCTGGTCATTGAGGAAGATGTCCCCGTTGTCCTTGACCGCGATGGTGATCGGAGGCGCCGGCGGCGCGGTCTGATCCCGATCCTCGAGATCAGCCCGCGGCAGTTCCACCTCGACCCGATGCGCCATCAGCGGTGCCGTCACCATGAAGATGATGAGCAGCACCAGCATCACGTCGACCAGCGGGACGACGTTCATGGCGGACATCGGTTCTCCGCCGCTCTGGTTGGAGCTGTAAGACATATGCGGCCTCCGTCAAACCGTCCGGATCAGCGCTGCTGCGCCGGGGGGGCAACGTCGCCCTTGCGCGAGCCAATGGCAAAGAAGTCGTGCAGGTCGTGCGCGAAGGTGTCGAGCTTGTTGTTGGTGATCTTGTTGGTGCGGGTGAAGAAGTTGAAGCCCAGCACCGCCGGGATCGCCACGCCCAGGCCGATCGCGGTCATGATCAGCGCCTCGCCCACCGGACCGGCAACCGCGCCGATGTCGGCCTGGCCGCTGGCGCCGATGCGGATCAGTGCGCGGTAGATGCCCCACACGGTGCCGAGCAGGCCGACGAACGGGGCGATCGAGCCCACGGTGGCCAGCAGGGTCAGGCCCGACTCCAGCCGCAGCGACTCGCGGATCACGGCCTGGCGCAGGGCGCGATCAACGAACTCGGAGCGGTTCAGCGACTCGACCAGGCGCGAGCCCTCGTGACGCTGGTGGTGGGCGGCGGCCTGGGCGGCGTCCAGGGCGATCTTGGAGAACGGCTCGCTCGGGCGCTGCTCTTCCATGAAGCGGATGGCGTCCTGCGCGTTGGGGGTTTCCCAGAAGGTGTTGACCACGCGGTCGGAGCTGGCCTTCAGGCGCTGGTTCTTGAAGAAGTTGAAGATGATCCAGTAGATCGACAGCGCGGACATCACCAGAAGGGTGATGAGAGCCGTCCAGCCGACGATATCCAGGTGCTGGATCATGTCCGCGAAGCCCATCTGCTGCAGCGCTGCGGCGCTGTCGGCGGCTCCGGTCGGGGCGTTGGTGGTTTCCTGCAGCATGACGCTTACCTTTGAGTGATGAAGATTGGAGGTGAAGGTGGAGCTTGGGTAACGCTGGGTTGAACTGGATCGGCTGGCCGGGCGGCGGCTGCCACCCGGAACCGTTTACCGGACTCAGTCCAGGTTGAACTCGACCGGGACGCGTACCAGGCCGGCTGCCGCCCGACCGTCGACCATCGCCGGGTTGAAGCGCCATTTGCGCGCGGCCTGGACCGCGGCGCGGTCGAGGTCGCGGTTGCGGCTGGAACGCTCGACCGACACGTCGGTGACGTTGCCGCTGGCATCCACGGAGACAACCAGGATCACGGTACCGGTGATGCCCGAGCGCAGCGCGGACGGCGGGTAGCGCGGCGGATTCATGGCCCGCGAGGAGATGTCCACGCTGGCCTCGATGCTCTGCGGCGGCGCCGGCGGCGCGGGCGGTGCAGGCGGCGGGGCCGGGGTGTCCATCGGCGAGGGCGTGTCGAAGACCACCGGCGGGTCATCGGGCGGCGGCGGCAGCGGCGAAGGCTGCGGCGGCGCCAGCTCCTTGATCTCCGGCGGGCGCTCGGGCTCCGGCGGCGGGGGCGGCGGCGGCGGGGGCGGCGGCGGCGGCTCGATGATCACCACCTGGGTGACATCCTCCTGCGCCTCGTCCGTGGCCGGAGGATTGACCGGCGCCAGGAGCAGCAGCACGGCCGCCACATGGAAAGTGATCACCATGGTGAAGCCGGCGATGCGGGCCCAGTCCAGGCCCGGATCCTGGCCCGAGGCATTGTTCGGCAAACGTTGGGTCATGCGGCAAGCTCAAGTGTGTCCGGACGTGGCGGGCCCGGGTCGGTGGTTCGAATTGCCCGCGACCACGTTTCGGCGACGGGAAATTCCAAGTCTATACCAATCTTTATTACGGTTACCAACCCGAAAGTCATGGCAAATGGCGACCGTGCGTCAGTTTCCGATGATGCGGCGGGCGTCCTGCTCGTTGCGCACGCCCTTGGCGATGGCCTGGCGCGCGGCTTCTGCGGCTTCGGCCTCCCGGCCCTCCCCGTACAGCACGCGGGCCAGGTTGAGGAAGGTCTCGCCGTTGTCGGCCAGCGGCGCCGCCTTGCGGTAGGCGTCGATCGCCGGTTCCGGCTGGTCGGAGAAATAGTACGCCTGGGCCAGGGCCAGGTAGGTCTGGTGGTTGCCCTCCAGCACGCCCTTGGACAGGCCTTCGTTGATGACCTCGATCGCCTTCGCCTCGCCGCCCTCGTTGTTGAGGTGCATGGCCATCAGGTTGCGGTACTCGCGATCCTCGGTGAGCTGGCCGGCCGCGCGCAGCCGCTCCATCACCGCGACCGCCTTGTCCACCTGGTCCATCTGCAGGTACATGCTGGCCAGGTTCATCTGCGAGCGCTTGTCGTCCGGTGCGCTGGAGGCGATCTGCTCGGCCAGGGCGGTGGCTTCGGCTTCGCGGCCGGTCTCGGCGTAGGAGGCCATCAGCGCCTGTGTCCAGCTCGAGTTGGGCTCCTCGGCGGCGTCGATCGCCTCGCGCAGGGCCGGGATAGCCTCCTCGTAGCGCTCGGCCTGGTACAGCACCTGGCCGCGCAGGGCCAAATCGTTGGCCTCCTTGCTGCCGGACTCGGTGAAGTAGCGGTCGAGCAGGGTCAGCGCCTGGTCGTTCTCTTCGTCCTGGGCGTGCAGCTGGGCAAGCATCAGGATCGCCTGGAGGTGGTTGTTGTTGTCCAGCGCGTCGTATTCGATGGCCTGGGCGATGTAGCGCTTGGCGCCTGCAACGTCGTCGGTGTTGTAGGACGCGTGGCCGGCCATGTTGGAGGCGTAGGCTTTGTCGTAGTCATTGGCGCGATCCTGATCAAGGATGTCCTGGGCCTGCACCAGCGCCTCGGCGTAGTCCTGGTCGTTCATCGCGTTGTTGAGGCGATTCAGGCGCTGGCCCATGCGGGCGGAGGCACCCTCCTTGGGCGATTCGCGGGTGGCGTCCGGGTAGCGCTCTTCGACGGGCGCCTGCCTGCCGGAGTCACGGTCGCGCCTGTCCGCACCACGGCGGCTGCGCTGGCATTCGTTCGCCTGGTCGCCCTGGACGGCGATGGCGGGCGAGCTGTTGGCGGCGGCGGCCTGGGGGGCGGCGCCGGCGGCAAGGGCGGCGGCAACGGCAAGGGCGATCAGCGCGGGGGTGTGGAGGGTGGATTTCATGGGGTCACCTTTTCGATCTGGACGACATCCGCGCGCCCGGGAGCGTCGGCGGAAACGGGGATTCTGGCACAGGAACCGCTTTTGAAGTCACCGTGCAGCCGCAGGCCAACGGCTCAGCGGCAGGCGGGCCGGCGTCCGGACGCGCGGGCCTGCTCGTACACCGGCACCAGAGACACGGCGCGGGTCTGCATCTCGCTGATCCGGGCCTGCGGGTTGGGGTGGGTGGACAGCCATTCGGGCGGGCGGTTGCCGCCGCTGGCGGCGATCATGTTCTGCCACAGGTTCACGGCCTTGCGCGGATCGAAGCCGGCGCGGGCCATCAGCTCCTGGCCGACCACATCGGCCTCGGTCTCCTGGGCGCGAGAGCCGGGCAGCAGGAACAGGCCCTGGGCGGCGATGCTGCCGCCCTGCATGGCGGCCTGGCCGACGCCTTCGCCGTAGCGCGCGCCGAGCAGCCCGCCGACCACCTGCAGGGCGCCGGCGGCACCGTACTGGCGGGTGATGCGCTCGTCATGATGGCGGGCGATGACGTGGCCGATCTCGTGGGCGATCACCGCCGCCAGCTGATCCTGGTCGCGGGCCACGGTGAAGATGCCGGTGTTCACGCCGACCTTGCCGCCCGGCAGCGCGAAGGCGTTGGGGCTGTCATCGGCGAACACCGCCGACTCCCAGGCGATCGCCCGCTGGTCGGCCGGCAGTTCGCGCACCACCGCCTGGACGACGCAGTTGACGTACGTGGTGTGGCTGCGGTTGCTGCTCAGCTGCTGCTTGCCCTTCATTTCCACGAAGGACTGGGCGCCAAGCTGGTCGAGCTGATCCTGGGGAACCGCGCCCACGTACTGGGTGCGGCCGGTGGGAGAGGTGGTGGTGGCGCAGGCGGCCACCAGGGCGGCGGTCGCGAGCGCCAGCAGGATCTTCTTCATGACGGGCCCCTGACGGTAGGTCTTGACGTTTGTAAACGGCGGCACCTGAAAGAATCGTCAACGCGCCGCCTCCCACAGCGGCATCGTACAGCCTGGCGCGGGCTCCCGTTCAGATATCCAGGTTGGAGACCTTCAGCGCGTTGTCCTCGATGAACCCGCGGCGCGGCTCGACCAGGTCGCCCATCAGGGTGCTGAACACCTGGTCGGCGGCGAAGGCGTCCTCGATGCGCACCTGCAGCAGGCGCCGGGTGTCCGGATTGACCGTGGTTTCCCACAGCTGATCCGGATTCATCTCACCCAGGCCCTTGAAGCGCTGGATCTGGCGGCCCTTCTTGGCCTCCTCCATCAGCCACTCGTGGGCCTGGGCGAAGCTGGCGACCGGCTGGGTACGGTTGCCGCGCACGATCCTGCCGCCCTCGCGGATCAGCCCGTGCAGCAGTTCGGCGGCCTCGCGCACCGGCTTGAGCTCGCCGCTTTCAAGCACCGCCAGCGGCAGCACCTGGCGCTGCTCCATGCCCATGTGGCGGCGCTTGACCAGCAGCGCGACCGGGCGGCCGGCGTCGTCCAGCTGCAGATCCAGCGCATAGGACGGCTTGCCCAGGCCGCCGAGGTTCAGGCGCGCCTGGAGCGCGTCCAGCTCGTGGCGCTCGTCGATGTTCTCGACCACCGCGTCGGCGTCCAGCGGGGTGAAGTCGATCAGCGCTTCGATCACCGCCGGGTCGTAGCGGTGGGCGTTGCGGGCGATGGCCTCCTGGGCGCGCGCGTACACCAGCAGCAGCTTCTCCAGCGCCGCACCCTCCACCGGCGGCTCGCCCTCGGCGGGCACCAGCGAGGCGTTCTCGACCGCGTTGGCGGCCAGGTAGGCGTTGAGCGCCGCGTCGTCCTTCAGGTACAGCTCGGTCTTGCCCTGCTTGACCTTGTACAGCGGCGGCAGGCCGATGTAGACGTGGCCGCGCTCGATCAGCTCGGGCATCTGCCGGTAGAAGAAGGTCAGCAGCAGGGTGCGGATGTGGGAGCCGTCCACGTCCGCGTCGGTCATCAGGATGATCTTGTGGTAGCGCAGCTTGTCCGGGTTGTACTCGTCCTTGCCGATGCCGGTGCCCAGGGCGGTGATCAGGGTGCCGACCTCGGCCGAGCTGAGCATGCGGTCGAAGCGCGCGCGCTCGACGTTGAGGATCTTGCCCTTGAGCGGCAGGATCGCCTGGGTCTTGCGGTTGCGGCCCTGCTTGGCCGAGCCGCCGGCCGAGTCGCCCTCGACGATGAACAGCTCGCTCAGCGCCGGATCCTTCTCCTGGCAGTCGGCGAGCTTGCCGGGCAGGCCGGCGATGTCCAGCGCGCCCTTGCGGCGGGTCAGGTCGCGGGCCTTGCGCGCGGCCTCGCGGGCACGGGCGGCGTCGACGATCTTGCCGGCGATGGCGCGGGCGTCGTTGGGGTTTTCCTGCAGGAACTCCTCCAGGCGGCTGGAGAAGGTGCTGTCCACCACTGGTCTCACGTCCGATGAGACGAGCTTTTCCTTGGTCTGCGAGGAGAAGCTGGGGTCGGGCACCTTCACCGACAGCACCGCGATCATGCCCTCGCGCATGTCGTCGCCGGACAGGTTCACCTTGGCCTGCCTGGCGATCCCGTTCTGCTCGATGTAGTTGCTCAGGGTGCGGGTCAGCGCGGCGCGGAAGCCCTGCAGGTGGGTGCCGCCGTCCTTCTGAGGGATGTTGTTGGTGAAGCAGAACATCGTCTCCTGGTAGGAGTCCGTCCACTGCAGGGCGACTTCCACCGTGATCCCGTTCTGCTCGCCCGACACCGCGATCACGTTGGGGTGCAGCGGGGTCTTGAGCTGGGCCAGGTGCTCGACGAAGGAGCGGATGCCGCCCTCGTATTCAAAGGTATCGCTGCGCTCGTTGCCGCTGTCGTCGCCGCGCTCGTCGACCAGGCGGATGCGCACGCCCGAATTGAGGAACGACAGCTCGCGCAGGCGCCGGGCCAGGATGTCGTACTGGAACTCGGTGTCGGTGAAGACCTCGGTGGCGGGCTTGAAGCGCAGCACGGTGCCGCGGCGGCCATCGGCCGGGCCGACGACCTTGAGCGGGTACAGCGGCTCGCCCATGGCGTATTCCTGGCGGTGGTACTCGCCGTCGCGCCAGATATCCAGCCACAGGTGCTCGGACAGCGCGTTGACCACGGACACGCCCACGCCGTGCAGGCCGCCCGACACCTTGTAGCTGTTGTCGTCGAACTTGCCGCCCGCGTGGAGCACGGTGAGGATGACCTCGGCCGCCGAAACGCCTTCTTCCTTGTGGATATCGACCGGGATGCCGCGGCCGTTGTCGGAGACCGATACCGAGCCGTCCTGGTGGATGGTCACCACGATGTCGTCGGCGTGCCCGGCCAGGGCCTCGTCAACCGCGTTGTCGACCACCTCGAACACCATGTGGTGCAGGCCGGTGCCGTCGTGCACGTCGCCGATGTACATGCCCGGGCGCTTGCGCACCGCCTCCAGGCCGCGCAGGACGGTGATCTTGCTCGAATCGTAGGACGTCTGGCCCTGTTCGGGCGTCTGGGGGGTATCGGTCATTCGGGTTTCCGGGTTGCCAGTGCGCCCCCCGGCGGCGGCCCGCGAGCGCGGGCGTTCGGCACATTAAGCTTACAGGGGGCTTAACCGCCTGATTATAGCATTCCGGCCACCCCGGGACGCGGCTGCCCGCGCGGCGGAACAGGCTCAGGCCGGGGTGACGCGGCCCTGTTCCACGTGGAACACGCGGACGTCCCCGCCGGGGCCGTCCGGGCCCGCGGCGGGCAGCTCGGTGCCGGTGACGAACACCTGGGCCCCGCTTTCGCGCAGCGCGGCGAGCACCCGCCCGCGATGGCCGGCGTCCAGCTCCGACGCCAGGTCGTCCAGCGCCACCACCGGCCATTCCCCCAGCCGCGCCGCCAGATCCCGGGCCTGGGTGAGGAGGCAGGACAGCGCGGCCAGTTTCGCCTGTCCCCGCGACAGGGCCTCGCCATCGGGCATGGTGGAGAAGGACAGGCGCCAGTCCGCCCGGTGCGGGCCGACGGTGGTGTGGCCCAGCGCGCGGTCGCGATCGCGCGCCAGCAGCAGGGCGTCGGCCAGCGGCATCGATTCGCGCTTCCAGCCGGGAATGAACTGCAGGCCGGCCGTGCCCAGGGACGGGGCAATCTCTGCGCTGGTCGTGGCGACCACTGGATCAAGACCGTCCAGATAGCCCTGGCGGAACCCGGTCAGCGGCTCGCCCGCGGCCGCCAGCTCACGATCCCAGACGTCCAGCTCATTTCCCGGCGCGCCGTGCTTGAGCAGCACGTTGCGCTGGCGCAGGGCGCGGGCATAGCGCCGCCAGTGGCCCAGGAACTCGGGTTCCACGTGGAACAGGCCCCAGTCCATCATCCGCCGGCGCGGCTCGGCGCTGCCGCCCACCAGCGCATGGCTGCCGGGCTCGAAGGTGACCACCGCCAACGCCGCGCACAGCTCCCCGAGCTGGCTCACGGCCTGGCCATCCAGGCGTCCTTCCCAGCTCGATCCCGAATGCCGCAGCCCGGCCCGCCGGTCGCGTTGGCCGCCGGCCAGGCTCCATTCCACGTAGATTTCGAGCGCATCGGCGCCCGTGCGAACCAGCCCGTCGCGCACCCGTCCACGGAAACTGCGCCCGTAAGCCATCAGGTGCAGCGCTTCGAGCACGCTGGTCTTGCCGGCGCCGTTGTCGCCGGCCAGCAGGTTCAGTCCCGGGCCCGGGGCCAGCTCGACCTGTTCCAGCCGGCGCAGGTGGCCGATCCGCAGCCGGGTCACCTGCACGGCCGGACTCCGCGGCAGGGGCTCCAGGGAGCAAAACGCCCGGACAAGGCCGGGCGTTCTGGTTTCACGTGGAACAGCGAAGCGGTCACAGCCGCAGCGGCATCACCACGTGACGGCACATTTCGCTGCCGGCCTCGCGCACCAGCGCCGAGGAGTTGGCGTCGCGCAGCTGGATCACCACGTGCTCGTCGCGCAGCGCGGACAGCGCGTCCAGCAGGTAGTTGACGTTGAAGCCGATCGCCAGATCCTCGACCTTCGTATCCGCCTCGATCTCTTCCTGCGCCTCTTCCTGCTCCGGGTTGTGGGCGCTGATCTTCAGCTGCCCGGGCGAGACTTCCACCCGCACCCCGCGGTACTTCTCATTCGACAGGATCGCCGCACGCTGCAGGGCCGCGCGCAGCACCTCGCGATCCACCTTGACCTCACGGTCGGCGCCGATCGGGATCACCGCCTCGTAATCGGGGAAGCGGCCGTCGATGAGCTTGCTGGTGAAGGTCACGTCGTCGCGCTTGACCCGCAGGTGGCTGCGATCCAGCTCCAGCTCCAGCTCGCGGTCGCCGCCTTCCAGCAGGCGCTGCAGCTCGGTCACGCCCTTGCGCGGCACGATGATCTGGCGCTTGCTGGCCACCGCGGCGTCCAGCGGCGCCTCGCACAGCGCCAGGCGATGACCGTCGGTCGCCACGCAGCGCAGCCGCGACTCGCCCAGGTCGAACAGCAGGCCGTTGAGGTAGTAGCGCACGTCCTGCTGGGCCATGGCGAACGCGGTGCGCTCGATCAGTTCCTTCAGCGCCGCTTCGGGCACCTGGATCCGCTCGGTGGCCTCGACCTCGTCGATCGCCGGGAAATCGTTGGCCGGCAGGCTGGCCAGGGTGAAGCGGCTGCGTCCGGCCTGCACCGTCACCTTGTCGCCGGACTGGGAAACGGTGACCTTGCTGCCGTCAGGCAGGGCGCGGACGATTTCAAACAGCTTGCGCGCCGGGATCGTGGTTTCCCCGTCCTGGGCGTCATCCACGCCGCTGCGGGCGACCATCTCCACTTCCAGGTCGGTGCCGGTCAGCGACAGCTGGCCTCCCGAGACCTGCACCAGCAGGTTGGCCAGCACCGGCAGGGTCTGCCGGCGTTCGACGACGTTGACGACCTGGGTCAACGGCTTGAGAAAGACTTCGCGCTGAAGGCTGAAACGCATGCCGATCGATTCCCCTTGGCTCTACTGCTTGAAGAACTGGATAAAAATCAAAAGATGGTGGTGATGGTGTCGCTGGAAACGCTTGATAAGCCACTTAAATCATTGATTCAAAAGCATTTATTCTAGTCAAAACCAGGTGTACAACCGGGCCGGTGCCTCTGGGGCAAGCTGTGGACAACTTTTCGGGCCGGCCTGCGTCCCGGAGTTGTCCACAGCTTGTCCCGCGCCGGTCAACAACACCCCGGGAGCGCCTACTCGCTGAGCTTGCGGATCAGCTTGTCCCAGTCCTCGCGCAGCTTGCCGTCGGTTTCCATCAGCTTGCGGACCTGGCGGCAGGCGTGCAGCACGGTGGTGTGGTCGCGACCGGAGAACGCGTCGCCGATCTCGGGCAGGCTGTGCTCGGTCAGTTCCTTGGCCAGCGCCATCGCCACCTGGCGCGGGCGGGCCAGCGAACGGGTGCGCTTCTTGCCCAGCATGTCCTTGGTTTGAAGACCGTAGTAGTCTGCCACGGTCTTCTGGATATTGGGGATGCTGGCGCTCTGCATCTGCGCGCGCAGCAGGTCGCGCAGGGTTTCCTGGGCGAACTCGGCGGTGATCGTGTGGCCGGTGAAATTGGCCCGCCCGACCAGGGTGTAGATCGCCCCCTCCAGGTCGCGCACGTTGGAGCGCAGCTTCTTGGCCAGCATGAAGGCCACGTCCTCGGGGATGTGGGCGCCGCGCTCGCTGGCCTTGGACAGCACGATCTGGGCCCGGGTCTCGAAGTCCGGCGGGTCGATCGCCACCGACAGCCCGGAGCCCAGGCGCGACTTCAGCCGCGGCTCCAGGCCCTCGACCTCGCGCGGGAACCGGTCGCAGGTCATGATGATCTGCTGGCGGCTCTCGAACAGCGCGTTGAAGGTGTGGAAGAACTCCTCCTGGGTGCGCTCCTTGCCGGCGAAGAACTGGATGTCGTCGATCAGCAGCGCGTCGACCTCCTGGAACTGGCGTTTGAAGGCGTCCATCGCCTTGTCCTGCAGGGCCCGCATCATCGCGTTGAAGAAGCCGTCCGAGCGCAGGTACAGCACCCGCGCGGCGGGGTTGAGTTCGCGCATGCGGTTGCCGGCGGCGAACATCAGGTGGGTCTTGCCCAGGCCGGTGCTGCCGTAGAGCAGCAGCGGGTTGTGGGCGCGGTCGCCCGGGTTCTGGGCCGCATGCCAGGCCGCGGCGCGGGCCAGCTGGTTGCTGCGGCCCTCGACGAAGTTGTCGAAGGTGTAGTGGCTGTCCAGGTTGCCGTGGAAGGCCGGGCCGTTGGCCACCGGCGCGACGGCCGCGGCCGCCAGCGGCGCCGCCGGCGCGGCCTCGATCCGCGGCATCGAGCCGATCTCCAGCGACACCTCGTCGGCGCCGCCGAAATGCCCCAGCAGCTCGCGGATCCGATCCAGGTAGCGGCTTTGCACCTCGTCGCGGATGAACACGTTGGGCGCGTACAGCACCACCGTGCCGTTGCGGCGGGTGGCCTGCAGCGGCTTGAGCCAGGCGTGGATGTCCTCGGCCGGCAGTTCGGCTTCGAGGCGTTCAAGGCAGCGGGGCCAGGCTTCCATCTTGCTTTGCGGGTGTCTCGGGTTGCGGGCGCTGAAGGCGGCTTCGGGCCGGGCCGCGGGGGCCGCCGGAAGGGAAGTGAAACGGATCGGCCAGCCTACCACCGCCCCCCGGCAGGCGCATCCGGCCGTACGGGGCCGGGTTGACTCGCAGGCAGGACCGCGCCTATCATTCCCGGTTCGTTAAACGCCGCACCTCTGCACGAGAATCCGAAATGGCCACCAAGCGCACTTTCCAGCCCAGCAACCTCAAGCGCAAGCGCGACCACGGCTTCCGTGCCCGCATGGCGACCGCCGACGGCCGCAAGGTCCTGGCCCGCCGCCGCGCCAAGGGCCGCAGGCGCCTGTCGGCCTGACGCCGCGCCCGGCGCACGGCCGCCATGCCGCGGTCCCTGCGCCCAGCTTCCTGTTTCCCATGACCAGCGCCGCCTTCCCGAGGCAGGCGCGCGTGCGCGCGCGCGCGGAATTCGACCGCGTCTTTGCCCACGGCCGCCGCACCGCCTCGCCGCTGATGGCCCTGCACTGGCACGACGACGGCGCCCCGCCGCGGCTGGGCCTGGCGGTCTCGCGCAAGGTCGACCGCAACGCCGTGGGCCGCAACCGCATCAAGCGCCAGCTGCGCGAACAGTTCCGCCTGCTCCGGCCCGGCCTGGCACCGGGTGCTTACGTGGTGGTGGCGCGCCCGCAGGCCGCCGCGGCCACCGGCGCAGCGCTGCGCGAGGGCCTGCGGGCCCTGCTGCAGCGCGCAGGCGCGTTGCCCGTCCCGGCCGCGGACGGCACAATGCCCGGCTCCGCACGCGCGTCCACCCGCCCCCGACCATCCTCGCCGGATCCTTCCGGCCAGTGAGCCTGCCTGTCCGATGAACCAGACCCGTACCCTGTTGATCTTCGCCTGGCTCATGGTGGCAATGCTGCTGTGGATGGAGTGGCGCAAGGAAGCCAACGTCGAGGCCGCGCCCGAGCCGGCGGTGCCGGCCGAGCTGCAGGCAGGCGGCGCGGTGCCGACGGCGCAGTCCGCGGATGCCGGCGGCTCGGTGCCCACCGCGCCGGCCGTACCCGTGGCCCCGTCCGCGGACGGCAGCGTGCCGGCGGTCGAGGCGGTCGCCGCGCCCGCATCCGGCGCCGACCGGGTCACCGTCATCACCGACGTCCTGCGCCTGACCCTGGAAAACGGCAACGTGGTGGACGCCGCGCTGCTGCAGTACCCGCAGACCCGCGACGAGGACAGCCCGCCGGTCAAGCTGTTCGAGACCGACCCGACCCGCTGGTACGCCGCCCAGAGCGGCTGGGTCAGCCAGGCCCAGGCCGCGCCCACCCACGAGTCGGGTTTCATCGTTGAAGGCGGGCAGCGCGAGTACCAGGCCAGCCAGGCCGGCCAGGAAGTGACGGTACCGTTCGTGTGGACGGGCCCCGACGGCGTGCAGATCCGCCGCACCTTCACCGTGCGCCCCGGCTCCTACGCCATCCACGTGCAGGACACCGTGGTCAACGGCAGCGCCCAGCCCTGGCAGGGCTACGTCTACCGCCAGCTGTCGCGGGTGCCGCCGCGCATCAGCCGCGGCATGACCAATCCGGAATCCTTCAGCTTCAACGGCGCCGCCTGGTACAGCGACGAGAACGGCTACACCCGCCGCCAGTTCGCCAAGTTCACCGAGGACGGCCCGCTCAACCTGCAGGCCAGCGAGAGCTGGATCGCGATCCTGCAGCACCACTTCTTCAGCGCCTGGATCCCGCAGCCGGACGAGCAGACCACCATTTCGGTGCATACCGATGGCCCGCGCTACCTGGTCCGCCAGCTTGGCCCGGGGCTGTCGGTCGCGCCCGGCCAGCAGGCCAGCCTGGACGCACGCCTGCTGGTGGGGCCCAAGCTGGTCGAGCAGATCCAGGCCCAGGACGTGCGCGGCCTGGATCGCGCGATCGACTACTCCCGGTTCTCGGCGATGGCGTTCGTGGGCGAGTGGCTGTTCTGGCTGCTCGACAAGATCCACGACGTGGTCAAGAACTGGGGCTGGGCGATCGTCGGCCTGGTGATCGTGGTCAAGCTGGCCATGTATCCGCTCTCGGCCGCGCAGTACAAGTCCATGGCCAAGATGCGCCGGTTCCAGCCGCGCATGGCCCAGCTCAAGGAGCGCTACGGGGACGACAAGCAGAAGTTCCAGATGGCGATGATGGAGCTGTACAAGAAGGAGAAGATCAACCCGGTCGGCGGCTGCCTGCCGATCCTGCTGCAGATGCCGATCTTCTTCGCCCTGTACTGGGTGCTGCTCGAATCGGTGGAGCTGCGCCACGCGCCGTGGATCGGCTGGATCCAGGATCTGACCGCGCCCGATCCGTTCTTCATCCTGCCGGTGATCAACATCGCGGTGATGTGGGCCACCCAGAAGCTCAGCCCGATGACCGGCATGGATCCGACCCAGCAGAAGATCATGCAGCTGATGCCGGTGATCTTCGGCGCGATCATGATCTTCTTCCCGGCCGGCCTGGTGCTGTACTGGGTGACCAACGGTGCCCTGGGCCTGGCCCAGCAGTGGTGGTTCCTGCGCCGCTACAGCGGCGAGCCGCCGAAGTCGTCGGGCCCCGGCACGCCGGCCAAGGCGAAGGGCTGATCGCACGCGCCCGGAGGGTCGGCACGATCCGGCCCGCCGGGTAGCATCGGCGCCATGCACAGCGCGATCCCGGGCCTGCCCGCCGCCGACACCATCGTTGCCATCGCCACCGCCGCCGGTGCGGCCGGGATCGGCGTGGTGCGCCTGTCCGGCCCCGACGCCCTTCGCATTGCCGAATCGGTCTGCGCGCGCCGGCTGCGCCCGCGCAGCGCCCACTACGTCCGCTTCCACGAGCCCGACGGCGCGGTTCTCGACGACGGCATCGCGATCGCGTTCCCGGCCCCGGCCAGCTATACCGGCGAGCACGTGGCCGAGCTGCAGGCGCACGGCAGCCCGGCGGTGCTGCGCAGGCTGGTGCAGGTCTGCATCGAGCTGGGCGCGCGCCACGCCCGGCCCGGCGAGTTCAGCGAGCGCGCCTTCCTCAACGGCCGCCTGGACCTGGCCCAGGCCGAGGCGGTGGCCGACCTGATCGCCGCCGGCGACCTGCGCGCGGCGCGGGCCGCGCGGCGGGCGCTGGAGGGCGGGTTCTCGACCCGGGTGGAGGCGATCGCCGAGGCCATGCTGGCCCTGCGGATCCACGTGGAAGCGATGATCGACTTCTCCGACGAGCCGATCCAGACCCTGGGCGGGGACGAGGTTCGCGCCGGGCTGGACGCGCTGTCCGCCGACCTGGCCGGCCTGCTCGCCGCCGCCGAGCGCGGCCGCCGCCTGCGCGACGGCCTGCACGCGGTGATCGTGGGCCCGCCCAACGCCGGCAAGAGCTCGCTGCTCAACGCGCTGGCCGGCAGCGAGCGGGCGATCGTCACCGACATCGCCGGCACCACCCGCGACCTGCTGCACGAGACGGTGCGGGTGGACGGGGTCGAGCTGAACCTGGTGGACACCGCCGGCCTGCGCGAGGGCGGCGATGCGATCGAGCGCGAGGGCATGCGCCGGGCCCGGAGCGAACTGCAGCGCGCCGACCTGGCGATCGTGGTGCTCGACGGCCGTGAGCCCGCCGCCGGCCGCGCCGCGCTCGGCGATGCGATCGCCGGCGTGCCGCAGGTGCTGTGGCTGTACAACAAGGCCGACCTGCTCGCCGCGCCGCCGCCCGGCGATGCCGACGCGCTGTGGATCTCGGCCCGCACCGGCGTCGGCCTGGACGAGGTTCACCGGCGCCTGCACGCGCTGGCGGGCGGAACCGGCCCGGGAGAGGGCGAATTCACCGCGCGCGCACGCCATGTCGAGGCGCTCGGCCGCGCCGCCACGGCGGTGGGCCAGGCACGAGATCAGCTGGAGGAAGGCGTGCTGGAGCTGGCGGCCGAATCGCTGCGCGAAGCCCACGACCTGCTCGGCGAGATCACCGGACGGATCGCGCCGGATGATCTACTGGGTCACATTTTTGCAACCTTCTGCATCGGCAAATAGCCGTGGCACCGGTAAAACGGGCTCCCCGGGTGTTGACAAAAACGCGCTACTGTCGCGTCCTAAGCAGGCGTATGAACGCAATTGCATCAGGGGGAGAGCCGATGTCGGGGATTGAGAGCGGGCCCGTGGGCCCACGGTGGACGAAAATCGCGGCGCTGGTCGCGCTGGCCGCACTACTGGCGGCCTGCGGGAGCGACCCGCCCGCGCCCGGGGAGGCCGACGTCTCTCCCGCCACCACCGGAGAGACCGCGGAGACCGCGCCGGCCGAGCCCGAGCCGGCCGCCGATGCGCTGGCGACCATGGACGTGGAAGAGCTGCGCGAGGCCGCGCGCCTGGCCTACGCCGAAAGCCGCCTGTACGCGCCGGCGGGAGACAACGCGCTGGAGTACTACCTGGCCCTGCGCGAGCGCTCGCCCGGGGACGCGGCCGCTTCCAGCGCGCTGACCGATCTGCTGCCGATGACGGTGATCGCCACCGAGCAGAGCCGCGACCGCGAGGATTACGAGGAAGCCCGCCGCCTGCAGGCGCTGATCCAGCGTGCCAGCCCGGAGCATCCCGCCCTGGCGCGCCTGGCCAGCACCATCGAGGACGCCGAGCAGGCGACCGAGCGCCGGGTCGAGCAGCAGCAGCTGACCGCCGAGCAGGAGGCCGAGCGCCAGCGCCAGCTGGAGGCCGATCGCGCCCGCCAGCAGCAGGAGCAGCAGGCCGAGGCGGCCAGGCAGGCCGAAGCGCAGGCCGAACAGGAGGAAGCCGACCGGCTGGCGGCCGAACAGCGCCAGGCCGAACAGGCGGAGGCCGAGCGGCTGGCCGCCGAGCAGCGCGCGGCCGAGGAGCAGGCGGCCCGGGAACGCGCTGCCGCCGCCGCTGCCGCCGCGCCGACCGCGGCCGACGTGCGGCCGATCAGCACCCCGGCGCCGCGCTATCCGCCCGACGCCCTGCGCGCGGGCCAGGCCGGCGAGGTGCTGGTGGAGTTCACCGTCAACCCGGACGGCTCGGTCAGCAACGCCCGGGTGGTGCGCGCCGACCCGCCGCGGGTGTTCGATCGCGAGGCGGTGGCGGCGGTGCGCCGCTGGCGCTTCGAGCCGGTGGGCCAGGCGGTCACCACCCGCCGGGTGATCGGGTTCAACCCGGGCAACTGAAACATCGCACGGTGGAGAACAGAACGCCCGGCAATCGCCGGGCGTTCTGTTTTGGCCGGGCCTGCCGGGCCCGCCCGCGGCCTCAGGCCGAGACCGCGAGCTTTTCCTGCCGGTAGCGCGCCACCGCGCCCAGCCACAGCAGCGCGGCCAGGCCGAAGCCCGCGCCCAGGTACACCGCCCAGGTCTGCGCATCGATCGCCTCGGCGCGGATGACCTTGAGCAGCATCTGGTTCTGGGCCAGGAACGGCACCGCGAACTGCCACAGCTCGTTCTTGATCGGGTTGACCATCAGCACGAAGGCCGGAACCATCGGCAGCAGCATCAGCCAGGTCATGTGGCTCTGGGCCTCCTTCATGCTCTTGGCGCTGGCCGCCAGCAGGCTCAGCAGCGCGGTGCCGATGAACAGCATCGGCAGCAGCACCAGCAGCATGCGCAGCATCGCCTGGAAGCTGACGTCCAGCGAGCTGGCCGCCTCGCCGGTCTGGGCGCTGGCCTTGAGCGCGAGCAGGGTCAGCAGCAGCGACAGCAGGCCCAGCAGGCAGGCGGCCACCATCTTGCCGCTGACGATGGCCCCGCGCGGGGCCGGGGTGGCCAGCAGCGGTTCCAGCGACTGCCGCTCGCGCTCGCCCGCGGTCGCGTCCAGGATCAGGTAGGCGCCGCCCAGGAAGCTGCCCAGGATCAGCATGTAGGGCAGGATCATCGACAGGATCATGCCGCGGCTGGCCTCCTCGCTGGCCAGGTTGCGGTTGCCGACCCCGAGCGGGCGGGTGATCGACGGATCGATCCCGCGTGCCACCAGTCGCAGCGCGCCCACCTGGTCGCCGTAGGCGCGCAGCGCCGAGCGCACCCGCTGCACCGGCACTTCGGCGTTCCTGCGGCTGGCGTCGCTGATGACCACCACCGGCGCCGGCCGGCCTGCGCGCCAGTCGGCGTCGAAGGACGCGCCGATCTCCAGCGCCACGTCGACCTGCTGGCTGGCGATCGCGGCGGCGACGTCGGCCGGCGGTTCGACCACGCGGATCCGCTGCGAGGCCAGGAAGCCGACCAGGTTGGGCGCGTGTTCGGCGCCGATCACCGGCAGCTCCAGCTCGCTCTCCAGCTGGGTCTTCACCCGCGACTCGCCCAGCGAGATCATCCCCAGCATCATCAGCGGCACCAGCAGCGGGCTCATCAGCACCGCCAGGGCCAGGGTGCGGCGATCGCGGGTGATGTCGAGCAGTTCCTTGCGCACCACCGTCAGCATCGATGTGAAGAATCCAGCGCTCATGCCAGCAGCCCCTCGTCCGATCCGATCGCCTTGACGAAGGCGTCCTCCAGGTTGGTTTCATCAAAGCGCGCGCGCAGCTCGTCGGCGCTGCCCGCGGCGACCACCCGGCCCTTGGCGATGATCACGATCTCGTCGCACAGCGCCGCCACCTCCTGCATGATGTGGCTGGAGAAGATCACGCAGCGCCCCTGCGCGCGCAGCTGCTGCAGGAACTCGCGCATCGCCCGGGTGCTCATCACGTCCAGGCCGTTGGTGGGTTCGTCCAGGATCACGTTGCGCGGGTCGTGTACCAGCGCGCGGGCGATCGCGGTCTTGGTGCGCTGGCCCTGGCTGAAGCCCTCGGTGCGGCGGTCGAGGATGTCGTCCATGTCCAGCTGCTGGGACAGGGCGCGGGTGCGCTCGGCGATCACGCTGCGCGACAGGCCGTGCAGCTGGCCGAAGTAGGTGATGTTCTCGCGCGCGGTCAGGCGATTGTAGATGCCGCGCGCGTCGGGCAGCACGCCCAGTACCCGGCGCACCGCGGCCGGGTCGCTGGACGCATCGATGCCGTCCACCCGCACCTGGCCGCTGTCGGGCTTCATCAGGGTGTAGAGCATGCGCAGGGTGGTGGTCTTGCCGGCGCCGTTGGGGCCGAGCAGGCCGGTGATGCGGCCGTCGTCGGCGCGGAAGTCGACGCCGTCGACCGCCTTCACCGTGCCCGTCCGGGTCTTGAACGCCTTGTGCAGCTGCTGTGCGTGGATCATGGCTCAGGGCTCCCAGCCGTTGAACGAGGTGAAGGGGGGCACCGGGCGCACGTCGTCCAGGCAGGACACGTCCAGCGCGGCGGCGTCGGCGGATTCGACGAACTGGGCGACCAGTCGCGGCATGCAGCCGGTCGCCAGGGTGCCGTGGCTCTGGCCTTCCAGCACCAGGTGGCGGCCGTTGGGCAGGCCGGCCAGCACCCGCTCGGCGTAGTCGGGCGGGGTCACCGGATCCAGTTCACCCGACAGCAGCAGGGCGGGAACGTCGGATTCCAGCGCCAGCGCGTGTCCTTCGCGCGCGGTTCCGGCCGGCCAGGCCTGGCAGGCGGCGAACAGCATCCGCGCCGCGTCCGGGCCCAGGATGGTGTCCGCATCGGGGTCGGGCACGTGGCGCGGGGCGTCCTCGGCGCACAGCACCGACCACTGCATGCCGCGATTGATCATGTCCAGCATCTGCTCGTTGCCCAGCGCGGTCAGCGACATCAGCGGCCCGTAGCGGCCCTGCGCGGCCTCGTCCAGCAGCAGCGGCAGCATCGAGATGGTCTGCGGCGCGTAGGAGAAGAAGAATGCCAGCCCGGTGACGGTATCGGCGGTGACGGTGTCGCGCAGCAGCGCGTTGCTCAGGGGATGGCGGAACTCCACCTCCACCGGCGCCTCGCGCAGCCGATCCATCACCTGGCGCATGCGCCCGCGCAGGTCGCCGCCGAAGCGCGCGCGGCACTGGTCATCGGCATTGCAATATTCGGACTGCAGCTCGAGCGTGCGCTCGAAGGTGCGGTCGAACTCGCCGCCCACCACCACCTCGTTGGGCGCCACCCCGTCGATCACCATCGTGCGCACGCGCTCGGGGTAGGCGCCCGCGTACTGCTGTGCCACGCGGGTGCCGTAGGAGCCGCCCACCAGGTTGACCTGCTCCACCCCCAGCGCCTGGCGCACCGCGTCCAGGTCGGCGATCGCGTGGCCGGTGGTGTACAGGCGCGGGTCGGCGCGCTGTTCGACCGAAGCCCGGCACGCGCGCACGTAGGGCAGCATGGTTTCGGCCGAGAGCATCATCTCCGGATCCAGCGGCATCGGCTCGCCGTCGGCGTCCCGGCAGTCCAGCGGATTGGAGCCGCCGGTGCCGCGCTGGTCGATGAGGATCAGGTCGCGCTGGCGGCGCACCTGGCCCAGGGCGGCGTTGACGTGCCAGGCCAGGGCGGTCGCCGCCTGGCCGGGCCCGCCGGCCAGGAAGAACACCGGGTCGCCGGTGGCGCCGGACGCGCTGGTGGCCGGCAGCCAGGCGATATTGAGCCCGATCCTGCGCCCGTCCGGCAGCGCCGGATCCTCGGCAACCTCGAGGGTGCCGCAGCGCGCCTCCACGGTGGCGCTGGCGGTGCCGCTGTCGAGCGTGCACGGCTGGAAGTCGATGCTGCCGAAGCGGTGTCCCGGGCCGGCATCGGCATCGTCGCCGCCGGCGGTCATGGCCCCGCAGCCGGCCAGTGCCAGCGCCAGCGCCAGCGGCGCCGCGGGTTTGAGCAGGAGTGCCTTCATGGCGTGTCCTCTAACAGGAAGATGGATTCGATCGCCTCGCCGAACTCGCGGGCGATGCGGAAGGCAAGCGGCAGGCTGGGATCATACTTGCCGGTTTCGATGGCATTGATGGTCTGGCGCGAGACATCCAGCTGCTCGCCCAGCCGGGCCTGCGACCAGCTGCGCGCCTCGCGCAGTTCGCGCACGCGGTTGTTCACCCGTAGCGCCGGCTGGCCAGCCCGGCAAACAGGCCGTACAGGCCCGAATAGGCCGGCAGGATCATGATCAGCGCCAGGTCGGCGCGCATCGGCAGCAGGCCGGCGCTGACCAGCAGGCCGAGGCTGAAGCTGCCCATGGTCAGCACCAGCGCGGCCAGCGCGGCGCCTTCGAGCATGATCCGTCGCTGCAGCTCGTCGCTGTCGCGCACAAAGCGCACGATCGCGCGCCCGGCCAGGGCCACCGGCACCACCGGCGCCAGGGCCAGCAGCACCCGCAGCGCGGTGGCCTCGGCGTGCTTCAGGGCCCAGATGGACAGCAGCAGGATCACCACGTAGGCAGCCATGGCGGGGAGGAATTCGTGCAGGTAGCGGCGATGGACGTGGTCGTGTCGCATGCGGAGGGCCTGTCAAGTAAGCTTGACAAGAAGGATGCAGCCGGCTGCCGCAGTTGTCAAGCAACCTTTACAGCTAGGCAGTGGCGTCGCCATCCATCACCGCGCCGCCGTCTGCCAGCCGCGCCTGCAGCGCGTCCAGGTATTCACCCAGCAGCAGCACGCCAACCGGGTCGGGCACCCGGTCCAGCGTGGCGCGGGCTGCTTGCACCGCGGCAGCGGCCGCTTCCGCGTCGCCCTCCGCCATTGCCAGCTCCGCGTCCAGCCAGCGCAGGTAGGGCGTGAGGTCGAGCAGGCTGCGCCCCTCGCTGCGTTCGCGCCAGCTGCGCAGCTGGCCGGCATCGCGCGCGATGAGCGCCGCGTATCCGGCCAGGCCCACGGCAATGGCGGGCTGCATCGCCTCGGGCAGCTCCGGGTAGCGCCGGACAAGATCGTCCGCGGCGCGCCCGGCGGCTTCCGCGTCGCCGGTGTCCATCGCATGCGAGAGCCGCATGGCGTCCGCGCCGGCGGCCAGCAGCGGGCTGGAGTCGTCGGCCGGGCCCTCGGGAACGATCGCGGCCGGCCACAGGCGCGGCCGCACCCCGGCCATGCTGAGCGCACCCATCCGGTTGACCTGTTGCTGCAGGGCGGCGTGCGGGCTGCCCCGCAGCAGGTCGAGCAGGCCCCTGCCGTCCGAGCGCCATCCGGCCGAGGTGATCGGCACCAGGTTGAGCACGCCCAGCACCAGCGCCGACAGCCCGAACCCCGTGGCCACCTCGGCGGCCCACGGGGCTTCGGCCAGGGCCGTGGCCAGCCACAGGCACAGCGCTGCCGTGACCAGGTTGGCCAGCGGCCCCCCGGCCAGCACCACCGCCTCGTCGAAACGGGTCGGCTCGCGCCCGGCGCGCGGGAACGCCGCCGCAAACCCGCCCATCCCGCGCACGCCGCCGCCGTTGCGCAGCCGCCAGCGCCCCTGGCTGCCGCGCTCCAGGCGCAGCGGGCCGATGCCGAACGCCACCAGCTGCATCCCGCGTGCCATCGCGGCCAGCCCGTGACCGGCCTCGTGCAGGATCAGGTTCGGCCACATCGCCAGGAAGAACACGCCGATCGCCAGCAGGCCCACGCCGGGCAGCAGGTTCAGGCCGAAATACGCCGCGCCGCCGCCCACCGCCGCGCCGCCGATGAAATACACCAGTATTTCCAGGCCGCTGCGCAGGGCCCGCCGGCTCATGCCCGGAGCCGGCGGCTGGGCGGGATCCGGGCCGGCGGTCATTTGCTGCTGACGTACTTTTCGCGCCGGATCTGTGGCACCGCCAGCCCGTGCCCCTTGAGTGCCTCGAAACAGGCATCGACCATGTCCGGGTTGCCGCACAGGTAGGCCAGGTCGGTGTCGTCGCTGGGGGAGAACTCCTCCAGGAACTGCTGCACGTAGCCGTGGCGCACGTCCTCGTGGGCATGCGCGGAGCCGGGCTCCGGCAGTTCGCGCGAGAAGCAGGGGACGAAGCGGAAGCGCGGATGGGCGTTGGCGAAGGCGCGGAACTCGTCGCCGTACAGCAGCTCTTCCGGCGTGCGCGCGCCGAACAGCAGCACCACCTCGATGCCGCGCGCTTCCATCTGCCGTTCCAGCTGCGGCAGCATCGCCCGGTACGGGGTGACCCCGGTGCCGGTGGCGATCAGCAGGTAGCGCCGGTTGGCGTCGTTGGGCATCAGGCAGAAGCGGCCGAACGGCCCGCTGGCATCCACGCTGTCGCCGATCTCCAGCCCCTCGAACAGCGCCGTGGCCGCGCCGCCCGGCACGTAGCTGACCGCGATCTCCACGCTGTCTTCCGGCAGCGCGTCGCGATCGCGCACCGTGGCCAGCGAATAGCTGCGCTTGGTGGGGGTGCCATCGGCGTACTGGAAATGCACCTGGATGAACTGGCCCGGATTGAAGGGCAGCGGCTGGCCGTCGTCGCGCACCAGCTCCAGGTGGGCGACGGTGGGCGCGATCATGCGCCGGGAGACAAGCCTGAGGGGAAAGTGCTGGATGGCCAAGGAAACGCAACGCAATGTCGCACGGGTGCCCGTGCCCGGCCGCCTATACTAATGGGATTCGCCGTGCGAACCGCGACAAGGATCCCCCATGACCCATCCAGCACGGGGCGACGCGCCGGCATTGTCGGTGCGCGACCTGCACAAGACCTATCCCGGCGGGGTGCAGGCGCTCAAGGGCGTCTCGCTCGACGTGGCCCCGGGTGACTTCTACGCCCTGCTTGGCCCCAACGGCGCCGGCAAGAGCACCCTGATCGGCATCATCTCCTCGCTGGTCAACAAGACCTCGGGTGAGGTGTCGGTGTTCGGCGTGGACCTGGCCCGCCAGCGCGATGCGGCGATGCGCCTGGTCGGCCTGGTGCCGCAGGAAATCAACTTCAACATGTTCGAGCGGCCGATCGACATCCTGGTCAACTACGCCGGTTTCTACGGCATCCGCCGGGACGAGGCGCTGGAGCGCGCCGAAGCCGAGCTGCGCGCCGCCCAGCTGTGGGACAAGGCCGAGGTGATGAGCCGCACCCTGTCGGGCGGCATGAAGCGGCGGCTGATGATCGCCCGGGCGATGATGACCCGGCCCAGGCTGCTGATCCTGGACGAGCCCACCGCCGGGGTGGACATCGAGATCCGCCGCGGCATGTGGCACACCCTGCGCGAGATCAACGCCGCCGGTACCACCATCATCCTCACCACCCACTACCTGGAGGAAGCGGAAAGCCTGTGCCGCAACCTGGCGATCATCGACCACGGCCGCATCGTCGAGGACGGGCCGATGCGCGAGCTGCTGGCCAAGCTGGACGTGGAGGGCTTCGTGCTCGATATCGAAGGCACGCTGCCGGCGCAGCTGCCGCAGGTGCCGGGCATCGAGATGACGGCGCGCGACACCCACACGCTTGAAGTCGACATGCCGCGCTCGATGGATCTCAACCGGATTTTCGCCGCGCTCGACGGCGCCGGCATCCGGGTGCGCTCGATGCGCACCCGATCCAACCGGCTGGAGGAGCTGTTCGTGCGCATGACCGGCGAAGGCGCCGGCGCGCCCGCCGCGGCCGGTAGCAGGGAGCAGGCCGCATGAGCGCGGTGGCTGGAAGCGACCTGCGCCGCAACCTGGTCGCGCTGGGCACCGTCAGCCGGCGCGAGATCATGCGCATCCTGCGGATCTGGAGCCAGACCCTGGTGCCGCCGGCGATCACCATGACGCTCTACTTCCTGATCTTCGGCGGCCTGATCGGCAGCCGCATCGGAACCATGGACGGGATCAGCTACATGGACTTCATCGTCCCCGGGCTGGTGATGATGAGCGTGATCCAGAACAGCTACGGCAACATCTCCTCCAGCTTCTTCGGCGCCAAGTTCGGCCGCCACGTGGAGGAGCTGCTGGTCAGCCCGATGCCGCCGTGGGTGATCCTGGGCGGGTACGTGGCCGGCGCGGTCGCGCGTGGGCTGATGGTGGGGGTGATCGTGATGTGCATCGCGATGCTGTTCACCACCGTGCGCATCCCGCACCCGTGGATCACCCTGACCACGGTGCTGCTGGGCGCGACCATCTTCTCCCTGGCCGGCTTCGTTAACGCGGTATTCGCCAAGAAGTTCGACGACGTGGCGATCGTGCCGATCTTCATCCTCACCCCGCTGACCTACCTGGGCGGCGTGTTCTATTCGGTGTCGCTGCTGCCCGGCTGGGCCGAGAAGCTCACCTACGCCAACCCGATTTTCTACATGGTCAACGCCTTCCGCTACGGCCTGCTCGGCCAGGGCGACGTCCCGCTGTGGGTGGCCTACGCGCTGATGCTCACCTTCGTGGCGCTGCTGGGCGGGCTGGGGCTGTGGCTGCTCAAGCGGGGCGTCGGCCTGCGCAGCTGAGCGTCACTGACGCGGTGATCGTGTAATCTCGCGCGTTCCGCCTCCATGGAGCCAAGGGAATGCGTAAAGGGAATCTGGCCACTGCGTGTGCGCTGGTGCTGATGCTGTCGGCGTGCAGCGGCCCGGATACGGGGCCCGGTGGTGAAGCCGCTGCCGACCCCGCAGTGGCGCCTGCACCGGTGTCGCAGCCTGTCGACGATGCAGCAGCCACCTCTGTTCCCGATCCGGTCGAGGACGGCGCTGCCGGGACACCGCCGGCGGATCAGGGCCTGCTGGACGCGAACGGCGAGCCCATCGTGCTCGTGCCTTTCGACATCGAAACCGTGCCGGTGAGCAGCACAGCCCTGGGCGAGCTGCCGTTCTTCTCCATGCCGGCCGGCTATGAGACGGTCAACAAGGCCACGGTGCGCAGCTTCGCCCGCTTTCCCTTCCGCATGGGCGACGGCCTGCACTGGGTGGAGGGCCCAAGCTGGAGCAGCCGCATCGGCATAGCGCGCGACCAGCGGCGCGACAAGCAGTTTTCGGCGCTGGAGCTGCGGCGTAACCTGGAGGCGGTGCTGGAACAGGCCGGCGCGAAACAGGTCTTCGATGGACCGCTGGTGCGTGACCTGTATTACGGCCAGCTGGAAGACGAGATCGGCCAGGGCTTCATCGACGGCGTCAACCTCGACGCGGACATCCCGACCACGGTCCATGTGATCCGGCAGGACGGCCGTACCGCATGGATACAGCTGTCGATCGGAGACCGCCAGGCTGCAATGGTGGTCGTGGAGGAGCAGCCGTTCCAGGCCAGCGCGCATTGGCGCGAAGCGTTCCCGCACCTGTCGGCGCCGGCCGGCTATGAAGGCTCCACCGGCCAGCGCGATTACGACATGTATCCGTTCTGGACCGGGTCGGACTTCGAGGAGGTCGAGGGCAAGGCCTGGATTGCCCGGGTCAACGGCGGACGCGGGGCGCACTCGGTGCACGAAGTGCGCCGCAACCTGCAGGCGATGATGGACGAGGCCGGCGGCGTGCTGGTATTCGAGGGGCGGATCCCGGAGGACGCCAACGAACGCTACGGCTCCGGCCTCAAGAGTACCTACAGCGACGGTACCGGCTACAGCTGGGACGGCTACGACTCGATGGTCTATCGCGTCGACCGTGCGGACGGGCAGGTCTGGGTGCATGCACGCCTGGAGTACAACGGCGCGGGCTGGGTGGTGATGGCGCGCGAGGGCTTCACCCCGACCGCGGCGTTGCTGCCTGCTTCCGAGCTGAAGCAGCAGCTCGATGCCGACGGCCGGGTGGCGATCCAGGTCAATTTCGCCGTCGACAAGGCCGACATCCTGCCCGACTCGCAGCCGCAGATCGACCAGGTGCTGGCGCTGCTGCGCGAGGATCCGGCGCTGCGCCTGTCGATCGACGGCCACACCGACGACACCGGCGACGCCGGGCACAACCAGCGCCTGTCGGAGGCGCGCGCGAAGAGCGTGGTGGCCGCGCTCACCGGCCAGGGCATCGACGCCGCGCGCCTGGAGGCGAAGGGCCACGGCCAGTCGCAGCCGGTGGCCGACAACGGCACCGACGAAGGCCGGGCGAAGAACCGCCGGGTCGAGCTGGTGCGGCTGGACTGACGCGACCGGGAGCCCGGCCGGTGTGGGAACGCGGTCGCATTCCGGGCTCGGGCCGGCGCGCGGCGGCTGCCGCGCCGGTATGCTCGGCTCAACGCAGACGGGAGGGGAGTCCCATGTCACGTTGTGCCTGGCCGCAGCTGCGGCTGTTTCCGCTCGCCGCGGCGCTGGCGCTCGCGCTGGGCGCCTGCGGCGGCGGGGGCGATGATCCGGGGGAAGAAGCCACCGTTGCGCCGGCGGTGACCGCGCCTGCACCTGCACCCGCGCCGGAGCCCGAGCCGCTTTCGGACGAGATGCCGGTCGAAGGCCTGGAGCCGGACGGACGGATGGCGCCGTGGGCGGTGGCGGTGCAGATCGGCGCCACCATGCACGCGCTGGGCGAGGCCTGCGGCCAGCACGACCAGGCCAGCCTGGGCCGGATGCGGGCCGGCCAGCGGGCCGAGATGACCGCCGGTGGGGTGGACGCGGACGGCTTCGACACGGTGTGGGACTGGGCTCGCCGTCACGCCGAGGACAACATCGCGGCACAGCCGCCCGAAGAGCTGGAAAAAGGCTGCGCGCGGCTGATCGAGATGGAGGAAGAGGCCGGGCGGATGGGCGAGATGATGCAGAAGATGTCGCAGTCGCCGCCCTGAATCCGGCCGCGGCTCAGGCCGCGGGCAGCTGGAAGAACGCCTGCGCGGTGGCGGTGGTGGCAGCGGCGGTGGCGGCCTCGTCCTCGCCGCGGTCGCGGGCCAGCTCCTGCACCACGTGCGGCAGGTACATCGGCTCGTTGCGGCGATCCTTCGGCATCGGCTGCAGGCTGCGCGGCAGCAGGTAGGGCGAATCGGTTTCCACCATCAGCCGGTGGGCCGGGATGTTGCCGACGATCTCGCGCAGGTGGCGGCCGCGGCGCTCGTCGCACAGCCAGCCGGTGATGCCCACGTGCCAGTCCTGGTCGAGGTAGTCGAACAGCTCCTCGCGGCTGCCGGTGAAGCAGTGCACCACCGCCGGGCCGATGCGCCCTTCGAAGTCCTTCATGATCGCGAGGAAGTCTTCGTGCGCGTCGCGCTGGTGCAGGAACAGCGGCTTGCCGTGGCCCTGGTCACGCAGGTCTGCCGCGATCTCCAGCTGGCGCTCGAAGGCCTTGCGCTGCGCGGGACGCGGAGAGAAGTCGCGGAAGTAGTCCAGGCCGCATTCGCCCACCGCCACCACTTCGGGATGGGCGTGCAGGGCGCGCATTTCGGCGTCGCATTCGGCGGTGTATTCGACCGCGTGGTGCGGATGCACGCCGGCGGTCGCGTACAGCACGCCCGGGTGCGCGCGGGCCAGTTCCAGCGCCCTGGGCGAATGCTCGCGGCTGGCGCCGGTGACGATCATCCGCGCCACCCCGGCCTGGCGGGCGCGCTCGATCACCGCGTCGCGGTCGTGGTCGAAGCTGTCGTGGCTGAGGTTGACGCCGATATCGATCAATTCCATCGCGCCATTGTAGGCCGGGATCTATCCTTGCCCGGGTGAGCGAACAGGCCTTCCCCATCGACCCGCTGCTGCCGGAGATCCTGCGCAGCCTGGCCGCGCATCCGCGCCTGGTGCTGGAAGCGCCGCCGGGCGCGGGCAAGACCACGCGGGTGCCGCCGGCGCTGCTGGATGCCGACTGGCTGCAGGGCCGGAGGATCGTGATGCTGGAGCCGCGCCGGGTCGCCGCCCGGGCGGCGGCGACGTTCATGGCCGCGCAGCTGGGCGAGCCGGTGGGAGAAACCGTCGGCTACCGGATCCGCTTCGAGAACCGCACCTCGGCCCGCACCCGGATCGAGGTGGTCACCGAGGGCATCCTCACCCGCATGATCCAGGACGACCCGATGCTGGAAGGCATCGGCGCGCTGCTGTTCGACGAGTTCCACGAACGCCACCTGGCGGCCGACCTGGGCCTGGCGCTGGCCCTGGACGTGCAGGCGGGCCTGCGCGAGGAGCTGCGGATCGTGGTGATGTCGGCAACGCTGGACGGCGAGGCGCTGGCCGCGCGGCTGGACGCGCCGCGGCTGGCCAGCGCGGGGCGCGCGTTCCCGGTGGAGGTTGCGCATTTCCCGCCGCGCCGCGACGAGGCGCCGGAGCGGCAGGCGGCCAGGGCGGTCGCGCAGGCGCTGGCGGGGCATCCGGGCGACGTGCTGGTGTTCCTGCCCGGGCGGCGCGAGATTGCACGGGTGCAGGCGATGCTGGACGGTGGTGGCATCGATGCCGAGGTGCTGGCCCTGCACGGCGAGCTGCCGGTGGAGCAGCAGTCGCGGGTGCTGCGCCCGGCCGCGGATGGGCGCCGGCGGGTGGTGCTGGCGACCAACGTGGCCGAGTCCAGCGTGACCCTGCCGGGCGTGCGCACGGTGGTGGATTCGGGGCTGGCGCGCGAGCCGCGCTTCGACCCGGGCAGCGGCTTTTCGCGGCTGGACGTGGTGCCGGTTTCACAGGCGTCGGCCGACCAGCGCGCCGGCCGCGCCGGTCGCGTGGCCGAGGGCTGGGCGTACCGGCTGTGGCCGCAGTCGCAGCGGCTGGAGTCGCAGCGGCGGCCGGAGATCGCCCAGGCGGGCCTGGCCGGCCTGGCGCTGGAGCTGGCGGCCTGGGGCAGCGACGCGCTGCGCTTCATCGACCCGCCGCCGCCGGGGGCGCTGGCCTCCGCGCGCGACCTGCTGCATCGGCTCGGCGCGCTTGATGCGGGCCACGCGATCACCCCTGCGGGGCGCCGCATGCTGGCGCTGGGCACCGATCCGCGCCTGGCGGCGATGCTGCTGGCGGCCGGCGGCGGCGCGCGCGGCGCGCTGGCCTGCGACCTGGTGGCCCTGGTCGAGGCGCGCGATCCGCTGCCGGGCGGCGGCGACGCGCTGGCCGCGCGCTGGCAGGCGCTGGCGGGATTGCGCAACGGCCGCGTGGCCGGCGGGGCCAGCCGCGGCGCGCTGGCGGCAATCGACGCCGCCGCGAAGCAGTGGCGAAAGCGCCTGCGCGTGTCGGCGCCGCCGCCTTCGCACGTTCCCGCCCACGCGCTCGGCGACCTGCTGGCGCACGCCTTCCCCGACCGCATCGCCCGCCAGCATCCGTCCGATCCGCGGCGCTACCAGCTCGCCAACGGGCGCATGGCGCGGCTGTTCGAGGACAGCGCGCTGTTCGGCGAGCCGTGGCTGGCCATCGTCGAGTTGCGCTTTGATCCGCGCGATGCGCTGGTGCTGCGCGCCGCGCCGGTGGACGAGGCGGCCCTGCGCGCCGCGTTTGCCGGCCGCTTCGCCGAGCGTGACCAGGTGCGCTGGGACGACGCCCGCGGCGCGCTGGTGTCCGAGCGGGTGCGCGCCTTCGACGCGATCGTGCTCGACAGCCGGCCCGGCGGACGCATCGATCCCGACCAGGCCGCCGCGGCGCTGGTGGAAGCCGTCCGCGCGCGCGGCCTGCAGGCGCTGCCGTGGAGTCCGCAGCTGCAGCAGTGGCGCGAGCGCGTGCGCTGCCTGCGCGAATGGATGCCGGAGCTGGGCCTGCCGGATCTGTCCGACCAGGCCCTGCTGGACGGCCTGGAGCAGTGGCTCGCCCCCGCCTTCGCCGGCAGGACGCGGCTGGACGCGCTGGCCGCGGGCGAGCTGTCCAGCGCGCTGAAGTCGCTGCTGGACTGGGCGCAGGGCCAGCGCCTGGACGCGCTCGCGCCGGAGCGCATCGAAGTGCCCTCGGGCCAGCAGCGGCGGATCGAATACGCCTTCGGTCAGGAGCCGGTGCTGGCGGTGAAGTTGCAGGAACTGTTCGGCCTGGCCGAGACCCCGCGCATCGCCGACGGCCGGGTGCCGCTGACCCTGCACCTGCTTTCGCCCGCCGGCCGCCCGCTGCAGGTCACCCGCGACCTGCGCGGCTTCTGGGAACGCACCTGGCCGGAGGTGCGAAGGGAGATGAAGGGCCGCTACCCCAAGCACCCGTGGCCCGAGGATCCCTGGAGCGCCCGGCCGACCCACCGCGCGCGGCCGCGCGGCTAGAATCCGTTCAGCGCCAGGCGGCTGCGCTCACGCTGCTGCAACGGTCGCAGGCCGATACTCCCCAGCCATGCGGGCGCTGGCCCGCCGAACCAGTCCAAGGAACCCCCATGAGCAGATTCGATTCCATCCAGGACAGGGCCCTGCAGCTGGCCGGACAGCTGGGCGACGGCATCCGCCACGTCCCCGGGCACGCCCAGAAGTGGTTCAAGGCCGGCGTCGCGGTGGGCGCCGCGCGCGCCGGGAGCAGGGCCGTCATCCGCTCCACGCGCCGCCACCCGGTCATCAGCGCCACCGCCGCCGCTGCGGTCATGGCCGCGGCCGCGGGCATTGCCGTGTACGCCTACCGCCGGCGCAAGGAAGCCGAGAACGAGGCCATCGAAGGCAGCGCGCGCCGCGTGCAGGCCCGCCGCACCACCCGGCGCGAGCCGACCACCCACGGTGGTGACGAAGCGGTCTGATCAGTCCCTGGGGGCGGGCAGCTCGATGATGAAGCGGGAACCGCCGCCCTCGCGATCCTCGTACCAGAGGTTGCCGCCGGCCTCGGCAATGATCTGCCGGGCCAGGCTCAGCCCCAGGCCGGTGGACATGTCGTCCGCGGCCGCCTCCGCGTGCAGGCGCGAGAACGGCTGGAACAGCTCGCGCTGCCTTGCCGCCGGGATGCCCGGGCCGCGGTCTTCGGCGACCAGCTGCACGTAGCCCGGCGCGCCGGGCCGGAAGCTGATTTCAAGGTCGCTGTCCGGAGCGTACTTGAGCGCGTTGCTGACCAGGTTCTCCACCACCTGGCGCAGCACCACCGGATCGATCGCCGCCCGCGCGTCGGCGGGGGCCTTCACCCGCAGCTGGTGGCCGCGCGCTTCGAACTGCAGCCCGTAGCGGCGCTCAAGCACCTCCAGCACGTCGGCGACCACCGCCACCGCATCGTCGATGCTGCGGCGCGCGGCGCGCTGGGTTTCCAGGTACAGGCGGATATAGCCGATGGCGTCGCTGGCGCTGTCGTGGATGGTTTCCAGATAGCGCGGGATGCGGTGTTCGGCGACCCCGTCGTTGCGCAGGATGTCGACCGCGAACAGCACGCTGCTCAGCGGGTTCTTGAGATCGTGCGCCACCAGGTTGACCAGCTGCTGGCGCTCGCGGGCGACCCGCTCCAGGCGGTCGCGGGCGAGCTTCAGGCCCAGGTGGGCGTTGACCCGGGCCAGCAGCTCCTCGGGCAGGAACGGCTTGGTGACGTAGTCGACCGCGCCGGCATCGAACGCCCGCAGCAGCTGTTCGCGATCGCGGGCCGCCGTCAGGCACACCACCGGCAGCCGCATCAGGGCGCCGTCGCGCTTGATCTCGGCCAGCACCTGGAAGCCGTCCATGTCCGGCATCATCACGTCGAGCAGGATCAGGTCCGGCAGCTGTTCGGCGGCGATCCGCAGCGCTTCCATGCCGTTGCCGGCGGTCAGCACCTCGTGCTGGTTGCGCTCCAGCAGTGCGCCCACCACCCGCAGGTTGCCCGGCTGGTCGTCAACCACGAGGATCCTGCCGGGAGGACTGCCGCCCTTGAACATTCCGTCACGTAAGTGAATGCGATACGGGTCAAGTTAGCAAAAAAACGGCCGTTGGCGACGCCGTCGATGCGGTCTGGCGAACCGGCAGTGAAAGGTTGCGATGAACGATTCAGCTGCCTCCGGCCGCGCCGTCGCTGGCCCGCTGTGGCCGATGCCGGCCCGTCCGCGCCGGCTTGACGATGGCGCTACAATGCCGCGGGGGATAGGGAGTCCATTGGATATCATGCGTTTACGTATTCTGTTCAGCCTTGCGCTGCTTGTTGTTCCGTTCGCTGCCGCCGGCCAGCAGGTGCCCGGCCCGGGGGAGTTCTATTTCGACGAGGACGTGCGTGTCGCACGGCCGGTGACCGCGCTGGAGGGCGACGACGAGGCGGCCCAGCAGCGGCTGCTGCGCATGATCGAGCGCAACGAGCGCAACGCCCAGTCGGCCCAGGCCCAGCTCGCCCACATCGCGATGAACCAGGGCCACGCCGACACCGGGCGCGCGCTCTACGACCAGCTGCTGGAGTCGCTGGGCCGGGGAACCCTGCGCAATTCGGTGCAGTGGAACTACGGCTGGAACCTGTACCGCACCGGTGACCACGCCGGAGCGCTGGAGCAGTGGCTGGGCGCGTCGATGAACCGCCCGCAGAACCCGGAGTGGGTGCCGGCCACGTTCGCGCTCGCGCTGTGGCGGCTGGATCGCCGCGACGAGGCCCGGCGCTGGTACGCCGCGGCAGTGCGCACCTGGCCCGACCGCTGGGTCAACCCCGACCTGGCGGCGCTGCTGCCCGGATGGCGCGAGGACGAGCGGGCCACGCTGCAGCAGGTGCACGCGGCCTGGGTGGAAGATCCGCCGACCTGGCCGTAGTGGCCCTGGCGCAGGCGTCCGGCAGGGGCCCGGCGCCGCCGGCTATGGGGAAACGTTGGCTTCCAGCGGGACGTCGTGCCCGCGCAGCCACTCGGTCACCGCCCTGCGGTGGCCGCGGCTCTCTTCGTTGACCACGTTCTCCGGAACCCGGAAGTAATACGACTGGAAGGTCGCGTCCTGGGCGTTCTTCGCCTGCGGGTCGGCCCCGGCTTCCAGCAGCGCCAGCACGTGGGCGCCGGCATTGACCATGGCCGCCCGGTGCAGGGCGGTGTTGCCGGTGCGGTCGGCCGCGTTCGGATCCGCGCCGGCCTCCAGCAGGGCCTGGAACTGGCGGGTGGTGCGCATCCCCACCGCCTTGGCCAGCGGCTGTTCGCCGGTGACCGCGTGGGCCACGCCGGGGTTGCCGCCGTTGGCCAGCAGCAGCTCCAGGTAGGCCGGGTCGTCGGCGATGGCCGCGGTGTGCAGCGCGGTGCTGCCGTCGTAGCCGTGGCGGTTGGGGTCGGCGCCGTTCTCGAGCAGGGCCTGCAGCCCGTCGCGGCTGCGCGAGAGGATCGCGTGCTGGAGCAGGTTGAGCCCGCCCTCGCCCTGGGCGTCGGGGCCACCGCCGGATTCGAGCTGGCTGCGGATGGCGTAGCTGTCACCACGGGCAACGGCGTCGGCCAGCTGCGCCGTGCTGGCGTCGTTGAAGGAGGATTCGTTCATCGTGGCCTTCTGGCAGGCGGGGCCGGACAGCAGCGCTGTCAGCAGCAGGATCGGGAGACTGGACACATGCATGCCGGTTCAATCGTGCCGGGTGCCGGGGCCGATGTCACCCCGGTGTGCGCGCGTACTCACCAGTTCCACGGCATCCGGTCGTTGACCCAGGAGGCGGCGCCGGAAATGGCGTCCGTGGTGGTGTCCCAGGCGGTGCCGACCGCATCGGTGGTGGCGTTCCAGGCATCGGTGGCGGTGTCAACGGTGGCATCCCAGGCCGAGCCGGCCACGTCGGTGGCGGTGTCCCAGGCCGAGGAGACCGCCTGGGTGGTGTTCTCCCAGGCCACGGAGACGGCGCCGGTCACGGTGTTCCAGCCGTCGCTGACCTTCTCCAGCGCGTAGTCGGTGGCGGTGGAGACGGCGTTGGTGACGGTGTCCACGCCGTCGCCGATCGCTTCGACCGTGGTCACGAATCCGTCCACCGCGGCCTGGGCGCCGCGGCCGCCCAGGTCGGCGACGGTCTCGAACAGCTCGCCGGTCTGGTCGGAGGCCCATTCAAACGCAGCGCCGGTGTTCTCGATCAGGGTGGCGCCGCCGTTGCCCACGGTCTCGATCACCGCCGAGCCCAGGCTGCCCACGCCCCAGGGGCCACGGCCTTCCAGGCTGTCGGCCCACTGGCCGGCCTGGTCGCGCACGCCGTCGGACAGCTCGCCGGCATAGCCGGTGACGGTGTCGCCGACCGAGTTCAGGAAGCCCTCGCCGAAGTCGCCGAGGATGCTGATGGTGCCTTCGACGTAGTTGCCGTTGGCGAACTGGTCGTCGATGACGCCCTGCACGTCGTCGGCCATGTCGGCGACGTTGCGCTGGTAGTCGTCCTGGACGGACTGCGGCACCAGGTCATTGAGGCTTGCCCCGCCCGGCTGCTGGGGGTTCGTCCAGCCGTCCTGCCAGGGCTGCTGCTGCTCCATGGTGTCGATCATGATCTGCTGGTCGTGGCTGATGACCGCGCGGATCAGCTGCTTCACGCCCGGCGTGTTGGCCAGCTCGGGGGTCACCCAGTCCGGCATCGAGGGATGCTCCAGGGCGCGGTCGATCATGCCCTGGTCGATCTCGCCCTCGGGCTTGAGCACGATCTGGTGGCCGATCGCCTCGGGCACCAGCAGCGACACGCCGGGGATGTTCTCCTGCAGCTGGGTCAGCGCGTCCTCGTACATCGAGTAGCGCCGGATCTGGCCGCCTTCAGCGTTTTCGCGGGCCGCATCAATGTCCAGCCCCAGCCGGTCGAACGTGTCCGGGTGGATGCCGGAAGCATCGAAGGTCACCGCCGGGATGCCGGTCACCAGCGAGCCGACCGCGGCCAGGCCGCCGCCCTGGGAGTGGCCGGTGATGGCCAGGTTGCCCGGCGGGTTGCCGTCACCCAGGGCCTGGGCGAACTGCTGCGCCACCTGCGGCGCCAGCAGCTCGAACTCGCCGCTGGTGGTCTCGATCCCCGCGCCCTGCTCGAAGTTGGTGATCCAGTCCTCGGCGCCGTCGGCGGTGCCGCGGTAGGCCAGCACGTAGTTGCCTTCGCCATCGGTGAACACGGTGGCGCTGAACTGGCTGTCCGGCACGTCGAGCTTCACCTCCGGATCCCAGCCGTGTTCGGCCACCAGCTGGTCCTGGGTAACCTCGGTCCAGCCGCACAGGTCGACCTCGGCGCCGTAGGCGGCGTGCGACATGCGCATGAAGTCCACGTCCAGCTCCTGCGCCTGCTGGCCGTGCACGTAGGCGCTGAAGCCGTCGGGCCCGTAGTTCGAATTGGCCGGGCTGCAGCTGCCGGTGGAGCCGGCCTGCAGCGTCTGCGGGGCGACCTGCGGATGCCAGCTGGGCTCGGGCTGCTGGTTCTGCAGCAGGGAAACGGCCGGCTGCTGGGCGGGGGCAGGCTGCTGTTGCTGCTGTGAAAGCGCCTGCTGGGCGATCATGCGGGCGATGTCGATGGCGTTCGACAGCGGGTTGATCGTGTTCATGCCGGCAGTCCGTGCGCTGAGGTTGCCCCAGTGTTGACAGCGTCCTGCGCCGGTTCAAGACGGGGGAAACCCTAGGTCTGGCGCCGCGGCGGTATCGTGGAGGCCCGTTCCCCGCCGAATGCATGCCCATGCCCAGATTCCTGCTCGCCGCCCTCGCCCTGGCGGTTGCCCCGGCGGTCTGCGCCGCCGACCGCATCACCGGCGAACCCTTCGCCACCCGCAGCGAGGTGTATGCGCCCAAGGCGATGGCCGCGACCTCGCATCCGCTGGCCACGCAGATCGCGCTGGACGTGATGCAGGCCGGCGGCTCGGCGGTGGACGCGGCGATCGCCGCCAACGCCGCGCTGGGGCTGATGGAGCCGACCGGCAACGGCATCGGCGGCGACCTGTTCGCGATCGTGTGGGATCCGCGCACCCGGCAGCTGCACGGCTACAACGGCTCCGGGCGCTCGCCGCAGGCGCTGACGATGGACGAGTTCGGCCGCCACGGGCTGGAGGCGATCCCGCCGCGCGGGCCGCTGCCGGTGAGCGTGCCGGGCGCGGTCGACGGCTGGTTTGCCCTGCACGGGCGCTTCGGCCGGCTGCCGATGGCCGAGCTGCTGGCGCCGACCATCCGCTACGCCCGCGACGGCCATCCGGTGCACGAGGTGATTGCCCATTACTGGGCACGCTCGGTGCCGGTGCTGTCGCAGTGGCCGGGCTTTTCCGAACAGTTCACCATCGACGGGCGGGCGCCGGCCACCGGCGAGACCTGGCGCAACCCGAACCTGGCCGACACCCTGCAACAGCTCGCCGAGGGCGGGCGGGATGCGTTCTACAAGGGCGATATCGCGCGGACGATTGACGCGTACTTCCGTGAAAACGACGGCTTCCTGCGCTACGAAGACCTGGCCGCGCACGAGGGCAACTGGGTCGACCCGGTCTCCACGAACTACCGCGGCTTCGATGTCTGGGAGCTGCCGCCCAGCGGCCAGGGCATCGCCGCGCTGCAGATCCTCAACCTGCTCGAGCCCTACGACCTGCAGTCCTACGGCTTCGGCAGCCCGGAGCACGTGCACCTGTTCGTGGAGGCCAAGAAGCTGGCGTTTGCCGACCGCGCGCGCTGGTACGCGGATCCGGACTTCCACCCTGCCCCGGTCACCCGGCTGATCTCGAAGCAATACGCCGCCGAACGCGGCCAGCTGATGTCGATCGACCGCGCCGCCCGCCAGGTGCAGCCGGGCACGCCGGCGCAGCTGGACGAAGGCGACACCATCTACCTCACCACCGCCGACGCCGACGGCATGATGGTCTCGCTGATCCAGTCCAACTACCGCGGCATGGGCAGCGGCATGGCGCCGCCGGGGCTGGGCTTCATCCTGCAGAACCGCGGCGAGCAGTTCGTGCTCGGCGATGCAGGGCATCCCAACGCCTACGCGCCGGGCAAGCGGCCGTTCCACACCATCATCCCGGCCTTCGTGACGAAGGACGGCGAGCCGTGGCTGTCCTACGGGGTGATGGGCGGGGCGATGCAGCCGCAGGGGCACGTGCAGATCCTGCTCAACATGATCGATTTCGGCATGAACCTGCAGGAGGCCGGCGACGCGCCGCGCATCCACCACGACGGTTCGGCCGAGCCGGTGGGCGGCAACCGGGCCATGACCGACGGTGGCAGGGTCGAGCTGGAATCGGGCTTCCCGCAGACCACGGTGCGCGCGCTGATGCGCAAGGGGCACAGGGTGCAGTTCGCCGACGGCCCCTACGGCGGCTACCAGGCCATCCAGGTGAATCCGCACGGCGGCTGGATCGGCGCCAGCGAATCGCGCAAGGACGGCCAGGCGGCGGGATTCTAGGTAGAAGCGCGCATGGCGGGCTCCTACCGGGGCGGGATCTGCGAAGATCTGGGGATATGAACGGAGTAAGCACGATGAATGGAAGGTTCGCCCTTGTCCTGGCCCTTGCCTTGGCCGCGTCCGCGCCGTCGCTGCACGCGCAGCAGCCATCCGCCCAGGGCCAGCCGACCGATGCCCAGGCCGTTGCCGCCGAGCGGGTGTGGCGCAACTACCAGCAGCGCATCGCCGTGCTGCTGGCTGAAACCGGCCAGCCGCGCGACCTGGCGCTGGCCGCGGTGCTGCGCGACATGGCCACCGGCATGGATGCCGGGGGCGGGTTCCCCGATGACGCCACCTCGAACGCCTGGCGCCAGGCCGCCGCGCAGGGCGCCGGCGCCGACGTGATCGCCAACTCGATGCTGATGATGGGGTCGGAGTCCGCCGCCGCGCTGCGCGAACAGGCGGCGCAGCGCTGGGCCCGGGCCGAGCCGGACAACATCGCCCCGCGGCTGCTGCTGGAGGACGGTGCGGACGCCGTGTTCGCCGAAGCCCGCGGCCTGCGCCGCTTCGACCTGCACATGTACGACCAGGTGCGCTGGATCCAGTCGGCCCTGCTGCGGCACCCGCCCAGCGCCACGGAGCGCGCGGTGATGTTCGGCGACGACGGCGGCACGCTGGAGGAGTACGCGGCGATCAGCGCGATGGCGCTGTGGGCGGCGGTGGCGATGCCGTCGCTGCAGCCGCTCACCCAGGGCTGCGAGGACGGCGCCCTGCGCTCCACGCCCGGCCGCGCCGCCGACTGTGCCCACCTGGCCCGTGTGCTGGTGGATCATTCGGACAGCAGCCTGGGGCGGATGGTGGGCATCGGCATGCTCGGGCAGATGGCGGGCAGCGCGTCCGAGCGGGCCGAAGTCCAGGCCCTGCAGCGACGCACGGACTGGCAGATGCTCGAATGGGGCCGCATCTCCAGCCAGCAGCCGCGCGATGGCGCGCCGCAGTTCGTGCGCCTGCTGGCCGACCCGCAGGTGCGCACCGAGCAGGATCTGATCGAACGCATCCTCGCCGAAGCGGGCGTGCCGCTGGATCCGCCCGCGGGCTGGCAGCCGCCGCGCCGCTAACCGACGCGTCACGCGGCTTCGCGCGCATGGCGCGCTCCTGCCCGGCGGTCCAACCCCGGCCCTGTCTGGCCCGCGTCATTCGTGGCGCAGGGCGGCGATGGGATCGAGCTGGGCGGCCTGGCGGGCCGGGTAGACGCCGAAGGCCAGGCCGACCAGGGCGCAGAAGGCGGCCGAGAGCAGGATCGGGATCGGCGCCCACGCCACCTGCCAGCCGGCGAACGCGGCAATCAGGTAGGCCAGCACCGCGCCGAACACCAGCCCCAGCAGCGCCCCGCTGACGCAGATCACCGTGGCCTCGCGCAGGAACTGGGCGATCACGTCGCGCCGCCTGGCGCCCAGCGCGCGCAGCAGGCCGATCTCGCGCCGGCGCTCGAGCACGTTGGCCAGCATGATGTTCATGATCCCGATGCCGCCCACCACCAGGCTGATCACCGCGATCGCGCCCATCACCACCTGGAAGATGCGCTGGGTCTGCTGGTGCTGCTGGAACAGCTGCTGCGGCACCACCAGCTGGTAGTCGGCGATGCCGGCGTGGCGGTTGTCGAGCACCGCGGCCAGCACCCCGGCGCCCGCGGCCAGCCCGGCCGGGTCTTCCAGGCGCAGCAGGAACCGGTCGATCTCGTCCTCCTGCGGCTGGAAGCGCAGCCGCGCCCGCGCGCTGGACAGCGGCAGGTACACGCTGTTGCTCTCCCCGCCCAGCTGCACGCCCTCGAAGCTGTCGCGGCCCAGGTCGCGGTCGGCCAGCACGCCCACCACCTCCAGCCACACGTGGTTGACCTTCACCAATCCGCCCACCGCGTTGCCGGCGGGGAACAGGTCGGCGGCGGCCTGGTGGCCGAGCACCGCCACCGCGGCCAGCGCCGCCTCGTCGTCCGCGTCCAGCGCGCGCCCGGCCGCCACCTGCAGCGAGGACAGCCGGAACCAGTCGGCGCTGACCCCGCTGGCCTGGGCGTCGCTGCGGCCGTGGTCGCTGAACACCGAGTGGGTGCGCACCCGCTTCTCGGCCGCATGCGCCTGCGCCCCCGGCACCACCGCCAGCGCCGCCTCGGCGTCGGCCACGGTCAGGCCCAGGCTGCGCAGGCGGGTTTCCTTCAGCGTGGCCTCGTCCTGCTGGCGCGCCTCGGCGATCAGGTTGTGCAGGCCCAGACCTTCCACCAGCCGCAGCGCCTCGCGCCGGCTGCCCTCGCCCACCGCCTGCATGGCCACGATCGCGCCCACGCCGAAGATCAGCCCGAGCAGGGTCAGCAGGGTGCGCAGGCGCCGCCGCCAAAGCTCTTCGACCGCCTCGCGCCAGATCGGCGGCAGCCGCGACATCAAAGCGTTCATGGCGCCTGCTCCCCATCGGCCGGGGCGGAGCCGCCGGCCTCGTCTTCCGTCGCGGCCGGCGTCAGCAGCTCGGCCGGATCGCCGCCCGGGCTGAGCAGCACCACCTCGCCGGCCTCAAGCCCCGACAGCACCTGCGAGCGGGCGGTGCCGCGCATGCCCAGCTCCACTTCGCGCTCCTCGAACCCGCGGCCCTTGCGCACCTGCACCAGGCTGCGCCCGTCGCGCTGCCGCACCGCCACGTTGGCCACGCTCAGCGCCGGCTCGCGCAGCAGGAACACCCGCGCGGCGAACTGCTGCCCCGGCACCAGCCCGAACTCGGCGATCCGCTCGGCCGGCACCGGCGCGCGCATCGACAGGTAGCGCACCGGGTTCTGGCGGTTCTTGGCGGTGGCCGCGCTGGCCACCCAGCTCAGCTGGCTGGTGATCACCTGCTCCGGGTGTCCGATCGGATGCAGCTCCACCGCCATCCCGGCCGCCACGCCCTGGGCCTCGATCTGCGGCAGGTCGATCTCCACCTCCATCGCCGAGGTGTCGGGCAGGCTGCCGAACTCGGTGCCGGCGAACAGGTTGGCGCCTACCGCCGGCTTGTCGCCCGACCAGTTGGCGGTCAGCAGCAGCACGCCGCCGTTGGGCGCGCGCAGCTCCAGCGCGTCCAGGTCCTCCTGGCGGGACTGGGCGTTGATGTCGTGGGTGGCGCGCTGGGCGTCCAGCACCGCCAGCTCGGCGCCGCCGCGGGTACCGGACTGGTCGCGCTGCCATTCCAGCACGTCCTGGCGGGTCTCCAGGAAGCGCGCGTCCTCGATCGCGTCCAGCGCCTGGTTGCGGGCGATCGCCGACAGGTCGGCCTCGGCGTAGCGGCGGGCGATGCCCAGCTGCACCGCCACCTGCGACAGATCCACGTCGACCCGGCCGATGGAGGCTTCCAGTTCGCCCTCCTTGGCCGCGCGCGCGAGCGCATTGCGCTGCAGTTCGATCAGCGCCTGGGCCAGCTGCTGCTCGCTTTCCTGGGAGGAGAAGCGCGCCAGCAGGTCGCCCTCCTTCACGACGCTGCCCTCCTCCAGCATCCACTCCACCCGGCGCGACGACCAGTTGCGGCCGGGCACCGTGAGCGGGGTGGGCTTGGCCGAGCGCAGTTCGCCTTCGCCGCCCACGCTGAGTACCAGCTCGGTATCGGTGACCACCTCGGTGGCGGCGGGCAGGGTGTCCTGGCCGCAGGCGGCCAGGGCCAGGGCCAGGGCGAGGACGAGCGGGAGCGCGGTGCGCTTCATTGCGCCGCCTCCGTGCCGCCCGCGGCCAGCTCCACCCGCACCGACTGGCCGGGGCGCAGCTTCGCGGCCGGGTCGTCCAGCTCGATCTCAAGATCCAGCACCGGGATCGGCTGCACCTGTGACTTGCTGCGCACCGCGCGGCCGATCGCCGCCACGGTGCCGCGGTGCACGCTGCCGCCGCCGCCCTCGACCACGATCCGCGCCGGCGCGCCCACCGCCACCCGCAAAAGATCGCGCTCGGGCAGTTCGGCGCGCACCGCCAGCGAGGAGGTGTCCGGGATCTCGGCCACGGTCTGGCCCAGCCACACCTGCGAGCCGACGTCGAACTTCTCCCCGCTCCAGCTGCTGCGGTGCATCATCACCCCGGCGCGCGGCGCGGGCAGGTTGAGCGCCCCCAGCGAGGCCTGCAGGCGCGTGACATCGGCTTCCAGCTGGGCCAGCTCCGACGCGGTGAGCCGGCGCTCCTGGCGGCGCTGTTCGGCGGCCAGCGCCTCGCGGCGTTCGGCCAGCGCGGCGCGGCGCTCGGCCTGGCGGCGCTGCTCCACCAGCTTGCCGTATTCCAGCGCCGCCACCAGCTCCTCGGGCTGCTCGGTCTTGCGCTGGGCCTTCTCCAGCTCCGCGCGCGCCGAGGCCGTGGCCAGGCGTTCGCTGCGGGTGCGCTCGGCCAGATCCAGCTCCAGCTTCTCCAGCTCGCGGCGCTTGGCCTCCAGCTGGCTCTGCTTCTCGGCCAGCTCGCGGGCCACCTGGCTGCTGTCGAAGGCCACCACCATCTGGCCTTCCTCCACCGGCGCGCCGTCGGGCGCGAGCTGGGTGATGTTGAACTGCCACATGCGGTCAACCGCAGGCGGCATCAGCGGGGCGGTGCGGCGGGCATAGACCTCGCCGTCGATGCGCAGGGTCTGCGGTGCCTGAGCGGCCACCGGAATGGCCAGCAGCAGGGCCAGCAAAATGGCGGCGATGCGCGCGTTCACCGGCCGGCTCCCGCGTCCGCATCCGCGCTGGCGGTCGGCCCGGCCACCACCCGCACGCTCATGCCCGGCAGCAGCCGCAGGCCGTCGGCGTCGAACTCCACGTCCACGCTGAACCAGCGGCCCTCGCCCCACTCCGGGCGCCGCTCCGGCGCGCCGGACACGCCGCTGATGGTGCCGTCCACGCCCCGCCCGGGCAGGGCGTCGAAGGCCAGCCGCACCGCCTGGCCGGCGCGCAGTGCGGCGCGGTCGGACTCGAGCACCCACGCCTGCACCCGCATGTCGCCGCCGCTGACGACCTCGCCGGCGGTGCTGCCGGGCATGGTCGAGGAGCCTTCGTCGATGCGCCCGCCCAGCCAGTTGTTGTTGAAGCCGTGAACCACGATGCCGTCGCGGTCGGCGCGCACCTCGGCGGTCTCCACCAGGGCGGCGTGGTAGTCGCGCTGCACGGTCAGCTTCTCCACTTCCAGCGCGCCGTCGGCGCGGCGCCGCTGCACCGCTTCGCGCGCGGATGCCAGCTCGCGCTGCTTGAGCGCGGCCTCGCGCACGGTGCGATCCAGTTCGCCCTGGTGGCGGTCGTAGTCCAGGCCGGAGATCAGGTCGGCCGGGATCGACGCGTCCAGCCGGGCGATCGCCAGCTCCGCTTCCGCGTCCACCAGTGCCAGCTCCGCGTCCACCGCGGTGACTTCCAGCTCGGCGATCTCCTTGGCCACCCGCGCCTGGGTCTGTTCGATCTGCGCCTCCAGCTCCGGGATCTGCGCCGCCGACTGGCCCGGATCGATCCGCAGCACCACCTCGCCGGCCTTGACCGGATCGCCCTCGGGGATGAAGAAGCGGATGACCACCGGCGAGGAGTTCGAATGCGGGGTGATGATCTGCTGCGCGTCCACCGCGCGTACCTCGCCGGTCAGCACCAGGGTGCGCGCGAGTGCGGACGGCGCGAGGCAGGCGGCGGCCAGCGCCAGCGCGGCGGCAAGCTCAGTGCACCGGCGCATGGGTCGCTCCGTCGAATTCGATTTTCCCGTCGCGCAGGCGCACCTGGCGCGGGGCGCTGGCGGCCACGTCCTGGTCGTGGGTCACCAGCACAACGGTCTGGCCGCTGGCGTGGACTTCGCCGATCAGCGCCAGCACGTCGGCGGCGCTTTTTGAATCCAGGTTGCCGGTGGGTTCGTCGGCCAGCAGCAGGGCCGGCCGGAGCAGCAGCGCGCGGGCGATCGCCGCGCGCTGCATCTGCCCGCCGGACAGCTCGTTGGGCCGGTGGTCGCGGCGCTCGGCCAGGCCCACCCGGTCGAGCAGCTCCAGCGCATGCGCGTGGGCGTCGGCCGGCGGGTCGCGGTGGAAGCGCAGCGGCAGCAGCACGTTCTCCAGCACCGTCAGGCGCGGCAGCAGGTGGAAGCTCTGGAACACGAAGCCGATGCGCCGGTTACGCATGTCGCTGGAGTCTTCGTCGTTGAAGCTGGCCACGTCGCGGCCTTCGATCAGGTACTGGCCGTCGCTGGGGTGGTCCAGGCAGCCCAGGATGTTGAGCAGGCTCGACTTGCCCGAACCCGACGGCCCGGTGATGGCCACGAACTCGCCCGCGCCGATATGCAGGTCAACGCCTGCCAGCGCATGCACGGTCTGCCCGCTCATCGCGTAGCGGCGCTGCACGTTGCGCAGTTCGATCATTGCATCCCGTCCCCTGGGGCACCTTCCCTTGGAACATCGTGACCGCGGATCGTTCCCGGCGCCATAGGCCGGAGGTTGGGCCGCGTGCCTGCACGCAGCCGGCGGGGGCCTGTCCGCGCATGCGCTTGCAATGGTGCGGGTTTGACCCGGCGGCACAATGCGGTGAATCTGGACGTCGCGTTTTTCCACGCAAGGAGGCTGTACGCATGGGCCTGGCTAGTCAGCCGGTACGGTTCGCCCGGCCGCCCACGCCCGCAGCCCTTCCACCTGCTCGCGCATCACCACCGACAGCGGGCGGGTGGCCTGGATTTCCTCCAGCACCAGCTCCCCGTCCAGCGGTCGGTCGGCCGCATGCGCGGCGTACAGCGCCGACACCACGGCCTGTTCGATTTCGGCGCCGGAAAACCCCTCGGCCGCGGCGGCCAGGGCTTCCAGGTCAAACCCTGCAGGCTCGAACCCGCGCCGGGCCAGGTGCAGGGAGAACACCTCGGCGCGCACCTCGGAGGTGGGCAGGTCGACGAAGAAGATCTCGTCGAAGCGCCCCTTGCGCAGCAGCTCGGGCGGCAGCTCGCGCACCTGGTTGGCGGTGGCGACGATGAACACCTGCGACTTGCGCTCGGCCATCCAGGTCAGCAGGTACCCGAGCACCCGGCGCGACACGCCGCCGTCGCCCTCCCCGCCGGAGGCGATGGCTTTCTCGATCTCGTCGATCCACAGCACGCACGGCGCAAGCTGCTCGGCCGACGCCAGCGCGGCGCGCAGGTTGGACTCGCTCTCGCCGTGGTACTTGGCGTACAGGGTGCCGAAGTCCAGCCGCACCAGCGGCACGCCGAAGCCGCCGGCCACGGCCTTGGCCAGCAGGGACTTGCCGCAGCCCTGCACGCCCAGCAGCAGCATGCCCTTGGGCGGGTCCAGGCCCGGTGGCGGTTCGGCTTCGGTGAACACGCGGCGGCGCTGCTCGATCCAGCGCTTCAGGCGGCGGGCCCCGGCCACGTCTGCAAACCGCGCGGTGTCGTACTCGTAGTGCAGGTGGCCGCTGCGGTTGAGCAGCTCGAACTTCAGCCTGGCCAGCTGTGGCAGGTCGCGCTCGTCCAGCGCGCCGTCGTCGAAGATCAGCTGGCGGGCGATCCGGCGCGCGTCGCCCAGGCCCAGGCCCTGCAGGTTGCGCACGATCCGCTCCAGCGCCTGCGGGTCCTTCTCCACCCGCCGGCCGCCGTGCTCGGCGGCGTAGGCCTGGGCCTGCTCGATGACCATGCGCCGCAGCGCGGCGGCGTCGGGCAGGCGCGGGCGGTAGCGCACGGCCTTGGCTTCCAGCTCCGCCGGTAGTTCCACCTTGTGGCCCACCAGCACCAGGGTGTGCGGCAGGCAGTCGCGGCGCTGCAGGATGTCGCGCAGCTGGCGCTGGCTGCCGGCGTAGTCCAGGTAGGGGTGGAAATCCAGCAGCAGGTAGACGCCGCGCTGGTCGGCGCCGCGGATGGTGCGCAGGGTGGTGCCGATGTCGGCGGCCACCTCGGCCGGATCCTCGCCGTCCAGGTCGATCCGGCGCAGGCCCTCGGTGATGCTCCAGCGGTACATCGCCCGCCACACCCGGGTCAGGGTCTGGCGGAACATGTCCACCACCCGCGGCTCGTCGGGCGTTTCGATCACGATCAAGGGGGTGCCGGCGCGGATCAGCGCGGCCAGGTCCTGCATCTCGCCCATCGCGGCCAGGAGGATCGTGGAAAAGGTGCGAAACCATAGCAGACCCGCGCTCGCGGCCGTCGCCCGCCCGGTGTAACCTCGCGGAACCTGTCCTGCCGGAGGTTGCGGATGAAAACGGTTCTGGTGGCCAGCTCCAAGGGCGGCGTGGGCAAGACCACGATCGCCACCCATCTGGCCGCGCACGCGGCGCTGTCCGGCCACAACACCGTACTCATCGACGGCGACCCGCAGGGCTCGTCGATGCGCTGGGCCGAGCGGCGCTCGCCGATGGAAAGCGCGGTGCTGGCGATCGACGGCAGCCAGCGGCGCAAGAAGGCCTGGAAGTCGGTGCCCTCCGACGCCGGCCAGGTGGTCATCGACGGCGCCGCCGGGGCGATGGGACCGGATCTGGAGATCTGGCTCGACCATGCCGACGCGGTGGTGGTGCCGGTGCTGCCCTCCACCCTGGACCTGGACGCCACCGTGCCCTTCCTCAACACCCTGCTCGACCACCCGCGGGTGCGCAGCAGCCAGCTGCCGGTGGGCCTGGTGGCCAACCGCCTGCGGCCCTGGACCAACGCCTCCCAGCGGGCGGTGGAAGCCATCGGGCAGTGGCCCTACCCCACCGTGGCCGAGCTGCGCGACAGCCAGGCTTACGTGGTGCTGGTGGGGCTGGGCAAGAGCCTGTTCGACTACCAGTCGCGCAAGGCCCGCGAGCACCAGGAAGACTGGGCGCCGCTGCTGCGCTGGCTGAAACGCTGAGGCCGGAGCCCGAACCCATGCGCGAACTGATCCTGCTCCGCCACGCCCACGCCGAACCGGCGCTGGCCGGGCAATCCGACCTCGACCGCCCGCTGTCGCCGGACGGCCACGCCGAGGCCGAGGCCGCCGCGCGCTGGCTGGCCGACCAGCGCCTGGTGCCCGACTGCGCGCTGTGCTCGCCGGCCCGCCGCACCCGCGAAACCCTGGAAACCGTGCTCTCGGTGCTCGGCTACGTCGACCAGCGGCTTGAGCAGCAGGTCTACGAAGCCACCGCCGGCACCCTGGCCGGGCTGCTGGAGGGCTACCGCGAGGTGGATCGGCTGCTGCTGGTGGGCCACAACCCGGGCCTGGAGCGGCTGGTGGCGCTGCTGCACAGCGGCCAGTCCACCGAGTTCCGCGGCATGCCGCCGGCGGGCATCGCGGTGCTGGAGTTCGCCGCCGAGGGGTCGATCGAGCCCGGAACCGCCGCCCTGTCCGCGTTCTGGTGGCCGTGAAGGCCCATGCCGGCCTGCTGAGCCTCTGCCTGCTGCTGCCCTTTCCGGTCCCGGCCGGGGACGGCAGCGGACGGGATCTGGAAATCGATGCCGCCACCTCGCAGGTGGGCTTCACCCTGCGCACGCGCTGGGGGCAGGCGCTGGAAGGCAATTTCCCGGCCTGGCGCGGGACGGTGGTGGCGATGCCCGGCGGGGAACGCCAGGTGCGCATGCGGGTGGACGCGCGCGAGGTGGAGATCGTCGGCCACCCGCGCTACACCCGGGTCACCCGCGACGAGGGTTTCTTCCACGTGCAGCGCTGGCCGGAGATGGAGCTGCAGTCCGATCCGTTCCCGCCCGGGCTGCTGCTGCAGGGTGGTGAGCTGACCGGCATCGTCGGCATGCGCGGGCTGCGCCGGGAGGAGGTGTTCACGATCACGCCGGCCAGCTGCGAACGCCCGCTGCTGGACTGCCCGGTGCTGGTGGAAGGCGAGGTATCGCGCCGCGACTACGGCATGGATCGCTGGGCGCTGGCCCTGGGTGACCGGGTGCGCTTCCACCTGGTCCTGTGGGCGCGCGAGCCCGGGGCGGCATGAGCGTGGCGCGGCGATGGCTGTGGCTGGCGCTGCTGCTGCCGGCGCTGGGCGGATGCGCTGGGCTGTCGCAGCTCGAGCGCGAGCAGGCCGTGCACATCGCCACCCAGGCGCGCGATGTGGCGGTGGACTGCGACCAGCCGGACACCGCCTGCGCGCGGCCGTCGCCGCTGCGCGCGCTGGCGGTGCAGGCGCATGCGCGCAGCGCGCCGGCCGCGCCGAGCCACCAGGTGCTGCTGCTCGACTACGGCCAGGACGCGCTGGTCGCGCGCCTGGACCTGATCCGCGCGGCCCGCAGCAGCATCGACCTGCAGTCCTACATCTTCGACGAGGACGACGCCGGCCGGCTGGTGATCGACGAGTTGCTGGGCGCGGCCAGGCGCGGGGTGAAGGTGCGGGTGCTGGTGGACCAGCTGTCGGCATTGCGCCACGTGGACACGCTGGCGGCGCTGGCCTCGGCGCACGTCAACTTCCAGTTCCGCATCTACAACCCGGTGCTGGGGCGGGCGCGGCTGAGCTATCCGCAGTACGTGCTGGCGGCGGCCTGCTGCTGGCGCCAGCTCAACCGGCGCATGCACAACAAGGAGTTCCTGGTCGACGGCATCGTCGGCATCACCGGCGGGCGCAACTACCAGGACCGGTATTACGACTGGGACCCGAACTTCAACTTCCGCGACCGCGACATCCTGGTCGGGGGGCCGGTGACGGCACGGATGGCGGAGAACTTCGAGGCGTTCTGGAACTCCCCGCGCGCGGTGCCGGTAGCCGAACTCAAGGACGTGGCCCGGCGGCTGCTGGACAAGGGCGCGGTGCAGCTGCCCGCGGCGCAGTACCGGATGCCGCAGCGGGTGGCGGCGATCTCGCGCGACGCGGATGACGCGCAGCTGGTGTCCGAGCGCCTGGCCGGGGCCGCGATCAGCGTCGGCGAGGTGGAGTTCATCGCCGATCCGCCGGAAAAGCACCGCGCTGCCTGGGAGGAAGACGCCCCGGCCACCGTGCGCCTGCGCGAGATCATCGAAGGGGCACGGGAGGAAGTCCTGATGCAGACGCCCTACCTGGTGCTCTCGCAGCCGGCGCGCGAGATGTTCGCCGGCCTGCGCGCGCGCGAGGACGGGCCGCGGGTGGTGATCTCCACCAACAGCCTGGCCGCCACCGATTCGTTCCTGATCTACGCGATGTCCTACAAGTTCCGGCGCCGGCACCTGCGCGACCTCGGCTTCCAGATCTACGAGTACAAGCCCTTTCCCCTGGATGCGCCGGTGGACGTGGACGCCACCGGGGCGGTCGACATCGCGATCAATCCCGATGGCACGGTGCAGGTGCAGACCCGCGATGCCGGGCCGGGCGTGACCGTGGAACCGCAGGCGGCGCAGGGGCAGGCGCAGTGGCAGGGCGACGGCGCGGGGCCGACGTCGCCGCGCACCACCCCGCTTGATCGCGAATACGCTGCGCTGCGCTGGGCCGGCATCGGCGTCAACGAGCCGGTGCCGCTGCGCCGGGCAGGGGTGCGGGTGGGCGTGCACTCCAAGTCGATCGTGGTGGACGAGCGCATCGGCGTGGTGGGCACCCACAACTTCGATCCACGCGGCGACAACCTCAATACCGAAAGCGCGGTGGTGATCGAGGATCCGGCGTTTGCGCGGGCGCTGGCCGCAAGCATCCGCCGCGACATGGCCCCGGAAAACTCGTGGGTGATCGCCCCGCGCGACCGGCCGCCGGTGCTGTCGGGGCTGGGTTATTCTGTGGGCAAGGTGTTCGAGCACCTGCCGCTGTTCGATTTCTGGCCGCGGCGCTACGCCACCAGCTACCAGTTCGTGCCCGGCCCGGAGTGTCCGCTGCCGCCGCCGATGGCCAGCGACGCGGACTTCCGCCAGTGCCACGAGCCGGTGGGCGACTTCCCCGAGGTGAACCTGGGCTGGCGCAGCATCCTGACCCGCATCAGCACCGCCTTCGGGGCCGGGCTGGTGCCGATTCTGTAGTTTTTTCCGGGGGGGATGACTTCCAGCACATGTCGCTTTGCCTTGGTGTTGTACTATACCAGCACACCGGAGCACTAAAGCTCCCTTGCCCCCGAGGAGAACGCCATGAACGCCAGCTTCCAGATCCCCGCTTCCCAGCCTTCCCGCCGCGCCGCCCGCACCACTGCCCCGATGCGCGAACACCGCGGCCGTGAATTCGGCGTCGGCTATGGCAGCAGCAGCGGCTACGCCCGCCGCGGAAGCTATGCCCCCAGCGGCCCGGCCGCGCGCTTCCGGGTCTCCTGATTCCCCCTGTCCGCCGCCGGCCGCGAGGCGTGCAAGCGCACAGCCTGCTGGCCGGCGGATGCGGCGCCCGCTATCTTGCCGGGGATGAACGACTCCACCGCCGCCCCCCCCGCCCCCTCCCCGTTCCGCCGCGCCACCACGCTTGACGCGCTCAACGCCAGCTCCCGTGGCACCGCCATGGAGCCGCTGGGCATCGTGTTCACCGAGATCGGCCACGATTTCCTGCGCGCGACCATGCCGGTCGACGCCCGCACCCACCAGCCCTACGGACTGCTGCACGGAGGGGCCTCGGTGCTGCTGGCCGAGACCCTGGGCAGCACCGCCGGCATGCTCTGCGTGGACGAGGGCCGCGCCTGCGTGGGCATCGAGATCAACGCCAACCACCTGCGCGGCGTGCGCAGCGGCACCGTCACCGGCACCGCCCGGCCGCTGCACGTGGGCCGCAGCACCCAGGTGTGGGAAATCCGCATCGAGGACGCGGCCGGGCACCTGGTCTGCGTCTCGCGGCTGACCCTGGCGGTGGTGCCGCTGCCCGCGGCCGCGCGCTGATGGAGCGATCCGGACAGGCTGCGCGCGCTGCACCGCGCGCCGGCGGCGGCGTGGCGCGCATGTTCCGCTACGCATACCGCTTCCCGATGCTGGCCTGGCACGTGCTGGTGCACCTGCCGCCGGTGATGCTGGTGCTCAGCCTGCCGCTGGCACGCGTGCGCCTGGCCAGCGGCGAGTCGCTCGGGCACCGGGTGACCCGGGCCTGGCAGGGTGGGCTGATGCGGGTGTTCGGCTTCCGCCTGCGCCGGATCGGCATGCCGGTGGAAGGTGGGGTCATGTTCGTGGCCAACCACGTCAGCTGGGTCGACATCCTCGCCCTGCACAGCCAGCGCATGATGGGGTTCGTGGCCAAGTACGAGATCAGCCGCTGGCCGCTGGTGGGGTGGATGGCGGCCAAGGGCGAGACCATCTTCCACCGGCGCGGCAGCCAGGAATCGCTGGGCGACGTGACCGGGGAAATGCAGGCGCGGCTGCGCGCGGGGCGCTCGGTGGGGGTGTTCCCCGAGGGGCGCACCCGCGGCGGCGACGAGGTCGGGCCGTTCCACGCCCGGATCTTCAGCGCCGCGGTGGATGCGGGGGTGACGGTGCAGCCGGTGGCGCTGCGCTATGGCGAGCACGGCGATGCGCAGATGGTGGTGGCGTTCGCGCCGGGGGAGCACTTCGTCGGCAACTTCCTGCGCCTGTTGGGCGAGCCGGGGCGGCTGGGCGACGTGATCTTCCTGGAGCCGATCGATCCGGTGCAGGCCGGCAGCCGCCGCCGCGTGGCCGAACTGGCGCGTGAGCGGATCGTGGCGGCGCTGGCCGGGGAACATGGCTGAGGCGATGTCCGCGCAGGCGGCCACGGCGGCAGCGCCGGACTACGCGCCGCCGCGCTGGCTGCGCAACGCCCACCTGCAGTCGGTGCTGGGCACCAGCGGCTGGCGCCGCCGGCGCGGCGAGCTGGCGCTGGCCGCCACCGGGGCGCAGACCACCGCGCATATCGTCGACGGCGGCGGCGGGGTGCGCCTGCACGGGCTGCACAGCGCGGTGCCGGGCGGGCCCTCGCGCGGGCTGGTGCTGCTGCTGCACGGCTGGGAGGGCAGCAGCGATTCGAGCTACATGAGCCTGGGCGCGGCGCAGCTGCTGCAGCGCGGCTTCGAGGTGTTCCGGCTCAACTTCCGCGACCACGGCGATTCCCACCACCTCAACCCGGATCTGTTCCACTCCAACCTGATCGACGAGGTGGTGCACGCGGCGGTGGACGTGGGCCGGCGGTTCCCGGCCCGGCCGCTGCTGGCGGGCGGCTGGTCGCTGGGCGGCAACTTCGCCCTGCGCCTGGCCCTGCGCGCGCCGGCCGCGGGGCTGCCGCTGGCCGGCGTGGCCGCGGTGTGCCCGGTGCTGGATCCGGCGCTGACCCTGGTGCAGATGGAGCGCGGGGTGCCGATCTACCTGCGCCACTTCGAAAACAAGTGGCGGCGCTCGCTGCTGCGCAAGCGCGAGCTGTTCCCGGACCTGCACGACTACGACGACGACACCCTGAAGCTGGGGATGCGCGAGCTGACCGAGCGGCTGGTGCTGCGCAATACCGCCTTCGGCAGCCTGCAGGCGTACTTCGACGGCTATTCGATCGCCGGCGAGCGCCTGTCCGGGCTGCAGGTGCCCGCCGCGGTGCTGACCAGCGAGGACGACCCGGTGATCCCCGCCGACGGCTTCCGCGCCCTGCGCCTGCCCGCGCATGCGCGGCTGGAGATCGCGCCGTGGGGCGGGCACTGCGGCTTCATCGAGAACGCCCGCCTGGACGGCTACGCCGAGCGCTGGATGGCGGCGCGGATGGCCGCCGGGATGGAGCGCGCCGCCGGCTGAGCGCGGCGGCCGGGCTTCATTACAATGGCCGCCCGCGCCGTATGGCGGTTGACCGGCCCATTCCATGCACGAACAGATTCTTGACGCCCTGCGCCGCGGCGCCCACGACCAGGCCCAGGCGCTTGCCCGCACGGCCATCGAAGCCGACCCGGGTGACACCGTGGCCTACCGCATGCTCGCCCAGGCCCTGCGCCTGGGCGGCGAGCACCAGGCGGCGCTGGCGGCGATCGACCACGCGATCTCGCTTGCCCCCGATGACGCCGACCTGCATTTCCACCGCGCCGGCGTGCTGCTGGGCAGCCGCGAGGTGGCCCAAGCCCGGCAGGCGCTGGAGCAGACCCTGGAGCTGGATCCCAACCAGCTGGGCGCCTATCTGATCCAGGCCCAGATCGCGCTGGGCAGCGGCGACCTGGACGAGGCCGAGCGCAAGGCGGTGGTGGCCGGGCGCATCGCCCCCGAGCACCCGGTGCTGCGGTCGATCCAGGCCATGGTGGCGCTGGGCCGGGGCGACAAGGCCGGCGCGCTGGCGAAGGTGTCGCCGGCGCTGGAGCAGGCCCCGCAGGACGTCGAGGTGCTCAACGCCGCCGCCTTCATCTATCTGGCCAACGGCCACCTGGCGTTCGCCGAGCAGGCGTTCCGGCGCCTGCGCGAACTGCGCCCGGGGCACCACGCCCTGCGCCGCGCGCTGGCTGAGCTGCTGTACCGGCAGCAGCGCTTCGAGGAGGCGCTGGACGAGATCGAGCCGATGCTTGAGCTGCCGGAGCACGCGTCGCCGGAAGGCCGCCGCTTCGCCGGCCACCTGGCCATGCGGATCGGCCAGCCCGAGCGCGCGCTGCGCTGGCTGCGCGGCGCGCTGGCGGCGATGCCCGCCGATGAGGCCACCCTGGACATGGCGATGCAGGCCTGGAGCCGGCTGGGTGATCCGGACGATGCGCGCAACGCGCTCGAGGCGCTGCTGTCGACGTCGCCCGGGGTCGACCTGCTGTGGCGGGCGCGGCTGTCGGTGGAAACCACGCCCCAGACGCGGGCCGGGGTGCTGGAGCGCTGGCTGGCCGCACGGCCGGACAGCATCGAGGCGCGCGAGGCCCAGGTTGGCCGGCAGGCCGCGGAAGGCGACCAGGCCGGGGCCGAGGCGACCCTGCGCGGGATCCTGGAGCTGGCTCCGGATCACGAGCCGGCGCAGGGCCGGCTGCTGGACATGGTGGCGGCACGTGATCCCGCCGAAGCGGTGACGTTCGCCCGCGGCCTGCTGGACAAGGCGGGCGCCGATACCCCCCGCCAGTGGGCGCTGCGCCGCTGGCTCGGGCGCGCCTGTGACCTGGCCGGCGACCACGCGGGTGCGGCGCAGGCGTGGAGCGAAGGCCAGGCCGAGGCACAGGCCCGGCACGCGGAGCGCCTGTTCGCGTTGCCCGCGGTGACTTCCGCCGATGCGCCCCGTGCCGACGCGGCTGATGTGCCGGCCGATGCACCGGCCATGGCCTTTCTGACCGGCCTGCCGGGGTCGGGCGTGGACAGCGTGGCCCGGCTGCTGGATCGGGTGGTGCCGGTGTTCCGCGCCGACCGCTTTGGCCCGCGGCCGCCGGTCGACCCGCTGCAGCGGCTGGATCTGCCCGCCGCGCTTGCCGATGGCGTCGTGGACGCGGCCGAGGTGGCTGCACAGTGGCGCCAGGCGCTGCCGGCCCGCGGGCTGGCGCAGGACGGCCCGGTGATCGACCTGCTGCCGCACTGGGACAACATCCTGCTGGACGTGGTGCGCCCGCACCTGCCCCAGGCGCTGCTGCTGTTTGCGCTGCGTGACCCGCGCGACATGCTGCTCGACTGGCTCTCCAGCGGCGGCCACCTGCCGCTGCGGATGGGCACCCCGGCCGAGGCCGCGGGCTGGCTGGCCGCCGCGCTCGAACACATTGCCGTGCTCGACGAGCAGAAGCTGCACCCGCACGTGCTGCTACGCCTGGACGACACCATCAACTCGCCGCCGGAAATGGCCGGGCCGGTGGCCTCCGCACTGGGTATCCAGCTGCCGGTGCCGCCGCAGGGGCTGTTCGGCACCCAGCGGTTCGCGGCCGGGCACTGGCGCAAGTACGCCGGCGTACTTGCGGACGCTTTCGCCGTTCTTTCACCGGTGGCGGTACGCTTGGGCTATCCCAAGAACTGACCGCGAGGACATTTCATGCGCATCCGCAGCGACAGCTTTGAGCACGGCGGCAGCTTCCCCGAGGAGTTCGCCCTGGGCACGCCGGACGGCTTCGGCGGCAACCGCAACCCGCACCTGGCCTGGGACGGGGCGCCCGACGGTACCCGCTCGTTCGTGCTGATGTGCGTGGATCCGGACGCGCCGACGGTGGCCGAGATGGCCGGCAAGGACGGTGTGGAGATCCCGGTGCACCAGCCGCGCGCCGACTTCGTGCACTGGGTGATGGCCGACATCCCGGCCGGCGTGCGCGAGGTTGCCGCCGGCAGCGCCAGCGACGGGGTGACGAAGGCGGGCAAGCAGGATCCGGCCGGGCCACAGGGCGCGCGCCAGGGCTTGAACGACTACACCGGCTGGTTCGCGGGCGACGCCGACATGGGCGGCGACTGGTTCGGCTACGACGGCCCCTACCCGCCCGGCAACGACCTGCGCATGCACCGCTACTTCTTCCGCGTGTTCGCGCTGGATGCGGAGAAGCTGGAGCTGCCGGAGCGCTTCACCGCCGCCGACGTGCACCGCGCCATGCACGGCCACGTGCTGGCCGAGGCTGCGACCTACGCCAACTACAGTCTCAACGACAAGGTCCGCGCGGCCGGCTGAGGGTTGCCGGCCACGCAGGTTTCCTGCGCGGGACGCGCCCCTACTCGATTGCGGATTCGACCGTCATGTCGTGGACATAGACGATCGAGGAGGCATCGGCGGGCGCCGGGTCGCGCGCGTAGCGGTCCACGCGCAGCACGGTGCGCACGCCGGGCTGGTGCTCGAAGCCTTCGATGTCCTCGTACAGCACCTGCCACTCGCCCGGCTCGCCGGCCTTCAGCCCGGCTTCGTCGTAGAACACTTCGCGCACGCGCAGGCATTGCATGTCCGCGATCAGCGGGTGGTTGCAGTCCACGCGCTGCGAGGCGACCTCAAGGAACATGCGCTCGCCCGGCCCGCCATGGCGGGTGTCGGCGGTGGGCAGGCCGTCGAACACAAGCCGCGCGCCGCCGGCGGCGGTGAGCTCCAGGCGCGGCGGATCCGAATCCCGCGTCGCCAGCCCCAGCTCCCCCTCCAGCAGCCTGCCGATCGCCGCGTCCTGATCCATCAGCGGCTGCGCGCAGGCCATCTGGGTCTGCATGAGCGTGCCGATCCGCAGCGCGTCGCCGTCCTGTTCGTAGCTGCCGCCGATGCCGTTGCAGCCGCCGGTCACCGACACGCGGCCATCGCTGAAATCGAGCTGCAGCGGCCGGTCCGGGTTGCCGAACAGGGCGTCGATGCGTTGGCCGTCGGCGTCGACGGCTTCGGCCAGCTGCCAGTGCCAGGCGTCGAGCCGGCCGGCGGACGTGGCGGGCGCGGCATTCGCGGCATCCGCAGCGGGGGTGGCGGATGCCTGCGGCGGGTCACCGGCAGGCGGGGCAGGCGTGCAGGCCGCGAGCGCGAGCGCCAGCGGCGCTGCAACAAGCGCCGGCAGGGACAGGGAACGGTTCATGCGCAGACTCCAGGGTCGGGGGATACCGGGGAGAACGTACACCAATCCCGAACGGGGTTGATCGCGCCCGCCTGCGCGCCGGCCGCTCAGCTGCCGGAGTGCATGAACAGCAGCAGCGCCGCGCCCAGGATGATCCGGTAGACGGCGAAGCCGGTGTAGCGGTGCTTGCGGATATAGCCCAGCAGCCACTTCACCACCAGGAAGCCGGTGACCGTGGCGGCGGCGAACGACAGCGCCACCTGATCCCAGGCCTCGTCGCCCAGGCCGCCTTCCAGCCACAGTTCCAGGAACGCGTAGCCGCTGGCGGCGAACATGGTCGGGATGCCGACCAGGAACACGAACTCGGTGGCCGCCGAGCGCCGGGTCAGGCCCGCCAGCATCGCCATGAAGATCGCCGCCGCCGAGCGCGAGGTGCCGGGGAACACCCCGGCCACCACCTGTGCCAGGCCCACCAGCACCGCCACCGTCCAGGTCACGTCGGTGCGGTCGCCGCGGCGCTCGGAAATGCGTTCGGCCAGGATCATCCAGATCCCGCCGATCACCAGCGCCCAGGCGATCGGGGTCACCGTCTCCGGCAGCTCCCAGCCCGCCAGCCGCACCGGCAGCCCGACCGCGGCGGTGACCGCAAACGCGGCCACCAGCTTGATCGCGTAGTCGCGGTTCTCGCGCCGATCCAGGCCGGTGACCAGATCCCAGATCCGCTGCCGGAACACCAGGGTGATGGCCAGGATCGCGCCGGCCTGGATCACGATGTTGAAGAAATCCGAGCGCGGCCCGAGCCAGTGCTGGGCGATCAACAGGTGCCCGGTGCTGGAGACCGGCAGGAACTCGGTGAGGCCTTCGATGATGCCCAGCAGCAGGGCGGCGAGCAGGTCGGACACTGGCGTGGGCGCGGTTGGGCGACGGGCAAGGATACGCGATCGCAGGGCCGGGTTCGGCCGGGTGTTGCGCCGCACCATAACGGTGCAGCCCCATGGCGGGCGGGCCAATGTGGTGCACGGAGGGCGTCCGCGGGGATGAAATCCACAACGGATCAGTCACTTGCGGAACGAAAATGGTTGGCACGGCCCTTGCGGTACCTCTCCGGTATTCCCAACCCAAGCCCGAGGCCCCCGTTCCATGTCCTTCGATAACGTCGAAAAGCTCACCAGCGACCACCGGATCGAATTCATCGACCTGCGCTTCACCGACATGCGTGGCGTCCAGCACCACGTGACCTACCCGGCCTCGATCATGGAGCCGGCCCTGTTCGAGGACGGCAAGATGTTCGACGGCTCCTCGATCAACGGCTGGCGCGGCATCCAGAACTCGGACATGGTCCTGCTGCCGGACGCGTCCACCGCCTTCGTCGACCCGTTCGCGGCCGATCCGACCCTGGTGCTGACCTGCGACATCCTTGATCCGACCACGATGCAGTTCTACGAGCGCGACCCGCGCGGCATCGCCCGCAAGGCCGAGGCCTACCTGAAGTCCAGCGGCATCGCCGACCAGGCCTTCTTCGGTCCGGAGCCGGAGTTCTTCGTGTTCGACTCGGTGCGCTACGGCAACGAGATGGGCCACACCTTCTTCCACGTCGACTCCGAGGAGGCGCACTGGAACTCGGCCCGCGAATACGAGCACGGCAACAGCGGCTACCGCCCGGGGATCAAGGGCGGCTACTTCCCGGTGCCGCCGGTGGATTCGCTGCACGACATCCGCGCCGAGATGTGCAAGACGCTGGAGCAGGTCGGGCTGGAGGTGGAGGTGCACCACCACGAGGTGGCCAACTCCGGGCAGTGCGAGATCGGCACCCGCTTCAACTCGCTGGTGGCCAAGGCCGACGAGCTGCAGACGCTCAAGTACGTGGTCAAGAACGTCGCCTTCCGCAACGGCAAGACCGCCACCTTCATGCCCAAGCCGCTGGTCGGCGACAACGGCAGCGGCATGCACGTGCACCAGTCGCTGGCCAAGGGCGGGGAGAACCTGTTCACCGGCGACGGCTACGGCGGCCTGAGCCAGACCGCGCTGTGGTACATCGGCGGCATCTTCAAGCACGCGCGCGCGATCAACGCCTTCTCCAACGCCTCCACCAACTCCTACAAGCGCCTGGTGCCGGGCTTCGAGGCGCCGGTGATGCTGGCCTACTCGGCCTCCAACCGCTCCGCCTCCTGCCGCATCCCCTACGTGCCCAACCCGAAGGCGCGCCGGATCGAGATGCGCTTCCCCGACCCGATGCAGTCCGGTTACCTGACCTTCGCCGCGCTGATGATGGCGGGCCTGGACGGGATCAAGAACCAGATCGACCCGGGCGGGCCGAGCGACAAGGACCTGTACGACCTGCCGCCGGAGGAGGAGAAGGACTTCCCGACCGTGTGCCATTCGCTGGACCAGGCGCTGGAGGCGCTGGACGCCGACCGCGAGTTCCTCAAGGCCGGCGGGGTGTTCACCGACGACTTCATCGACGCCTACATCGCGCTGAAGATGAAGGAGGTCACCGCGTTCCGTTCGGCAACGCACCCGCTGGAATACCAGATGTACTACGCCGTCTGAGCGGCTGATGGGGAAGGACGGGCCTGGCGCTCCGTAGCGCCGGTCCACGGGATTCCGGCACCGGGGAAGGGTGCCGGACGACCGGCAAGCCGCCGCAGAGCGGCCGCCGGCCAAGGGAAGCGACGGGAGGGTTCCACAACGAGGGACCTGCGTCATGTACCTGGAATCACAAGCAAGGGGAATCGGGCCGGCGCCACGCGCATCGTGCGCGCAGCACCCGGATGAAACGACTGGACGGGTTGGCCCGCGCGCACGGTGTGCCGGGCCGCCGCCGCGTGCGCGGCATTCGGACGGAGGACTCGCATGAAACTGATCGTCGCCATCATCCGCCCCTTCAAGCTCGACGAAGTGCGCCAGGCACTGGGCGAGATCGGGGTGAAGGGCCTGACCGTCACCGAGGTCAAGGGCTTCGGCCGGCAAAAGGGACATACCGAGCTGTACCGCGGCGCCGAGTACGTGGTCGATTTCCTGCCCAAGCTGAAGGTCGAGTGCGCGGTGGCCGCCGACGACCTGGAGGCCGCGCTGGAGGCGATCGCCAACGCCGCGGGCACCGGCAAGGTCGGCGACGGGAAGATTTTCGTCATCGGCCTGGAGCAGGCCGTCCGCATCCGCACCGGCGAAGTCGGCGTCGACGCGCTTTGACCCAACAGGAGGAGTCCGGAAATGAATGAGGTATTCGACAGCGGCAACGTCGCCTGGATGCTCACCGCCACCTTCCTGGTGCTGCTGATGGTGGTGCCCGGCCTGGCGCTGTTCTACGGCGGCATGGTGCGTTCGAAGAACGTGCTCTCGGTGCTGATGCAGGTGCTGGTGGTGTATTCGATGGTGATCCTGGTGTGGGTGGTCTACGGCTACAGCGCCGCGTTCACCGACGGCAACGCCTTCTTCGGCTCGTTCACCGAGAAGGCCTTCCTTCGCGGGATCACCGCAGACAGCGATGCCGATGGATTACCTGAATTCCTGTTCGTGGTGTTCCAGTCCACCTTCGCCGGCATCACCACCGCGCTGATCGTCGGCTCCTTCGCCGAGCGGATGAAGTTCACCGCGGTGCTGCTGTTCTCCCTGATCTGGGTCACCTTCGCCTACCTGCCGATGGTGCACATGGTGTGGAGCGGCGACGACGGCTTCCTCGCCCACCGCGGCGTGCTCGATTTCGCCGGCGGCACGGTGGTGCACATCAACGCCGGCGTGGCCGGGCTGGTGGGTGCGTATTTCCTCGGCCGGCGACTGGGCTACGGCAGCGAGGCGATCAAGCCGCACAGCGTGCCGTTCACCTTCATCGGCGCGGCGCTGCTGTGGGTGGGCTGGTTCGGCTTCAACGCCGGCTCGGCGCTGGCCGCCAACGGCGAAGCGGCGCTGGCGATGATCAACACCATGGTTGCCACCGCGGCGGCGGTGCTGGCCTGGAGCCTGGTGGAGGCCATCGGCAAGGGCCGGCCCTCGGCGCTGGGCGCGGCCTCGGGTGCGATCGCCGGCCTGGTCGGGATCACCCCGGCGGCGGGCACCGTGGGGCCGATGGGCGCGCTGGTGATCGGTCTGGCGGCGGGCGCGATCTGCGTCTGGGCGGTCGGCGGGCTCAAGCGCCTGTTGCGCGCGGACGACAGCCTGGACGTGTTCGGCGTGCACGGGGTGGCGGGCATCGTCGGCGCGATCCTCACCGGCGTGTTCAGCGCGCAGTCGCTGGGCGGCACCGAGGCCGACCTGGCCATCGGTGCCCAGGTATGGGCGCAGACCTTCAGCGTGCTGTTCACCATCCTCTGGTGCGCGGCGGTCACCGCGCTGGCGATGCTGGCGGTGAAGTTCACCATCGGCCTGCGGGTCAGCGGGGAAGACGAGCGACAGGGCCTGGACATCGTTTCCCACGGCGAGTCGGCCTACGAAAACTGAGCAGTACGTCACCTCCCCCACGAGGTGGTGCGGGCGGCGGAGGGATCCGCCGCCCTTTTTTTGTGGGCCGCTTTGACGACGGTGCGAACGCAGGCTGAACGAAGGGTTCGTATGAACAAGCCCCTCATCCGGGGGGGGTCATAATTTCGTCACGCCGGGCCCCAGTTCGCCGGCCTGTCGACGAGGCACGATGAACCATCAGGGAATGCTCGACGCCAGGCGCAAGCTGCTGGCCGCTGCGGTGTGCGCCGCGCTGTTCGCAGCGGCTCCGGCAATGGCGCAACAGCAGGGCGCGGCCGCCGTGCCGCAGGAAACAACCGGGCAGGCCGTGGGCCAGGGCAGCGTTTCGGGCACGGTGTCCGATCCGGTCACCGGCGAATACCTGCGCAACGCCATCGTCCGCGTCACTTCGGCCGGTGGCCGGCGCACCGTCACGTCCGGCGCCCGCGGCCAGTACCAGGTCGGCAACCTGCCCGCCGGGCCGGTGGAGGTTTCGGTGCGTTTCACCGGCTATCCGGTGCTGCGCACGCAGTTCGAGCTGGCGCCCGGTGAATCCCGGCGCGAGGACTTCGAGCTGCTCAGGGCCGGGGCCGGGGCGCAAGGCGATGCCGATGTCACCCTGGACACGGTGGTGGTGTCCGGCGTGCGCCAGGGCGACGCCCGCGCGATCATGGAGCAGCGCGCGTCGATGGACATCGTCAACAGCCTGTCGGCCGAGTCCTACGGCGAGATTTCCGAGGGCAACCCGGGCGAGTTCATGAAGTTCATGCCCGGCGTGGATACCGACAGCAGCGGCGACGGCACCGTGCGCACCGTCGGCCTGCGCGGGCTGCCGCCGGCCTATACCCAGGTCATGGTCAACGGCGTGAACCTGGCGGCGGCCGACGCCAACACCGGCGCCAATGCCTCGCGCACCTTCAGCTTCGAGCAGATGTCGCTGAGCAGCATCGATTCGATCGAGATCTCCAAGACGATCAGCGCCGACGTCGACGCCAACGCGCCGGCCGGCACGATCAACGTACGCACCAAGCGCGCCTTCGACCGCGACGGGCGCAGCATGATGGCGCAGGTGAGCGCCAGCACCCATTCCAACGTGTGGGACGCAAAGCGGCGCACCGGGCCCGGCGAGGGTGGCTATGGCAGCAAGCGGTTCCTGCCCAACTACGGTTTCGAATACGCCGATGTGTTCTTCGACGACCGGCTGGGCGTGGTCGCCAGCCTGAGCGAGTCCAACCTGTACGTGGAGCAGGAGCAGATCACCGCCAACCGCAACTACCAGCCCACCGCGGCCAGCCCCGACCCGCTGGCGATCAGCAGCATCGAGACCAACGTGGCGATGCGCGAGATCATGCGTTCCTCGGCGACGCTGAACATGGACTTCCGGGCCACGGACAACCTGATCCTGTCGCTGGTGACCATGTTCAACCGCTCCGGCATCTGGGCCGCCTCGACCAACTACCAGTTCATCACCGGCGCGCGCGATTTCGGCGTGGACGGCGACCCCGTGTTCGACATCCACACCAGGCAGCCGCAGGAGTTCAACGCGCTGCAGGTGACCAATTCGATGACCTACAAGAACGGCCGCGGCAGGACCCTCGTGCCCGGCTTCGAGTACGCCAACGAACGCATCCGGCTCGACGGCCACCTGTCGTACTCCGATTCCACCAGCAGCTACGATCCCCTGGGCGAGAAGGGGTCGGCGCATACCGTCAGCGCGCTGCTGGCGCCCGGCAACTTCACCGCCACCCGCGGGGACACCCTGCTGGGACAGTCCTGGGACATCCGCCAGACCGGCGGGGTGGACTGGAACGACCCAGCCGCCTTCACCTCGGTCGATCCCTTCATCATGCGCCTGACCAACGGCGGCAGCGCCAAGCACACCCTCAAGGGCGCCGCGCTGAACCTGACCTTCGACCAGGACATCGCCGGCCGGCCGGTGACCTTCAAGACCGGGTTGAAGGCCAAGCGCGCCGAGTTCGACTATGCCAACGACAGCGACCTGCAGCGCTACCGCTACGCCGGCCCGCTGGGCCTGACCGAACTGCTGGACGCGGTCCGGACCAGCAGCCAGAACTCGTTCGACGACAGCGGCGTGCGCATCACCACGCTGGACGGGCACAGCGAGCCGTACCTGCCCAGCCAGTACCGGCTGGCCGAGCTGTACCGGCAGAACCCGGAGCACTGGGTACCGACCAGCATCGACTCGCCGGCCGAGTGGTACGCCGTGCACGTGGGCAACATCCGCGACTTCCGCGAGGACACCTCGGCCCTGTATTTCATGGGCACCGCCGACATGACCGACCGGCTGACGCTGCGCGCCGGCCTGCGCTGGGAGCGGACGGCGACCGCCGCGCTGGAGCCGGACCCGCTCTCGCCGGAGGAGGTCAGGGCGGCGGGCTTCGAGGTGGTCGAGGCGACCGGCCGCGCGGCCACGATCGAGGGCCTGGAATACCAGTACCTGACCCGGCCCAACGTCGAGCGCAAGGGCCGGTACGCGCACTTCTTCCCCAGCGGATCGCTGAAGTATTCCTTCGACGACGCCACCGACCTGCAGATCGGCTACAGCCGCACGATCCGTCGGCCGGAGGTCGGCCAGGTCACCGGGGTGTGGTCGGTGGACGACGTCGAGCGGCGCGTGGTGGCTTCCAATCCCGGCCTGGAACCGGAGCTGTCCAACAACCTCTCGGTGCGCCTGGTCCGCTACTTCGAGCCGGTCGGGGTGGTCGGCATCAACTACTACCGCAACCGGGTCAAGGGGCTGTTCCAGACCGAGGAGATGACCGCCGAGGAGTTCGGCTACACCGGAGACGAATACGCCGACTACACCTTCGTCACCACCAACACGGTCGACGGGGACGCGATCAACATCCACGGCTGGGAGCTGGAGTTCAGCCATGCCATGGACTACCTGCCGGGCTGGCTGGGCGGGTTCTCCGTGCGCGGCTCGTTCATGCGCAACTTCCCGGACATCCCGATCGTGCGCATGGCCGACAAGCTGGGCACGTTCTCCCTCTCCTACCAGCAGGGCGGGCTGAGCATGTACCTCAACACGGTGTGGACCGCGGACAAGTACCGCTCCACCACGCCGAGCTGGTTCGCCGAGTACCTGGACACCAACCTGTCGGGCAGCTACCGCTTCTCCAACGGCGTGGAGGCGTTCTTCTCGGTGCGCAACCTGCTGGACAAGGACCGCAACGTCATCGTCCCCGGCTCGCTGGCCACGACCGGCCACGTGGGCGACCACAGCGCCATCTACATCCACGGCGGTCGCAACGCGACGATCGGGCTGCGCGCGCGCTTCTGAGCCCGCGCCCGCGGCGTCGGCCGGCTTGCATCCGGGGGCGCGTCGGGCTGCAATGGGATGCATGAAGCGCCCGATCCGCCCGATCCTCGCCGCCCTGCTCGCCGCCGTCGTCCTGGCCGCCTGCAGCCATGCTCCGCCGCGCAACCCGATGGCCGAGTGGGTGGCCTCGCCCAACCACGACGCCAGGCGGCCGACCCTGATCGTGGTCCACTTCACCCAGCAGGACTCGGTGCAGCGCAGCCTGCATACGCTGAGCACCCGCAACAGCCAGGGCCGGGTCAGCTCGCACTACCTGATCGGCAAGGACGGCGGCCTGTACCAGCTCGTGGCCGACGAGCAGCGCGCCTGGCATGCCGGCGCCGGCAGCTGGCGCGGGCTCACCGACGTCAACTCGTTCTCGATCGGCATCGAGCTGGACAACGACGGCGTGGCGCCGTTCACCGAGCCGCTGGTGCAGTCGCTGCTGGTGCTGCTTGAAGACCTGGCGACGCGCTGGAACATCCCGCGCGAGAACGTGATCGGCCATTCGGACATGGCGCCCACACGCAAGGTCGATCCTGGCGCGCTGTTCCCGTGGCGGCGCCTGGCCGAGGCCGGCTTCGGCGTCTGGCCGGCCGACGATGCGCCGGCGGCCCCTGAAGGATTCGACGCCATGCGTGCGCTCGACCACTTCGGCTACAGCCTCGACGATCCGTCCGCCGCGGTCCGCGCCTTCCGCCTGCGCTTCCGCGGCGACGACCGCACCGAGCTCGACGACGAGGACCACCGCATCCTGCACGCGCTGACCACGCCCGGCGGGGTGTGGCTGATGCGGCCGGCGGCGCCTGCCGCGGCCGGCGCGCACTGAGGATGCCCGCCGCCGCGGGCGGTCGATGAGCGCAGGCCGGCCTTCCGGTACCGGCTGGGCGGACCTGTTCGCCGGGGGTCGGCTGCCCCGGTTCGTGCTGATCTGCCTGGGCGTGTGGCTCAACGCCGCCGACACCCTGGTCGCGGCGACCATCATGCCCAGCGTCGGCCGCGACCTTGGCGGGCACGCCTGGTTCGGCTGGGCCACGGCCGGGTTCCTGCTCGGGGCGATCGTCGCCGGTGCCAGCGCGGGGCGGATGTCCGAACTGCTGGGCCTGCGCCGGGCGACCCTGCTCGCCGGGCTGACCTTTGCCGGTGGCTGCCTGCTCGGCGCGCTGGCCCCGGACATGGGCACCTTCCTGGCCGGGCGGCTGGTGCAGGGGGTGGGTGCGGGCTGGGTGGCGGGACTGTCGATGGTGGCGGTGGCGCTGCTGTTCCCCGAGCGCCACCTGGCCCGGGTGTTCGCGGCGATGGCGGCGGTCTGGGGCGTGGCGACCCTGCTCGGGCCGCTGATCGGCGGCCTGTTCGCCGAGGCCGGGCACTGGCGCGGGGTGTTCTGGCTGTTCGCCGGCCAGGCGCTGCTGTTCTGCCTGGCCGCACCGTGGCTGCTCGGCGGCGCGGCCCCGGCGAAAAAGGGCGCCCGGGTGCCGGTCCGGCAGCTGGCGGCGCTGGCCGCTGGCGTGGGCCTGGTGGCGCTGGCCGATCTTTCTTCCGCGGCGTGGCTGGCCGTGCTGGCGGTGGCGGCGGGCCTGGCCGTGCTGGTTGGCCTGCTGCGCCTGGACGCGCGTGCGCCGGTGCGGCTGATGCCGCATCGCGCCAGCGATCCGCGTACCGCCGTGGGCGCCGGCTATGCGGCCATGTTCGCGCTGATGGCGGCCTCGATGGGCCTGAGCGTATACGGCCCGGCGCTGCTGCAGATCCTGCACGGGCTCACCCCGCTGTGGGCCGGCTACGCGATCGCGGCCCAGGCCATGGCCTGGACCCTGGCCGCGTTCCACGTGGCCGGGGTGGACGGTGGCGCCGGCGAACGCCGCTGCATCCGCGCCGGCGCGGTGCTGATCGCCGCCGGCGTGCTGGCGCTGATGCTGACCCTGCGCGACGCCCCGCTGGCGGCGGTGATCGGCTCGGCGGCGGTGATGGGCGTGGGTTTCGGGCTGTCGTCGAGCCTGATGAACCGGCGGGTGCTGGGGATGCTGGGCGACGCGGATCGGGCCACCGGCGCTTCCGCCTTCATCGCCGCGCGCCAGACGGGCGGCGCGGTGGGCGCGGCGATTGCGGGGGCGGCCGCCAACGCGGCCGGCTTCGGTGCAGCGCCGGGGCTGGCCAGCGCGCAGGCGGCGTCGACGTGGGTGTTCCTGGTGGGCGTGCCGTTCGCGCTGGCCGGGATCTGGGCGGCCTGGCGGCTGACGCGCTGAGCTTCGCCATGGCCCGGGATTGCACTACATTGGTGCAATGTCGCAGCCCACGCCCGAGGACGCCTACGATCACCTGGTCACGCCGCTGGCGTGGATCGGGGGCGGGGGACGTATCGGCGGCTGCAATCCGGCGTTCGCGCGCTGGCTCGGGGTGGGCGCGCGCAGGCTGCGCGATCTCCCGCTGGTGGCGCTGGAGGCAGAGGGCGAGGTGCTGCGCCAGGCGCTGAAGGCCGGCGCGGACCTGCCCGAAGGCCCGCTGCACCTGCGCCGGATCGTGCTGGGCTATCCCGGCGTGGGGGCGCGCTTCGCCGATGCCTGGCTGAGCCGGCGCGAGGCGGGTGGCTGGCTGCTGGAGGCGCATCCGGTGGACGAGTTCCCGGGCGAGGACCCGCTGCGGGTGCTGCCGGGCGCGGTGGCCGCCTCGCTCAAGGGCCTGGCGCACGAGCTGCGCAATCCGTTGGCCGGGATCAAGGGCGCCGGCCAGCTGCTGGCGCGGCGGGTGCAGGACGCGGAGTCGCGCGAGCTGGTTGAGCTGGTGCAGGCCGAGGTCGCGCGCCTGACCGGCCTGGTCGACCAGCTGCTGGCGCCGGCGCCGCCGCGGCCGCATGCGCCGCTCAACATCCACGGGGTACTGGAGCGGGTGCTGCGCCTGGCCGAGCAGGACGCCGGCTGGGCGGTGAAGCTGGTGCGCGACTACGACCCCAGCCTGCCGGACCTGGAAGGCGACGCCGACCGGCTGGTGCAGGCGGTCTGGAACCTGGTGCGAAATGCGATCCAGGCCGGCGCGGCGGCGGTGACCCTGCGCACCCGGATCGAGCGCGGCGCGCGCATCGGCGACGTCGTGCATCCGCTGGCGCTGCGGCTGGAGGTGGTCGACGACGGTCGCGGCGTGCCGGCCGAGCTGGCCGAACAGATCTTCCTGCCGCTGGTGTCCGGCCGCGCCGACGGCAGCGGGCTGGGGCTGGCCCTGGCCCAGCAGGTGGCGCGCGAGCATCGCGGCGCGCTGGCCTACCGCTCGCGGCCGGGACACACGGTGTTCGCCCTGCTGCTGCCGCTGCCCACGGAGAACGAAGATGACGACTGAGCCGGCCCGGATCTGGATCGTCGACGACGACCGCAGCGTGCGCTTCGTGCTGGCCGCGGCGCTGGGCGATGCCGGCTACGACGTGTCCGGGTTCGAGTCGGCGCAGGCGGCGCTGGAGGCATTGGCGCAGCGGCCGGCACCGGATCTGCCAGCTCCTGACCTGATTTTCACCGACGTGCGCATGCCCGGCGACGACGGGCTGACCCTGCTGGAGAAGCTCAAGGCGCGCCTGCCGGAGCTGCCGGTGGTCGTGATGTCGGCCCATACGGATATCGCCAGCACTGCCGGCGCCTTCCGCGGTGGCGCCCACGAGTTTTTGTCCAAGCCCTTCGACCTGGACGATGCGGTGGCCCTGGCCGGGCGTGCGCTCGGCCAGCAGGCCGCCGCCGGGGATGAGGCGCCCGCGCCGGCGCCGGCCGGCACCGCCGCCGGCACTCTGGTGGGCGACACGCCGGCCATGCGCGAGCTGTTCCGGGCCATCGGCCGGCTGGCGCAGGCGCCACTGAACGTGCTGGTCACCGGCGAGACCGGTACCGGCAAGGAACTGGTGGCGCGCGCGCTGCACCGCGAGTCGCCGCGGGCGCGGATGCCGTTCGTGGCCATGAACACCGCCGCGGTGCCGGCCGAGCTGCTGGAAAGCGAGCTGTTCGGGCACGAAGCCGGCGCCTTTACCGGGGCCCGCCAGCGCCACGTCGGCCGCTTCGAGCAGGCCGACGGCGGCACCCTGTTCCTGGACGAGATCGGAGACATGCCGCTGGCGCTGCAGACCCGGCTGCTGCGGGTGCTGGCCGAAGGCGAGTTCTTCCGGGTCGGCGGGCGCGAGCTGATCCGGGTCGACGTGCGGGTGGTCGCGGCCACCCACCAGGATCTGGCGCGGCTGGTGGCCGAGGGCCGCTTCCGCGCCGACCTGCTGCACCGCCTGGACGTGGTGCGCCTGCGGCTGCCGCCGCTGCGCGAGCGGCGCGCGGACGTGCCGCGGCTGGCGGCGGTGTTCCTGGCCGCGGCCGCAAAGCGGTTCGATGCGCCGCCCAAGCGCTTCGACCGCGCCGCCGCGGCGCGCCTGCTTGAGCACGATTGGCCGGGCAACGTGCGCGAACTGGAGAACCTGTGCTGGCGGCTGGCCGCGCTGGCGCCGGGCGAGAGCATCGGCGTGGCCGAACTGGAGGACGCCCTCGACGTGCCGCGCGAACCGGCCGCCGGCCATCGCGACGACGACTGGGAAGCACCGCTGCGGCGCTGGGCGCGCGCACGGCTGGAGGCCGGCGGGGACGAGCTGCACGCCAGCGCACGCGAAGCCTTCGACCGCGTCCTGCTGGAAGCCGCGCTGGAGCACACCGGCGGGCGCCGCGCCGAGGCCGCCGCGCGCCTGGGCCTGGGCCGCAACACCCTCACCCGCAAGCTGGGCGCGCGCGAACGCAGGCGTTGAGACGGCGTTCATGACACGCTGATCACCGCGGCGCTATGGTTCCCGGCAGTCCACTCCAAGGCCCGCCATGCGTCTGCTGCTGCCCGTCGCCGCCGTGCTGCTGTCGGCCTGTGCCGCCACGCCCCGCACCGGCACCACGCCGCCGGATCCGTCCGCCACCGCCCAGCCGGTGGAGTTCGCGCAAACCGGTACCACGAGTGAGGCGGAGGCCGTCCTGGCGTCGGCGTCGGGCAGCCTGGTCAGCGGCCGCGCGATCCTGCGCGCCGAACAGGGCGCGGTGCGCGTGAGTGGCGAGGTCGGCGGCCTGATCCCGCACGGCGCGCACGGGCTGCAGGTGCACGAGAAGGGCGACTGCAGCGCGGCCGATGCCAGCAGCGCCGGCCCGTTCTTCGACCCGCTGGAGGGCTTCGACCAGCGCGGCGCGGTGGGCGCCAACCCCGGCCGGATCTTCGCCGACGAGCGCGGCGTGGCCCGGGTCGACCTGGTGATTCCCGGCGCGGTGCTGGGCGGAGGCGCGGCCAACGACATCACCGGCCGCGCCCTGCTGGTGCTCGGCGCGACCCCCGGCGCCTTCAGCGCGCGGGTGGCCTGCGGCGAGATCCGGGTCGCGCCGTGACGCGGTGACCACGCGTCACCGGGTATATGCTGGCCCGTTCATCGAATTCGCCTGGAGATCCCGATGCGCCAGCTTCGCCCCCTGTTCTTCGCGCCGCTGCTGATTGCACTGGCCGCCTGCAGCCCCCCGGATCCGGTGGCCGACGCCGACCCGGCCGCGTCTACCGGGGCTGAAATGCCGGACGCGGCGCCGGTCGACACCGCCCCCGCCCCCGCGGATTTCCAGGCCCAGGCCGCCACCGCCACCCTGCAGCCGACCGAAGGCAACGACGCCCGCGGCGAGCTGCGCTTCGAAGTGGCCGACGGCTACATCCACATCACCGGCCAGGTCACCGGGCTGGAGCCGGGCGGAGAGCACGGCTTCCACGTGCACGAGTTCGGCGACTGCAGCGCCGCGGACGGCACCAGCGCCGGCGGCCACTTCAACCCGGCCGGCAGCGACCATGGCCGCGCCGGCCAGGGCGAGCACCACGTGGGTGACAGCGACAACCTGATGGCCAACGACGAAGGCGTGGCTGAAGTGGATCGCCAGCTGCACGGCGCCACCATCGGCGACGGCGGCGACGCCGACATCGTCGGCAAGGGCGTGATCGTGCACGCCGGCGCGGACGACTACGTCAGCCAGCCCACCGGCGACGCCGGCGCGCGCCTGGCCTGCGGCGTGATCGAAGCCCCGTAAGCGGGGTTTCTACAGCAGCTCGCTGCGCGGGTCGCTGCTGTCGCGGCAGTGGGAGAAGGTGACCGGGATCGCGTGCGCCTGCAGCAGCGCCGCGAACTGCCGCTGGCGCGCTTCGAAGTGGCCGAAGCCGCGCGCCAGCCGCGCCTCGTCCTGCTCGTCCGGCGCATAGCGCCGCCGCCAGCCGTCGGGCGACAGCAGGGCGATGCGCACCTCGCCGTCCAGGTAACGCAGCAGCGGCTCGGGCGGGCTGTCCAGCCAGGCCTCGCGGCCCGGCGCCAGCAGCGCGGCCTCCACCACCGGCCACAGCCCGGACAGGCCGGCGTGGTCGTACTGCATCGCGGTCATCGCGCACAGGTCGTGGATGGTCAGGTAGCGCGCGTGCTCCACGCTCAGGCCGAACGCCTCCTGGGCCAGCAGCGCGGTGTCGGCGCCGGCCATGCCGGTTTCCAGCAGCAGCTCCTCCAGCGCCTGCGACACCGCGGCCACGTCACTGGCCTCGCCGGTGAGCACGAACGGCAGCAGCCGCAGCGGCCCGTCGGCCAGCGCCGGCGCGGGCGTCAGCGCGCCCGGCAGGGTGCCCTCGTGGGTGCCGAACGCGATCACCCGCCCGCGCCCGCGTCCGGGCGCGCGCGCCGCCAGCTGCAGCAGCTCCTCGTGCAGCGGCCAGCCCGGCCGCAGCAGTTCGGCCGGATCGTAGTGCGCGGCCACCATGCACAGATCCAGCGCGCCGGCCCCGGCGACGAAGCCCGCCAGGTCCTTGGCCACCAGCGCGGCCAGCTCGCCGGCCTGGGCCTGGTCAAGCGCAAGCGCCAGCGGCGCATCGGAAGGCGCGCGCTCGAGCGCAAGCGCGCCGCGCACGCATGAAACCGGGTTGGATGCTGCTGGAGACATGAAGATTTGCCGGCTGCCGGGGCAGCGTTAAGATGGCCCGCATTATGCCCGTCAAGGTGGATGGGCTCTTCCAAGAGGTGCTCCCGATGCCGCAAATCCGTCCCGTCGCCGTGCTGGGCGGCGTCCGCATTCCTTTCTGCCGGCAGAACACGGCCTACGCGGACGTGGGCAACCTCGGCATGTCGGTACGGACGCTGGGCGCGCTGGTCGAACGCTTCGGCCTGCACGGCCAGCAGCTGGGCGAAGTGGCGATGGGCGCGGTGATCAAGCACTCCTCGGACTGGAACCTGGGCCGCGAGGCGGCGATGTCCTCGGGCCTGTCGCCGCTGACCCCGGGCATCACCCTGCAGCGGGCCTGCGGCACCTCGCTGGATTCGATCATCACCATCGCCAACAAGATCGCGGTCGGGCAGATCGAGGCCGGCATCGGTGGCGGTTCGGACACGACCTCGGACGTGCCGATCGTGTACGGGCAGAAGCTGCGCCGGCGCCTGCTGCGCGCGGCGGGCGCCAAGGCCACGAAGGACAAGCTGGCCGCGTTCAAGGGCTTTCGCCTGCGCGAGCTCAAGCCCGACTTCCCCGGCGTGGCCGAGCCGCGCACCGGCAAGTCGATGGGCGCGCACTGCGAGGACATGGCCAAGGAGTGGAACATCTCGCGCGATTCGCAGGACGAGCTGGCGGTGGCCTCGCACCGCAAGCTGGCCGCGGCCTACGAGCGCGGGTTCTTCGATGATCTGGTGGCCAGCTTCCGCGGCGTCTCGCGCGACAACATCCTGCGTCCGGACACCTCCATCGACAAGCTGGCCACGCTCAAGCCCGCCTTCGACCGGACGTCCGGCCGCGGCACCCTGACCGCCGGCAACTCCACCCCGCTCACCGACGGCGCGTCGGCCTGCCTGCTGGCCAGCCAGGAGTGGGCCCAGGCGCACGGCCACGAGCCGCTGTGCTGGTTGCGCGACGCCCACGTGGCCGCGGTCGATTTCGTCCACGGCGAAGGCCTGCTGATGGCGCCGACCGTGGCGGTGGCGGAAATGCTGGCGCGCAACAACCTCACCCTGCAGGACTTCGACATCTACGAGATCCACGAGGCCTTCGCCGCCCAGGTGCTGTGCACGCTGCGGGCGTGGGAGAGCGAGGACTACTGCCGCAGCCGGCTGGGACTGGACGCGCCGCTGGGGCGGATCGAGCCGGAGAAGATCAACCCGGTGGGCTCGTCGCTGGCCGCCGGGCATCCGTTCGCGGCCACCGGGGCGCGCATCGTCGCCACCGCCGCAAAGCAGCTGGCCGAGCGCGGCGGCGGCCGCGCGCTGGTCTCCATCTGCACCGCCGGCGGCATGGGCGTGGTCGCCATCCTCGAACGCTGACCCACCCGGCTGTCCGTAGGAGCGCGCATGGCGCACTCCTACAGGGGAGCGGGTGTCAGGCCGGGCCCGGGTCGTCCGGTGGCAGCATCACCGCCGGCCCGCGCGGCAGCGGCGCCGGGGTTTCCCCGCGCGAGGCGCGCAGGGCGTTGGCGTAGGCGTGGCTGGCGCCGGGCTCGTCGCCCTGGGCCTGGCGGATGTCACCCAGCAGCTCCCAGGCGTCCTCGCCCGCGCCGCGCTCCATCGCCCGCAGCGCCTGCTCCTCGGCGTGGCGCCACTGTCCCGACTGCGCCGACAGCCGTGCCCGCGACAGCAGCAGGGCGGCGCTGTCCGGGCGGCTCTCCAGCCAGCGCTCGCACACCGCTGCGCGGTGTTCGGGCCGGCCCAGCGGCAGGCTGCCGTAGCGCGCCGCCAGCGACTCGTCCCAGTTCGCCGCCAGCGCCTGCTCCAGGGCCTTGGTGGCGGCTTCGTCCCAGCCCAGCGCGGAGGCGCGATCGGCGTAGGCGGCGGCCACGGCGGGCTCGGTGCGCAGCTGCTTGGGCAGCGCCTCCCAGTGCGAGGCCAGGGCGTTGCTGTCCCTGGCCTCGCGCAGCGTTGCCGCCGCCCAGCGCGCCTCGCGCTCGGCCAGCTCGGGCTCCGACATGGCGTGCTGGCGGCGCAGCGGGCCGAGCAGTTCGTAGGCCTGGTCGGCCTGGCCGTTGGCGGCCAGGGCGTCGGCGCGCAGCGCCAGCCCGCGCGGCGGCAGCGGCTGCGCGGCCGGGGCGTCCAGCGCCACCAGCGCATCGGTGGGGCGGCCGTCGGCCAGGGCCAGTTCCGCCGCCGCGATCGCGCGCGAGGCGGGATGGCGTTCGCCGAATGCGTCCAGCTCGGTGCGCGCGCGCGTCCGGTCGCCGCGGGCGTGGGCGGCGTGCGCCACCGCGATCCGGGCCGCCGGCTCGGCGTGGGGCTCCTGCACCGCCTTGGCCAGCAGCTTGTCGGCCTGGCCGTAGTGCCCCTGGTGCAGTGCCGCCAGCCCGTCGCCCAGGTTGGCGCGCGCCTGCTGGTCGCGGCGCCGCGACCAGGTGCGGAACGGCAGGCCCAGCAGCCACAGCACCAGCCACAGCGCCACCGCGATGCCCAGGCCGATGGCGATCGCGTTGACCAGGGTGGTGGTGTAGTCGTAGCCGCCGTAGCGCACCAGCACGTGGCCGTGGTCGCCGCCCAGCGCCATCCAGGCGAGCAGCACGCCGGCCGCGGCCAGCAGGATCCACAGCAGCAGGTTGCGAATCAGGGTCATGGTCGTTGGCTCCAGCGGGTTCGCCCACACGGTAGCGATTGCGCCGTGGCAGCCGTGTGCAGCAGGTGAAACCGGCGCTGTGGGCGCCAGTGCGGGTTCAGCCGGGTTAACGCTGCGGGGCGCAACCGGCGGCCGCGGCCAGCAGCGACGCGGGGCGCGCATCGGCCGCCTGCACCACGTCGCTGAAGCCGTGCCCGCGGGCCAGCTCCGCCAGCCGCGCGCTGGCCGCCAGCACCCGTGCCCGCCGCAGCCGGGCGAGGATGTCGGCCGGCAGTGCGTCCAGCAGGGATTCCAGCGCCAGCCCGCTGCTCAGCGCCAGCAGTAGCGGGGTGGAGGCGGGCAGGGCGCGCAGCGCGGCCAGCGCCCGCGGCGAGGGCGGCACCGGCATCCGGTCGTAGACGTCCGCGCGCAGCACCCGGGCCCCGCGCTGCCGCAGCGAGGCGGTGAGGAAGCTGCGCCCCTCCGGCGCGGTGATCAGGCCGATGTCCAGGCCGCGCACCTGGCCCAGCGCCGGCATCGCCAGCAGCCCTTCGCTGTCCATCCGCTGCGGATACAGCGGATCGGCGACCCCGGCGCGGCGCAGCGCGGCGGCGGTGGTGGCGCCCACCGCCAGCCGCTGCTGCCCGGGGCGCGGCGCCAGCGGGGCGATGGCTGCGGCCGCGCGTACCGCGGCCGGGCTGGTGAAGATCGCCAGCGGCGCGTCCAGCGCCGCGGCGAGCGCGGGCCGTGCGTCGGCTTTGCCGCGGGCGACCAGCTTCCACGGCGACAGCGCCAGCACCCGGGCACCGTGCGCGGCGGCGGCCCGGCGGGTGCTGCCGTGCCCGCCCACCGGGCGCAGCGAAATGACGAGGCTGCCGCCGAGGGCGGACGCCGGGGCGGGGCCGGAAACCATGCGCGCCAGCTTCGCCCTTCGCCCGCACCGCCTGCAAGCCCCGGGCCGTGGCACCATGCCCCCATGACAGCCGATCCCGAACTGCAGGCCCTGCTCGACCACTATCGCGCCATGCCGCCGGTGGCGGCGATGGACGTGGCCATCGCCTCGGCCGACGCCGACAGCCTGAGCCTGTCCGCGCCGCTGGCCCGCCACGTCAACGACAAGGGCTGCGCCTTCGGCGGCAGCCTGGTCTCGCTGATGACCCTGGCCGGCTGGGGGCTGGTGACCCTGAAGGCGCGCGCGGCGGGCGTGGATGCGGACGTGTTCGTGGCCGACAGCCAGGTCGACTACCTGGCCCCGCTGTTTGCCGACCTGAATGCCGGGGCGCGGCTGGCCGAAGGCAGTGACTGGGACGCCTTCGCCGCGGCCCTGCGCGAGCGTGGCCGGGCCCACGTGCACGTCTCGGCCGAGGTGCCGCTGCCCGACGGCGGTGCCGCCTGCCGCTGCCGCGCCCGCTACGTGGCCATCGCCAGACGCTAGGATGTGCCCTGCGCACGAGGAGACCGACCAATGTGGAAACTGACCAGGCCGCTGCTGGCCAGCCTGATGGCCGCGCTGCTGCTGGCCGCCTGCGCCAGCGGCAAGAAGACGAGCGAGCTGGAGCGGATGCAGTACGCCTACTCGGCCGCAGTGCGCTGGGGTGATTTCGAGGGCGCCTGGAACCTGGTCGACCCGGAATACCGGGAGCAGAACCCGATGAGCGAGCTGGAATTCAAGCGCTTCGAGCAGATCCGCATCTCCGGCTACCGCGAGCTGGCCGCGCAGGCCCTGTCCGAAGACACCGCGGTGCGCGAGATCGAGATCGGGGTGATCAACCGCCACAACATGGCCGAGCGCACCATGCGCTACACCGAGCAGTGGCGCTACGACCCCGAGGCCGGCCAGTGGTGGGTCAGCGGCGGCCTGCCGGATCTGTGGGCCGGGGAATGAGGCGGGCGGCTTTGCGCGCCGGGCCGCGCTGGGCGACAATCGCCGCCCGCAGAACTGCCCCGCATCCCAAGTGAATCTCGAAGAACTGCTGGCCTTCGCCGGCCGCAACCAGCTGCTGGTGCTGGCCCTGGTGGGCATCACCCTGGCGCTGATCTACACCGAGGTCGCGCGCCTGTTCCGCGGCTTCAAGTCCGTGCGCCCGGGCGAACTGGCGCCGCTGGTCAACCAGGAGAACGCCCTGGTGGTCGACCTGCGCCCGATCGCCGACTTCGACAAGGGCCACATCCCCGGCTCGAAGAACGTGCAGATGAGCCAGTTCGACCCGGAAAACAAGCAGCTGGCCGCGGCCAGGGCGCTGCCGGTGGTGCTGGTGTGCAAGACCGGCCAGAGCGCCACCGGGCCCGCGTCACGGCTGAAGAAGGCCGGCTTCGAGCGGGTCTACGTGCTCGACGGCGGCATCATGGGCTGGCAGCAGGCCGACCTGCCGCTGGCAAAAGGCAGGCGCTGAAACAAAGCCGTGCCAAGCTGGCACGCAGCCCGATGCGCGCGTGAAGTGCGATAATCGGCCTCTTTCCCACCCTTACCAGAGAACCGGAGCCAGTACACCATGGCCGACCAGCAGCCCGAAAACGCCAACGGCGCAGCCGCCCCCAACCAGCCGGCAGGCGCGCAGTTCAGCGTCGACAGGATCTACGTCAAGGACGTCTCGTTCGAGTCCCCCAAGGCGCCGCAGGTGTTCAGCGAGCAGGCCCAGCCGCAGCTGAACATGAACCTCAACCAGCGCGTGACCAAGGTCGCCGACAACAGCTACGAGGTGCTCCTGGGCATCACCCTGACCTGCACCGTAGGCGAGAACAGCACCGTCTACGTGGCCGAAGTGCAGCAGGCCGGCCTGTTCAGCCTGTCCGGCTTCGAGCCGCAGGTGCTCGACGCCATGCTCGGCACCCACTGCCCGAACGTGCTGTACCCGTACGCCCGCCAGCTGATCGGCGACCTGATCCAGGCCGGCGGCTTCCCGCCGTTCCTGCTGCAGCCGATCAACTTCGAGTCGCTCTACGCCGAGGGCCTGCGCCAGCGCGCCGCCCAGCAGCAGGCCGAGGGCGGCAGCAGCGAGACCGCCGGCAACGCCTGACGGCATGGTGAAGCGGCCGAAGGTCGCGGTACTGGGCGCCGGTTCCTGGGGAACCGCGCTCGCCGCGCTGATCGCACGCCACGGCTTCCCCACCGTCCTGTGGGGCTGGGCCCGCGATGCCGAAAACATCGCCTCGATCCACGATCGCGGCGAGAACGCGCGCTACCTGCCCGGCATCGCGCTGCCGCGCGAGCTCAATGCCACCACCGACATGGCCGCGGCCCTGGCCGATGCCGACCTGGTGCTGGTGGCGGTGCCCTCGCACGCGTTCGCCGAGACCCTGGCGGCGCTGGCGCCGCTGCGCCAGGCCCACGCGGGCGTGAGCTGGGCCACCAAGGGCTTCGAGCCCGGCTCGGGGCGCTTCCTGCACGAGGTCGCGGCCGAGGTGCTCGGCGCGGACGTGCCGCTGGCCGTGGTCACCGGCCCGTCGTTCGCCAAGGAAGTCGCCGCCGGCCTGCCGACCGCGCTGACCGTGCACGGCAGCGATCCGGAGTTCGCCGAGCAGGTGGCCGAAGTCCTGCACGGCCCGGCCTTCCGCGCCTACACCGGCGACGACATGTGCGGCGCCGAGCTGGGCGGGGCGATGAAGAACGTGCTGGCGGTGGCCACCGGCGTCGCCGACGGCATGGCGCTGGGCCTGAATGCCCGCGCCGGCCTGATCACCCGCGGCCTGAACGAAATGCTGCGGCTCAACGTCGCCCTGGGCGGGCGCCCGGAGACCCTGATCGGCCTGGCCGGCCTGGGCGACCTGGTGCTCACCAGCACCGGTGATCTTTCCCGCAACCGCCGCCTGGGCTTGGCCCTGGGCCGCGGCCAGTCGATCGACGAGGCGGTGCGCGAGATCGGCCAGGTGGTCGAATCGCTGCAGACCGCCGACGAGGTCATGCGCCTGGCCGAGCGCCACGGCATCGAGCTGCCCATCGCCAGCGCCGTGCGCGACGTGCTGCGCGGCGACATCACCCCGGCCGAAGGCCTGGAGCGGCTGATGGCCCGCGAGCGCAAGGCCGAGTACCCCGCCAAGCTGTTTTGACAAAAAAAGACCCGGCCGCCGGGGCCGGGTCGATCGCATTCCGCAGGGGAGAGAGAGTGGATTGCGGGTTGGAACGTATCCGGTTGCCGGTGCTTACCAGGTGAAGCGGGGGCCGACGAACCACTGGGTGTCGCCGCTGACGAACTTGACGTCGCCAGACAGGCCCCAATTGGGGGTGAACTTCACCACCGCGCCCAGGCGGCCGTAAAAGTCGCTGTCGTAATCGCTGCCGTAGTCCTCGTAGCCGACCATCGCGTGGCCCTCGAAGTTCGGCGTCATCCCGCCGCGCAGGCCGACTTCGACGCTGTAGCCGTCGGGATCAAGGCTGTTGCCGAACACGTCGCGTCCGGCGTCGAACTTCTCGTAGGCGATCCGGGTCACCAGGTCGGCGTTGCGCGAGATCTCGTGGTTGTAACCCACGCCGATGCGCCACTGGTCGAAGTCCACGCTGGTGTGGTCGATTTCCTGGTTCAGGTAGCCGCCGAACACGTGGAAGTTCGGGTGCACGGCCACCGATCCGTTGAAGCCGAAGCCATCCGCGTCCAGGTCGCTGCTGGTGGCGGCATAGCCGCCCTCGACGTAATTCCAGGAAATGCCTTCGGCCGCGTTGGCGGCGGCGAACGGCAGGGCCACGGCCAGGCCAAGCGCAAGCAGGGAACGCTTCATGCAGGGAAGTCCTTGTGCAGTTAGATAAGGGTCGGCCCGGGCGACAGGGGGAGGGGAGAAGTGCGTTCATGTGCTGAAGGCACCGCTAGCCGCCCGGGCCGATGGGAGGCATTGTGCAAACCGGCGGGCAAACGCCGCCTGAATATTGAACCCGAAAGTACAGGAACAGTGAGGCCGGGTTCAGCTCAGCTGCCGCCGGCGAATCCCAGCTGCCGCCAGGCCTCGAACACCACCACCGCCACCGCGTTGGACAGGTTGAGGCTGCGGTTGCCCGGCCGCATCGGCAGCCGCAGGCGCTGCTGCGCGGGCACCGTCTCCAGCACCGCGTCCGGCAGGCCGCTGGTTTCCGAGCCGAACAGGAATGCGTCGCCGGCCACATAGCGCGGTTGGTCGTAACGGGGGCCGCCGCGGGTGCTGAGCGCGAACAGCCGCGCCGGGGTGATCGCCGCCAGCGCCGCCTCCAGGGAGTCGTGGACCTGCACCGTGGCGTACTCGTGGTAGTCCAGCCCGGCCCGGCGCAGCTGCCGGTCCTCCAGCGTGAACCCCAGCGGCGCCACCAGGTGCAGGCGCGCGCCGGCGTTGGCGCACAGCCGGATCACGTTGCCGGTGTTGGGCGGGATCTGCGGCTGGTGGAGGATCACGTCGAACATGGCGGCGATTATCGCCGCGGCCGGCCGGCACGCGCGACGCCGGCGCGGTGCTGACACCGGACTGCAACATTTCTGCAGCAGCGATGTTGCGTGCGGCAGCGACCATGCCGTGTTGCAGTCGGTCCACATCCCCACACAGGAGCAAACATGGCCAGCACCCACGCGTGGCGTTCCCTCATCCCCGGCACCCTCGCCCTCGCGCTGCTGGTTGCATGCAGTCCCGACGGTGGCTCCGCCCCGCAGGCGGTCGCCCCCGCCGCCACCCAAGCCGTCGCCGAAGACGCGCTCGCCGATGCCGTGGCCTCGCTGCGCGCGCGCATCATCGAGCAGGTTCCGGCCGATGAGATGGAGGCGCTGACGCCCGACCAGGCCATCGCCCTGGCCACCGACGAAGAGCGCGAGATCCTGTCCACCGGCTTCCTGCGCTTCAACGTCGATGCCCCGGCCACCGTGCACGTGCTGCTCTCGCCGGACTCGGACATCGCGCCGTTCTGGCTGGCCGAACGGGGCTTTGCGCCCAGCGGCCAGGACGCGCTGGTCGACGTCGAGGACGACTTCCGCGGCTGGAGCAAGCAGGTGCCGGCCGGCGAAGTCGCGCTCGGCGTGCCGTCCATCGAAATGGGCGTGAAGCCGTACATCGTCGTGGTCGCCCCGGCCGAAGCCGGCAGCGCGCAGCCGGCCATTTCCAATCCGTGGCCCGGCACCATGGGCATCGCCACCGCCACCACCGGCGTGCGCGTGTTCACCGACGACACCGACGAGCTGGACGGGATCGACCCGGCGCTGGAAGGCCTGGCCCTGCTGCAGACCCTGGAAAAGCGCGAGGACGAGGCCGGCCTGGTCGGCTACTTCCGCGCCACCCCGTACCCGTCCGGCGCCGACGCCGACCACGTGGTGCTGACCTGGTCGGGCGACAGCACCAGCACCCAGTCGATCCAGTGGCGCACCGCCACCGGCAGCGCCAACGCGCAGCTGCGCTACGTGGCCGAAGACGGCGGTGAGCCGGTGGTCGTGGAGGCGAACAGCGTCGAGCTGCACACCCCGGACGTGGCCAACGACGCCAGGGTGATGCGCCACACCGTTGCGCTTGAGGGCCTGGAGCCCGGCACCACCTACCGCTACGCCATCGGCGACGGCGAGCACTGGGGCGAGGAGCGCGACTTCACCACCGCCCCGCCGCGCGGCGAGGCGTTCACCTTCATCTACATGGGCGATGCCCAGAACGGGCTGGACACCTGGGGCCAGCTGGTGCGCGGCGCCCGCGCCGAATACCCGCAGGCCGCGTTCTACGTGATGGCCGGCGACCTGGTGAACTGGGGCGAGCGCCGCGACGACTGGGACCTGTTCTTCGAAAACGCCCGCGGCGTGTTCGACACCCGCCCGCTGGTGCCGGTGATCGGCAACCACGAGGTCGACCAGGGCCGGGCGGAGCTGTACGTGGACCAGTTCGACCTGCCGCGCAACGGCCCGGACGGGATCGAGCCCGAGCGGCTCTATTCCATGGAGTACGGCGATGCGCTGTTCGTGGTGCTGGACTCCAACCTGGAGCCGGAGCCGCAGGTGGAGTGGCTGGACGCGACCCTGGGCGCCTCGGATGCGACCTGGAAGTTCGTGGTCTACCACCACCCGCTGTACTCGCCCCGGCCCGACGACCGCGGCCAGCCGGAGCAGAAGGCGGCGTGGGTGCCGGTGTTCGAAAAGCACGGCGTCGACCTGGTGCTGCAGGGCGACGACCACGCCTACATGCGCAGCCACCCGCTGCGCGGCGACGAGGTGGTCGACTCCCCGGCCGATGGCCCGATCTACATCCTGTCCGTGGCCGGCACCAAGATGTACGAGCAGGAGGACGCGCCCTGGGTGGCCAGGCGCTTCACCGACATCTCCACCTACCAGGTGATCGACATCGACGGTGGGCGCCTGGAGTACACGTCCTATGACGTGGACGGCACGGTCATGGACGCGTTCACGATCGAGAAGTGACCGCCCGGCGGGCGCCGCGTAACGAAATCGAAACGCTTTTGACCTGCGGTTGCCACCGCCGCCATTGATCATTTCCTCCTGAACAGGGCCCGCCTTGCGGGCCCTGTTCCATTTGCCCCGCCCCTGGCCCGCGCATCCGCTTGCGCGCCGCCATGGGGAGCAGGGGCATTGCACATGGATGACCTCGAACCCGCGCCCGCGCGGGGCGATGAGCCACGGACAGGCTGCGCCACCACCACGACCGGGCCGCCAGCGGCACGCCCGCCTGCTCTCCCCCACGCTCCAGAGGAAATCCACCGATGTACAGAACCACCACGCTCGCCACGGCGCTCGCCCTGGCGCTGGGCCTGCACGCCCCGGCGCATGCGCAGACCGCCTCCAGCTCCTCCACCCCGGCCGTGGCGATGGCCGGCGCCAGCGATGGCCAGCTTGCCGCGCGCGTCGACAGCGGCACCGTGAGCGGCGTGGTGACCGACGCCGGCCGCGGCGGCTACCTCGCCGGGGCCGAAGTGCGCATTGCCGGCCAGAACGTGGTCGACGTGACCGGCTCCGACGGCAGCTTCACCATGCACCGGGTGCCGGCCGGCCGCCATGAGCTGACGGTCAGCTACGTCGGCCGCGACGATTTCACCCAGCACGTCGACGTCGTCGCCGGCCAGACCACGTCGATCGTCCTGGACGTCGGCCAGTCAGGCAACGTCGAGGCCGCCGACTTCGACGCGGTGGTGGTCACCGCCGCGCGCCCGATCGCCGAGTCCGAGTACGCGGCCCTGCAGGCCCAGCGCGCCTCGACCTCGCTGGTCAACGTGGTTGCCGCCGACTCCATCGGCCGCTTCCCCGACCAGAACGTCGCCGCCGCCCTCAGCCGCCTGCCCGGCATCGCGGTGGAGCGTGACCAGGGCCAGGAGCGCTACGTCAACCTGCGCGGCGCGCCCTCGCGCTGGACGACCATCGCCTTCGACGGCGTCAACGTGATCAGCCCGGCCGGCCGAGTCGCCCGCCTGGACACCATTCCCTCGGCCATCGGCAGCCAGGTCATCGCCCGCAAGGCGATCACCGCCGCCATGCCCAGCGAAACCCTGGCCGGCAACATCGACATCATCACCCGCAGCCCGTTCGACTACGAAGGCCTGAAGATCGGCGGCGACCTGGGCATCGGCTACAACGACCTGGGTGGCGGCAAGCAGTACAACTGGGGCGGCTTCATCTCCAACAAGTTCGCCGATGACCGCTGGGGCGTGCTGGTGTCGGCCAGCAAGTACTCGCGCGACATGGTCACCGACAACTTCGAGTCCGACCCTGAAGTCGCCGACGAGGACCAGGAGCCGGGCAACGACCAGCGCGTGTGGTTCGACGCCCACCAGAACAAGCTCTACCGCCTCACCCGCGAGAACGAGTCGGTCAGCGGCCGCCTGGAGTTCCGCCCCGACAGCAACCACAGCTTCTTCCTGAGTTCCATCTACACCCGCTTCACCGACCACGAAATGCGCAACGCGTGGGAGTTCGACTTCGACGCCGACGCGGTCGATACCGACAGCGGCGAGCGCGGCGACGGCTATGCCGACGTCCGCACCGGCAACACCCCGTACCTGGGCACCGTGTACGGCGTGGAGATGGACACCACCCAGAACATCGGCAACTCCGAGCAGAGCATCTTCACCACCACCCTGGGCGGCGACCAGTCGTTCACCGACTGGCGTACCAGCTGGCGGGTGAACTACACCCGCGCCGAGGACAAGGGCGGCCCCGGCTTCGGCTCCACCTGGGTCAGCCCGGAAGACCGCAGCCTGCGGCCGACCGTCGACTACGACTTCACCAACCGCGAGCTGCACCGCGTCACCCTGTGGGAGACCATCGTCAACCCCGACGGCTCCTTCTCCAAGGGCAACCTGAAGCGCTCGCTGGACTCGCACGACTATGACTTCGTGCGCCTCACCTCGGGCGAGGACAAGGCGGTCACCGACTCCTACAGCACCCGCCTGGACCTGTTCCGCGACATCGACCTGTTCGGCCAGCCCACCGAGCTGCAGTTCGGCTTCCAGTACGACGACCGTACCAAGGAGATGAACGAGACCGAGTTCCTGATCGACGCCGACCACCTGGCCGCCGCGGGCATTGCCATGCCGACCATGGCCGGCATCGCCACCGACAAGCCCTACAAGGGCAACCTGCCGCTGGGCTACGCCTTCCGCTACCACGACGAGGCCAAGGCCTGGGCCCTGCTCAACGGCCTGCGCGCCCAGGGCGTGGGCGAGTACGACGACGTGGTTGCGTTCGAGGAGTGGTACAAGGTCACCGAGCAGATCGCCGCCGTCTACGGCATGGTCACCAGCCACTACGACTGGGGCAACGTGGTTGCCGGCGTGCGCGGCGAGTACACCCGCAACGAATCCTCCGCCCACACCGAGGACGACGACGGCAACTTCGCTCCGGTCACCATCACCGAGAGCGGCGTGGAGTTCTTCCCCAGCGTGCACGTCAACTGGGACCTCAACGACGAGATGAAGCTGCGCTTCTCGGCCAACACCGGCGCCGCCCGACCGGACTACACCGACCTGCGCCCGAACTTCGCCATCAGCGACGAGGACCAGGAGATCGACGGCGGCAACCCGTATGCGGAGACCGAGAAGTCGATCGGCTTCGACGCCTACTTCGAGTGGTACATGCGTCCGCAGGGCTTCTTCTCGGCCGGCGTGTACTACAAGGACCTGCGCGACGTGCTGTTCGACGTCTCCATCCCGCAGTTCGGCAGCGATGACCTCAACACCCCGGACATCGACCGCTCCGAGTACCGCTACTTCACCCTCGCCAACGGCGGCGACGGCCATCTGATGGGCCTGGAGATGGCGTACTCGCAGAAGTTCGGCTGGCTGGCCGAGCGCTTCAACCTGCCGATGTGGGTGGGCGACTTCGGCGTGACCGCCAACGTCAACTTCAACGACAGCGAAGCGACCACCCCGGACGGCCGCAAGGTCTCCCTGCCGGGCACCTCGGACACGATCTACAACGCGTCGGTGTACTACGAGGCCTACGGCCTGTCGGCCCGCCTGAGCTGGCAGCACCGCACCGAGTGGATCGACGGCATCGGCGACGGCGACATCATGGGCGACGAGTACTGGGACGACGTCGGCCGGCTGGACTTCTCGCTGCGCTATGCCTTCAACGACAACGTCGAGATGTACTTCGACGCCAACAACCTGCTCAACGAGCCGGGCATCCGCTACCAGGGTGACCGCCGTCGGGTCAGCGAGTTCGAGCGGTTCGGCCAGCGCTTCATGGCCGGCGTGCGCCTGAACTTCTGACCCCGGGTGGCAACGGGCCGGCCCGCGCACCGACGCGGGCCGGCCCCTGCTTTTGTGGGGCTACCAGGGGATCGTTTCCCCGTCCGTGCCGATGAAGCGGCCGCTGTCGGTGGGCTGCACGGCATCGGCCTGCCGCAGCACACCCGCCACCGCGTCCTCCGGCGCCACCTCGGCGTCGGCGCCGCCCATCTCGGTGCGCACCCAGCCGGGGCTGATCGCGAACACCACGATCTCGCGCCCGCCCAGCGCCTGGGCCATCAGCACCGTGGCCATGTTCAGCGCCGCCTTGCTGATGTTGTAGCTGGGGGTGCCGAAGCGTTTGGTTTCGGTGATCGAGCCCAGCCGCGAGGACAGGTTCACCACCCGCGCGCCGTCGGCCAGCAGCGGGGCCAGCGCCTGGGTCAGCAGCAGCGGGCCCATCGCGTTGATGCGGAAGCTGTGCTCCAGGTTGTCCGCGCCCAGGCGGCCGAAGCGCTCGCCCGAATGCAGCACGCCGGCGTTGTTGAGCAGCAGGCCCAGGCGGGCCGGCTCCTTGCCGTCGTCGCCTCCCAGCACCAGCGGCAGCTCGCGGGCCAGCTCCGCGTGCGACTTCGGCTCGGCCACGTCCAGCGGCAGCACGTGCAGGCGGCCGGGGTATTCGCCGGCCAGGGCATTGAGCGCGGTGGCCCTGCCGGGCTGGCGGCAGGTGGCCACCACCCGGTCGCCGCGGGCCAGCAGCTGGCGGGTGAATTCAAGGCCGAGGCCGCGGTTGGCGCCGGTCACCAGCGCGTGCAGGGAATTGTCCATGGCCGCCAGTGTGCCGCATCAGCGGTTGGCGCGGGCTCAGCGCGGCGGCTGAACGGACTCCGCTGCCGCCCCTGTCCGGACGGCGCCGCCGGTTGCCAGCCGCCGCCCCAGCCAGCACTATCGGCCGCGTATTCACATGGTGACCGCCCGATGCGCCAGCTGCTGATTCCCGTTTCCCTTGCTTTGGCCTTGGGTGGCTGCACCTGGGTGAAGATGGCCCCCGGCGCCAGCGCCGTGCGCATCGCGTCCTCGGCGCCCACCGGCTGCCAGAAGCTGGGCGAGGTGGAGGTCTCGGTGAAGCACTCCATCGCCTTCGTCGAGCGCAACCCGCTGCGGGTGCGCGAGGAGCTGGAGACCCTGGCCCGCAACGAAGGCCCCGGCCTGGGCGCCGACACCATGCACGCGCTGACCGAGCCGCTCAACGGCACCCAGCGCTTCGCCGCCTGGCGCTGCGGCGGGGCCGGCTGAACGGGGGAAACGGTGAAAAATGCGCCAACTTCCGGAAGCCTGTAACATTGGTTCTCTTTTGTCCCCGTTTCCGGTACGCCCATCATGCTGTTCCAACACGTCGCCATCGCCGGCCTGGCCCACATCGACGCGCCGCGCCGGCTCTCCAGTGACGAGCTGAACGCCCGCCTCAAGCCCACCCTGGACAAGCTCGGGATCCGCTACGACGTCTTCAACGACATCGCCGGCATCAGCGCCCGGCGCCTGTGGGACGGCGACGTGAAGGCCTCCGATGCCGCCACCCTGGCCGGGGTGAAGGCGCTGGCCGACGCCGGCATCGACCCGGACAAGGTCGGCCTGCTGGTCAACACCTCGGTCAGCCGCGACTACCTGGAGCCGTCCACGGCCAGCATCGTCAGCGGCAATCTGGGCCTGGGCGACGAGTGCCAGAACTTCGATATCGCCAACGCCTGCCTGGCCTTCATCAACGGCATGGACATCGCCAGCCGCATGATCGAGCGTGGCGAGATCGACTACGCCCTGATCGTCGACGGCGAGACCGCCGACCTGGCCTACGAGAAGACCATCGAGCGCATGACCCGCGCCGACGTCACCGCCGAGGATTTCCGCAACGAGATGGCCACGCTCACGCTGGGCTCCGGCGCCGCCGCCATGGTCATGGCCCGCGCCGAGCTGGCCCCGGGCGCGCCGCGCTACCGCGGCGGCGTCACCCGCGCCGCCACCGAATGGAACAAGCTGTGCCGGGGCAACCTGGACGGCATGGTCACCGACACCCGCACCCTGCTGATCGAGGGCGTGAAGCTGGCCCAGAAGACCTTCCAGGTCGCCAGCCAGAAGCTTGGCTGGGTGGTCGGCGAGCTGGACGAGTTCGTCATCCACCAGGTCAGCAAGGCCCACACCAAGGCCTTCACCCGCGCCATGGGCATCGACCCCAAGAAGGTCATGACCATCTTCGGCGAACACGGCAACATCGGGCCGGCATCGGTGCCGATCGTGCTCAGCAAGCTGCGCGAGGAAGGACGACTGAAGAAGGGCAACCGGATTGCGCTGCTGGGCATCGGCTCGGGGCTGAACTGCTCGATGGCCGAGGTGGTCTGGTAAGCGCCGTCGCCCATTGATGCATGCGGGGGCCGGCTTGTCCGGCCTCCGTCGTTTCCGGTCCTCGCGGCGGGCTGATTTCCATCCCGGCCCTGCTGGCCGCCGGGGTGCCGCCGGTGCAGGCGATCGCCACCAACAAGGTGCAGTCGAGGGCCAAGCCATACAATGCAGGAGGCTGCCCACCAGGACTGGAAATGACAGCTGATCGACGCCTTTCCTTCCGCCGCGCGCTCTTGGTATTCCTGTTGGCGCTGGCCGGTTCCGTCACCGGCATCCTGCTCGGCCCGCGCATCGTCGCCGCATTCGACGGGGCGCCCGGGTGGCTGCTGCCCGCCGTCATGATGGTTTCGGTGCTGCTCGCCCTGGTCGCGGCGTACGTGGCCTTCCGGATCGCCAGCCGCAAAGCGCAATGACCCGCAGCCGCCGGAGTACGGCGGCGCCATGATCGCCCGGCCCCCGGCGTGGGAGCCGTGGCGCCAGGGATTACTTCGGGGCGAGGACGGGCTTGCGCGGCATCAGCTCCTCGCGCATCGCCGCGTGATACGCGAACGAGGCCACGATCGCCGCCGCCTGCTTCAGGTCCTCGGGCTCCACGTGGTCCCAGGTGTCCAGGTGGGTGTGGTGGACGTTGGTGAAGTAGTCGAGCCGGTCCTGGATGAACTGGAAGCCGGGCAGGCCGACGCGATCAAACGCGATGTGGTCGGTGCTGCCGGTGTTGCGTGTGGCCACGGTCGTGGCGCCAACGTCGTGGAAGGGCTTGAGCCAGGCTTCGAAGATCGGCATCGCCGCCAGGTTCTCCTGGGCGTAGATGCCGCGGAAGCGGCCCGAGCCGTTGTCCATGTTGAAGTAGACCGAGAAGCGGTCGTAGTCGCGGGTCTTGCGCAGGGCGCCGGTGGGTTCGCGCAGCGAGGCCGGCAGCGCCTTCTGCGCCGGGTCGGTGGGTTCGGGCCAGGCGGCGAAGTTGCGCGCGACGTAGTCCTGCGAGCCCACCAGGCCCTGCTCCTCGCCGCTCCACAGCGCCACCCGGATGGTGCGGTCGGGCTGCGCGCCCACCGCCTTGAGGATGCGCATGGCCTCCATCATGACCGCGACGCCGGCGGCGTTGTCGGCGGCGCCGGTGCCGGTGTGCCAGGAGTCCATGTGCGCGCCCATCATCACGATCTCGGCGGCCTTGCGCCCGCGGCCGGGGATCTCGGCGATGGTGTTGTAGCCGGGCTGGTTGGCCTCGTGGATGAAACGCGCGTCGACGTTGACGCGCAGGCGCACGGTCTGCCCGGCCTTGAGCGCGCGCACCAGCGGGTTAAAATGCTCGGCGATCATCGCCAGCTCCGGGATGCCCACCGGCTCGCCGGCCTTGCGCGAACCGCCGCCGGCGACGCGGATGATGCCGTTGTCCCAGCTGCTGATGCTGATCGCGGCCAGCGCGCCTTCCTCGGCGAAGAAGGTGTTCACGGCCCGGTTGAGCTCCTGGCGCTCGCCGTACTCCCTGACCCGCTTCGCCCGGTCGGCGTCCGCGGTCCTGGGCACGGTGAACTGCTGCAGTCCTTCCAGCGACGTGGCGTCGTGGCGGTGCGAATCCGGTTCGGTGCCGCGCTTGTATTCGCGGGCCTCGCCCAGCAGCAGGATCTTGCCACCCAGCTTGCCGCGGTAGGTCTCGATGTCGGCCAGCTTCTTGATCTCCACGTGCACCAGCTCGCCTTCCACCGGGCCGTTGGTGCCCGGGGTCCAGGCCTTGGGCAGGGCGTGCAGCTGCTGGGCGCGGTCGCTGAGCATTTCCACGCTGGCCGAGCTGAACTCCCAGCCGCGGCCGAAGTCGTCGAAGGCGTCGTCGTGAACGTTGGCCAGGCCCCATTCGTTGAACTTGCCGCGGGTCCAGGCATTGGCCTGGGCCATCTGCGGGGAGTTGGTCAGGCGCGCGCCGATGTTCTCGGTGAGGTGGCTGAAAGTCGCCATCACCTGCGAATTGTGGAAGGCCTCCTGGCGGATCCGGCTGACCATGTCCAGGTCGACCGGCTCATTGGCCACGGCCAGGCCGCTGAGGAGGGCCAGGCCGGCCACCAGTGCACAACGCTTCAACATCGGGATTTCCTTTCGCGCCACGGTGCGGCGCCTGCGGCCGGAAACTCTAGCGGCAACGGGCGCCGCGCTCACCGGCCTTTAGTCACGGGGCGCTGCATCCGCCGCGGGACGGTCCTGCATGCGTCATGACGATCGCGCCCCGGTTAGTATCGCCAGCCCTCCCGACCTGCGGTCCGACGGCGTGGCGCGCAACCCCTTTTTCTCCGGAATGGTCGCATTCGCGCTGGCGGCCGCCGTGGTCCTGGCGGCCGGGTGGGGCGCGCTGGCGCTGTGGTTCCAGCTGCCTGGCCAGGCGCCGGTGCGGCTGCTGGTGATCGCCGGGTGGTGCCTGCTTGGCCTGGGCGCACTGGTGGCCTGCATCCGCCGGCGCGGGAAGTGGGGGCGCCGGGCGTTGCCGGGTTTCGGCCTTGCGCTGGTTGCGCTGCTGGCCTGGTGGAGCACGCTCACGCCGTCGCACGACCGCGAGTGGGCGGACGATGTCGCCCGGCTGCTGGTGCCCGAGGTCTCTGGCAGCCACGTCACCCTGCACAACGTGCGCAACTTCCAATGGCGCACCGCCGAAGACTACACCGCGCGCTGGGAGACCCGCGAATACGACCTGGACCGGCTGGTTTCGGCCGACCTGGTGATGTCTTACTGGATGGGACCGGCAATCGCGCACACGCTTGTTTCGTTCGGCTTTGATGACGGTCAGCGGCTGGTGTTTTCGCTGGAGATCCGCAAGGAGCGGCAGGAGTCGTTCTCGGCCATCGGCGGGTTTTTCCGCAGGTTCGAGCAGGTGCTGGTGGCGGCCGACGAGAACGACATCGTGCGCACGCGCAGCAACGCCCGCGGCGAGGACGTCTACCTGTACCGGCTGGATGTGCCGCCCGAGGCGCTGCGGGCCCTGTTCGCCGGCTACCTCGACGAGGCCGCGGCGCTGCGCAGGGAGCCGGCGTTCTACAACACGCTGACCAGCAACTGCACCACGATCATCTTCGCGCTGGCGCGCCGCATCGCCCCCGGAATCCCGCTCGACTACCGGCTGCTGCTGTCCGGCTACTTCGCGCGCTACGTGCATGACCAGGGCGGGCTGGCGTCCGGCTACGCGTATGAAGAACTGCAGCAGCGCGGTTACATCAATCCGCGCGCCACCGCGCTGCCGGCCGATGCCGGGCCGGAAGAGTTTTCCAGCGTGATCCGGCAGGGCGTGCCGGGAGCGGGCGGCGCAGGGGGTTCCCGGCCGGCGGGCAACGCCCCGTAATCCGCCGCGGCCTTACAATCGCAGCCCCTGCCTGCGCCCCGCCTTCATGCGATTTCCAGACTACCCCACCAGTCCCCAGCGCTTCCTCGTCCGCCCCGGCATCCAGATGTCCTACCTCGATGAGGGCCCGCGCGACGGCGAGGTGGTGGTGATGGTCCACGGCAATCCGTCGTGGAGTTTCTACTGGCGGCATCTGGTGGCGGGGCTTTCCGATCGCTACCGGTGCATCGTGCCCGACCACGTGGGCATGGGCCTGTCGGACAAGCCGGATGACGCGCCCGGCGCGTCGCCGCGCTACGACTACACCCTGCAGTCGCGGGTGGACGACCTGGGTGCGCTGCTCGACCACCTGGGCATCGACGGGCCGGTGACGCTGGCGGTGCACGACTGGGGCGGGATGATCGGCTTCGGCTGGGCGCTGGCGCACAGCGGGCGGGTGAAGCGGCTGGTGATCCTCAACACGGCGGCGTTCCCGCTGCCCGAGGTGAAGCCGATGCCGTGGCAGCTGACGATGGGGCGCGATTCGCGCGTCGGCGGCTGGCTGATCCGGCGCTTCAACCTGTTTGCGCGCGGGGCGGCGCTGCTGGGCACCAAGCGGAAATTGCCGGCCGACGTGCGCCGTGGCTACACGGCCCCGTATGACGGCTGGAAAAACGCCATCAGCACCCTGCGCTTCATGCAGGACATCCCGCTGCGCGCGGGTGACCGCGCCTGGCCGCTGCTGGAGCAGGCGGCGGCGGCGCTGCCCGGCTATGCGGACCGGCCGGCGTTCATTGGCTGGGGGCTGAAGGACTTCGTGTTCGACCACCACTTCCTCGACGGCTTCCGCAGGGCGCTGCCGCAGGCGCAGGTGCATGCGTTCGAAGATTCGGGGCACTACGTGCTGGAGGACAAGCACGAGGTGCTGGTGCCGGAAATCCGGGCCTTCCTGGATGCGAATCCGCTGCCCGGCTGAGGCGGGACGCGCCGTTCCACCGGCTTGACCGGGCCGGGGCGCCGGCGGCGCTATGCTGGCCGTATTCCCCGCCCGGAGCTTGGACATGGCAGACGCCGCCCGCGTGCGTGCGCAGAGCACGCAGACCGATTACATCGTCGATTTCACCAATCCCGCCGGCCACCGCTGGCAGGCCGACGAGCCCGAGTCGCTCGGCGGCGGCGACACCGCGCCCGATCCGATGCAGCTGGTGCTCTCGGCGCTGGGCGCGTGCACCGCGATCACGCTGAAGATGTACGCGGCGCGCAAGCAGTGGCCGCTGGAAGACGTGACGGTGGATCTGGTGCTCAACCCGGACGGCAAGCCGGAGGCCGGCAACGACATCCAGCGCCGGGTGGCGCTGAAGGGCGACCTGGACGAGGCCCAGCGCGAGCGCCTGAAGCAGATCGCCGAGGCCTGTCCGGTGCACAAGCTGCTGGCCGGGGAGATCCGGATCGATACGGCGCTGGCTGGTTGATGGGCCGTTCCCGGGTGTCGGGGGCGTAGGCAGTGAACGATCCAGGTGTTGCCAGCGGTGATGGGCACAAGCGGCGATAATCGGGCGATGACCGAGCCCTGCAACATCGCCGCCGCCCTGCCGCGCCTGGCGGCCGAAGCCCCCGACCGCATCGCCATGCGCTACCCCGGCCGCGACGGCAGCTACGCCAACGCGCTCACCTATGGCGAGCTGGACCACCGCAGCAACGCCATCGCCGCCGGGCTGGCCATGCGCGGGATCGTGCGCGGCAGCCGGGCGGTGGTGATGGTGCGGCCCACGCCCGAGTTCTTCCTGCTGATGTTCGCGCTGTTCAAGGCCGGCGCGGTGCCGGTGCTGGTGGACCCGGGCATCAACAAGCGTGCCCTGCGCCAGTGCCTGGACGAGGCCGAGCCGCAGGCCTTCATCGGCATCCCGCTGGCGATGTTCGCGCGCGCGCTGCTGGGCTGGGCCAGGGCGGCGCGCACCCGCATCACCACCGGCGGCCGCGCGCTGCTGGCCGATGCCACCCTGGTACAAGTCGAGGCCGCCGGCGCCGGGGCCGGGCCGCAGCTGGTCGAGACCGGTCCGGACGACGTCGCCGCGATCCTGTTCACCAGCGGCTCCACCGGCGTGCCCAAGGGCGTGGTCTATCGCCACCGGCATTTCCTGGCCCAGGCGGAAATGCTGGGCAGCGCCTTTGGAATCCAGCCCGGCGGGGTGGATCTGCCCACGTTCCCGCCGTTCGCGCTGTTCGACCCGGCGCTGGGCCTGACCTCGATCATCCCCGACATGGATCCGACCCGGCCGGCGCGGGCCAGCCCGGTGAAGCTGCACGCGGCGATCGAGCGCTTCGGCGTCGACCAGCTGTTCGGCTCGCCGGCGCTGATGCGGGTGCTGGCCGAGTACGGCAAGCCGCTGCCGACCCTGAAGCGGGTGACCTCGGCCGGCGCGCCGGTGCCTTCGGAAGTCGTGGCGCGCATGCGCGAGCTGCTGCCCGGCGATGCCGGATTCTGGACGCCCTATGGCGCCACCGAGTGCCTGCCGGTGTCGGTGGTGGAGGGCGCCGAGCTGGTCGCCCTGCGCGATCGCACCGCCCAGGGCGCAGGGACCTGCGTGGGCCGGCCGGTGCCGCCGAACGAGGTGCGCATCATCCGCGTCAGCGACGACGCCATTCCCGAATGGTCGGACGCGCTGATGGTCGGCGGCGGCCTGGTCGGCGAGATCACCGTGGCCGGGCCCACGGTCACCGACACCTACTTCAACCGCGACGGGCAGACCCGGCTGGCCAAGATCCGCGAAACGCTGCCCGACGGCAGCGAGCGCATCGTCCACCGCATGGGCGACCTGGGTTACTTCGATGCCGAAGGCCGGCTGTGGTTCTGCGGCCGCAAATCGCAGCGGGTGGTCACCGCCGGTGCCGGCACGCTGTGCACCGAGCAGGTCGAACCCGTCTTCAACACGCATCCGGACGTTGCGCGCACCGCCCTGGTCGGCATCGGCGAGCGCGGCTCCCAGCGGCCGGTGCTGTGCGTCGAGCCGGGGCCGGGCGTTGCGAAAGACCAGTACGGGCGCATCGTGGACGAGCTGCGGCACATCGGCGAGGGCCACGTGCACACGGCGAAGGTGGAGACGTTCCTGTTCCACCCGGGCTTTCCGGTCGACATCCGCCACAACGCCAAGATCGGGCGCGAGAAGCTGGCGCAGTGGGCGCAGGCGCAGCTCAGGCGCACCCCGGGCGGGCACGGCGCAACGCAGGGGAAGGTGCAGTGAAGATCCTGGTGACCGGCGGCGGCGGGTTCCTCGGCCAGGCGCTGTGCCGCGGCCTGGTGGGGCAGGGACATGAGGTCAGCAGCTTCAACCGCGGCCACTACCCGGAGCTGGACGCGCTGGGCGTGCGCCAGGTGCGCGGCGACCTCGCCGACGCTGCTGCGGTGATGGCTGCCACGCAGGGCGCCGAGGCCATCTTCCACAACGCCGCCAAGGCCGGCGCCTGGGGTGATTACGACAGCTACCATCGCGCCAACGTGGTCGGCACGCAGAACGTGCTCGACGCCTGCCGTGCGCACGGCATCGGCCGGCTGGTATACACCTCCACGCCCAGCGTCACCCACCGCAAGACCCACCCGGTCGAGGGCGGCACCGCGGAGACCGTGCCCTACGGCAGCGGCTTCAAGGCGCCGTATGCGACCACCAAGACCATTGCCGAGAAGGCGGTGCTGGCGGCCAACGGCCCGGACCTGGCCACGGTGGCGCTGCGCCCGCGGCTGATCTGGGGGCCGGGCGACAACCAGCTGCTGCCGCGGATGGTGGAGCGGGCCAAGGCGGGGCGGCTGCGTTTCGTCGGCGACGGCAGCAACCGCATCGACACCACCTACATCGACAATGCCGCCGACGCCCACTTCAAGGCCTTCGAGCACCTGGCCCCGGGCGCGGCCTGCGCCGGAAAGGCCTACTTCATCAGCAACGGCGAGCCCAAGCCGGTGCGCGAGATCCTCAACGGCCTGCTGGCCGCGGCCGGCGCGCCGCCGGTGACAAAGACCGTGCCGTTCCGCGTTGCCTATGCGGTCGGGGCGGTGAGCGAAACGCTGTGGCCGCTGCTGCGCCTGCGCGGCGAGCCGCCGCTCACCCGTTTCCTGGCCGAGCAGCTCAGCACCACCCACTGGTACGACATGGCCCCGGCCACCCGCGACTTCGGCTACGTGCCCAGGGTTTCGATTGCCGAAGGGCTCGAACGGCTGGCGCAGGCGTGGCGGGCGCGCTGAGCTCACGCGCCGCCGACAAAGCTGAAAGCGCTCCCGCGGGCCGGTTCATCATCACCGGTTGAAGACCGGCCCCCCGGCAAGATCGACCCACCAGCCCACAGCCCACAAGGGAAAGGTCGAGACCATGCTCAACTATGCCGTGCTGTTTTTCGTGCTTGCCATCATCGCCGGGGTGCTCGGATTCTCCGGACTCGCCGGTGCCATGGGCAACATCGCCTGGATCCTGTTCGTCGTCTTCCTGGTGATCGCGGTGATCTCGCTGATCCGCGGTCGAGGAATCTAGGCGACCCGCGCGCAAGCGTCGAAGAGCCCGCCGGAGACGGCGGGCTTTTTCGTGGGCGGCCGCGGCGAACCCGCGCCGCTGCGCCGCTACAATGCGGCCATGACCGCTCCGCCACGCTCCCCGCTGTCTTCGCTCAAGCCGCTGGCCGGCCGTGCCCTCGAGGCCGCGCTGGCGCGCGCGCTGGAGCTTGATCCGGACACCCGCGACGCACTCGGCCCGCTCGACGGCCGCCGCCTGGTGCTGCGGCTGGATTCGCCGCCGCTGGCCCTGCAGCTGACGGTGCGCGATCGCCAGCTCAAGGTCGGCCCGGTCGAGCAGGAGCACGAGCCGGACCTGGCCGTACGCACCACCCTGGCCGGGCTGCTGTCGCAGGTGCCCGGCCTGCGCCCGGGCGAGGGCGCGCCGGTGGGGAAGATGCGGATCGAAGGCGACGCCGAGCTGGCGCGGCGGGTGCAGGGGCTGGCGAAGGGGTTTGACCCGGACTGGGAGGCGCCGTTCGCGGCCGCCTTCGGCGACGTGCTCGGGGTGCAGATCGCCCGGGCGCTGGGCGGCGCGCTGCGCCAGGCGAAGGTGGCCGGCGGATCGCTGGCGCGCAGCGCCGCCGAGTTCGTCACCGAGGAGTCGCGCGACGTGGTCGCACGCGGTGAGCTGGAAGCCTTCTACGAGGACGTGGACACCCTGCGCGACGACGTCGAACGGCTGGAGGTGCGGATCCGGCGGCTGCGCGCCGCGGCGGGCCTGGCCGCATGAGTTCGCTGGGAAGGATCGCGCGCATCGGCCGGGTGCTGCTGCGCTACCGCCTGGATTCGCTGCTGGACGGCACCTCGGGCGAGCGCTGGCTGAAGCTGATGCGGCCGTTCGTGCCGCGTGCCTCGCGCGAGGTGCAGGCGCTGCCGCGCGGCGCGCGCCTGCGCCTGGCGCTGCAGGAGCTGGGCCCGCTGTTCGTCAAGTTCGGCCAGATCCTCTCCACCCGCCGCGACCTGGTGCCGCCGGATATCGCCGAAGAGCTGGCGCTGCTGCAGGATCAGGTGGCGCCGTTCGACGGCGACGTGGCGCGCCGGCTGGTGGAGGAGGCGCTGGAGCGCAGCATCGGCGAGGCCTTCGCCAGCTTCGACATCGAGCCGCTGGCCTCGGCCTCGATCGCCCAGGTGCACGCGGCCACGCTGGCCGGCGAGGGCGGCGCGCCGCCGCGCGAGGTGGTGGTGAAGGTGCTGCGGCCCGGGATCGAGAAGCAGATCGCGGACGACATCGCGGTGCTGCGCACGCTGGCCGGGCTGGTCGAGCGCACCCATCCGCGCGCCAACCGGCTGCGCCCGCGCGAGATCGTGGCCGAGATCGAGAACACCCTGGCCGCCGAGCTGGATCTGCAGCGCGAGGGCGCCAACGCCTCGGTGCTGCGGCGCAACTGGCTGGGCTCGGCCGACATGTACGTGCCCGAGCCGATCTGGTCGCACACCGCCGAGCGGGTGCTGACCCTGGAGCGGGTGAGCGGGATTCCCAGCGACGACATCGCCGCGCTGGACGCGGCCGGCATCGACCGCCGCGCGCTGGCGGCCAAGGGCGTGCGGGTGTTCTACACCCAGGTGTTCCGCGACAACTTCTTCCACGCCGACGCCCACGCCGGCAACATCTGGGTCGATGAGAACCGCCGCGAGGATCCGCGCTTCATCGCCCTGGATTTCGGGATCATGGGCCAGCTCTCGGGCGAGGATCAGTACTACCTGGCCGAGAACTTCATGGCCATCTTCAACCGCGACTACCGGCGCATCGCCGAGCTGCACCTGCAGGCCGGCTGGATGCCCGCGCACGTGCGCCTGGACGAGCTGGAGGCGGCGGTGCGCGGGGTGTGCGAGCCATACTTCACCCGGCCGCTGTCGGAGATCTCGCTGGCCGAGGTGCTGGGCAAGCTGTTCCGCACCGCGCAGAAGTACGAGCTGACCCTGCAGCCGCAGCTGATCCTGCTGCAGAAGACGTTGCTCAGCATCGAGGGGCTGGGCCGGCTGCTGGATCCGAAGATCGACATCTGGGCGGTGGCGCGGCCGGTGCTGGAGAAGATCCTGGCCGAGCGCTACAGCCCGAAGCGGCTGGCGCGCGAGTTCCGCCGGCGGCTGCCGGAGCTGGTGACGAAAACGCCGGAGATGCCGCGCCTGGTGCACGCCTGGCTGGATCAGCAGGTGAGCGGCCGGCACGAGCTGCAGATGCGCTCGAACGACATGGTGGCGCTGACCGCCGAGATCCGCGCGCTGCAGCGCAGGGCGGTGGCGGCGATTGCCGGGGCCGGGCTGCTGGTCGCCGCGGCCGTGCTGTACGGCCTGGACGCCGGTGGCCCGGAGATCGCCGGCGCTCCCGTTGCCGCCTGGGCGGCCGGCCTGTGCGGCCTGGCCGCCCTCATCGCCGCCTGGCGCCGCGGCTGACGTCGGGCGCGCTCCTACTCTTCCACGCGAGTGGGCTCCTTGCCCTTGGCGGCCTCGAAGTCGCCGGCGACGAAGTAGGAAATGTCCGCCGGGCGCAGGTGCCGCTGCAGCGCGGCGAGCACGCTTTCAGGCGTCTGCGCGCGCAGGTCGTCCTCGAACTTCGCGGCGTCGGCCATGGTGCGATCCAGGTACAGGTTTGATGCCAGCCGGCCCACCAGCTCGCCGTCGTTGGCGCGTGAGGTGCGGCGCCCCTCCAGCATGCCGTCCAGCGCCTCGCCCAGCTCCTCTTCGGAAACGCCTTCCTCCAGCAGCAGTGCCAGCTCCTCGGCGATCGCGGTCTCCACCGAGGGGATGTTCTCCGGCGCGGCGATGGCGTAGATTGTGAAGCTGCCGGCCTCGTCCAGGGCGCTGGCGTTGAAGCCCGAACCCACGCCGTAGCTGAGCCCCTCGCGCTGGCGGATGCGGTCGGCCAGGCGCGACTTGAGGATGCCGCCGCCGAGGATCTGGTTGCCCAGCACCAGCGCCGGGTAGTCCTCGTGATCCTGGCCCACCGGCACCGGCAGCATGGCCAGCAGCATCGCGTTCGGCTTGTCCGGGGTCTCCAGCTGCTGGCGCACCGCCGGCATCGGATGGTAGGGGCTGGGGATGCGGGTGAAGGCCACCTGCGCGTTCCAGTCGCCGAACAGCTCGTCCACCTGCGCCTGCACGGCCTCGGCGTCGACGTCGCCGATGATCGCGATGCTGGCCCCGCCGGTGCCGTAGAAGTCACGGTGGAAGGCCTGCACGTCGTCGCGCTGCAGCGCCTGCATGGCCTCGATCTGCTCCTCGAAGCTGAGCGACTTGAACGGGTGCCCCTCCGGCCAGCGGTCGAAGTACCGGCTCATGGCCTGGCTGGCCACCGCCTGCGGCTCGGTCATGCTGTTGCGGATGCCGGTGAGCATCTGCGTGCGCAGCTGTTCGAACTCGCTTTCGGGGAAGGCCGGGTTGCGCAGCACGTCCGCGGCCAGCTCCAGCAGCGCCGGCAGGTTGTCGCGGTCGGTGGTGGCGCGAAGGTTCACGACGTTGCCGCTGCCGCCGACGTTGAGCGTGGACTTGAGCGCGGTCAGCCGCTGCGAGATCGCGGCGCGATCCAGCTCGCCGGTGCCGCGGGTCAGCATGGCCGGCACCATCCAGCCGTCGACGGCGCGGCCGGTGAGCGACTGCTCATCGCCCAGGCGCAGGTTGATCTGCAGCTGCACCGATTGTCCGCGCGTGGACTTGGCCAGCACCGCAAGCTCGGCTTCGTTGGCAAGCGCCGAGGTGGCGGTGCGGGTGTCGATGTTGGCCGGCGACGGATCGAACGCCTCGCCGGCGGCCATCGCCTCGCGGCCTTCATAGCCCTCGAGCAGGGTGGCGGCGTCGGGCGCGGTGGCGATCTCGATGCGCTCCGGGGCCTCGGTGGGAACGAAGCGCCCGCCGGTGCGGTTGTTGCGCTGCAGGTAGGCTTCGGCCACGCGGTTCACGTCGTCGGTGGTGACCTGTTCGACCCGGTCGCGGCCGAGCAGGAACAGCCGCCAGTCGCCCTGGGCAATGGACTCGGACAGGGCCACGCCGATCGCGTTCGGGTCGCGCATGGCCACTTCCGCGCCGGTCAGCAGCCGCTGTCGCGCCTGCTCGACCTCCGCGTCGGTGAACGGGTTGGCGGCCGATTCTTCCACCAGCGCCAGCAGCTCTTCCTCCAGCGCGTCCACGTCGCTGTCGGCCGGCGCTTCGGCCAGGAACAGCATCAGGCCGGGCGCGTCCATGGAAAAGTCCATGCTCATCACCCCGGTGGCCTTGCCGCCTTCGACCAGCGCCTGGTGCAGGCGCCCGGTGGGCGTGTGGCCCAGCACCTGGGTGAGCACCGCCACCGCGGCGCTGTCCGGATGGCGGCCGGCGGGAATGTGGTAGGCCAGGCCCACGTACGGGGTCTTGCCGACCCGGCGCACGGTGACGTAGCGCTCGCCGTCCTGCGCCGGCTCCACGGTGTAGCCCCGCGCGAGCTCGCGCTCCGGGCGGGGGATGGCGCCGAAGCTGTCGGCCACCAGCTGCAGGGTCGCCTCGGGCTCGAAGTCGCCGGCAATCACCAGCACCGCGTTGTCGGGCTGGTACCAGGTGCGATAGAAGGCCTGCAGGCGGTCGATCGGCACGTTCTCCACGTCCGAGCGCGCGCCGATGGTGGAGTTGGCGTAGTTGTGCCACAGGTAGGCGGTGGAGAAGATCCGCTGCATCAGCACCCGCACCGGGTTGTTCTCGCCCGACTCCATCTCGTTGCGCACCACGGTCATCTCGCTATCCAGGTCCTCGCGCGAGATGTGCGAGTTGACCATGCGGTCGGCTTCCATCTGCAGCAGCCAGGCCAGGGTGTCGGGACTGGTGGCGAAGCTGGCGAAGTAGTTGGTGCGATCCAGCCAGGTGGTGCCGTTGAAGCGGATGCCGCGCTTGCGCATCTCGCCGGGGATGTCCTCGTGGGTGGGCGTGCCCTTGAACACCAGGTGCTCAAGCAGGTGGGCCATGCCGGTCTCGCCGTAGTTCTCGTGGCGCGAGCCGACCAGGTAGGTGACGTTGACGGTGGTCACCGGCTTGCTCGGATCGGGAAACAGCACCACCCGCATGCCGTTGGTCAGGGCGTATTCGCTGATGCCCTCGGCGCTGAGCACCGGCTCCGTGGGCGCCTGCTGGCGGGCCTGGGCCGGGATGGCCAGGAAGAACGCGAGCGCAAGCGCCGCCAGTACCGCGGCCATGCGCCGCGGACGAATCAAACGTGTGGACATCGAGCTTTCCCTTCCTGGGTTGGAGCGGGGAAAATAGCAAAACTGCCGGAACCTTTCCGGCGCGGGGCGGGCGTGGTGATGCAAGCAGCGCGTGGCGAGGACGTTGCCGACGGGGGCGCAGGCGCGGGCGGGGTCGGGGTTGTCTACGCGGATTCGCAGCTGGCCGTGGTCAGCAAGCCGGCTGGCCTGCTGGTGCACGACAGCCGCCTGGCGGCCGGGGAAAGCGACTTCCTGGTCGACCGCCTGCGCGCGCAGTTCGGGCGCCGGGTGTTCCCGGCGCACCGGCTGGATCGCGCCACCAGCGGCTGCCTGCTGCTGGCCTTTGACAGCGCCACCGCCGGCGCCCTGGGCGAACAGCTGATGTCGCGCACGGTGGGCAAGGAGTACCTGGCGGTGTGCCGCGGCTGGCCGGAGGAGGCGTTCACCGTGGATCATCCGCTCGACGGCGGGCCGGGCAAGCCGGCGAAAAAGCCGGCGCTGACCCGCTTCGAGCGCCTGGCCACGGCCGAGCTGGAGATGCCCTCGGCCGGCTTTGCGACATCACGCTACGCGCTGCTGAAGGCGTCGCCTGAAACCGGCCGCTTCCGCCAGATCCGCCGCCACCTCAAGCACGCCTCGCATCACCTGGTCGGCGACACCAGCCACGGCGACGGCCGCCACAACCGCAACTTCCGCATGCTCGGCATCCACCGCATGCTGCTGCACGCGTGGCGGCTGGAGTTCGAGCATCCGGGCGACGGCCGGCGGCTGGCGGTCAGCGCGCCGCCGGATGCGCAGTTCAACCGGGCCCTGGCGCTGTTCGGCGCCGGGGCCGCGGAGCGCTTCGCCTAGTCAGTCGCCAGTTCGGCGGCGATGTCCTGCTCCAGCTGCTGCAGCAGCGGCAGCACCATCTGCTGCACCGCGTTCATGGTGTTCTGCATCAGCTGCGGCATCTTGTCGAGCGTGTTCTGCCCGGCCGGGCTTTCGTAGAAGCCGATCATCGCCTCCACGTCGTCGGCGGTGAAGGTCTGGGCGTAGATGTCCCGGTACACCGGGCCCATCCGCTCCCAGGTCAGCAGTTCGGCCATCGTGGAGTTGGTGGCCTCCAGCGCCCGGTTGATACGCGCGCGCTCCTCGTCGTCCAGATCCTCTTCGGCGGTCATCTGCGCCACCATCTGCTGCTGCATGGCCTGCACCTGGGGCAGGGTCGCATCCAGGGTCTGCTTTGCGCGCATGACTTCAAGCAGGCGGTCGACCTGGGCCTCGCTGGGCTGCTGGGCAGCGGCCAGCGGGGCGGCGGCCAGCAGCACGGCGAGCGCGAAAATACGGGTGAGTTGCTTCATGGGAGCGGATCCTTGGCTTTGGAGTGCGCATCCTCGCCGCATGCCCGCGCGGATGCAATCGCGGGCAGCGGTCACCGCCAGGCCATAGAATCGGGCGCCAGGAGGGTGCTGTTGATGGCGACGGTGGAGATTCCCGAGGACGAGATCGTGGAGCGTTTCATCCGCGCGTCCGGCCCCGGCGGGCAGAACGTCAACAAGGTGGCGACGGCGGTCGAGCTGCGCTTCGACATCGCCGGCTCGCCGTCGCTGGCGGAGCCGGTGCGCGAACGGCTGCTGGCGCGCCGCGACCGGCGGGTGACCGCCGAAGGGGTGCTGGTGATCACCGCCCGGCGCTTCCGCACCCAGGAGCGCAACCGCGAGGATGCGCGCCAGCGCCTGCACGACTTCATCGCCAAGGGCGTCAAGCCACCCACGCCGCGCATTCCCACCCGTCCCGGACGCGCCGCCAAAGAGCGGCGGCTGCAGGAAAAGCGGGTGCGGGCGAAGATCAAGCGCGGCCGGTCGACCACGGGATGGGAGTAGGGATTGGAACAGGAAACCGAGCAGCCATTGCTGCCCGACGTGCCGCCGAGCGTGCCGCGGGTGCCCTACAGCCGCTTCACCCGCTGGTTCGGCCGCACCGTGCTCAGGCTCGGCGGCTGGCGCGTGACCGGCCCCATTCCCGACCTGCCCAGGGCGGTGCTGATCGCCGCGCCGCACTCCTCCAACTGGGACGGGCTGTGGGGGTTCGCCGCCAAGCTGGCGCTGGGGCTGCGCATCACCGTGCTGGGCAAGCAGCAGCTGTTCTGGTGGCCGCTGTCGGTGCTGCTGTACAGGCTGGGGGTGATCCCGGTCGACCGCGATGCGCCGCAGGGCACGGTGGGCCAGGCCGCGCAGATGCTGGTGCGCGCGGACAGGCTGTGGTTCGCGCTGGCCCCGGAGGGCACCCGCAAGCGGGTTGAACACTGGAAGACCGGCTTCTGGAAGATCGCCGACGCCACCCGCCTGCCGATCGTGCCGGCCTACTTCCACTACCCTGAAAAAACCATCGGCATCGGCGAGCCGTTCCATACCACCGGCAACGTCGACGCCGACATGGCCCGCATCCGCGAGTGGTACCGGCCGTGGCGGGGGCGCAACCGGGGGACGGAGTGACATGCGCTCACTGCGGTGGTGCAGGCCGGCGGGCTGAGTGCCTTCAGCGTTCCGAATGCCCGCTGTCGTAATAGTCGCGGCGGGTGAACAGATCCGGCTTGACCAGGTCGATGAAGGCGCGCGCCGGCGCCGAGAGCAGCTTGCCCTTGCGCATGATCACGCCGTAGCTGCGTCCCGGGAACAGCTTGCCCAGCGGGCGGACGGCCAGGTTTTCGGCATCGGCCTCGTTCACGCAGGCCGAGGAAATGATGCTGATGCCCATGCCCATCGCCACGTACTGCTTGATCACCTCCCAGCCGTCGACCTCCAGCGCCACGTGGTAGGGCACCCGGCTGCGCTGGAACACCTGGTCGACCAGGCGCAGGGTGACCTGGCGGCGCGGCGGCAGGATCAGGTCGTGGGCGGCGATGTCCTCCAGGCTGGGGCCCGCATGGCTGGCAAGGGGGTGGCCGCGCGGGGCGATCAGCACCTGGTCGAAGCGGTACACCTGCGCGTAGTCGATGTCGGCGGGCACGTCGACCATGGAGCCGAAGGTCAGGTCGACGGTGTTGTTGCGCACCAGCTCGGCGCCGTCGGCGGTGATCGCGCTGTGCAGCACCAGGCGCACGCCGGGGTGGGCGGCGCGGAAGGCGGCGATGAGCCTGGGCAGCAGGTACAGGGTGGTGGTGCTGTTGGCGGCAATGTTGAGCTCGCCCGCGTCCAGGCCCCGCACCCGCTGGCGGAAGGCGTCGGGCAGGGCGTCCAGGCCTTCGACCAGCGGGAGCGCCAGCTCGTACAGCACCTCGCCCTCGCGGGTGGGCACCATGCGCCGGCCGCTGCGCTCGAGCAGCGGCATGCCCAGCTCGCGCTCCAGCGCCTGCAGCTGCTGGGTCACCGCCGGCTGGCTGACGAACAGCGCCTCGGCCGCGCGCGACACCGAGCCCAGCCTGGCGGTCTGGCAGAACGCCCGCAGGGGCTTGAGGCGGTCGCCCTTGTAGGCGAGACGGGGCGTGGTGGCGGGCTTTCTGGCCATTGTTTCCGTTGAAATAAGATTTTCTGATGATATGAATTGAAAAAAATGCTTTGTCAAATAGCTGGCGCAGGGGGAGGGTGGTTCCGCACCGCAGCAAACCAGGAACCCGCCCATGTCCGCCGTCCTCAAGGAAATCCCGCTCCCGCCTGACGCTCCCGGCGTCCACGGCCTGGAGCTGGCCCGGGAAACCCCCGCCGACCTGCTCACTTCCGCCGCCCAGGCGTTCCTGGCCGGCCTGCACCGCCGCTTCGACGCCCGCCGCCGTGGGCTGCTGGCCGCCCGGGTCGGGCGCCAGGCGCACTACGACGCCGGTGCGGTTCCCGACTTCCGCGCCGACACCCGCGCCATCCGTGAGCGCGAGTGGCGGGTGGCGCCGCTGCCCGAGGCTCTGCGCGACCGGCGGGTGGAGATCACCGGCCCGGTCGACCCGAAGATGGTCATCAACGCGCTCAACTCCGGCGCCAGCTGCTACATGGCCGACTTCGAGGACTCCACCGCGCCGACCTGGGAGAACCTGATGACCGGCCAGCGTGCGCTGCGCGAGGCGGTACGCGGCACGCTCGCGTTCGACGGCGGCGGCAAGCAGTACCGGCTGCGCCCGTTCGACGAGCAGGCGGTGCTGCTGGTGCGCCCGCGCGGCTGGCACCTGGAGGAAAAGCACGCGCTGGTGGATGGCGAGCGCATGTCGGCCTCGCTGTTCGACGCAGGTCTGTTCGCCTTCCACAACGCAAAAGTGCTTGCCGGAAAGGAACGCGGCCCGTACTTCTACCTGCCCAAGCTGGAGTCGATGGAAGAGGCGGCGCTGTGGGACGACGCGCTGGCGCACATGGAGCAGGCGCTGGGCCTGCCGGCCGGGCAGATCAAGGTCACGGTGCTGATCGAGACCCTGCCGGCGGCGTTCGAGATGGACGAGATCCTGCACGCGCTGCGCGGCCGCATCGCCGGGCTCAACTGCGGGCGCTGGGACTACATCTTTTCCTACATCAAGACCTTCCGCCGGCACCCGGCGCGGGTGCTGCCCGAGCGCGGCCAGGTGGGCATGACCCAGCCGTTCCTGAAGGCCTATTCGGAGCTGCTGATCCAGACCTGCCACCGCCGCGGCGCCCACGCCATGGGCGGGATGGCGGCGCAGATCCCGGTCAGCGGCGACCCGGAGGCCAACGAACGTGCCGTCGGCCGCGTGCGCGCCGACAAGCTGCGCGAGGTCACCGCCGGCCACGACGGTACCTGGGTCGCGCACCCGGCGCTGATCCCGGTGGCGCGCGATGTGTTCGACGCGCGCATGCCCATCGCCCACCAGCAGCACGTGCTGCGCGAGGACGTGCTGGTGGTGCGCGACGACCTGGTGGAGCCCTCGCGCGGCACCATCACCCGCGCCGGGTTCGAGAACAACGTCGAGGTCTGCGCGCGCTACCTGGCCGCGTGGCTGGACGGCAGCGGCTGCGTGCCGATCCACTGGCTGATGGAGGACGCCGCCACCGCCGAGATCGCGCGTGCCCAGCTCTGGCAGTGGCTGCACCATGGCGACGGCGGCGCGCGCGAGCCGCTGTACCTGGACGACGGCACCGCGATCGACTTCGTCCTCTTCGACGCCGCGCTGCTCAACGTCGCCTCGCGCCTGTGCGACCCGGCGCTGCCCGGTGCCGGCCGCATGCGCGGGGCGCTGGCCATGCTCGAGGAGCTGACCCGGCGCGACACCCTCGAAGACTTCCTCACCGTCCCCGCCTACGAACGCCTGTGATCCCGGAGCCCGACATGACCACCCGCCAGCAGCAGATCGACACCCTCACCCGCGACTGGAACAACGACCCGCGCTGGGCCGGCGTCGAGCGCCCGTACTCGGCCGCCGACGTCGTCCGCCTGCGCGGCAGCGTGCGCCCCGAGCACACCCTGGCCCGGCGCGGCGCGGAAAAGCTCTGGGAACTCGTCAACGGTGATGCGCGGAAGGGCTACGTCAATGCCTTCGGCGCCATCAGCGGCGGCCAGGCGATGCAGCAGGCCAAGGCCGGGCTGGAGGCGGTGTACCTGTCCGGTTGGCAGGTGGCCGCCGACGGCAACACGTCCGAGACCATGTATCCGGATCAGTCGCTGTACGCCTACGACTCGGTGCCGGCGATGGTTCGCCGCATCAACAACACCTTCCAGCGCGCCGACGAGATCCAGTGGAAGGCGATCTGCGACGGCAAGCTGGCCGAGCGCGACGCCATCGACTTCTTCCTGCCGATCGTGGCCGACGCCGAGGCCGGCTTTGGCGGCGTGCTCAACGGCTTCGAGCTGATGAAGAACATGATCGCCGCCGGTGCGGCGGGCGTGCACTTCGAAGACCAGCTGGCCGCGGTGAAGAAGTGCGGCCACATGGGCGGCAAGGTGCTGGTGCCGACCTCCGAGGCGGTGCAGAAGCTGGTGGCCGCCCGCCTGGCGGCGGACGTGGCCGGCGTGCCGACGATCGTGCTGGCGCGCACCGATGCGGAGGCCGCGACGCTCGTCACCTCCGACCACGACGCCAACGACGCGCCGTTCCTCACCGGCGAGCGCACCGCCGAGGGCTTCTTCAAGGTGCGCAACGGCCTGGAGCAGTCGATCAGCCGCGGCGTGGCCTACGCGCCGTACGCGGATCTGGTGTGGTGCGAGACCGGCACGCCGGATATCGGCTTCGCCCGCGAGTTCGCCCAGGCCGTGCATGCGAAGTATCCGGGCAAGCTGCTGGCCTACAACTGCTCGCCCAGCTTCAACTGGAAGGCGAACCTGGACGATCGCCAGATCGCCAGCTTCCAGGACGACCTGGCCGCGCTGGGCTACCGGTTCCAGTTCATCACCCTGGCCGGCATCCACATCAACTGGTTCAACAGCTTCCGCTTCGCCCACGACTATGCCCGCGGCGAGGGCATGCGCCACTACGTGGAGCAGGTGCAGGAGCCGGAGTTCGCCGCCCGCGAGCAGGGCTACACCTTCGTCTCGCACCAGCAGGAAGTGGGCGCCGGCTACTTCGACGACGTCACCACCGTGATCCAGGGCGGCGCCTCAAGCGTGACCGCCCTGACCGGCTCAACCGAGGAAGCCCAGTTCCAGGAGAAGGCCCGCGCCGCCGCCTGACCCCCGCCGCCTGTAGGAGCGCGCCGTGCGCGCTCCTACAGGGGGGTGATCTCCCGTTCCATGCGGCGGTAGTACGGCCACAGCGCGCCGGCGCGGGCGATGACGTAGACCACGAACGCCGCCCACAGGCCGTGGTTGCCCCAGGCGGCGGTGAGCGGCCAGGCGACGAGCAGGAACGCGGCCAGCGACAGCACCCCCGCATTGCGCATCTCGCGGGTGCGGGTGGCGCCGATGAACACGCCGTCGAGCTGGAACGCCGCCACCGAGACCAGCACGTACAGCGCCGCCCACGGCAGGTGCGCGAACGCCACCTCGCGCACCCCGTCCAGCGTGGTCAGCGCGCTGACCGCCGGCTGGCCCAGCAGTAGGATCGCCAGCGCCAATGCCGCCGCGGTGCCGAACGCCAGCTCGCTGGTCAGCCGCACCGCGCGCCGGAAGCGCTCGCGGCTGCGCGCCCCCCAGGCCGCGCCCACCCGCGCCTCGGCCACGAAGGCGAAGCCGTCCAGGAAGAAGGCGCTGAAGGACACCAGCTGCAGCAGGATGTGGTTGGCCGCCAGGGTCACGTCTCCAAAGCGCGCGCCGGCGTTGGCGAACCAGGCGAAGGCGAACAGCAGGCACAGCGTGCGCACCAGGATGTCGCCGTTGGCCGCCATCGCTTGGCGGATGCGGGCGCCGTCGGCGATGCGCTGCCAGGACAGGAACGGCGCGTCGTCCCCGCCGCGGCGCTCGCGCAGCACCCGCCACACCACCGCCAGCGCCACCGCGCAGGTGCTCCATTCGGCAATCGCCGTGCCCACGCCGATCCCGCGCGCGCCCATGCCCAGGTGACCGGCGAACCAGATGTCCAGCCCGGCGTTGAGGCCGTTGAGTAGCAGCTGCACGAACAGCAGCTCACGGCTGCGGCCCAGGCCGATCAACAGGCCGCTGCAGGCGAACAGCGTGAGCGCGGCCGGCGCGCCCCAGATCCGGGCCTGGAAGTACTCGGCGGTGACCGACTCGACCGCCTCGCTGCCATCCATCAGCCCCAGGTACAGCCACATCACCGGCCACTGCACCGCGACCAGCACCGCGCCCAGTACCGCCGCCATCAGGACCGCCCGCCCCATCGACGCGCGCACCTCCGCCTCGTCGCCCGCGCCCGCGGCCTGGGCCACGAAGCCGGTGGTGCCCATGCGCAGGAAGCCGAAGCTCCAGTAGACGAAGTTGAAGGCCAGCGCGCCCAGCGCCAGCCCGCCCAGGTCGGTGGCGGTGCCGAAGTGGCCGATGACCGCGGTGTCCACCAGCCCCAGCGCCGGCACCGCGGCGTTGGCCAGGATGATCGGCCAGGCCTGTCGAGTGACTTCAAGGCGGGTCAGGGGCGCGGAACGGGAAGACGTCATGGCCGACATGATGCCGCCCCGGCCGAACGGCCGGGGCGGGATTGCCGGGCAATCCGGGTGGTTTGGGATTGCCGGGGAATTTGAATCACGCGGCTTCGCGCCTGAGAGGCGCTCCTACGAAGGGCGATGCCCCGTAGGAGCGCGCCATGCGCGCGAAGCCGCGTGACGTCGAAGCTACTCGCGCACGTCCGGCGTGTGCGATTCCAGCGCCTCGGCCAGCCCCGGCACGATGCCGGCGCCGGCCGGCACCTGGATGCTGGAGCCTTCCAGGTCGCCGATCGGCTCGGCGCGCCCGCCCAGGCAGGTCGACAGGAAGCCTTCGGCCACCGCGTTGAAGGCCATGTTGTTCTCCGGGCGGGCAAAGCCGTGGCCCTCGTCCGGGAACAGCACGTAGGTCACCGGTATCTCCTTCTCCGTCATCGCATCGACGATCTGGTCGCTCTCGGCCTGCTTCACCCGCGGGTCGTTGGCGCCCTGGCCGATCAGCAGCGGCTTGCTGATGTTGTCCACGTGGGTCAGCGGCGAGCGCTCGGTCAGCCAGGCGCGACCCTCCTCGGTGCGCGGGTCGCCCATGCGCCGGGCGAGCTGCTCGAAGAAGCTGGCCCAGTACGGCGGCACGGTTTCCAGCAGGGTGTTGAGGTTGGACGGGCCGACGATGTCCACGCCGCAGGCGAAGGTGTCCGGGGTGAAGGTGAGCCCGGCCAGCGTCGCGTAGCCGCCGTAGCTGCCGCCCATGATGGCCACCTTGTCTTCGGTGGTGACGCCGCTGTCGACCGCCCACTGCACGGCGTCGATCAGGTCGTCGTGCATCTTCGCGCCCCACTCGCCGTCGCCGGCGTTGGTGAACTCCTTGCCAAAGCCCGTGGAGCCGCGGAAGTTCACGCTCAGCACCGCGTAGCCGCGGTTGGCCAGCCACTGGTCGGAGCCGCTGTAGCCGTAGTAGTCGCGCGCCCACGGCCCGCCGTGCACCAGCAGCACCATCGGCACCGCCACGTCCGGCTTGCCGTCGCCGTCGGGGTCGGCGTGCGCGGGCAGGGTGAGGTAGCTGACCAGGTTCAGGCCGTCGCGCGAGGTCAGCTCGACCGGCCACATCGGCACCAGCGGCGCGCCGTCCAGCGCCGGCCGGGCGGAGAACAGCGCCTCCAGCTCGCCGCTGTCGCGGTCGTAGCGGTAGTACTTCGCCGGTGCCTCGGCCGCCGAATAGGTGACGATCCAGGTGCGGTCATCCAGCGTACGCGAGCCGATGCCGACCTCGCCCGGGCCGATCTGCTCCAGCTTCTCCAGGTCGGCGGCGATGGCCTCGTCCAGCACCGTCCACTCGTCGCGCAGGTAGTTGACCGAGACGGCCTGCACCTGGCCGGTGGCCGGGTCGGACAGGCTGCCGCCGATGTCGGCGCGCGCGTCCTCATGCACCAGCGTGCGCTCGCCGCTGGCGGTGTCGATCGCGTACAGCGCCGAGGTGTTGCGCTCGCGTGAATCGAGCATGTACAGGGTCTGCCCGTCCAGGGTCAGGCCGGCCGGCGAGGTGCTCATGGCGTCCTCGAACGGAATCTGCTCGTGCACCTGCCAGCCGTCGCCCTCGCGGCGCAGGATGTCCATGCCGCCGTCGGGGCGGCCGCGGGTGGCGTAGCGCAGGTTGTAGTCGGCATCGGCCATGTAGCCGGCGATCTGCTGCGTGTTCTCCTCCACCAGGGTGCGCTCGCCGCTGGCCAGGTCGACCCGGTACAGGTCGTGCCACTGGGCGTCGCGGTCGTTCATGCCCACCAGGATGCTGTCCGGGTGATTGCGGCTGACCCCGGAGACGCTGGCGGTGGTCTTCTCGAACGGGGTCAGGTCGCGGGCCTCGCCGCTGTCCAGATCCAGCGAATACAGGTGGAAGTCCTCGTCGCCGCCGCTGTCGCGCAGGTACAGCAGTGTGCCGGGGCGGTACGACCAGAAGTAGGCGCGGATGCCGCGGCCCTCGTCGCGGGTGACCGGGCGCGCGCCGTTGAGGTCGTTCGCCGGCGCCACCCACAGGTTGAGCACGCCGTTGACCGGCGCCACCCAGCTCAGGTACTCGCCGTCGGGACTGATCCGCACGCTGGCGCGCTCGGGGTTGCCGAACAGGGCCTCGCGCGGAATCAGGTCGACCTCGTCGATCGAGGCCGGGCCGGTGCGGGCGGTGGTGTTCATGTCGCCATTGTCGCCGCGCGGGCCGCAGGCGGACAGGGACAGGGCGATGCAGCTGGCGAGCAGCAGTGACTGGTGGCGCATTGGTGGTTCCCCGGGGATTGAAGCGGACAGCGTGCACGCTACCCCGAAACCGGGCGCGGCGGTGTTCCGGACGCGTTAAAACCGGAGAGTGACCAATGGCAGGGTGTGGGCGGCGGGCGGGCCGGGGCCTACGCCGCCAGCGCCTGCGGCTCGAAGCCGCGATAGCCCACCGCCTCGGTCAGGTGCGCCGTGCCGATGTGCTGGCTGGCGTCCAGGTCGGCGATGGTGCGGGCCACGCGCAGGATCCGGTGCATGGCGCGGGCGGACAGCTGCAGCGACTCGATGGCGCGTTCGAGCAGCAGCTGGTCGGCGCTGCCCAGCCGGCAGGTGGCCAGGGTGGCGGCGTGGTCGAGGCGGGCGTTGGGCACGCCGGCACGCTCGACCTGGCGGGCCCGGGCCGCTTCCACCCGCGCCCGGATCGGCGCGCTGGCCTCGCCCTCGGGCGCGTCCGGGCGCAGCAGCGCCGCCGGCAGCCGGCGCACGTCCACGTGCAGGTCGATCCGATCCAGCAGGGGGCCCGACACCCGCGTGCGGTAGCGGGTCACCGCGTCGGGGCTGCAGCGGCAGCGGCCGGAAGGATCGCCGGCCCAGCCGCACGGGCACGGGTTCATGGCCGCCACCAGCTGGAACCGCGCCGGGAACTCGCACTGCCGCGCCGCCCGCGAGACCGAAACGGTGCCCGACTCCAGCGGCTGCCGCAGCACTTCCAGCGCCTGGCGCGACCACTCGGGCAGCTCGTCCAGGAACAGCACCCCGTGGTGGGCCAGCGAGATCTCGCCCGGGCGCGGCTCGCCGCCGCCGCCGGCCAGGGCCACCGCGCTGGCGGTGTGGTGCGGAGCCCGGAACGGGCGCTCGCGCCAGCGGCTGGCATCCATGCCGCGGCCGGCCGCAGACGCCACCGCCGCCGCTTCCAGGGCGTGGGCCTCGGACATCGGCGGCAGCAATCCGGGCAGGCGCGAGGCCAGCAGGGTCTTGCCGCAGCCGGGCGGGCCGGAAAGCAGCAGGTGGTGTTCTCCCGCCGCGGCGATCTCCAGCGCCCGCCGGGCCTGCAGCTGGCCGCGCACGTCGCGCATGTCGGGCACCGGCCGCGGACTGGCGGGCTCGGGCGCGGCGGCGCGCATCGGCCGGTCGCCGCGCAGCAGGGCGCACACTTCCAGCAGGGTGCGGGCGGCGAATACCTGCGCGCCGCCCGCCAGGGCGGCCTCGGCGGCATTGCCGGCCGGTACCACCAGCCGCCGCCCGTCCGCGGCGGCGGCCACGGCCGCCGGCAGGGCGGCCTGCACCGGGCGCAGCTCGCCGGTCAGGCCCAGCTCGCCGATGAACTCGGTATCGCGCAGTGAATCGGCCGGCACCTGGCCGCTGGCGGCCAGGATGCCCAGCGCGATGGGCAGGTCGAAGCGGCCGCCGTGCTTGGGCAGGTCGGCCGGGGCCAGGTTGACGGTGATGCGGCGCTGCGGGAACTCCAGCTGCGCGCAGTGGATGGCGGCGCGCACCCGATCCTTGGCCTCGCGCACCGCGGCCTCGGGCAGGCCGACGATGGACATGCCGGGCAGGCCCCCGGCCAGGTGGACTTCGATCGCAACCGCGGGGGCCGATACCCCCGCACGCGCGCGTCCATGCACGAGTGCGAGCGCCATGGTGGCGGGGTCAGTGGGCGGGCGGCGGCGCGGCGGCCTGTGGCGCCTTGCCGTCCAGCTCGGCTTCCATCCACTTCACCGCCTGCTCCAGCGCCTCCAGCTTCTCGCGGGTGCGCAGCAGCACCGCGCGCTGGACTTCGAACTCCTCGCGGGTGACCAGGTCGAGCTTGGCCAGCCCGCCCTGCAGCACCGCCTTGAAGTTCTCCTGCATTTCCTCGCGGCTCTCGCGCACCGAGGGCGGCACCAGGCTGCTCAGGCGTCGCGCCAGATCATCGATATGGCCCAGTTCGATCATGGATTGAAAGTCCTCCGGAGGGTGGGGGCAGCATGTCGCGAAGCGCGGAGGGATGCCGTCGGCGCCAGCCGCTCCGTGGGGTAGGAAAACCCTGACGGCGCGGCGGCGGCGCATTGTATCCGGGCGTGTTCGCGCATGCCGTGCGCGGGTATCCTGCCCCCATCCCAGATGGAGTCCGCGTGATGAAGATGGTCGTGGCCATCATCAAGCCGTTCAAGCTCGACGACGTGCGCGAAGCGCTGGCCGAGGCCGGCGTGACCGGCATCACCGTCACCGAGGTCAAGGGGTTCGGTCGCCAGAAGGGCCACACCGAGCTCTACCGCGGCGCCGAGTACGTGGTGGACTTCCTGCCCAAGCTCAAGCTGGAGGTGGCGGTGACCGACGACCAGGTCGACGCGGTGGTCGAGGCGATCCTGGAATCGGCCAACACCGGCAAGATCGGCGACGGCAAGGTATTCGTGCAGCCGCTCGAGCGCGCCGTGCGCATCCGCACCGGCGAGCTGGACGCGGACGCGCTCTGACCCCGGGGCGGCGTCAGCCGCCCAGCGCTTCGGCCACGAACGGCGGCAGCACCTGCGCCGCCCGGTGGATGCCGGCGCTGTAGTACTTCGTCGTGAACGCCTTGCCCGCCGCGTCGTCCTCGCGGAACCCGAAGCCGCGCCCGCCCTTGCGGGCCAGGGTGCAGCTCCACCAGCCGCTGGGGTAGCAGGGCTGGGGGAAGGGCAGGGTCTGGAAGCTGTCGAAGCCGGCCTTGCCCATCTCGGCGCGGATGTCCCGGATCAGATCCAGCAGCACCAGCGGCGACTCGGACTGCTGCACCAGGATGCCGTCGTCCTTCAGCGCCCGGAAGCAGCTCTCGAAGAAGGCGCGGTTGAACAGGCCGGTGGCCGGGCCGACCGGGTCGGTGGCGTCCACGATCACCACGTCCAGGCTGCCGGGCGCGCAGTTGGCCATGTACGCGATGCCGTCGTCGAACAGGATCTCGGCGCGCGCATCGTTGTTGGACTCGCACAGCTCGGGGAAGTGCTTCTCCGACATGCGCGTGACCTGCTCGTCGATGTCGCACTGCACGGCCTTTTCCACCCCCGGATGGCGCAGCACCTCGCGCAGGGTGCCGCAGTCGCCGCCGCCGATGATGGCCACGCGCTTCGGATCCGGATGGGTGAACAGCGCCGGGTGCGACATCATCTCGTGGTAGAGGAAGTTGTCGCGCGTGGTCACCATCATCGCGCCGTCGATGAGCATCACGTTGCCCCAGTCGGTCGATTCGTACACCTCGATCTTCTGGAACGGCGACTGCACCTCGTCCAGCTTGCGGGTGACGCGGTAGCCGATGGCCGAACCGCTGGGCTCGAAGTTCTCGTACAGCCAGGTGGGGGCGTTCATGCGGGGGATCCTGCAGCGCGGCGGAAACCGCGCATTGTAGGGCCTGCCCGCGGCCCTGGCTCTTGACGCCCCGTTGCGTCCAGCGGCGCTAACGTATGCGATTCAGGTCTGCGGCCGGTATCCGCTGCGGGCCGGGATCTACAATGGGAGATTCCCCTGTTCGAGGCCTCGCCATGACCGCCTGGTCGATTGACCGCGCCCGCAAGACCTACTCGATCCCGCACTGGGCGTCGGGCTATTTCGACGTCGACGGCGGCGGCCGGATGACGGTGCATCCGCGCGGCCCCGGCGGCCCGGCGGTGGCCCTGCCCGAGGTGGTCGACCGCGCCCTGGAGTCGGGCGCCAGCCTGCCGCTGCTGGTGCGCTTTCCCGACATCCTCGGCGACCGCCTGCGCACGCTGCAGGACGCCTTCGCCCAGGCCCAGGCCGACGCCGGCTACGAGGGCGGCTACACCGCGGTCTACCCGATCAAGGTCAACCAGCACCGCGGCGTGGCCGGTACCCTGGCCGCGCACGCGGGCGAGGGCTTCGGCCTGGAGGCGGGCAGCAAGCCGGAGCTGATGGCGGTGCTGGCGCTCTCGCGCCCGGGCGGGCTGGTCATCTGCAACGGCTACAAGGATCGCGAGTACATCCGCCTGGCGCTGATCGGGCGCAAGCTGGGCATGAACGTGTTCATCGTGGTGGAGAAGCCCTCCGAACTGCGCCTGGTGATGGAGGAGTCCAGGGCGCTGGGGGTGGAGCCGGTGCTGGGCGTGCGCATGCGCCTGGCCACCCTGGGCGCGGGCAAGTGGCAGAACTCGGGCGGCGACGGGGCCAAGTTCGGCCTCAACCCGCGCCAGCTGCTCGACCTGTGGAAGTCGCTGCGCGACAGCGGCATGGGCAGCGCGCTCAAGCTGCTGCACTTCCACATGGGCTCGCAGATCTCCAACGTGCGCGACATCGCCCGCGGCATGCGCGAGGCCACCCGCTACTTCGCCGAGCTGTCCAGGCTGGGCGCGGACATCGACTACGTCGACGTCGGCGGCGGCCTGGGCATCGACTACGAGGGCACCCGCTCGCGCAGCTACAACTCGGTCAACTACGGGGTGGCGCAGTACGCCTCGACCATCGTCCACGCGCTGTCCGAGGCGTGCGCCGGGGCCGGCCTGCGCCAGCCGCGCATCGTCACCGAGTGCGGCCGGGCGATGACCGCCCACCACGCGGTGCTGGTGGCCAACGTGTCGGAGGTCGAAACCGCGCCGGAGGGCCGCGTGCCCGACCCGCACGACGACGAGCCCGCGGTGGTGCGCCACCTGCGCGAGATCCACGCCAGCCTCGACGGGCGCCCGGCGGTGGAGCTCTACCACGAGGCCGTTCACCACCATGCCGAGGGCCTGGGCCTGTACGCGCTGGGCCAGCTCGACCTGGTGCACCGCGCGCGCATCGACGACCTGTTCTACGCCATCGCCCACGCGGTGAAGGCGCGCCTGACCTACGGGGAAAAGAGCCACCGCCCGCTGCTGGACGAGCTCAACGAGCGCCTGGTGGACAAGTACTTCGTCAATTTCAGCGTGTTCGAGTCGATGCCCGACGTGTGGGCGATCGACCAGGTGTTCCCGATCGTGCCGATCGAGCGCCTGGACGAGGCGCCCACCCGCCGCGGCACCATCGCCGACCTCACCTGCGACTCGGACGGGAAGATCGACACCTACGTGGAGAACGAGGATCTGGACAGCTCGCTGCCGCTGCACGCACTGCGCGCGGGCGAGCGCTACCGGCTGGGCTTCTTCCTGGTCGGCGCCTACCAGGAGATCCTGGGCGATATCCACAACCTGTTCGGCGACACCGACGCGATCGAGGTGAAGCTCGACGACGAAGGCGGCTACGCCATCGCCCAGCAGCGCCGCGGCGACACCACCGACGTCATGCTCGACTACGTGGGCTACAAGGTGGACGACCTGCGCCGCATCTACCGCGCCAAGGTCGGCGCCGCGGAGCTGTCGAAAACGGAGGCCGCGCGCCTGAACGAGGCCTTGGAAACCGGCCTGACCGGCTACACCTATCTGGATGATGCGCCGCTGGCGTGATCCGCCGCGCCCCCTCTTTTTACCGAAGGAGACGTGTGATGAAAAAGGGCTATTTCGCCAACATCGAGGAACGCACCCTCGACAACAACGACTTCCGCCGCGTGCTCTACACCGGCCCCAACCTGCAGCTGGTGGTGATGGCGCTGAAGAAGGGCGAGGAGATCGGCACCGAGGTGCACCCGGACATCGACCAGTTCTTCCGCGTCGAGCAGGGCAGGGCGAAGCTGGTGATCGACGGCGCCGAGCACTTCCTGGAGGATGACGACATCGCCATCGTCCCGGCCGGCGCCGAGCACAACGTCATCAACGCCGGTGACGAGCCGCTCAAGATCTACACCCTCTACGGCCCGCCCGAGCACCGCGACGGCACCGTGCACGCCACTGTCGAGATCGCCGAGAAGCAGCACGAGGCCGACCACTACGACGGCAAGCCGACCGAGTAACGGTTCCTTTCCTGAACCCTGATCAGGGCTGTCGCACGCGGCGCGCAACGCGCCGCCGCGACTTCAGCCGCGTGCGCCGGCCTGTGTCAGCGCGGCTTCCATGATCGGCTTGGCCCAGTCGGGCGTGTGCCCGAGCGTGTCCGCGTCGGTGGGCCAGTCGATGCGGCCTGCGTGCATCTGCAGCAGAAGGCGCGGGCTGGAGACTGGTGTCCCGGGGGCGGCGTCGGTGCTGTTGTCGTACACCTGCAGGCTGGTCAGGTGCGGCAGCAGGGTGATCAGGTTGGCGATGGAAGAGACGCAACGTTCGCGGATCTTCGCCTCCGGGATGTCATGGCCGCCGCCGGCCACCCGCAGGCGTACGCGGGCGATGTGGCGCTCTGGAGAGTCCAGTCCGCAGAACCAGATCATGAGGTCATGGGTATCTGCGGCTTCGCGCAGCCTGGCGGGGATGGTGTTGCCGCCGAGGGTGGTTTCGAAGGCATGGTCATGCCTGCCCGTGATCGCTGCCTCCAGCCGGCGCATGCCTTCCTGCCACGCCTGGGCATTGGCCTGTGTCTGGGTGCAGCCGGAGGCGTCGAGCAGGTCGCGCGCGTAGTCGTCCGGGTTGAACCAGGCCATCCCGGCCTGGCGCAGCGTGTCGCCGCCCACCGAACTCTTGCCGGCGCCGTTGACGCCCGCCAGGACGAGGAGGCGGGGCCTGGTCACCGTCAGCCTTTTCCAGCGATCACACGACCGCCCAGGTCAAGAGGCCGGTCGAATATCGACGCCAACCTGTCTCCCGCGCCCGGTTCCTGCAGACAGGCCAGGCGCTCGTCGTACTTGCGCCGCAGGGCGTCCAGCATGGCCCGATCCTTCTCGCCGGCGGCGCGCAGCAGCCCCAGCAGGCGGTCGTACTCCTCCGCCGGCAGGATCACCGCCTCGGGCCGGTCGTGGTTGGTCACCACCACCTTGCCCTCGCGGCGCACTGCGTCCATCACTCCGCGCCAGCCCAGCTTCTTGACGTCCGAGGCCGGGGTGCGGGGCAGTTCGTCGAGGGGGGGGTAGGGAAGTGTGGCGGACATGGCGGACTCTCCGCATTGGGAAAGGCCAATATACCCTTTTTTGCCATTATTGCCTTAATGGGCCATCAGGGCCGCGGCCAGACCCCTGCGCCGCGGGCCTCATCCTTCCCGGTGCACCTGGAACCCCGCGAACGACTGGCTCACCGGCATGATCTCCAGCCGGTTGATGTTCAGGTGCGGGGGCAGGGTGGCCACGTAGTGGATGACGTCGGCGATGTCGGCGGCGGTCATCGGCCGGGCGCCCGCGTACAGGGTGTCCGAGGCGGCCTGGTCGCCGCCGGTGCGCACCAGGGTGAACTCGGTTTCGGCCATGCCCGGCTCGATGCTGGTCACCCGCACGCCGGTGCCGTGCAGGTCGGAGCGCAGGCCCAGCGAGAACTGGCTGACAAAGGCCTTGGTGCCGCCGTAGACGTTGCCGCCCGGGTAGGGATGCACGCCGGCGATCGAGCTGATGTTGATGACCGCCCCGCGCCGCTCGATGAGCGCCGGCAGCAAGGCGTGGGTGAGCGTGGCCAGGGCGGTCACGTTGGTGTCGATCATCTGCCGCCACTGGGCCAGATCCGCGCGCTGGGCGGGCGCGGTGCCCAGCGCCAGGCCGGCGTTGTTGACCAGCACGTCGATGCCGCGGAACGGGGCGGGGAGGGCCTCCAGCGCCGCGGCCATGGCGTCCGCGTCGCGGATGTCGAAGGCGGCGGTGTGCAGGCGTTCGCCGCCGTGCCGATCGACCAGTGCCTGCAGGCGCTCGGCGCGGCGGCCGGTGGCGATCACCCGCCAGCCGGAGTCGAGGAAGCGGGCGACGGCGGCGGCGCCGAATCCGGCGGTGGCGCCGGTGATCAGGATGGTTTTGTCCATCCACCCAGTCTAGCGGTTCGCCCGCTGCGGGCGGCCCGGCGCGCGGCCCCGCCTACGGCGCTGTCAGGACGTAGCTGCCTTCAAGGGCCGCGTCGCACAGTTCGCCGGCGGTGCCGGACAGCGAGATCACGTCCGGCGCGAAGGCCAGGTCGAACGCGCAGCCGGGGGCGGTGAAGCGGGCGCTGCCCACGCGCTCGGTGAACTCGCCTTCCACCGGCCGCGCGCCGTCTTCGCTGGACAGCACGCGCAGGCGGTAGCGGTCGTGGCCGGTCACTTCGATCCACAGCGCCGCCACCGGCCCGTCGCCGTCGCCGCCACCGCCGTGACGGTGGTAGGTGCCGGGCGTGAGCAGCGGCGGCCGCCCGCCGGCGATCTGCAGGCGCAGCTCGTCCATGCGGCTGCGGTAGCTGGTCTGCAGGCAGCGCACGGTGGTGCAGGCGTCGCGGCGCTCGGCCGCCCAGGCCGCCTGTTCGCCGTCGAATGCGTCCGGATCCTGGCTGCGAGCGCGGGCGTCGGCAGCCAGCGCTTCCAGCTGCGCCTGGGTCTGGCCCAGCGCGCGGCTCTGGCATACGGTCTTCTGCGCCCAGTTGCCGGGCGCCTCGCAGTCCAGGCCGGCCGCTGCGGCGGCCGGCGCCGCTGCGACCAGGCCCAGGCACAGCAGCATGCGGAAGAAATTCGGGGTCATGTCCAGCGCTCCTTCGCCGTGGAAAATGGTTACTGCACCTTGATCGGAAGGGCTTCCAGGCCGCCGCCCTCGAGCTTGCCCTTGGCATCGGCCAGCTCCGACGCGGTGCCGTAGGGGCCCATGCGCACCCGGTACACGGTGCGGCCCTGCACCTGGGCCGACTCGACCCGCGCGCCCAGGCCGAGCAGGGCGATCCGGGCCTTGAGCGCCTCGGCGTCGCCCGAGGCGCTGAACGAGCCGGCCTGCAGCAGGTAGCGGGCGGTGGTGTCGGCCGGGGCTGCGGCCGCGGCCGTCGCTGCCGGCTGCGATGCGCTTTGGGCAGGCGTCGGGGTGGGCGAGGGCAGTGGTGCTTCCGGCTCGGCCAGCTGCGCCGCATCCTGTTCGCGCTGCTGCGCCTGGCGCCGCTCGCGCTCCCGCTCGGCCTGGGCGCTGGCCTCCAGCTCGGCGTCGGTCATCGGCACTTCCTGGCCCGGCAGCAGGGTGTAGAAGTCGTAGTCGGGATCGCTGGAGGCGGTTTCGGCCGGGGCAACGGGGGCCGGCAGGGCCGCGTCCTCGTCGGCGGCGCCGGTGGCCGCCGCCGGGGTGGCGTCGGGGTTGGCGCGCGGGCGGTAGAAGCCGTCGTCGCCGTCGGACTTGAGCAGCCGCGGCGCGGCCAGCACCACCAGCAGGGTGATCACGATGCCCAGCACCATCCACGCCCAGCCGGGAAGCCCGCCGCTGTTGCCGCCGCTGCGTCGCGCCTGCGACCTGCCTTTCTTCACTGCCATCTGGACTACATCCTCTCCGGGGCGGCCACGCCCACAAGCTCCAGCCCGTTGGCCAGCACCTGGCGGGTGGCCAGGGCCATCGCCAGCCGCGCATTGCGCACGCGGGCGTCGTCAACCAGGAACTGGTGATCGTTGTAATACGTCTGGAACGACTGTGCCAGTTCCAGCAGGTAAGTGGTGACCAGGTGCGGTTCAAGCTGCTCGCCCGCCGCCTGCACCGTTTCCGGCCAGCGCGAGATCGCGTCCAGCAGCTCGCGTGCGGCGGCGTTGTCCACGTCCTGCTCCTGCGCCAGCCCGTCGTCCAGGTCGAACGCCATGCCGCGTTCCTCCAGCTGGCGCAGCAGCCCGCAGATGCGCGCGTGCGAGAGCTGGACGTAGTAGACCGGGTTGTCCAGCGACTGGCTGCGCGCCAGGTCGATGTCGAACACCAGCTGCGAATCCGGCTTGCGCGCCACCAGGAACCAGCGCGTCGCATCGCGCCCGGCTTCCTCGATCAGATCGCGCAGGGTCAGGTAGCTGCCGGCGCGCTTGGACAGCTTCACCTCCTCGCCGCCGCGCATCACCGTCACCATCTGGTGCAGCACGTATTCCGGATAGCCCTGCGGAATGCCCGCATCCAGCGCCTGCAGGCCGGCCTTCACCCGCGCCAGCGAGCCGTGGTGGTCGGCGCCCAGCTCGGTGATCGCCCGCTCGTAGCCGCGTTCCCACTTGGACAGGTGATAGGCCACGTCCGGCACGAAATACGTGTACGTGCCGTCGGACTTGCGCATCACCCGGTCCTTGTCGTCGCCGAAGTCGGTGGTGCGCAGCCACAGCGCGCCGCCTTCCTCATAGGCATGGCCCGCCTCCACCAGCCTGCGCACGGTCTGCTCGACCTTGCCGTCGGCGTACAGGGAAGACTCGAGGAAATACACGTCGAACGCCACGCCGAACGCGGCCAGGTCCTGGTTCTGCTCGTTGCGCAGGTAAGCCACCGCGAAGCGGCGGATGTCGTCGATGTCGCCCGCGTCGCCGCCGGCGGCCACCGCCTGGCCTTCGACCTCCACGGTCGCCTTGTTCAGGAACGCCTGGGCGACGTCGGCGATGTAGTCGCCGCGGTAGCCGTCTTCCGGCCAGCCGGCGTCATCGGGGGCGAGCCCCTGCGCGCGCGCCTGCACCGAGCGGGCCAGGTTCTCGATCTGCACCCCGGCGTCGTTGTAGTAGAACTCGCGCTTCACGTCCCAGCCGTTGGCGGCCAGCACGCGGGCGATGCAGTCGCCGATCACACCCGCCCGGCCGTGGCCGACGTGCAGCGGGCCGGTGGGGTTGGCGGACACGTACTCCACGCCCGCCACGCGGCCCTGGCCGCCGTCGTTGCGGCCGTAGGCGTCGCCTTGGGCATGCACCAGCCGCAGCTGCTCCTGCCAGGCGCCGGCGGTGAGGCGGAAGTTGATGAACCCGGGGCCCGCGATTTCGGTGCCGGCGACCAGGTCGCTGGCCGGCAGCGCGTCCACCAGTGCCTGCGCCAGCGCGCGCGGATTGGTGCGCCCGCCGGCCTGGCTGGCCGCCTTGACCAGCAGCATCGCCGCGTTGGTGGAAAAGTCGCCGTGGCCGCGGTCGCGCGGGCGCTCGATCACGAAATCGGGAACGGCGGCGTCGGCAGGCAGGGTGCCCGCGTCGCGCAGGCTGTGGATGGCCTGGATGACCAGGCCGCGCAGGTTGGTTTTCACGAATATCTTGGATCCCGGGGGGCGCGCACATTGTATCCGAGGCCCCGTGCGGGCCGTGGCCCGGGCTGCGCGCGCGGCCGCTCAGACCCAGCCGCGCATCGCCAGCGACACCGGCGCGCCGTCGCCGACCACGAAATGATCCAGCAGGCGCACGTCCACCAGCGCCAGCGCCTGCTTGAGCTGGGCGGTGACCGCGCGGTCGGCGGCCGAGGGCTCCGGGCAGCCGCTGGGGTGGTTGTGGCCCACGATCAGCGCCGCCGCATTGTGCGCCAGCGCCCGCCGCACCACCTCGCGCGGGTGCACCTCGGCGCCGTCGATGGTGCCGCGGAACAGCTCCTCGAACGCCAGCGCCCGGTGCCGCGTGTCCAGGAACAGCGCCGCGAACACCTCGTGCGGATGGCTGCGCAGGCGCTGGGCGAAGTACATCCCGGCGGCCTTGGGATCGGTCAGCGCCTCGCCGCGCTCCAGCCCCGCCGCCAGGTAGCGGTCGCACAGCTCCAGCGCCGAGGCCAGCCGCGAGGCCCGCGCCGGGCCCAGCCCGGGCAGCCTGGCCATGTCGGCCGGGCCCAGTTCGAGCAGGGCGCGCAGCGGGCCGTGTTCGGCCAGCAGCCGGCGCGCGCTGGCCACCGCGTCCAGGCCGCGGGTGCCCGAACCCAGGAAGATCGCCAGCAGCTCGGCGTCCGAGAGCACCGCCGGGCCGCGGGCCAGGAGCTTTTCGCGGGGGCGTTCGCCGCTGGGCCAGTCACGGATGCGCACGCTTGCAGTCCTTTGCAGTGAGGAGTGACGAAGGGCGGCCGCCCGGTGGCCAGGCCGGTGAGGTCAGGGGAGAACCGTGGCCGCTGGAGGCGGACGGCCGCCGCTCCGTCGGCCTCCATTGACGCCGATCCGGCCGGGCCGGCGCAGCCGGGCAAGTCCGCTGCTTCGGGTAAGCTGTCACGCGGATCCGCCGTAGGAGTATTCCGACCCGATGCAGCAGCCGGCCGCCAACCTGCACGACAAGCGCGTCCTGGTGTGCGTGGGCGGCGGCATCGCCGCCTACAAGGCCTGCGAGCTGGTGCGCCGCCTGCGCGATGCCGGCGCCGCGGTGCGGGTGGCGATGACCGACAGCGCGCAGCGCTTCGTCAGCCCCACCAGCTTCCAGGCCCTGTCCGCCGAAGCGGTGCGCACCTCGCTGTGGGATGCCCAGGCCGAAGCCTCGATGGGTCATCTTGAACTGGCCGGCTGGGCCGACCGCATCGTGGTCGCCCCGGCCACCGCCAACCTGATCGCGCGCCTGGCCCACGGCTTCGCCAACGACCTGGTCACCACCCTGTGCCTGGCCAGCGAAGCGCCGCTGACCATCGCCCCGGCCATGAACCACCGCATGTGGCGCCACGCCGCCACCCGCGCCAACGTGGCGCTGCTGCAGGAGCGCGGAGTACAGGTGGTGGGCCCGGATGACGGCCCGCTGGCCGAGGGGGAATCCGGCCCGGGCCGGCTGGTGGAGCCGATGGCGATCCTTGCGGCGTTGGGCAAGTGAGCAGCGCGCTGTCGGGCAAGCGGGTGCTGGTCAGCGCCGGCCCCACCTATGAAGACATCGACCCGGTGCGGTTCATCGGCAACCGCAGCAGCGGCAAGATGGGCTTCGCGGTGGCCGCCGCGGCCGCCGCCCGCGGCGCGCAGGTGATCCTGGTGGCCGGCCCGGTGTCGCTGGAAACACCGGCGGGCGTGGAGCGCATCGACGTGCGCTCGGCCGCGCAGATGCGCGAAGCGGTGCTGGCCGCGCTGCCGGCGGACGTCTACGTCTCCGCCGCCGCCGTTGCCGACTACACCCCGGCCACCACCGCAGCGCAGAAGATCAAGAAGGGCGCCGGCACCATGGCCATCGAGCTGGTGCCCACCGCCGACATCCTGGCCGAAGTGGCCGCGCACGCGCTGCGCCCGCGGCTGGTGGTGGGCTTTGCCGCCGAGACCACCGACGTGGCGCGCCACGCCCGCGGCAAGCTGGAAGCCAAGCGCCTGGACATGATCGCCGCCAACCGGGTGGGCGTGGAAGGCAGCGGCTTCGAGAGCGACGACAACGCGCTGTCGGTGTACTGGCCCGGCGGCGCAAGCGAACTCGGCCCCGGCCCCAAGACCCGGCTGGCGGGCGAACTGCTCGACCTGGCCGCCCAACGCCTCGCATAGGACACCCACCGGCATGCACCACACCCTGCAGGTCAGGACGCTTGATCCGCGCTATTCCGATGAATGGCCGCTGCCCGCCTACGCCACCGAGGCCAGCGCCGGCCTCGACCTGCGCGCCGCGCTGGACGAGCCGCTGGCGCTGCAGCCCGGCGACGCGGCGCTGATCCCGTCGGGGCTTGCGATCCACGTCGCCGAGCCGGGCCTGTGCGCGGTGGTGCTGCCGCGCTCGGGGCTGGGCCACAAGCACGGCATCGTGCTGGGCAACGGTACCGGGCTGATCGACGCCGACTACCAGGGGCCGCTGATGATCAGCGCCTGGAACCGCGGCAGGCAGGCCTACGTCATCGAGCCGGGCGAGCGCATCGCGCAGCTGGTGTTGCTGCCGATCGTGCGTGCCCGCCTTGAAGTAGTGGATACTTTCGCCGAGAGCGCGCGTGGGGCCGGAGGATTCGGCCATACCGGACGCCGCTGACCGGGGGGGACAAGGACATGAACGAGAAGCAGACAGACAGGACGCGCCAGCTGCTGGCGCAGCTGCGGCCGGCAATGCCGCTGTTGGCGCTGGCGCTGGCATTGCTGGCGCTGTGGCTGGCCTGGAGCGGCTGGCAGCAGCTGCAGGACGAAAGCCGCCGCGGCGCGCTGGAGCAGGCCCGCGACGGCGTCGCCCAGGCCACCGCGCACAGCGTCGGTACCGAGATCGAACGGCTCACCGAGCGGCTGGCCGCCCCCGCGGTGCGCACCGCGCTGGCCGCCGGCGAACTGGAAGCTGCTTCGGCGGCGATGGCCGCTGACTGGCCGAACCTGGAGGAGCTGGCGGTCTACGGGCCGAGCCTGGAGAGCGTGTACGCGGGGCTGGGCGAGAGCGGCTTCGGCCGCGCCGCGGTGCTGGAGGCGGCGCTGGTGGAGGACAAGCCGGTGGCATGGGTGATCCGCGAGAACGACGCCCCGCGGCTGGCGCTGGCGGCGCCGGCGCGCGAGGACGGCGTGCTGGTGGGCGCCGCGTTCGTGCGCCTGCCGCTGTCGCGCGCCACGCTGGCCACTGAGCAGGCGTCGATCGACGAATCCGACATGTACCTGGCCCTGCGCCAGGGCGGGGTGACCCTGCTCGAGCGCGGCAACACCGAGTACGTGGAGGCGGCCGAGCGGATGTCGATGCCGGTTGCCGGCACCGGCATGCGGGTGGTGGCCGCGGCCCCGGCCGCGCCGGGCGCGCCGTTCGGCCTGCGCGGGCTGGCGCCGCTGATGGTCGCCCTGGGCCTGCTGTTCGCGGCCTGGGTGGTGTGGCGGGTGCTGCCCAGGCTGATGCGCACGCAGGACGCCGTCGAGGAGCAGGCGCCCACCCTCGTCCAGGCGCTGGAAGCCGAGCCGGATCCGGAGACGCCCGCGCCGGCGGTGGCCGAGGCCAGGGCACCGGCGGTCAGGATCGACGCGGGCATCTTCCGCGCCTACGACATCCGCGGCGTGGTCGGCAAGTCGCTGGATACCGGCGTGGCCGAGCTCATCGGCCAGGCCATCGGCTCGCTGATGAAGGAGCAGGATCTGACCGACATCGTCGTCGGCCGCGACGGCCGCCTGTCCGGCCCGGACATGGTCGCCGGGCTCACCGAGGGCCTGCGCAAGGCCGGCCGCAACGTGATCGACATCGGCATGGCGCCCACCCCGGTGGTGTACTTCGGCGCCTTCCACCTGCGCACCGGCTGCTGCGTGTCGGTCACCGGCAGCCACAACCCGCCCGACTACAACGGCTTCAAGATCGTGGTCGGCGGCGAGACCCTGTCGGGCGACGCCATCACCGACCTGCACGCGCGCATCGCCGAGGATCGCCTGTACAGGGCAGATGCGCCGGGTGGGCTGAGCGAGCGCGACATCGGCGAGGACTACGTCGACCGCATCGCCGGCGACGTGCAGACCGAGCGCGCGCTGAAGGTGGTGGTGGACGCCGGCAACGGCGTGGCCGGCGAGATCGGCCCGCGGGTGCTGGAGGCGATCGGCTGCGAAGTGGTGCCGCTGTACTGCGAGATCGACGGCGAGTTCCCCAACCACCATCCCGACCCCAGCGAGCCGGAGAACCTGGAAGACCTGATCAACATGGTGCAGCGGCTGGACGCCGACCTGGGCCTGGCCTTCGACGGCGACGGCGACCGCCTGGGCGTGGTGACCAAGGACGGCGAGAACATCTTCCCCGACCGCCTGCTGATGCTGTTCGCCGCCGACGTGCTCGAGCGCAACCCGGGCGCGGTGATCGTCTACGACGTCAAGTGCACCGGGCGCCTGCCCGGGCACATCCTGCGCCACGGCGGCAGCCCGCTGATGTGGAAGACCGGGCACTCGCTGATCAAGGCCAAGATGCGCGAGGTCGAGGCCGAGCTGGCCGGCGAGATGAGCGGCCACTTCTTCTTCGCCGAGCGCTGGTACGGCTTCGACGACGGCATCTATGCCGCCGCCCGGCTGCTGGAGATCCTGGCCGCGCGCGACGAGACGCCCACCGAAGTCCTCAGCGCGCTGCCCACCGGCGTGGCCACCCCGGAGATCAAGGTGCCGGCGCCGGACGAGAATCCTCACGCCTTCGTCGAACGCTTCCAGGCCGGCGCCGAGCTGGAGGGCGCGCGCCTGTCGACCATCGACGGCGTGCGCGCGGACTGGAACGACGGCTGGGGCCTGGTGCGCGCCTCCAACACCACCCCGGTGCTGGTGCTGCGCTTCGACGCCGACGACCAGGCCGCGCTGGAGCGCATCCAGGCCCTGTTCCGCGAGCAGATCCACGCCATCGATCCGGAGCTTGAGCTGCCGTTCTGACCCGGTGGGCGCGCGCAGTCCTACGCGCCGGTCAGTGGATGCCTGATGGTTCCGGGATCGTGCGTGGAGGATGCTGGATCCGTCTTCCACTGCCCAGGGACGGGTCATGCGCACGTTCATTGTCCTGCTGCTGGCGCTGGTGCTGTGCGCGCCGGCGTTCGCGGCGCCGCCGCGGCTCATGCTGGCCACCGATTACCGGGACGGGATCCAGGTTGCCGACTACTTCGTGAGCGAGAAGCTCGACGGCGTGCGCGGCCACTGGGATGGCCAGGCGCTGCAGACCCGCAACGGTCACCGGATCCAGGCGCCGGAGTGGTTCACCGCCGGCTGGCCGCGGGTGCCGATGGACGGCGAGCTGTGGCTGGGACGCGGGCGCTTCGAGGAGGCCAGCGGCATCGCCCGCACCGCGGGCGGCGACCACCCCGGCTGGCGGGAGATGCGCTTCATGGTGTTCGACCTGCCCGCGCACGAGGGCGGCTTCGGCCGGCGCGTGACGGCAATGCGCGCGCTGCTGGCGGCTGCCAACGTGCCGTGGCTGCGGACGGTGGAGCAGCGCCGGGTGGCCGGCCGGGAGGAGCTGGATGCGCGGATGCGGGCGGTGGTCGATGCCGGCGGCGAGGGCCTGATGCTGCACCACCGCGAGGCCCGCTACCGCGCCGGGCGCAGCGGCGACGTGCTCAAGCTCAAGCCGTTCGACGATGCCGAGGCGCGGGTGGTCGGGCATACCCCCGGGCGCGGCAAGTACGCGGGCATGACCGGCGCGCTGGTGGTGGAGCGGCCCGACGGGCTGCGCTTTCGCATCGGCAGCGGATTGACCGATGCGCTGCGCGCCAGCCCGCCGCCGGTCGGCACCCACGTCACCTATCGCTTCAACGGCCTGACCGGCAACGGGGTGCCGCGCTTTCCGCGCTTCCTGCGGGTGCGCCACGCGCTGCCGCCGCCGGATCCGGAATGAATCCGCCCGGGATGGGACAATGGGGGCCGTTCCTGAATGCGAGGCCCATGATGAGCGCCCTTCCCGACTGCCCGCAGTGCGGTTCCAGCTACGCCTACGAAGACCGCAACCTGCTGGTCTGCCCCGAGTGCGGCCATGAGTGGTCGCCCGGCGAGGCGCAGGCGGAAGCGGCCGCGGCCGCAGAGGCCGCCGTGGTGCGCGACGCCAACGGCAACCCGCTGGCCGACGGCGACAGCGTCATCGTGATCAAGGATCTGAAGGTGAAAGGCTCCTCCACCGTGGTCAAGGCCGGCACCAAGGTACGCGGCATCCGCCTGGTCGATGGCGACCACGACATCGACTGCAAGGTCGACGGCATCGGCGCGATGGGCCTGAAGTCCGAATTCGTGCGCAAGGCCTGATCCGCAACGGCAACGGCCCGCCGAAGCGGGCCGCTGTGTTGTACCGCGGAGCGGGGAGCGTTACGCCCCGGGCCCGTCGCGGTCGCGGCGCTCCAGGTACTCGCGGGCCCAGCGGTCGGTGACCCGGCCGGCGGCCTCGCGCCCGCCCAGGCCGAAGGCCAGGGCCGTGGCCACGGCCACCGCGCCCAGCACCAGGCCGAAGGCCAGGTTGACGATGTCGTCGGCGATGCCCATCGCGCGCAGGCCCATGGCCAGCACCAGGCCCAGGATCGCAACCCGCGCGATCCGCGCCAGGCCGGCGCGCCCGTCCGGGTTGGCGCGCTGGATCGCACGCGCCGCCAGATCGGCCAGCCAGTAGCCGATTACCAGGATCGCCGCCCCAAGCAGCACGTCGCCGCCGAAGGCGATGAAGGTGGCCAGCAGGTCACGCACGCCGGTGAAGCCGAGCCGGTGCGCGGCTTCCACGGTGGCAAACAGCATGATGAAGAACAGCGCCACCTGGCCGGCGAAGGCCGACAGGCTGGTGCCGGAAGGCTGCGTCGTGGTGACCGCCGGGCCGGGGCCGGGCGCCGCCGGGGCGTCGCCGCCCGGCTCGGTTCCCGTCGGCGTGTCCGGCAGCGCGGCGGCCCCCGGACGCTCGAACACGTGGCCCATGCCCAGCCGCTCGGGCACCCGGTCAAAGCCCAGGTTGGCCAGCAGCCGGGTGATCAGGCCGGACACGAACCGCCCCACGAACCACGCCAGCAGCAGGATCAGCGCCGCCGCCAGGATGTTGGGCACCGCCGCCAGGAACATGTTCAGCATGTTGCCGGCCGGATCGGAGATGGCCCGGATGGCCAGCGCATCCAGCGCCGCGATCAGGGTCGGCACGATCACCAGGATGAACACCACGGTGCCGCCCAGCTTCGACAGGCTGACGCCTTCGGTCAGGTGCTCGCGGTTGCTGAAGCGGTCGACGCCGGCGGCTTGGAGCAGGTTGGTCACCAGCCCGCGCAGCACCTTGGCGATCAGCCAGCCGACCACGCCGATCACCACCGCGGCGAAGATGTTGGGCAGGGCCGCGGCGAACTGGCTGGTCATGGTGGTCAGCGGCGCCATCAGCCCGTCGATGCGCAGCGCGCCGACGATGGCCGGCAGGAACAGCAGCAGCACCAGCCAGTAGACGACGTTGCCCAGCACCGAGGAAATCGGCTTGACCCCGGCCGAGTCGGACAGCTTCTCGTCCCAGTGTCCTGCAGCCATGACCCGGTTCATCCCGGCCCGCAGCACCGTGGCCAGCAGCCACGCCACCAGCGCCAGGATGCCGGCCAGCACGATCCGCGGCAGGTACAGCATCACCTCGGCCACCAGCGCCGAGAACGGCGCGTACAGGCCGTCGAAGCGGAGCACGCTGAAGACCCCGATCAGGGTGATGATGATGATGAACCAGAAGCCGATCGACGCCGCGATGGCCACCACGTCGAGCTTGCTCACCGCCGGCCCGCCGGCCTGGCTGTTGATGCGTTCGTTCAGTCGCAGCCGGCCCAGGCCGTTGCGGATCAGCGCGCGCACCGCCAGGGCGATGAGCAGACCGACGACGAGGATGGCGATCGCGCCCAGCACCATGGGCAGGTACTGGCCAAGGCTTGTTTCAAGCTGGCTCGAGAATGTGCTCGGATCCATCGGATTCCCTCCTTCCTGTGACGGATGGCGGAACCCCCTTTGCGCCCCGCCGCGCCCCAGTCTTAACGCAGCCCGGGTGGGCGGAGGGTGAACGAACGGTGTCAGCCGTCGCCGCGCCCGGCGGTGAGGCTGCGGTAGCGTTCGCGCGCTTCCTGCAGGCTGGCGTCCAGCTCCTCGCGCTCGCGCAGCTGCTGCTCCAGGATCTGCTGCTGGCGCATCAGGTCGGCGTGCTGGCGGGTGATGTTCTCGAGCAGCGGCTTGCCCACCGCGTTCTCGTGCAGCTCGGTTTCCGCCGCCTGGCGCAGCTGGGTGAGCAGGCTCATGCGCAGGTTGGCCACGCCCATCCGCGAGGTCTTGATCGACTCGTCGATGAGGATGATGCGGTTGTCGTAAGCGCGCTCCAGGTCGGCCTCGGTGGCGTAGGACTCCACCATCGCCACGTCGCGGCGGCGCGCGGCGGCTTCGGCTTCGGCCAGTTCGGCAGCGTGCCGGGCCTCGGCCTCGGCCTCGGCGCGCTCCTCGTCGGTCAGCGCGCGCCCGACCCGCTCGCGAACCGCGCCGGTGGCGGCGCTGATCTCGGTGCGCGCGGCGTCCACCGCCGAGGCGGGCAGGGCGTCGCCGCAGATCTTGCGGCCGCCTTCCTCCCAGCAATACAGGCGGCGCTCGCCCTCGCGCTGGGCCGATGCCAGCGCGGGCGCCAGCAGCAGCGCGATGCAGCCAATCCCGACCATGGTCTTCATCATCGTCCCCGTCCCCCCGGCCGGTCGAATGCGCCCGTTCAGCCGGCCCCGTAACGCCCGCGGTAGTCGCGCAGGCGGGCCTGCTCTTCCGACAGTTTCACGTTTTTGGAGGTGAACGCAAGCAGATCGTCAAGACCGGCCACCGCGACCACCGGGATCGCGTTGTCCGCGGCCACCGCCTGCGCGGCCGAGCGCCGCGGGGTGGCGGACGCATCCACCACCTCCTGGCGATCGAGCGCGATCACGATTCCGGCCGCGGTGCCGCCGGCCGCGGTGATCAGCCCCAGCGCGTGGCGCACCGCGGTACCGGCGGTGATCACGTCGTCCACCACCAGCACCCGGCGCCCGGCCATCGGCGCGCCGATCAGGCTGCCGCCCTCGCCGTGGGCCTTGGCCTCCTTGCGGTCGAAGGCCACGGGCAGGTCGCGGCCGCGGCGGGCCAGCTCGCAGGCCAGCGCGGTGGCCAGAGGGATGCCCTTGTAGGCCGGGCCGAACAGCAGGTCGAACTGCGTGCCCGCCTCTTCCAGCGCGTCGGCGTAGCAGGCCGCCAGGCCGGCCAGGCGGGCGCCGGAATCGAACCGGCCGGCGTTGAAGAAATACGGGCTGGTGCGCCCGGACTTGAGCACGAATTCGCCGAAGCGCAGCGCTTCGGCTTCCAGGGCGAGCTGCAGGAAGCGGGTGCGGTGGTCGGTCATCGAGTCGGGCGCGGCGCTGCGCGTGCGGGCGGGATGGGCATGGTACGGCACCGGCGGCGGCCGCGGCCTGCGCACAACGTTCACTTTGGCGCGGTAAGGTTGGGCCGCGACCCGGGGAGCCGCATTGATCGTACGCAATGCCTGCGCCGCCCCGGCACTTGATCATGGGCCGCGAGGACATGCGGGAGCAAGGAATGGGCACGCGATGGAAAACCGGTTTGATGGCAGGCGCGGTGGCCGCGCTTGCGCTGGGCGGCGTGGCGTGCGCGCCCGGTGACAGTGACAGCGCGGGCGACACCCGCCCGGTGCAGGACGACAGCGCGCCCGCAGCGGTGCAGACGCCGGCCGGCGGCGTGGCCGTCCAGACGCCGGCACCGGCCGACAGCTCGGCTGGCAGCGCGCCCGCGCCGGATGCCGGTGCCGACGGCACCCTGCGCCAGACCGCCGCGTCCCTGTTCGGCAGCATTCCCGACGCGCCCACCGAAGTCAGCGGCCGCCCGGTCACCGCCGAGCGGGTGGAGCTGGGCCGGATGCTGTTCTTCGAGCCGCGCCTGTCGCGCAGCCACGTCATCACCTGCAACACCTGCCACAGCATCGGCACCGGCGGCGCCGACAACGTGCCGGCCTCGATCGGCCACGGCTGGCAGCGCGGCCCGCGCAACTCGCCGACCGTGTTCAACGCCGTGTTCAACGCCGCCCAGTTCTGGGACGGCCGCGCCTCCGACCTGGCCGAGCAGGCCGGCGGCCCGGTGCAGGCCAGCGTGGAAATGAACAGCACTCCGGAGCTGGTGGTCCAGACGCTGTCGAGCATCCCGCAGTACGTGGAGCTGTTCGGCGAAGCGTTCCCGGAGTCGGGCGGCATCACCTTCGATGACGTCACCATCGCGCTGGAGGCGTTCGAGACCACCCTGGTCACGCCCGATGCGCCGTTCGACCGCTGGATCGAAGGCGACGACAGCGCCATGACCGCCACCGAGGTCGAGGGCCTGCAGCTGTTCTTCGAAACCGGCTGCGCTTCGTGCCACAACGGCGTCAACTTCGGCGGCCAGAGCTACTTCCCGTTCGGCGTGCTCGAGCGCCCGGGCGGGGAAATCCTGCCCGAGGGCGACAAGGGCCGGTTCGAGGTCACCGCCACCGCCACCGACGAGTACGTGTTCCGCGCCTCGCCGCTGCGCAACGTGGCCCTGACCGCGCCGTACTTCCACTCCGGCCAGGTCTGGAGCCTGGAGGAGGCGGTGGCGATCATGGGCACCTCGCAGCTTGGCCGCGACATCAGCGAGGACGAGGCGGTCAAGATCGCCGCCTTCCTGCGCACCCTGACCGGGCGCCAGCCGGAGGTGGAGTACCCGATCCTGCCGCCGAGCACGGCCGACACGCCGCACCCGGAGCGGTAACCGGGTGGCGGCTGGGAGCGGGCGGGCGCGGTGAGGTAACCTTGCCGCGCCGTCCGCCTTTCCCGGTAGTCAATGCGCATCATCAGCTTCAACGCCAACGGCATCCGTTCGGCGGCCAGAAAAGGGTTTTTCGACTGGTTCGGCCAACAGGATGCCGACATCCTGTGCGTGCAGGAGACCAAGGCCCAGGAACACCAGCTCGCCGGCGAGGAGTTCCGCCCGCCCGGCTATCACGTCGCCTTCCGCGACGCGACCACGAAGAAGGGCTACAGCGGGGTGGCGATCTACAGCCGCCGCGAGCCCGACGAGCTGCGCACCGGCCTGGGCTGGGAGCCGTTCGACGAGGAGGGGCGCTACATCGAGGCGCGCTTCGGCAACCTCTCGGTGGTCTCGTTCTACATTCCCTCGGGCTCCTCGGGCGAGATCCGCCAGGGCTTCAAGTTCGAAATGATGGAGTGGCTGCGGCCGATCCTGGACGAGTGGCTGGCCAGCGGCCGCGACTACGTGCTGTGCGGGGACTGGAACATCGTGCGCGCGCGCAACGACATCAAGAACTGGACGTCGAACCAGAAGAACTCCGGCTGCCTGCCGCCCGAGCGGGCCTGGCTCAACGGCCAGATCGCCGACGCCTGCGGCGACGGCTCGCCGCAGCCGGAGACCGGCTGGGTCGATACCTTCCGCGCGCTCAGGCCCGACGCGGTCGAGTACACCTGGTGGTCGAACCGCGGCCAGGCCCGGGCCAACAACGTCGGCTGGCGGCTCGACTACCAGCTGGTGACGCCGTCGCTGCGTGAGCGCCTGCGCGGCTGTTCGATCCTGCGCGAGCCGCGGTTCTCCGACCACGCGCCCTATACGGTGGACTACGCCTGATGGGCGCGACAAAAGCCGCGAAGCCTTCGGTCTGGAAGGCGTTCGCGCAGCCGTCGGCGGCGACGATGTTCTTCTTCGGCTTCGCCTCCGGGCTGCCGTTCCTGCTGGTGGCCGGCACCCTGGCCTACTGGCTGCGCGAGGGCGGCATCCAGCTGCGCGAGATCACCATGATCGCCAGCGCCGGCATGGCGTATTCGTTCAAGTTCCTGTGGGCGCCGCTGGTGGATCGCTGGCGGCTGCCCGTGCTCGGCCGCTTCGGCCAGCGCCGCGGCTGGCTGCTGCTGGCGATGGGCGCGGTGATCGTGGGGCTGCTGGCGATGGCGGCGGTCGCCCCGGGCCAGCTGGCGCTGTTCGTCTGGCTGACCCTGCTGGTGGCGTTCTCCGGTGCCACCCTGGACATCGCGGTGGACGCCTACCGGGTGGAGATCGCGCCGCCGTCCCAGCAGGGCGCGCTGGTGGCGACCTATTCGCTGGGCTACCGCATTGCCCTGATCGTGTCGGGCGCGGTGGCGCTGCTGCTGGCCGACCAGACCAGCTGGGCCAACGTGTACCGGATCATGGCCGCGTTCATGGTGATCCCGGTGGTGGTGTGCCTGTTCGCCGCCGAGCCGGACGTGACCCGGGTGCGGGTGCAGGGCTGGGTGGAAGGGCTGAAGGAGGGCGTGGTGGAGCCGTTCGCGGACTTCTTCCGCCGCTTCGGCATCGGCATGGCGCTGGTGATCCTGGTGTTCATCCTGTCGATGAAGATCTCCGACCAGGCGCTGGTGGGCGGCATCATCGGCCCGTTCTACCTCGACCAGGGCTACACCCTGACCGAGATTGCCGCGGTGACCAAGGTCTACGGCATCTGGGTGGGCATCGCCGGCGCGTTCCTCGGCGGCATCGCGGTGGCGCGCTGGGGCATCCGCTGGCCGCTGCTGGTGGCGATCGCGCTGGGCGCGGCCAGCAACCTGCTGTACCTGAGCCTGATCGGCGCCGACGGCAGCATTCCCCGCCTGACGATGGTGATCTCCGGCGAGAACCTGGCCCAGGGATTCCTCGGCACCACCGCGGTGGCCTACATGTCGGCGCTGGTGAACCAGCGCTACACCGCCACCCAGTACGCGCTGTTCTCCTCGCTGATCATGCTGCCGGGCAAGGTGCTGGGGTTCTTCTCGGGCTGGATCGTGGAGGTCACCGAGGGCTACGCGGTCTACTTCATCATCACCGCGGCGGTGGCGGTGCCGGCGGTGTTCCTGTTCTTCTGGCTGTATCCGCGGGTGCGACTGGCCGGTGAAAACGACACTGCGGAGACGTCCGGCTCCGGACCCGGCTGAACAACCCCGGGTTTGCCCTGTCTTGTCCGCCCGCCGCGCGTTGTGGCAGCTTAGCGGAGCAGGCAGGGGGGGTTGATCACCGATGACCGAAATCATGCTCAGGAATATCGACGACGTCCTGCTCGATCGCATCGAGCGGATCGCCAAGCGCTGCGGCTGGGATCTGTCGACCACGCTCATGCACCTGCTCGAAAAGGGCCTGCACGCCTACGAGGGCAGCGGCGAGCTGCACTTCGAAGGCGGCGAGGCCGACGTGCTGCAGGCCGCGCTGGAGGCGCTCAGCCAGGTACCCGACGACCCTGGCTTCGCCCTGATCGGCCGCGCCACGGTCAGCCGGTAGGAGCGGATCAGGCGGGGTAGATGCCGCCGAGGATGCGCGGGCCGGCGGCGCCGGTGACCGAAGCCAGGTTGCCCGGCAGGCCCAGGGCGGTCTGCCGCGCCAGCCAGGCGAACCCCATGGCTTCCACGAAGTCCGGATCCAGGCCGTGGGCGGCGCTGGACTCGACCGTGCAGCCGGGCAGGGCCGCGGCCAGCGCCGCCATCAGCACCTGGTTGTGCACCCCGCCGCCGCAGACGACCAGCCGTTCGACGGCGGGCATCGCGTGCAGCAGGGCGCCGGTCACCGTGCGCACCGTCAGCGCCAGCAGCGTGGCCTGCACGTCCTGCGCCGACTCGCTGCCGCCCAGGTGCGCATCGATCCAGCCCAGGTGGAACTGGTCGCGGCCGGTGGACTTGGGGGGCAGCTGGGAGAACCAGGGCTCGGCCATCAGCCGCGCCAGCAGCGCCTCGTCGACCCGGCCGCTGGCGGCCAGGGCGCCTCCGCGGTCGAAATCCTCGCCGGTGTGGCGCAGGCACCAGGCGTCCATCAGGCCGTTGGCGGGGCCGGTGTCGAAGCCGCGTACCAGCGTCGGGTCGGCCGGGGCGCCGCGCGGCAGCAGGGTGAGGTTGGCGATCCCGCCCAGGTTGAGCACCGCCCGCGCCTCGTCCCCGCGGGCCAGCAGGGCCGCGTGCAGCGCCGGCAGCAGGGGCGCCCCGTGGCCGCCGGCGGCCACGTCGCGGCGGCGCAGGTCGGCCACCACCGCGATCCCGCTGCGTTCGGCCAGCAGGCTCGGGTCGCCGACCTGCAGGGTGTAGGGGAAGGCGCCGTCGCCACGGCGCCCGCGCGGGCGGTGGCGCAGGGTCTGCCCGTGGGTGCCGATGGCGGCCACGGCCGAAGCCGGGGTGCCGCTTTCGGCCAGCGCCGCGGCGGCCGCGTCGGCGAAGGCGCGGCCGATCCGCGCATCCAGCTCGCCGATCTCGTCCAGCAGCAGGGTGGCGTCGTGCTGGCCCAGCTCGACCAGGCGCTGGCGCAGCGCCCGCGGCCATTCATAGGTGCGGCCGAACAGCAGCCCGGGATGATCGGGCTGGGTGAAATCCACCAGCGCCGCGTCGATGCCATCGGCGCTGGTGCCGGAAATCAGGCCCAGGTAGAGGTGGCGTTCGGTGGGGATCGGAAAGGACATGGCCAAGGCGTGCGCTGCGGGAGCAGCACTGTAGCCGCCGCCGGCACCCGCCGCACGCGCGGTGGTTCAGCCGCGGTCGGCGGCCGGTACCGGATCCGACGACGCGATCGCGGGCGCGGCGCCTGCCGCCCGTGCGTAGTGCAGCTGCTCGTACTGCTGGATCCGGGCCAGGGTCGGCGCGGTCTCGGCCTTGAACCGGGCCAGCGCCTCGCCCTTGAGCGGCTCGGGCGGCGGCATGGTGACCTTGAGCGGGTCGCGGTGCTTGCCGTTGACCCGGAATTCGTAGTGCAGGTGCGGGCCGGTGGCCAGGCCGGTGGCGCCGACGTAGCCGATGACCTGGCCCTGCGACACGCGGTCGCCCTGGCGGAAGCTGCCGAAGCGCGACATGTGCGCGTACAGGGTGGTGTGGCCGCGGCCGTGGTCGAGGATCACGGTGTTGCCGTAGCCGCGCTGGCTGCCGCGGAACTGCACCCGTGCGTCGCCGGCGGCCATGATCGGGGTGCCGGTGCGGGCGGCGTAGTCGACCCCTGCGTGCAGGCGCATCGTGCCCAGGATCGGGTGCCGGCGGTTGCCAAAGCGCGAGCTCAGGCGCGCGAACTGGATCGGCGTGCGGATGAAGCTGCCCTTGAGCGGGCGCCCCTCGGCGTTGTAGTACTCGACCTTGCCTTCGTGCTCGAAGCGGAAGCCGGTGAAGGTCTTGCCGCCGGTGGTGAAGGTGGCGGCCACCACTTCGCCGCTGCCCACGCGCTCGCCTTCGCGCCAGAGCTCCTCGATGAGCACGCTGTAGCGGTCGCCGGGCTGGATCTGGCGGGAGAAGTCGATGTCGTACTGGAAGATGCGGTCGGTCAGGGTGGCGATCGCGCCGTGCGACAGGCCGGCCTGGCGGGCGGAGCCGAACAGCGAGTTGCGGATCTCGCCGCTGACCACCGAGGTGTGGACCTCGACCGGCCGTTCGATCACCTGCTCGGTGATGGTGTCACCGGCCACGGCCAGCTCCACGCGCTCGGTCTGGCTGCGGTCGAAGCGGAAGCCCAGCAGGCTGCCGTCGGCGGTGTCGATTTCAAAGCCCAGCTCGGTGCCCGGACGGATCCGGGCCAGGGTGGTGCTGGCCGAAGGCGTCTGCAGGATCCTGTTCATCACCGCGGTGGACACGCCCTGGCTGGCGAAGATCTCGCCCAGGGTCTGGCCCGATTCCACCGTCACCAGCTCCCAGCGGCTGGCCGGCACGGCCTCCTCGCGCACCGGGGCCGGCGGCAGCACCAGGGCCATGGTCGACATGTGCGCCTGGCCGTCGTGCACCTGCATCGCGCTGGAAAAGCCCGGCACCAGCGCGCACACCAGCGCCGCGGTGGTTCCCAGCAGGCTGGCCTGCGCCCACTGGCGGCGCGTCCAGCGGCCGTTGAACCCGCGCGGCGCGGCGGCAGCCGCCTGCGCCGACCGGGATTCGCCGGCGGCCACGTGGTCGAGGTTGGAGAGACGGACGAGACGGTTGCGCTCCGTTGCGGAGGCGGGGTCTTGGGACGTCATGTTCGATCCGGGCTCGAGTGAAGGACTCGTCAGCGAGGTACGATAAAGACGTGAGGTGATCGCGTCAAATGATTGACCCATCAGGCATTTTCGCGCCGCCACAAACGTTAGAATCGCATTAACCCATTCGACCGCGGTCACGTTTCAACGTCGCCGCCCAGCCCCTGGACCGCCCACCGTGACCCACGCCGACACCGCCCGCGAGGCCCTGGACCTGATCGCCCGCGGCGCCGACGAAATCCTCAAGACCGACGAGCTGGCCGCGCGCCTGGCCGAAGGCCGCCCGCTGCGGATCAAGGCCGGCTTCGACCCCACCGCGCCCGACCTGCACCTGGGCCATACGGTGCTGCTCAACAAGATGCGGCAGTTCCAGGATCTGGGGCATACCGCGGTGTTCCTGATCGGCGACTTCACCGGCATGATCGGCGACCCGTCGGGCAAGAGCGCCACCCGCAAGCCGCTGACCCGCGACGAGGTGCTGGCCAACGCCGAGACCTACAAGGCGCAGGTGTTCAAGGTGCTCGATCCGGAGCGCACCGAGGTGCGGTTCAACTCGGAGTGGTTCGGGCAGATGGGCGCGGCCGACATGATCCGGCTGGCGTCCAGCCATACCGTGGCGCGGATGCTCGAGCGCGACGACTTCGCCAAGCGCTACGGAGCCCAGCAGCCGATCGCCATTCATGAATTCCTCTACCCGCTGGTGCAGGGCTACGACTCGGTCGCGCTCAAGGCCGACGTCGAGCTGGGCGGCACCGACCAGAAGTTCAACCTGCTCATGGGCCGCGCGCTGCAGGAGCAGCACGGGCAGAAGCCGCAGATCGTGCTGACCATGCCGCTGCTGGTGGGCCTGGACGGGGTCAACAAGATGTCCAAGTCGCTGGGCAACTACATCGGCGTCACCGACCCGGCCATCGACTTCGTCAACAAGACGATGAAGATCGGCGACGAGCTGATGTGGGACTGGATCGAGCTGCTGAGCTTCGATATCGGGATCGACGAGGCGGCCAGGCTCAAGGCCGACGTCGCCGCCGGCACGCTCAACCCGCGCGAAGTGAAGCTGCGCCTGGCGCGCGAGCTGGCCACCCGCTTCCACGACGCCGCCGCGGCCGAGACCGCCATCGCCGGCTGGCACGCGGCCGTGACCGGGCAGGGCGACACCTCGCTGCTGCCGCTGCAGGAAGTCGCGATCCCGGCCGAAGGCCTGCGCATCGCCGCGCTGCTGACCGCCGCCGGCATCACCCCGAGCAATTCGGAGGCCAACCGCAAGCTCAAGGAGCGCGCGGTGCGGGTGGACGGCGCGGTGGTCGAGGATGCCAGCCTCGTCCTGCAGCCCGGCTTCGAAGGCGTCCTGCAGGTCGGCAAGCGCAACTTCGCCCGCGTCCTGCTCGTGGCGGGGGGATGGGGAGGGGGGGGGGGGGGGGGGGGGGGGGGGGGGGGGGGGGGGGGGGGGGGGGGGGGGGGGGGGGGGGGGGG